>JBDTUZ010000074.1:0-19772 GCA_040007435.1 Ginsengibacter sp. | reverse complement strand
CCAGTAAAACCAATACTTTCAAACGATCTTTTTTAAAAGTGCGGAAAACAGGAAAGTATTTTAATCGGATCTTTTTTTACTGTTCGCATAACACGCTTCAAAAAAATATTCTTTCTCTTAGATTTACGGTTGTTGTAACTTGTTCTTCGCGATCTATTCTTAATTGATGAATGAATATTCTCAGTCATATCTTACTATCAATATTTTTAACTCACTCTACAAATTTTTGTGAGCATTGCAAATTCGGAAAACTCCTTGTAAAACAAAACCCCCGATTAAGGGGGTATGTGGTGTGGGGCGGGATCGAACCGCCGACACAAGGATTTTCAGTCCTTTGCTCTACCGACTGAGCTACCGCACCATCGGGCGGCAAAAATAGAATTATTCAACTAAAATAAAAATTCAAATTTCGCTACTTCTTTTAAACAAGTTTACACACTCAATTCCCATACTCACATAAAAATTTAATTCGCATAATTTTTAACTGTTCAAGAGTATAGTTCCCATCGGAAAGTTCCTCACGGGCAATATCAAGGCTAGAGGTTTGGCACCCTTTGAAATAATCTATAATTTCCTCCCTCTCATATTCCTCAACAAGATCTTCTATCGCATAATCAAGATTCAGCTTTGTCCCACTGGCAACAATAGTCTCCATCTCTTCAAGTAACTCTTCCAGTTTTAAAGTTTTATGTTTTGCAATAGTCTCAAGCGGCATCTTTTTATCAACATTCTGAATAATGAAAACCTTATTACTATTCTTGTTTACTACACTTTTCATTACAAAATCATCCGGCTTTTCTATTTCATTCTCCTCAACATATTTTGAAATCACATCAACAAATGGTCGACCGAATTTAAAAGCCTTTCCCACACTCACACCTTGACACTTTTCCAGTTCCTTTAAAGTAGTTGGATAAAGAGTAGCCATGTCCTGCAGACTATTTTCAAGAAAGATCACAAATGGAGGCAAGTTTCTCTTCTTGGCTTCCTGCTGCCGTACACTTTTTAATATTTCGAAAAGCTTATCATCCGTTGTCACCACTTCCCCACTATCAACGACATCATCTTCTTCTTCGCCACTTTCTTCAAAAACATGGTTCATAGCTATTTTAAAGGTTGTTGGCTTTTTGAAAAAAGCTTCGCCTTTCTTTGTAAGTTTTAAGACCCCATAATCTTCAATATCTTTTGTAATTAAATTTCCCAAAAGCATTTGTCTTAATAGAGAATTCCAAAAATGCTCGTCTTTCTCCTTTCCTGTTCCAAAGACAGGATTCTCATCATGACGATACATCTTTATTTGTGGATTAGCTTTGCCCGATATGACAGCTATCATATACGATATAGTAAACCTTTCTTCAAGTGCCTTTATCGCCTTTAATGCTATCTGGGTCTCTACCTTTGCTTCAAGCAATTCTTTAGGATCTTTACAATTATCACACTTGCCGCCGCAATTTTCATTATTGTATTCTTCTCCAAAGTAATTAAGCAGCATCTTTCTGCGACAAACTGCACTTTCTGAGTAGGCAACAGTCTCATTAATTAATTGTCCACCAACCTCTCTTTCACTTAAAGACTTATCACGCATTAAATGCTCAAGCTTTGCCACATCTTTATGCGAGTAATATAGGATGCATTTTCCTTCGAGGCCATCACGACCAGCTCTGCCTGTTTCCTGATAATAATTCTCGATTGACTTTGGAATATTATAGTGTATTACAAAACGTACGTCTGGCTTGTCTATTCCCATACCGAAGGCTATTGTCGCTACAATTACCTGAACATCTTCACCCAAAAATTCATCTTGTCTTCTCGCCCTTAATTTAGAATCTAAGCCGGCGTGATAAGCCACCGCTTTAATTCCGTTAGCCATCAGCATTTGTGCTAGTTCCTCTGTGGTTTTACGATTAAGAGTATATATAATCCCGCTTTTGCCTTTATTTTGAGAAATAAATTTTACTATATTTTTTATAACCTGCTCCTTCTTTAGCTTTGGCTGTACTTCATAGTAAAGATTGGCACGATTGAAAGAAGATATAAATATTTTGGGCTCGCGTAATCCGAGGTTTTTAACAATATCGCTTTGAACCTTTGGCGTAGCCGTTGCCGTTAATGCAATCACTGGTATTTTCTTATTTATTTCATCCATTATTTCTCTTAATCTCCTGTATTCCGGCCTGAAATCGTGACCCCATTCGCTTATGCAATGTGCTTCATCTACAGCAAAAAACGAAATATTAAGTTCTTTGAAGAAATCGACATTTTCCCCTTTGGTAAGTGTCTCTGGCGCTACATACAACATTTTTGTTTTACCAGATACGAGATCATCTTTTACAATTTTTTGTTGCCCTTTATTTAAAGTGCTGTTCAAAAAATGTGCGATATGGTCTGTGCTACTATAGCCACGTACAAGGTCTACCTGGTTCTTCATTAACGCAATCAGGGGAGAAACAATAATAGCGCATCCCTCACTAATTAACGCGGGAAGCTGATAGCAAAGGCTTTTACCGCCACCAGTTGGCATTATTACAAATGTGTCTTTCCCTTCCAGAAGATTATTTATTATTTCCTCCTGGGGGTGTTTAAAACTATCAAATCCAAAGTGCTTCTGTAAATGTTTTGAAAGAAATGCAGATTTGCTTTTATTCGTTGTAGTCTTTGGAGAATGTTTAACGGGATGGCTTTTGGTTTTTACTTTTGTTGTAGGCATGGCTTTCTTTTCTTATCCACATTTGTTAAAAGGCATCAAAGTTAACACAAATGATTCCCTGAAAAAATATGGCAAAATTAGTTTAACATAAATAATCTTTCTTTATAAAAATTATTTCCTGTGGTTAAGTTACGAAGTTTAGATTATAACACAGCAACGTTTTTTACAATCACCAATTTATGTAGGTTTGCATTTTTTTATATTCGCAATCTTTCGAAAACCTATACTCTTTATATCTTTCTTCAGTAAATGGATAGTATCAACATAATTGATTCAGCAAAAAAAACTATTGAGATTGAAGCCCGTTCAATAAGTGGACTGCTTACTTTAATAAACGAGGATTTTGTAAAAGCTGTGCTTACAATAAATGAGTGTAAAGGAAGAGTTGTTATTAGTGGCATTGGCAAAAGTGCAATTGTTGCTCAAAAAATTGTTGCGACCTTAAACAGTACTGGAACTCCGTCTTTATTTCTTCACGCTGCAGACGCTATTCATGGAGATATTGGAATGGTGCAACAAGAAGATGTAGTGATGATACTAAGTAAAAGCGGGGATAGCCCGGAGATAAAGGTTCTGATTCCTCTTATCAAGAATTTCAAAAACCCTATTATTGCCATGACGGGCAATCTTCAAAGCTACCTTGCAAACTGTGCTGACTTTGTTTTGAATTCCACTGTAGCAGAAGAAGCTTGCCCGAATAATCTTGCGCCCACGAGTAGTACCACAGCTCAAATCGTTTTGGGTGATGCTCTTGCAATTTGCCTCATGGAAATGAAAGGCTTTGGTTCTGATGATTTTGCAAAATTTCACCCTGGTGGCACACTTGGTAAAAAATTATACTTGAGGGTGGGCGATCTTTTTACAAACAACGAAAAACCTGTAGTGAAAACAAATTATTTACTTAAAGATGTAATAATAGAAATGACCAAAAAGCGTTTAGGTGCAACCGTTGTTATTGACGATGAAGATAAAATAATTGGAATAATAACCGACGGTGATTTGAGAAGAATGCTGGAAAAAGATATTGAATTGAGTGAGGTAACCGCAAAAGATATTATGACACTACAACCAAAAACAATAAGTTCAGAGGAGCTAGCCATAACAGCCCTTGACGAAATGAGAAAAAAGAATATAACTCAGCTTGTTGTAACAAATAAAAACCGTTACGCAGGGATTATACATTTACACGATCTTATCCGGGAAGGGATTATTTAACTTCAATTGATATGAATAAAAATAACTACGTAGCGATAATGGCAGGCGGTATTGGGAGCAGGTTCTGGCCGGTAAGCCGGATAAATTACCCTAAACAGTTCTTGGACATTCTTAACCAGGGTAAAACTTTAATACAGTCAACTTACGATCGCTTTTCTCAATACATTCCCAACGAAAATATTTATGTGGTTACTTCTATACAATATAAAGATATCGTTGCTGAACAGCTACCTTTATTAAGGCCCGAAAATATTTTATGCGAGCCCTCCCGAAAAAATACTGCTCCCTGTGTTGCTTACATCTCTTACAAGCTTTACGAACTAAATCCTGAAAGTAATTTGATTTGTGCACCGGCCGATCATCTCATTTTGGATGATACAGCCTTTAAAAAAGTAAGCCTGGATGCTCTTGAGTTTACTGAAAAAAACAATGCACTCGTAACACTTGGTATAAAACCGTTATCACCAAATACAGGATACGGGTATATACAGTACGAACAGCATTCTGTAACAGAAAATATCTATAAGGTAAAAACATTCACAGAAAAACCGGACATTGAGCTGGCCAAAAATTTTCTGATTAGCGGGGATTTTTTATGGAATGCGGGGATTTTCGTCTGGCGTACAAAAAGCATTATTGGCGCATTCCAAAATTATCTGCCTGAAATTCACGAAGTTTTCGACGGCGCAAAAAAAGCTCTTGTTACTTCGAAAGAACAAGAGGTTATCAACCTGATCTATCCTCTTTGCGTTAACATTTCTATCGATTATGGAATCCTGGAAAAAGCTGATAACGTTTATGTAATTCCTTCCTCTTTTGGCTGGAGCGATCTCGGAACCTGGGGTAGCGCTTATGAAAATCTTGAAAAGGACTTTCATGACAATGCTGTTGCCGGGAACAACGCAATCCTTTTTGATTCAACAAAAAATGTAATCCATGCCGACAACAATAAACTGATTTTGTTGCAAGGCCTTGACGATTTTATAATAGTTGACACCGAAGATGTTCTGCTAATTTGCAAAAAAGATAAAGAACAATACATTAAAGAATATGTTGCGGAAGTAAAAAGGAACAAAGGAGAAAAATATCTATAACCGTCTTTTAAAACCTTATTAGGCTTTCTTTTTCAGAAGGTCTTATAAATTCTTTCTCTTTCTGCGAGAAAAATAAATGTAGTTATTTTTCGTTTCAATGTCATAAACCCTTTTTTGCGCCAACGAAATTTTCATGAGGTTTTTACTTTTTTCTTTATCCCTCGTACTTTTTCTTTTAAACTTTGTCAATATTTCAATTGAAAGGAATCCACAGTATAATAATATTGAACTGTTTGATTCTTCATTATCGTATCTTAACACGATTCAAAAATTAACCGCTTACGCGGATAGTAGCGCCATAAAAAAAAATATAAAAGTTGGTTCGCTCCAATATGGTATTCTCACTTCTTTCATAATAAAAAACAGGTTTTATCATGGCTTTTCCGTTTATAATTTCAGGCAAAACTGGATTGCTGCCTGTACCCAACTGCTAATAGGCAAAGGTGTAGCTTCTCCTGTAAATCCCGGGGATATTTTGCAATATCAATTTGCAGGTTGCTCTCAGCAGGCCATAATCCTAATGGATATAATGAAATCGAAAAATATTTCTTATAGAAGTATCGGCTTTCCGCATCACTACGCGGTTGAATTGAATTTTGACAATGACTGGTATTTTTTTGATCCGGATATGGAACCAAATATTAAAGCTAAGGACAGAGCCGAGGAAAAATGGAACCAATCGGCAGATAGCCTTAAAAAATATTATGCATTAAACGCAAATCATTTGGACTGGGTTTTCGGAAAATCACGAAGTATTGAGGTAGGAAAAATAAATAGAGATCCGGCTCCTAATGCTTCTATGTTTCAATCAGCCACCAAAATTTTATCTAAAACATTATGGATTTTTCCGCTGTTTTTTACAACATATCCGCGCAAAAAAATAATTGTTAAACACAGACAATAAAACATCTTTTTTCTTCCCTGATTAAATTTATATTTTTGATAATGCCATCAAATCATAGATTTTGAACAACCCCGTCTTAACAAGTAAACTTCCACAGGTAAGCGAAACGATTTTTACAGCTATAAATTCAATGGCAAAAAAATACAACGCAGTAAACCTGGGACAGGGGTTTCCTGATTTTAGCATGAGCCCCGACCTGGTTGATTTAGTTTACACGGCAATGAAGAGTGGCCACAATCAATATGCTCACATGAATGGTGTGCCTGCCTTAAGAAATGCGATTGCCGAAAAAGTTTACAGGCTATATGGCAGGGAGGTGAGCCCTGAGGAGGAGATAACCATAACTCCAGGTGGAACCTATGCAATTTATACCGCACTAACTTCTATTTTAAAACCAGGAGATGAGGTAATAGTTTTAGAACCTGCATTTGATTCTTACATTCCAAATATAGAAATAAATGGAGCGGAACCCATCTTAGTACCACTTACTTTTCCCGACTATAAGATTGATTGGGAACTTGTAAAGACTAAAATTACTTCCGCAACGAGGTTCATTATTATTAATTCACCACACAATCCCACAGGGAGTGTACTCAGCAAAGCGGATATGGAGACTTTGGCAAAAATAGTCTTCGGTACAAACATCTTTATTCTAAGTGATGAAGTTTATGAACACATAATTTTTGATAATCTCCTGCACGAGAGTGTTTTAAAATACCCGGATCTATTTGAACGAAGCTTTGTTTGTTTTTCTTTTGGAAAAGTTTTCAATTGCACAGGATGGAAAATAGGTTATTGCATTGCACCTCACAAATTAATGAAAGAGTTTAGAAAAGTCCACCAGTTTAATTGCTTTTCGTGTAACACGCCTGTTCAGTTTGGCATAGCAGATTTTCTAAAGCAAAAAAGTGAGTATGAAAACCTTGGGAGCTTTTTTCAAAACAAGAGAGACTTGTTTAAAACAGCAATGGAAAAAACAAGGTTTGTTTCTTTAGCTTCGCACGGGAGTTATTTTCAGTTGTACGATTATACGGCAATCAGTAATGAAAGTGAGAAAGATTTTGCGCTTCGTCTTTGCAAAGAAGCTGGTGTTGCTTGTATTCCGGTTTCAGCTTTTTATAGAAATGGAACCGACAATAAGGTTGTTCGTTTTTGTTTTGCAAAACAAAAAGAAACCATAAAGGAAGCTATACAAAGGCTTTTTGATTTTGATAAGCGTTCGTAAGACTATTACTTTAAAAAAAAGCCGCCACAAGTTTGCGACGGCTTCCTTTTTTATACCTGGCGGTTTCAAATAGATTTCTTTTTTGTCGTACAATTTAAAATATTGCACTGCCTTACGAAGATGTTTATTTTTTTGGCATTAATATAGCGTCAATTACGTGGGTTACACCATTGCTTGATACAACATCAGCAATAGTTACGTTAGCCCCGTTAATCATTACTTTACCGTCTTTTACGGTTACCATTAATTCTTCTCCTTCTACTGTCTTTAATTTTTGGCCATCTGTAAGATCTGAAGCCATTAATTTACCTGACACCACATGATAGGTAAGAATTTTGGTGAGATCTTTCTTCATATCTGGCTTTAATAAATTATCCACTGTTCCCGCAGGTAATTTATTAAAAGCTTCATTGGTAGGCGCAAATACTGTAAAAGGCCCCGTTCCACTTAATGTTCCGGCCAGGTCTGCCGCTTTAACTGCAGCAACCAGGGTAGTATGGTCGGATGATTCTGCAGCGTTTTCCACTATATTTTTTGTAGGTAGCATTTTAGCGCCCCCTACCATCACACCTGCCTCTTCCATAGGTTCCATTGTCTTGACGGTGTCAGAAGACATCATTGAAACCGATGAATCAGTATTTGGCTCTGTCGAAGTTGTTGTACTGTCATTGCAGGCAATAGCTAATAAAGTTGTTACAGCTAGTAAACTTAAATAGATTTTTTTCATAATTCGATTTGTAATTTGATTAATAGGTTTTTTTTATCCAGCGTGGATGAAAGTTTAAACCACAACTGAACTTCATAACACACAAGGCGCCGTATTGTTGCAAATAAATATCTATTAGGGGTAAATAAATTATAAAGGCACTTTTATTGCGTGGAAAAGCTTTTTGTGGGGGGATTTTGAAAGAGGTATAGCTACGATATTGTAAAGGGGTATATTGATTTGTTTCTATTAAAAAATAGTTAACCTGATTCATTTAAATAGAGGACTGATTTTATTTATAATACCATTACAGACAATTGCTTAAATAGTGAAATCCCTCACCCAAAATGTTTACACTTGGGTGAGAGATTTTCTTTTAAAGAAAGATCAAATAAGTAGATAAAGTGGCTTTAGAGTGACCTTTGGTATTTTCCACTTTGAGATTCTGATATATGAGATATGAACATACATAAGATCATTCCGTAGCTTATTCAGTATCCAAAAGACAAAACCTATATTTTGGGGTAAAAAAAGTTTATTTTAATTCCTTCTTTATTATAAACTGTGAAAGCTGCTCCTAACCGGCCGATTGAACTCTTCTCCTAATATTTTTAGGTTATTGAAATAAATTTTATTAAACAATCACTTAAACGATATCTATTTAATTTTATTTCATTATACACTAATATTTATAAATCGGCCTGCAACAAAACTCACAATCCATACTTATGACTAATTTCCAGCATTCTTTCAATAGGTTTTTTTGATGCTATTAATAATTGCTCATCCATTATTATTTGAGGCTCTTCATATTCCATGCATAAGTATAATTTTTCAAGGGTATTAAGCTTCATATAAGGGCAATCGTTGCAGGCACACATGTTATCCGGAGGTGCAGGAATAAATGTCTTTTCGGGAGATTGCTTCTGCATTTGGTGAAGTATTCCTGTTTCAGTAGCCACAATAAATTCTTCTGCTTTGCTTTCGATTGTATATTTCAAAAGAGAGGTGGTACTACCTATAAAATCGGCAATTCGTAATACAGGTTCTTCACATTCAGGGTGTGCAATAACCTTTGCTTTTGGATGCCGTATTTTAAGACGGGTTATTTTTTCGAGACTAAAAATTTCATGTACAATGCATGCTCCATTCCAAAGCACCATGTCTCTGCCTGTCTTCTTCTTTAGATAAGCACCAAGATTTTTATCTGGAGCAAAAATAATTTTTTGCTCTGCCGGAAGACTTTCTATTATAGCCTGCGCATTTGATGAAGTGCAGATTATATCACTCAATGCTTTCATCCCCGCAGAACAATTTATATAAGTAATCACTATATGATCCGGATATTTGTCCTTGAATTTTTTGAATAAAGCCGGTGGTGCAGAATCGCTTAAAGAACACCCGGCTTTCAAATCCGGTAAAAGAACCTTTTTATTTGGGTTAAGTATTTTAGCTGTTTCGGCCATAAAATGTACGCCGGCAAAAACAATTATATCAGCATCGGTGGATTGTGCTTTTTGAGCAAGACCAAGACTGTCCCCAATAAAATCCGCAACGTCTTGTATGTCTGGTTCCTGGTAATAGTGAGCAAGTATGATAGCATTTTTTTCCTTTTTTAATCGTTCTATTTCTGCGAAGAGGTCCAAGTTAACGTCAATATCGATATCCAAAAAACCTTTTTTTTCCAAAGTATTGCGTGCGGCCTCAATGTGTATATCTGCCATAGTATTTATTATTAATACATTATTTATTTAATAGCTTATTACTATTATGTATGTGAATTTGTGGATACAAATTGTTTTATTCCTGATGTAAATTTAAAACTTATGTATTATCCACTTTACTTCACAAGTATTCAACATCAGGATATACCTTGTAGTATTCAATTAACAAACTTTATAAACATAAGTTAATAAAAAAGCATGAGGAAAATTAAAAGCAACACAATAAAACTGAAACTGTGAATGAGCAAAGAGCAAAATGTTTCTTTCTTAACTCTTAAAAGCAGAACAGCCATTTACCCGTTTTCTTTTAAAAAATTATAAAGAAAATATTTTATAAAATGTTTGCTTATCAACAGGAAAAGTGAAATTCTCACACGGACATGTGAACAAATTTTAAACACAAAAATCTTAAAATAATTACAAAGATTTCAAAAACCCTGTAGAGCGTGTCCATGCTATTCTTTATGCGTTTTCCACAGTTTGTTAATATCTTAAATTACACTATTTTTGCCGTCCTTATTTTTAAACTAAGTAGAAAAACCAACTATGTCAATAATACAGAACATACGTGAGAAAGGCGCCGTTATTGTGATCGCTATTATAGCACTGAGCCTTATAGGATTTATATTAATGGATTCCAGGAGTGGTACAGGTAAACTTTTCGGCGGTGGAAACACTACAACTCTTGGAAGCGTGAATGGCGATAAGATAGAATACGAAGAATTCAACACTAAGGTGAAGGAAATGGAACAGCAGTACCCTAATGGTGGAGGAGACCAAAGGAATCAGATAATGCAATCCGTCTGGGACCAGATGGTAGCAGAAAGAATAGTTACAGAGCAATTCAATGACCTGGGCATAACCTTTACGCCAAAAGAAATGAGTTCTATAATGTTTAGTGAAGATGCCCCGCAACAATTAAAACAAGCTTTTACCAATAAAGAAACCGGGCAATATGATATTGAGCAGGCAAAACAGTGGTGGGCACAAACGAAGAAATCAAAAAATGAGGAACAGAGAAGCGCTATTAGTACCGAGGTGATAGATCCGATGCGCTTAAATAGTTTATATACTAAATATACTTCTCTTATAGCAGGAAGTATTTACACTCCAGCCTGGCTTGCCAGTGATGATGAGGAACAAAAAAATAAATTCGCGTCTATATCATACGTAGCGGTGCCTTATACCATAATTCCGGATAGCACTGTAAAAGTTACCGATAACGATATTGAAAAATATTTAGAAAATAATAAAAAAAGGTTCAGACAGGAAACAGGGCGCATGATTTCTTATGTTACTTTCAATGCTGCAGCAAACCATAGCGATAGTGTCCGCATTAAAGAATCGCTCGAACAATTGAAACCACAATTTGCTGCAGATTCAAATATCAAAGCATTCTTAGGAAGAAATTCCTCGGCCCTAACTTTTTTTGACGGGTACACACCAAAATCAAAACTCCAGGTACCTGATAAAGATTCAATTATAGCATTGGGTGATGGACAAGTTTATGGCCCTTATCTTGATGGAAAGAATTATGTAACTGCTAAAAAGATATCAACCAAAATAGTACCCGATAGCATTAAATGCCGCCACATATTGTTTGGAACAAACGATCCCCAAACCCAACAACCAATAATGCCCGACAGCACTGCACACAGGATTGCAGACAGTGTGGCGGCGGCTATTAAAAATGGCGCCAATTTCGACACACTCGAAGCAAAATATTCAACAGACAAGGTTGCTCACAATGACAAAGGAGAGATGTCTTTCGATATTATGACCATCCAGGGAGAGAATTTCGCAAAAGAATTTGGAGATTTCTTACTTAATGATGATGGTGTAACTAAAAAGGTTATTAAGACTCAGTTTGGATGGCACTATATTGAAATTCTTGAAAAGAAAAACCCGGAGCCTGCATATAAAATTGCCTACATGGCAAAAGAAATTGCACCGAGTGATGAAACAATCAACATGGCGAATGCCGCCGCAACAAAACTTTCAGGGCAGGCAAGAAATAAACAAGCCTTTGATAAATATGTTTCTGAAAATGGTCTGAATAAAATTGCCTTCCCGAATCCGGTAAAAGAAAACGATTTTCAACTTGGTGGTTTGCAAGACGCAAGGCAGATTATTAGATGGGCTTTTGATGCAAAAGAAGGAGATGTTTCGGAGCCTTTTTCTATAAAAGACCAGTTTGTAGTTGCCATGGTTGAAAGAAAAGTAAATGAAGGCGTTCCAGATGTAGCGACAGCAAGGCCGCAGGTAGAATCTACTATAATAAATATGAAGAAAGCGGAGGAAATCAAAAAGAAATTAAACAACCCAACTTCTCTTGAGGCTGCGGCAAAGGATTATAGCCTTCAGGTTTTAAATACTGGATCAGATTCCACGCTTACGTTTGATGCGCAAATTATAAATGGTGTAGGGAATGAGCCGAAAGTTGCAGGCGCGGCTTTTGATAAAACTTATCTGTCGAAAGTTTCTCCACCTATTGCAGGTAATACCGGTGTTTTTGTGATTAAAGTGAATGGTATTTCAGCAAAACCGGCACCTGCAGCAGAAATGCTCAACCAGCAAAAGGCGAGCGCAGAATCACGGAATGTTCAGACAGCTTTAGGGCAATCATTCAATTCCTTAAAGAAGATGGCAAATATTAAAGACAGCAGGAGTAAATTCTTTTAGAGTTCAAGTTATTTTGATATCAAAGGGACCGCTGAAAAGACGGTCCCTTTTTTATTTTGTTAAGCATTATAGCCTCAAAAAATGTATTTGTAACTTTACAGGAATATCTATTGTATGGAAGAAGTAATAATAAATAAAGTCGCACAAAGCGCTCTTGTAACAATTGACCTTGAAAAATTTTATCCCGAAGGCAATCCCGCAATTTTCGATTTAAAAGATCACTTATTTATGGAGTTAATTTTGAAGGAGAAGGAATATAGAGAAGGGTTGAAAAACATGGATTTTTCAATTTATATAAATAAAAACGTTGGCATTACGTGTAGTGCTGATGCAGTTATACCCGTATGGGCTTATATGCTGGCGGCCTCCTATATCGAGCCTTATGCGAGGGAAATTGTTTTTGGTAATGAAGCACAGCTTCTTGAAGTACTTTTTTTAAAAAACTTATGGAAGCTTGATATTGCAGAATTTTCTGACAAAAGAATTGTCGTAAAAGGTTGCGGCGAGAAAAAGATTCCTGAAACCGCGTATGTAGAAATAACAAAATTACTAAGGCCGATAGCTAAAAGCATAATGTATGGCGAACCTTGCAGTACAGTTCCTATTTATAAACAGGCTAAAACACCAACAGCTTAAAGACCGAACCGTTTTATTTATCATCTATTGATATTCTGCAAAGTTTTTGAGGCCAGTATTAAAACCAGCCTTTTTTTCTGAACAAAAAAACCATGTAGATGGGTATAATGAGCATGAGCCCTACGGCAATAAAGAAACCGTAAGTGTTGTGAAGCCAGGGAATCCTCGTAAAATTCATTCCAAAAATGCCGCCAATAACTGTTGCGGGAGCAAGAAGGCAAGTTACAATCGCCATCACCTTCATTACCTCGTTCATTTTCAAATTTACATTGCTGAGGTAAAGGTCTTGGAGGTTAATCATCATATCGCGATAACTCTCGGCAAGGTCATTCGCCTGTACAATATGATCGTAAACGTCTTTGAAATATTTTTCAGTCTTTTCTTCAATAAGCTCGCTTTCGCTTCGAAGAATACCATTAACAAGTTCTCTCACCGGGCCTACGCTCCGCTTTAAAATAATCATCTCCTTTCTAAGCATATTGATCTTTGCAAGAGCACGAGTATCGCTCTTTCTAATGATGTCCTCTTCCAGCATTTCAATATTTTCTCCCAGCTTTTCCATTACTAAATAGTAATTATCAACGATCATATCAATGAGAGAATAGAAAAGAAAATCCGGCCCGTTTTGCCTTATTTTAGTTGATTTTACTTTTAACTTTTCCCGCAGAGGATTGAAAACATCCTTAGAAGGATCTTCCTGGAAACTTAATACAAACGTTCCACCCAGCACAATACTTATTTGTTCCGTTTCTACTGACTTTTCATATTCATTATAAAAAAGCATATTAAGTAAGCAGTAAAGCACGCCATCTATTTCATCCATTTTGGGCCTTTGGTCCATGCTTAATATATCTTCAGCAATCAATGGATGCACCTGGAAGTGGCCGCAAATATTTTCAACATCTTTCTTTCTTAACCCATCTATATTTATCCAGCTTACGTCCCTGGTATCAATATAGCTAAAGCTTTCTTCGGGAGTTTGAAGTTCGGTTACAGTTATCTTTTCCTTATTATAATCATGAACATAAATCCTGGTGGTCTCTGCATCCTTCCTAATGGTTTGAATAGTAGGGTTTACCTGCAGCACTTTTTTGGTTCGAACAAGTTCGAAAGGATTAATCAGCGATAAATAATCTTTTGGACGTCTCATCAATTGAATAAATGTCTTTTACTAATGGAACAAATAAAAATAAATAACAATGGGTAAAAACGAAAAAATATGCAAAAACTGTTAGGTTCTGCAAAATATTTTTTGACTATTCAACTTTTGGAAATGGTGCCCTCGGAGAAAGGTCGCTTGTCCAAATGTGTCTGAACATTTTCCAGTTCCCTGTTTCTGGTTTCCACAATACTATGTACTTTCCTTTATCTGCTTGCTTACCTATGCTATCTGCAAGAATGTATGTTCCCTCTTCAGCCAGCAAACTGCTATCGCCCCATATTTTAAGAGTAGTAATTTCAAAATCTTTCACACCCTTTTGCATGAGAGATGCTATATAATGCCTGATTGCGTCTCTTCCGACAATTGCGATGGTGTCTGCTGCCATAATTTTTGCATCGGTGCTATAGCTATTTGAAACATCAATAGAATCACCGGCCTTAAAGGCTTTGATAAAATTTTGATCACCTTGCAGTATAGAAGCCTTACCTTGTTCTATGTCAAAAGCAGAAGCAGATTTTTCTATCTCAATCCTGTCGTTAGGGTTACAAGAAAAAAATAAAACCAAGCAACAAGCAATAGGAAAAAGTTTAAGTTGGCGAAAAGGTAGCATGAGTTTTATTGTTATTGAGTAGTTACAATTTAAGCAAATAGACCATTAAAAAACTTATAAAAAGTTTTTTGCCTTTTCAAGGTCTTCTTTTGTATCAATTGATACCGGCGCTTCTTTTGTAAGTACCATTTTTAATTTTATACCATGTTCGAGGTATCTAAGACATTCAATTTTTTCTGCCGCCTCAAGTGGTGTTATTTCCCACCGGGTAAA
The DNA here is from genome assembly GCA_040007435.1 of Ginsengibacter sp. Taxonomy (GTDB): domain Bacteria; phylum Bacteroidota; class Bacteroidia; order Chitinophagales; family Chitinophagaceae; genus Ginsengibacter. The sequence goes on along the minus strand of JBDTUZ010000074.1, from coordinate 4,894 downwards.
ATCCATTAAAGCTTTTTTCCTGAAAGCATAAATTCCTATATGTTTATAATATTTTATTACAGCCCCTGGGTCCCGGGGGTATGGAATAACGCTGCGGCTGAACATGATAGAATCCATATTTTTATCTACCACCACCTTTACAATATTAGGATTCTTGATCATTACCTCGTCGGTAATTTCATGCATAGGTGAAGCCACCTGCACAAGATGGTGAGGATCGTTACTAAAAGCGTTCACAAGGCTTGCAAGAATTTCTTTTTTCACAAACGGCTCATCACCCTGTACATTGATAATTACCTCCACATCAATATCGGCAGCAGCTTCTGCAATGCGATCGCTTCCGCTTTCATGCTCCTTCCTGCTCATAATAGCGTAGCCACCATTTTGTACGATCTCATTAAATATTATTTCGCTGTCCGTTATTACAATCACTTCATCAAAGAGCAGGGTTGCGATGGTATTTTCATAAGTGTGCCTTATCACTGTTTTATCTCCGAGCATCTGCATAAGTTTTGCCGGGAAACGTGTGGCCGCGTAACGGGCTGGTATAAGCGCAATTGTTTTCATGTGAAATCGTCCTGTTTATTTCAACAAAGAAAATAATATTTCAAAAAAGCAAATCAGTTTAAGTCTTCTGATTGGTAATGTACAAGATTATTTTGCAGTGGCTCCGGCAAAACATTGCTTTCAAAGCCGCAAGTGCCGCATTGGTAAACATTCTCAGCGGAAACAGCATAGTCCGAGAACAGCCAGCTTAGTATGGCAGTTATCATATTTGCCGGTGATCTTTTTGGTACAAGTTCAATATCGTGCGATCCACATTTAGGGCAAACAGCGTTACGCCGGTATTCTTCATCAAATTGTTTCATTAGTGCAATAACTTCATTTGCATCATCTTTATTTATTACAAGCTTAATACCGCCAACCGCATTTGTAAGAAGTGGATCCATGGTTACCGTATACTCGTCTTTCAAATAACATTGTACGCCGGCGTCTCTAAGTTTGGTCAATAAAATATTGGCCGAGAAATAATTACTAAAGGTTCTTACCACAACTAATTCCATGGCTTGGTGTTATTCTCCTGTTTTTTTAAGTTCATTTACCATCAATTATTACCGGCGAATTTCCTTTTCCCATCATAACGATTTTCGCATTTTGGCTTAGTGCCAACTCTTTTATTGCCTGTATTTGTTCGTACTGCAATTGATTATCTGTAAGGCCTGTATTTATGATGCGCTGGTAATCTGCAATACCCTGAGCTTCTACCCTTTTTCTTTCAGCTTCCTGCTTTTCTTTTTGCAAAACAAATTCCATCTTTTTAGCATCCTGCTCAGCATTTATTTTTGATTCAATAGATGCCTTCACGGAGTTAGGCAAAGTAATATTTCGCACAAGGAGTTGCTCAAGAAGCAATCCACGTTCTTTAAAATTCGCCTCTATACTTTTATAGATTCTTTGCTGAAATTCATCTCTTCGGTTGCTGAATAATTCTATCGCCTGGTAATAAACCGCATTATCCCTGATCTTTGTTCGGGTTAAGGGGCGTACAATTTTATCTTTATAATCCGGGCCAGTTTCACTTAATAGTTTAGGGGTTTCACTTGCTATTACCCGGTAAAGAACAGTGAGGTCAATGGTTACTTCGAGTCCGTCGCTGGCAAGTACCTTTATAGCATCGTCACCACTTTTTTCTCCTTCATCATTCACGCCACTCATTGTGTAATTCTGGGTTTTAATATCCACTCTTTGAATATTAAGAAGAGGGTTTATAAAATGCAGCCCACTTCCCAAAACATCTTTTTGGACTTTCCCAAATAAAACTTTTACCCCGGCCTCGCCTACGTTTATTTGAACAATGCACGCCGTTAAAATGCCAAGTACAACAAAAAGTACTCCCACAAGCCTTCCGACGGTTTTATACCGGTAAAGAGCAGGATTATTTTTGATGATAACACCGGTGATTCCAAAGAGAATAACCCCAAGAATAATCCATACCATGTTTATAGTTTTGGTTATACAATAGCTAAAAATACCGAAATAGTTTTTAGTGCAGAGTTATAACAGTAAGGAAGGTAAATCCGGGAGCGCTATTTAGCGAAGTTTACAGTTCTTACTTAAAGAGGAACAAAAAAGCTCAGCCTCTAACTGTTGAGCATAAGAGGCATTACCAGCATCAGCAGCTCTTCATTTTCGTCTTTTTCTGTTGGTTTTATTATGCCGGCTTTTGTAGGGGTACTTAGCTCTATGGTAACCTCTTCCGTATCAGCAGCGCTAAGCATTTCGATTAAAAATTTTGCATTAAAAGCAATTTGAAGATCCTCCCCATCATACTGGCAGGTCATACGCTCATTGCCTTCAAAACTAAAGTCTACATCCTGCGATGCGAGTTGCAATTCACTGCCCGAGATAGTTAGCGCCACCTGGTTAGTACTTTTATTACTAAATACACTCACTCTTCGCAAAGCGCCCTGGAAATCATTTTTGTTTACAGTAAGCTTATAGGGGTTGTCAGTTGGTATTACCACTTTATAGTCCGGGAAACGGGCATCTATCAAGCGACAAACTAATTCGGTGCCGGCATGCTTTACAAACAAATGATTGCTATTGTATGAAATCTCCAGTTCATCGCTATTAGACGGCAAAACACTTTTCAACAAATTAAGAGGCTTTTTAGGAACTATAAATGTATCTTTTTTTGGACAGGCAACATCCAGCCTGGAAAATCTTACAAGACGGTGCGCATCTGTTGCGACACAGGTAATTGATTTTTCAGTAAGCTCAAAAAAAACGCCTGTCATAGCCGGCCTCAGATCATCGTTGCTCACCGCGAAAAGGCATTTATTGATAGCTGTTGATAAAGCAGCAGAAGGCATAGTGAAAGAAGTAGCAGAATCTGAAACAGGTTCCTTCGGAAAATTATCGGGATTTTCACCCATTACCTTGTACTTACCGTTATCACTGGTGATCTCTACTCCAAAGTTTTTATCAATGTTGAAAGTAAGGGGTTGCTCAGGAATATTTTTAAGAGAATCTAATAATATCTTAGCGGGAATGCACACTTTACCACTGTCTTTTGCCTCAATGTCCATGTGTATTTTCATAACTGTCTCCAGGTCTGTTGCCACAATTGTAAGCTTACTCTTTTCAATTTCAAATAAAAAATCTTCAAGAATAGGCAGCACGGTGTTAGCATTTATAACACCGCTTATTTGTTGAAGGTGCTTTAATAATTGCGTGGAGGAAACGATAAATTTCATAAAAAAAATTTGATAGTGCCAAAGATAAAAGATTAAGGGTAATAAAAAGCCCTCAAGCGCCCGAAGGAGTAACTTCGGTGACATTTCCTCCTTTAAGGTCGCTGATTTTTTGAAAAGATAGTTTTTCAATTGTCGTTACGTCAGAGAAATGTTTTCAGCTTATACCTTCGGCGATTGGCTTTGGCTGCGACCTTATAGCGGCGCAATGATATGTAGGAATGCACTTTGTTCTTTTAATCATAATTTTGTACGAACGACTAAATATGGATTTAAAAAATCAGAGGATTGCTTTGCTTGTTGACGGTGATAATGCGCAGTCAAAAATTATGGATTATATTCTTGAGGAAGCATCAAAATATGGAAAGGTTACGATACGACGGGTCTATGGAGATTGGACAACTCAACACATGAATCACTGGAAAAGCCTGCTCAATGAAATGGCCTTCAACCCGATTCAGAAATTTTCTTATACAACCGGAAAAAATTCTACCGACAGCGCCTTGATTATTGACGCGATGGATATTTTGCATGCCGACCTCGTGGATGGATTTTGTATTGTATCAAGCGACAGTGATTATACAGGCCTCGCAAAAAGGATAAGGGAAAGCGGAATTTTTGTTATGGGAATTGGTGAGCAAAAGACCCCTAACGCCTTCGTAAAGTCCTGTGAAATTTTTACTTATGTGGAAAATCTCGAACCAAAAACTGAAAAGCCCGAAAAGAAGGAAACGGTAAAAAAATTAAATCCAAGAAGCCAGGTAAATGCAAAGTTGATTAACAAGGCTTATGACATGAGCATAAATGAAAGCAATGAAGCTTACATTTCCAACCTCGGTATTAACCTGCGCAAGCTTGATCCCAGCTTTGATGTGCGGGCTTATGGATGTAAGACACTTACCCAGTTTTTTTCAAAACTCTCCGATTTTGTCGTTGTAGATAATGTGGTAAATGGAACTAACAATCCATTGATAAAAAAGAAATAGCATTAGGCATCCTTCCAGCCCCATAAATACAAGCAGGCATAAGTTCGGTAAGGGGACCATTTAAGCGATATTTTCTGAACTTTTTCTCTTATCAATTTTGGCTCGGTCTCTTTTATCTTGTAAAGTTTGATTACACTTTGTTTCAAACCAAGGTCATCCATTGCAAAAATATCCTCCCTCCCGAGAGTAAACATGAGGATCATTTCCACTGTCCATTTTCCAACACCTTTTATTTGTGTGAGTAGTTCTAAAACTTCTTCGTTGCTCATCTTATACAATGCGTTATCTGTTATTTTTTTCTTTGTAAAGAATCGGGCAACGTTGTGTACGTAAGAAGCTTTGGCATTTGAAAAACCAATATTTCTAAAGACCGATGCAGGCGTATCTGAGATTTGTTTTGGCGTAGGCTCCTTTCCTCCAAAAAGGTCCAAAAAGCGCTGGTATAAGACCTTTGCGACCTTAGTGCTTAACTGTTGGCTTAAAATAGAAGCACACAATCTTAAATAAACCCTTTTTCTTATTTCCAATATGTGAGGCTCTTGCAGCTTAATTATTTTCGCTAATTTTTTATCTTTCGCTAAATGAAAAATATGTTCCATTAAGAAGCTGTTTGAGTTAATTAATATTTTTCCCCATTAACATCATCATAGCGAT
>JBDTUZ010000073.1:0-19811 GCA_040007435.1 Ginsengibacter sp. | reverse complement strand
ATTCTCAATAGGAAAATCTATAATCCCTGAAAATCATATTTCTCCTGCCGGCATTAAATACCTACGTGCGTCTGTTTTTGTAAAACTATCGGCAAAAGAATTTGGAGTAATTACGGGCAAGAAGCTTAACCTTCCGCAAAGAATATATTTTAAAGTAATTCAACGAAGGTTGAAGCGTGAACTAAGGAACAATCCGGATTTGCTAATTACTGATTACTACGATCCCGCAAAAGAGAAATTTAAATTCGATGCTCTTTGGTTTGTGATAACCTCGATATTAGGGCCTCTCGGTATTTTAGCGGCTTACACTTCTCCATTAAGAAAAGGCGGACCTACGAAAAAAAATAAAATAAGATCCGCATGGCTTGGTTTTGGATTTTTTATTATATGGTTTGGCCTCCTGTTTTTATTCTAAAAAATTCAAAAAACAAGAGGCGAAGAAATTGCATCTTCGTCATAATATTTGCATATTCACTCATCCAATTTTTTAATTACTATCTTAATCATAAACTTGGCTTAATAATCCCGCTTCGTACATTATAGACATCTTACATTGCTTTTTTACATTCTAAACTAAACTGATTAAATTGCCGCTCCTTTAACCATTATACGTGATGACGATAACTTTTTTTATAAACTTCCATACTGAATTTGGCCAGAAACTTTTTATTTGCGGTAATAATAATTTTTTAGGTAACAGCGAGATTTCAAATGCAGTTCCCATGGTCTACCTGGATAGTGAGTCGTGGTTTTTAACAGTAGATTTTCCTGATGTTTTTGATGACATTATTTTATACAAGTACATACTAAAAGATAAAAACGGAAGCAAGATATACGACGGCGAAGATGACAGGGCGATTGATGTATCTGTTATCAAAAAAAAGCTTATTTCTGTAGTTGATACCTGGAACGCAGATTCCAATATTGCAAATGTCTTTTTCACAAGGCCATTCAGCAAAGTATTGCTTCATCATGTACCTAAAATAAAAGCTGCTTCACCCGGGAAATATACCCATGAATTCCGTGTAAAAGCTCCCTTGCTGGAACCTGGCGAAATTGTATGCATGTCAGGGTCGTCAAAAAAACTAAAATATTGGGACACAACTGAGCCATTGCTGATGGAAGCAAAAAATAACTGGTTTGTTGCAAAGCTTGAACTTGAGCGGGAAGGGCTTCCTCTTACCTATAAATATGGAATTTACAACCTTACTGAGAAAAAATTTATAAGGTTTGAAACCGGTGGCAATCGCCTCGTTCAAAAAGATAAATGGAATAGTCCCCCGCTTACAATAATTCATGATGGATTTGTGCAGAGCGGGGTATCGCCATGGAAAGGCGCCGGAGTTGCTATTCCCGTTTTTAGCCTTCGCTCGGAGAAAAGCTTTGGCGTAGGTGAGTTTACTGACATGCTACCTCTTGTAGATTGGGCGGAGCAAGTTGGTTTAAGGCTTATACAAATTCTGCCTGTAAACGATACTACTGCAAATCATAAATGGACAGATTCCTATCCGTATGCGGCCATATCGGCTTTTGCACTGCATCCTTTATACATTAACCTGGGGAAGGTAGCTGGAAAAGAGTTTTCAAAAATCGTTAAGCCACTTAAAAAAAAGAAAAAGCAACTTAATGAGTTGGCTTGTTTTGATTACGAGCAGGTAATGAAATTCAAATTATCTGCCCTAAAAGAATTATATGCCGCTGCAAAAAATTCGGTTAAAAATGATCCGGATTATTTCGAATTTTTTGAGATCAACAGGGAATGGCTTGTACCTTATGCTGTGTTTTCCTACCTGCGGGATAAGTATAAAACTCCTGATTTTACAAAATGGAAAAGTCATAAAAAATTTAATGAATCAACTATTCAGAAATATGCCTCGCCCGGTAAAAGCCAATATGATGATATCGAATTCTTCTACTTTGTGCAATACCATTTGCACCTGCAATTAAATGAAGCAAAAAGCTACGCTCATAAAAAGAAAATTATTATCAAGGGGGACATACCCATCGGAATCTATCGCTATGGCTGCGACGCATGGGCAAGCCCCTCACTATATAATATGGATGAACAGGCTGGTGCACCTCCGGATGATTTTGCGGTGAAAGGACAGAATTGGGGCTTTCCAACATACAATTGGGAAAGAATGAAAGAAGATGGATTCAGGTGGTGGCGTCGTCGTTTTGACCAGATGAGCAACTACTTCGATGCGTTTCGAATTGACCACATTCTTGGTTTTTTTAGAATTTGGAGTATTCATATTGATACAATTGATGGAATTTTAGGAAGGTTTGTGCCCGCAATACCCGTAGACATTTCGGAATTCGCTTATAACAATATCGCGTTTGATCACGACCGGTATTGCAAACCGTTCATTACAGATGAAATACTTTGGGGGATTTTTGGTGAGTCCACACCTTATGTAAGCGAAAACTTTCTCGAGCATGGCACCGATGGGCGATTGAAATTTAAACAACAATATAATACCCAGTCAAAGGTTGCCAAATTTTTTGAAAAAAATAAAGTTGAAAATCGAGATGCCATAAAACATGGTTTGCTCGGTTTACTAAGCAATGTCATTCTGATTGAGGAAGCGCATTCTGATGGGCAAAAATTTCATTTCAGGTTTGGGATTGCTCAAACAAGCACTTTTCAATACCTCGACAATTACGCCAAAGAAAAAGTGCACGAGTTGTACGTGAATTATTTTTACAGGCGACAGGAAAATTTTTGGAAAATAGAAGCCCTGAAAAAATTACCGCAATTAAAGCACAGCACTAAGATGTTGATTTGCGGAGAAGACTTGGGTATGGTTCCTCATTGTGTTCCGGAAGTGATGAAGCAGCTTGGAATTTTGAGTCTTGAGATCCAGCGAATGCCGAAAGATCCGAATGCCCGTTTCTTTCACCCTAAAGATGCCCCATACCTCTCGGTGGTTACGCCCTCAACTCACGATATGAGCACCATTCGTGGCTGGTGGGAAGAAGACAGGAATAAAACACAGGAATTTTATAATTACAGTTTGGGCCATTATGGCGACGCGCCTTATTTCTGTGAACCGTGGATTAATAAAGAAATTGTATTGCAGCATTTATATTCTCCCGCTATGTGGAGCATTTTTCAAATACAGGATCTGCTGGGAATAAATGGAAATATCCGCCTCGTAAATCCTCATGATGAAAGAATAAATATTCCTGCGGAGCCCAATCATTATTGGCATTACCGTATGCATATAAGTCTCGAAGATTTATTGAAAAAAAATGAGTTTAATGAGGAGCTAAAAAAGTATATAGTTGAAAGTGGAAGGACAAACCCCTAACCCCTGAAGGGGGACAGCGTCTCGATTAAAAACTGAAAGAAATAATTGAATAGTCTCATTTAACCCAAGACCTGCAAATAATAATAGTTTATGAAAAATAAAAACTCCTCAAATTCTAATGCTCATGTTCCCCTTCAAGGGTTAGGGGTTAATGTTCCCCTTCAGGGGTTAGGGGTGCAGTTGGGAGAGAGAAGTATGTTTTATAAAAGTTCGCCAATAATTTTTGCGAACGCGAAAAGATTGAGGGATGAACCTACTGAGCCAGAAATATTATTTTGGAGTTTACTTAAGCAACATTTTTTAGGATTTAGATTTAAGCGGCAGCATCCGGTTTCACAATATATTGCTGATTTTTATTGCCATAAATCAAAACTTGTAATGGAAATTGATGGAAGTACCCATCTTACAGAAGAAGCAAAAGGCAATGATAAACTTCGCGACGAATATATGCAGTCATTGGATTTGAAGATAGTTCGTTTTTCAAATGAGGAAGTTTGCAAAAATGGCGAGCTTGCTGTAAAGACTTTAAAAAATATAATTGAATCAATTACATCAAACCAAAATCAAGAAGGCTAAATGGTATGGGAAAAAATATGTCTTCAAACTCTAATATCCGTGTTCCCCTTCAGGGGCTAGGGGTTAAATACAAATCCATAAATCTTCCTTTCACGCATCCCTTTACAATCTCAAAAGGGACAAAAACCCATCAGCCTGCTTTAATTGTAGAGCTTGAACACTTTGGTAACAAAGGTTATGGAGAAGCTCCGGCAATCGTTCATTATAATATTACCGTAGATGAGATGATTGCAGATATTGAACGCAAAAAGACTTTTATTGAAAAATTTGCATTTACACATCCTGACAGGTTCTGGCATTACCTGCATCATCTTTTCCCCAACGATCCTTTTTTGGTCTGCGCACTCGATATGGCCGGGTGGGACTTATATGGCAAAATAAGCGGCAGGCAATTGTATAAATTATGGAATCTTGATTTAGGCAAAAATCCTTTAACTGATTTTACCATCGGGATTGATACGGTAGAAAAGATGGTGGAAAAAATGAAAGAAAAGCCATGGCCCATTTATAAAATTAAATTAGGGACTGAAGACGATGTCAGGATAATTTCTGAATTGAGAAAACATACTACTTCTATTTTTAGAATTGATGCAAATGCTGCATGGCAGGCAAATGAAGCTTTAGAAAAGATAAACATTTTTAAAAACCTGGGTGTAGAATTTATAGAGCAGCCACTTGCAAAAGATGACTGGGATGGCATGAAATTTTTATTTGAAAATTCACCCTTACCGCTTATAGCGGATGAAAGCTGTGTTGCTGAAAGCGATGTTGAAAAATGCGCAGGATTTTTTCATGGAATAAACATTAAGCTTACTAAATGCAGTGGAATCACGCCTGCATTGCGAATGATAACCAAAGCCCGCGAATTGAATATGAAGGTAATGGTTGGTTGTATGAATGAAAGTTCAATCGGTTCTTCAGCAATTGCCCAACTACTTCCTCTGCTGGATTATGTTGATATGGATGGGCCTCTATTACTTTCCCAAGATGTAGGGGACGGTGTAAAATTTGAAGATGGCAAGATTATTTATAGAGGCTTAAATGGTATCGGTGTAAGTGTCGAACCTTTTTAAGATAGCGGCTTAATACCATAAAATTATTTATATCTGAAAGCCTAAAATGAAAGGAAGACGATATTCTTTTCGAAAGGATAGTGTGAGTCTAAAAACTTTTTTTGCTCAACTAAACTTTCATTCTTTACTTTGCATCTCAAATGAAAAAAATTACTTACATACATCATCATCATTTTTTTACCTGAGGGTAAGCTATGTTATTGTATATGTAAAAATCATATTTTCAAAAAAGGCTTACTGAATAGTGAGCCTTTTTTTATTTTAAAAATACATCATGTTAAAGATAGCAGTTCAGAAATCGGGAAGACTGTATGAAAATTCACTGCAACTTTTAAAAGAATGCGGTATTGAGCTTAACAATGGCAACAGGCAATTAAAAGCTGTGGCATTGGATTTTCCAATCGAAGTATATTTTTTGAGAGACGATGATATTCCGCAATATGTTTTTGATGGAGTTGCTGATATAGGCATTGTAGGTGAAAACGTAGTTTTTGAAAAAAATAAGGAAGTAGAAATAGTGAACAGGCTTGGGTTTGGAAGATGCCGCCTTAGCATTGCCGTTCCCAAGAGCATGGATTATAAGAACGCGAATGATCTGCGTGGATTGAAAATTGCCACATCCTATACAGTCTTATTGCAAAAATTTCTTAATGACCAAAATGTTGACGCCGAAATCCATGAGATTAGCGGTTCAGTTGAAATAGCCCCCGGGATCGGGCTTGCTGAAGCAATATGTGACCTGGTAAGCAGTGGCAGTACGCTTTTTACTAATGGTTTAAAAGAAGTGGAAGTAATTTTAAAGTCGGAGGCTGTACTGATATCAAGGCATGACCTGGACGTTGAAAAAAAGGAAATTTTAGCTAACCTGCTGCTTAGGATAAATGCGGTAAAAACTGCTAAGCACAATAAATATATAATGCTGAATGCTCCCAATTCGCAACTAAAAAATATTTCCGGAATATTACCGGGAATGAAAAGCCCAACTATTGTTCCCCTCGCTGAGAGTGGCTGGAGCAGCGTTCAAAGCGTGGTAAATGAAAATGATTTTTGGAGTATCATTGAAAAGCTGAAATCATTTGAAGCGGAAGGAATAATTGTTGTACCCATAGAAAAAATGATATTATAAAAGATTAAAAAATGAATAATATTCTTATAGAGCCGGTAAGAGAATCATGGTCATCACTGGTGCAAAGGCCACAAAATAATGCAGCAACTATTGATAGCGATGTATCAGAAATTTTAAGAGATGTGAAAGAAAACGGAGACGAGGCTCTTTCTAAATATTCGTTCAAGTTTGATGGTTTTGCCCCGGAAAATTTATTGGTAAGCACCGAAGAAATTGAAGAGGCTGCAAATAATATTGAACCCGGATTGAAAAAAGCCATTTTATTGGCAAAAAATAATATTGAGAAATTTCATGCTGCACAAGTTGTAAAAAAAGTTAAGAAGATTAAAACAACTGCAGGGGTAACTTGTTGGCGAAAAAATGTACCGGTTGAAAATGTTGGTTTATATATTCCGGGTGGAACAGCGCCGCTTTTTTCGACTTTGCTTATGCTTGGTATTCCGGCGCTTTTGGCTGGCTGCAAGAATATAATCATCTGCACACCTCCCGACCGTGACGGTAAAATAAACGCAACAATACTCTTTGTTGCTAATATACTTGGCTTAACAAATATTTATAAGGCAGGCGGGGCGCAGGCTATAGCCGCAATGGCTTATGGTACCCGGAGCATCCCAAAGGTCGATAAGATCTTTGGGCCGGGAAATAGTTATGTGACCTGCGCAAAAAAACTGGTAAGCATAGAAGGGACTGCTATTGATATGCTTGCCGGGCCAAGTGAACTTGCCGTTTATGCTGATGAAACGTCTGTCCCGTCATTTATTGCTGCAGATCTTTTGAGCCAGGCAGAACATGGTATAGATTCACAAGTGATATTAGTGGCATCGAATATCGATATCATTGAAAACGTAGTAATTGAAATCAGTATTCAAATGAGTTCCTTGTCACGAAAAGATATAATCAATCAAAGTCTTGCTTTTAGCAGGCTTATACTAATCGGGGATGTTAAAAATGCCTTCGATTTTTTAAATCTGTATGCGCCGGAACATTTAATTATCGCTTCTGAAAATGCAAAGCAACTTTCTAAATATGTTTCAAACGCGGGAAGTGTTTTTTTAGGAAATTATTCCTCCGAAAGCTCCGGCGACTATGCTTCCGGGCCAAATCACTCTTTGCCAACCAGCGGAACGGCAAATACGTTTAGCGGTGTTTCTGTTGACAGCTTTGTTAAGAAGATAACTTTTCAAAAAATAAGTAAAAAAGGAATTGAAAATATCGGGCCTTCTGTGGAAGCTATGGCTGAAGCCGAAGGGCTTGATGCACATAAAAGTGCGGTGAGTATTCGCTTAAAACATTTAGGAGTATGAAAACATTTGATCTTGATACTATAGTAAGAAAAAATATAAAAAATCTAAAACCTTATTCTTCTGCAAGGACTGAATATAGCGGCAATGCATCTGTCTTTTTGGATGCGAATGAGAATAGCTTTGGTTCGCCGCTTCCTGAAAATTATAACCGCTATCCCGATCCACTACAATGGCAATTAAAAGAGGAACTTTCAAAAATTAAGAGAATTCCTCCCCAAAATATATTTATTGGAAACGGCAGCGACGAAGTGATTGATCTTGCTTACCGCATTTTTTGTGAACCGGGGAAAGATAATGTAACCGTTTGTCCGCCCACTTACGGCATGTACGGAGTAAGCGGAAATATAAATGACGTTGAGATTAAGAAAGTGATGCTTACCCCCGATTTTCAACTTGACGTTGATTCAATTTTAGAAACCGTAGATAGTAATTCCAGGCTGCTTTTTATTTGTTCACCCAACAATCCCACCGGCAATAATATGAACCGTGTGGATGTGGAAACCCTGGTAAATAATTTTCCTGGCCTTGTAATTATTGATGAAGCATATATTAACTATTCACGGCAAAAATCTTTTTTGCAAGAGCTAACTGAGTATGAAAATTTGATAGTTATGCAAACGCTTTCGAAAGCATGGGGACTTGCCGCATTGAGACTTGGTTTGTGTTTTGCTTCTGAAAGAATTATTGAATTATTCAATAAAGTAAAGCCGCCTTACAACATTAATAGAGCTTCTCAGCAACTTGGCATTGAAGCACTGCTGGGAATTGATGAAGTAAATGAAAATATAAAAATCACCGTTGAGCAAAGAGGCATTTTACAACAGCAATTGGCACCATTTAATTTTGTTAAAAAAATCTATCCTTCTGATTCAAATTTTATTTTAGCCAAAGTGAATGATGCTGATGGCTTGTATCAATACCTCTCTGGTAAAAAGATTATTGTAAGAAACAGGAGTAACGAACCTTTGTGCAAAAATTGCCTGAGGATAACGGTTGGAACACCACAGGAAAATCAAGCATTAATTGAAGCATTAAAAAATTATAAAGATGCGTAAAAAAGTTTTATTTATTGACAGGGATGGAACACTTATAAAAGAAGCACCACCTACTTACCAGCTGGATGCATTCACCAAGTTGGAATTCTATCCGAATGTATTTGAATACCTTGGTAAAATTGTGAAGGAATTTGATTTTGAACTTGCAATGGTTACTAACCAGGATGGGCTTGGCACTGCGACTTTTCCAGAGGATGAATTTTGGCCGATACAGCATTTTGTTCTCCGGGCGCTCGATAATGAGGGAATTACTTTTTCAGAAATTTTTATCGACCGTACTTTTGCCGATGAAAATAAACCGACAAGAAAGCCAGGCACCGGAATGCTTACTGAATATTTGAATACTGACAAGTATGACCTGGCCAATTCATTTGTAATTGGTGACAGGCTTACTGATGTGCAGCTTGCAAAAAATCTTGGTTGCAAGGCTTTTTGGCTTAATAATTTTGATAACCTTGGAAACCATGAATTGGAAGCTACAGCGGAAACACTGAGAGACACCATCGCGGTTGAAACGCAAAATTGGAAAAATATTTATGACTTTCTGAGAGAGCCTCCAAGAAAAGTTTCTCATACCCGGGATACAAATGAAACGAAAATTACAATTAATATTAATCTTGATGGAAGTGGCAAATCTGAAATTCAAACAGGGTTAGGGTTTTTTGACCACATGCTTGAGCAGGTAGCAAAACATTCAGGTATGGACATGGATGTGATTTGCAAAGGCGATCTTCATATTGATGAGCACCATACTATTGAAGATGTTGCTATAGCTTTCGGGGAGGCTTTGTTAAAAGGCCTTGGAGATAAAAGAGGTATGGAAAGATATGGCTACACACTGCCAATGGATGATTGCCTGGCGCAGGTTGCAATTGATTTTGGCGGCAGGAGCTGGTTGGTTTGGGAAACTGAATTCCATCGTGAAAAAATTGGAGAAATGCCCACGGAAATGTTCTATCATTTTTTTAAATCTTTTAGCGATGCATCCAAATGCAATTTAAATATTAAAGCAGAAGGTATCAACGAACATCATAAGATCGAAGCAATTTTTAAAGCATTTTCACGATCGGTTAAAATGGCAATAAAAAGAGACCCGCTTAATAAAAGCCTTCCAACAACCAAAGGTGTACTGTGAAAATCGCAATCATAAAATACAATGCCGGTAATGTGCAGAGTGTATTATACGCTCTGCAACGATTAGGTATAGCCGCAACCGTGACAGACGATCATACAGAAATAAAAAATGCCGATAAAGTGATATTCCCCGGAGTGGGCAATGCCGGTTCCGCTATGGCTTATTTGAGAAAGAATGGATTAGATAAAGTAATTACTTCTCTTCAGCAACCGGTTTTAGGCATTTGCCTGGGGCTGCAACTAATGTGCGATCATAGTGAGGAGGAGGATACCACATGCCTTGGTATTTTTAATGTTCCCGTTAAAAAATTTGTAAAAAAAGAAGGCGGAAATATATCTTCATTTAAAATTCCTCACATGGGATGGAATACCATTTACAATCTTTCTTCTCCATTATTTGAAGGCATCAGTGAAAATTCATTTGTATATAATGTGCACAGTTATTATGCGTCTCTTTCTCCGCAAACAATTGCTACCACAAACTATATAATTCCCTATAGTTCGGCTATCAACAAGGATAATTTTTACGGCGTTCAGTTTCATACGGAAAAGTCGGCTTTAGCAGGTGCGCATATTCTTTCAAATTTTTTAAAAATAGTTTAATGGATTTAATACCAGCTATAGACTTAATAGATGGAAAATGTGTCCGCTTGTCAAAAGGGGATTATTCAAAGAAAATTATATACAGCAACTATCCGGTTGATGTTGCTAAATCTTTCGAAGGCTCGGGAATTGAGAGACTTCATATCGTTGATCTTGACGGTGCTGCCGGCAATAGTTCCCGCAACCTCAAAACCCTTGAAAAGATTGCCGGAAAGACAAGCCTTATAATTGATTTCGGAGGAGGTATTAAATCCACGGAGAATGTTTCATCTGTATTTAATGCCGGGGCGGCTTTGATAAACGTGGGAAGTGTGATCGTAAAAGATCCCGAATTATTTTCCCAATGGATTGTAAAATTCGGGTCCGGAAAATTTTTGCCGGGTGCTGATGTGCTTGATAGAAAAATAAAGATACATGGATGGAAAGAAGAAACCGGTATTGATATTTTTGATTTCATAAAAGATTTGATCGCCCTTGGCTTGCGGGCAATTTTTTGCACCGATATTTCGAAAGACGGAATGCTCATGGGGCCATCTGTTGATTTGTACAAAGAGATTTTGAAAAAATTTCCTTCGCTTAAACTTGTTGCCAGTGGCGGAGTTTCGTCTTATGACGATCTCATAACTTTAAAAGAAACGGGTTGTAACGGTGCGATAATCGGTAAAGCGTTTTATGAAGAAAGAATAACACTGAACCAAATGGAAAACTTTATAAAAAATTAGCAATGCTTGCGAAAAGAATTATTCCATGCCTTGATATAAATAATGGCAGAACTGTTAAAGGAATCAATTTTGAAAACATTCGTGATGCCGGAGATCCTGTAGAACTCGCCATGTATTATTCATTGCAGGGTGCAGATGAACTGGTTTTCCTCGATATTACTGCGACAGTTGAAAAAAGAAAAACACTTGTAGCCTTAGTAAAAGATATTGCCTCACACATAAACATCCCATTTACCGTAGGTGGAGGGATATCATCTGCAGATAACGCTTACGAATTGTTACAGAATGGAGCGGATAAGATTTCAGTAAATTCAGCGGCTTTTAAAAATCCGGGCGTGATTAAAGAGATGGCCGGCGAATTCGGCAGCCAGTGCGTGGTGCTGGCAATAGATACTAAAAAAGAAGAAGATGGTAATTGGTATGTTTATTTAAACAGCGGCAGAATCAAAACAGAAGCTTTAGCCTTCGATTGGGCGAAACAGGCAGCAGACTTAGGCGCTGGGGAAATCTTGCTGACTTCTATGAATAATGACGGAACTAAAAACGGCTTTGCTGAAGATATAACTGCGTTGTTATCGGGGCAACTATCCATCCCGATTATTGCATCAGGCGGTGCAGGCACTATGCAACATTTCGCAGATGTTTTTCTAAAAGCCAACTCCGATGCTGCGCTTGCTGCAAGTGTATTTCATTATGGAGAAATGGAAATTCCCATATTGAAGAAATATTTATCTGATCAAAATATTAATGTAAGAATATGAACTCTGGAATAATACCTCAAGTCATTTTAAAACAAATTGACTTTGCAAAGAGCGATGCAGGGCTTGTTCCTGTAGTCGTACAAGATAATGTTACCAGCAAGGTATTAATGCTTGGTTATATGAATGCAGAGGCGTTACAACAAACCCTCAATACCGGGCTGGTAAGTTTTTATAGCCGCAGCAAACAAAGAATTTGGGTAAAAGGGGAAACCAGTAAAAATTACCTGCATCTGGTGGATATCAAAGCCGATTGTGATAATGATACGTTGCTTATTAAAGCAAGGCCTGATGGGCCTGTATGCCACACTGGCGCGGATACCTGCTTTAACGAAACAAATTCTTCCAATGATTTTTTAACCGATCTCGAAAATATTATTTCGAACAGAAAGGAAAACCCTGACGCTAAATCGTACACTTCTTCTTTGTTTACTAAAGGAATAAATGCAATTGCCCAGAAAGTGGGAGAGGAGGCTGTGGAGTTAATTATAGAATCGAAAGATACTGATGAAAATCTCTTTATAAATGAAGCAGCAGATCTTTTGTTTCACTACCTTATTCTTTTGCAGGCGAAGGAAAAAAGGCTTGGAGACGTTATTGAAATTTTAAAGCAAAGGCATTCAAAAAATTAATAGAATCCGCGATTAGTCCCAAAAAAAACCCCGCGTTATCCGCAGGATTTTTTTTGAGTAAGTTTAAAAACTTTTGGATTAGCTAAACAAGCCGCCTTTCTTGAAAGAGCGTACCCCTTCGCCTATTTTAAATCCGTTATTATAAATTTCTATCTTATAATTTCCTGTTTGAAAATCGCTGTTTTGTGACCATTCAACAGACACAGGCTCTTTTTGACCTTGAACGTAATTGATTTGCACTTTTTTGGTAAAAGCCTTTTCAATTCCATCCCTGGTTACAAATTTACCTGAACCTAAAGCATCAACTACTACGGGCCTTCCATCAGGAGATGTTATAGAAACATATAAATCTTTTGGGCCTGTAGGTGTGATCCTGTTTTCATCTATATTGAATGAGATTTTCAACTTATCAACTCTTTTTGCTGTTGTAGTTTCTTTCTCTTTGCCGCTTTTCTTTTCTTTAATGCCCACAATATCAAAGTCAGATGCATGAAGGGTTGAGCCCACATCAATTACATCTTCTTTGTCTTTAATAACTACGGTCGCAGAATCAAAATTTTTCTTTTGCAGGTCCCTGTCCAGGGTTACAACTCTTTTCTCTTGCGTCAACTGCATATTTTCATTTTTCAATGACTCAATTTCGGCCGTATAGGTTTCTATATTGCCCTTTAATTGAGAGATTAATCTGCGTGCTTCGGCAAGTTCTGCCTGTGTAGCGTTTTTGTTATTTAATATGCTTTGCACTCTCGATTTAAGGCCTTCTATGTCTTTATCCTTTGTACGTAAAAGACTGTCAGCCTTTGAATTTGAAGTTTTAAGCATATCAAGACGCAGTGCTGCGTCATTTAATTCGCGTTGCAGCTCATTCTTCGATGAATCGCTTTCAACGATTTGTGATGTAAGTTCCTGTTTCTCCTGTTTGCTTTTATTTTTGTCCCAGATGATATATCCCCAGGTACCAAGCAGAATAATAACAAGGATAGCCGTAAGGATATTCCTATTGTTGTTATTTGTAACAACTACCGGTTTTTCTTCAGGAACATTGCTGTTAGGGAAGTTTTCGTAACTCATTTTGTATTTTTTTTATTATATTAATTGATTATCCAGGTAAAATTTCCAAAACCATGCCAAAGACAAGTTACGGAAATTCTCCACTTTTTTTTCACAATATTTATGACAGTTTGGTAATCGGCTATCTTTGAGATAATGAGCGCATTATCTATCTTGTCAGAATGGAAAAAAAATAACTTCAAACCAATCTATTGGCTGGAAGGCGAAGAGGATTTTTACATTGATGAAGTGATCGAATTTGCAGAAAGGAAAATTTTATCAAAACAAGATGCGGAATTCAATCTTACAATATTTTACGGTAAAGATGCCAACTGGGCTGATGTGGTGAACTCCTGCAGGCGATACCCCATGTTTGCAGAACGTCAGGTAGTATTGCTGAAAGAAGCCCAGCAGATGAAGGATATAGACAAGCTTGAGAGCTATATTGAAAAACCATTGGCATCCACAATATTAGTAATATCTTATAAAGGCAAAACGCTTGACGGGCGCAGCCGCTTATCAAAAATCATAAAAAAGAACGGCGAAATATTTTTGTCAAAAAAGATTTACGATAATCAATTATCTGCCTGGACTAACGGATACCTTCAATCGAAAGGGTATGAAATTACACAGCGTGCCCTCATTTTGCTTGTTGACCACATTGGGAATGATCTCAACCGTATTGCTAATGAAGTGGAAAAACTATCCATGAACCTGGGAAATGAAAAAAAAATAACGGAAGACGATATCGAGAAATATATTGGCGTAAGTAAAGAGTATAATATTTTTGAACTTCAGCATGCTATAAGTAAAAAAGACCTTGCTAAAGCAATTAAGATCATCCAGTATTTTGAAGCAAATCCCAAGGCCGCGCCTATCCCGCTGTTGCTCCCTTCTTTGTACAATTATTTCAGTAAAATAATTGTTATCTACCAAATGAGTGATAAAAGTGAAAGATCGCTTAAGCCAATGTTTTTTAATAACCCGTATTTGGTACAGCAGGCAATGGATACCGTTTTAAATTATTCATATTCTGAAACTGAGCAGGCTATTCTTTTGCTCCACAATTATAATCTTAAAAGTATTGGCATTAATAATTACGGCACATCAGGAGGCTCGTTGCTAAAGGAACTGGCATACAAAATCATAAAATGCGGAAATTACAATTAGCCTGTTTTTAAGATATGCCGTGCATTTTTTTCATCAATGGCTAATTGAGTTGTAAGTTCTCCCAGTCCATTGAATTTTATCTCAGGCCTTAGGAATTTTTTGATGTACACTCTTATATTTTTACCATAAATGGTTTTATCAAAATCAAATATATTTACCTCGATCACTCTTTTTGTTCCTCCTATTGTGGGCCGTATACCTATATTCATCATACCATCATAGTGCACGGTATTTTTAGGTGCATCATCATCTATCGATACCTCTACAGCGTATACACCATTTCCAGGAACAAGTTTATTGGCGTCAGTTATATCAATATTGGCCGTGGGATAGCCCAGTGTTCTGCCCAATTTATTTCCTTCAACCACTTTTCCTTCAAAAAAGTAATCATAACCTAAGGCTTCATTTGCATCGGCAATATTTCCATCCGATAAAGAATGCCTTATTCTTGTTGAGCTAATGATGACGTCATGTAAAACATGCTCGGGAATTTCCTTTACTTTATAATTATAATCTGCCTGGTAATTTTCTAATAATTTGTAATCACCAATACGGTTTTTACCAAAACGATGATCATAGCCAATGATGATCGTGTGTGGGTGAAATTTTGACACCAAAAAGTCTATGATATATTCTTCAGCCGATTGATCAGAGAATTCCAAAGTAAAAGGAACTATTACAAGATGGTCAATATGTTGTTTTTTGAGCAGTTCCGTTTTTTCAGAAAGGGTGTTGAGCAGTTTAATTTCTTCAGGAGCTTTGCCGGTAATTGCGGAGGGAGTATTTTTCACTACCATTCGCGGGTGAGGATGAAAAGAAATAATCACACTTTCCCCATTAATTTCTTTTGCTTCTTTCTTAAGTTGATTAATAATCTGGAGATGACCGGTGTGTACCCCATCGAAGGTGCCTATTGTAATTACGGCATTATTGAAAAAAGGTAAGTTATTTATATCCCTATATACCTGCATGCTAGACTACAAAATTATAATATATCAAATGAAATTTCATATTTGGAACAAGAAGCCGGTTAATTCCCGGATGCAGGGAAATTCTGATTGCAAAAATGTAAACATAATCAAAAGTATGCAGGCATTATTTCAATGTTCATTATTTGAATCGAAGATAGCATTATGATATTCTATATTTTTACATGAACCAAAATAGTATCATGTCCCTATATTCAAAACGCGGAGTTTCAGCACAAAAGGAGGAAGTGCATGCCGCTGTGAAAAACCTGGACCAGGGAATTTTTCCAAAAGCTTTCTGTAAAATTTATCCTGATTATTTAGGGGGTGATAAGAATTTTGTAAATGTGATGCATGCTGACGGCGCCGGAACAAAAAGCATATTGGCCTATTTGTACTGGAGAGAAACCGGGGATGCATCTGTGTGGAAAGGCATTGCCCAGGACGCAATTGTGATGAACCTCGACGATCTTTTATGTGTAGGGATTTATGACAACATTATATTTAATTCGACCATCGACAGGAATAAAAATCTTATTCCCGCAGAAGTTTTGGAACAGGTAATAACCGGTACCCAGGAATTTTTTGATCTGATGAAGACCTTCGGAATCAACATTCAATACCTTGGTGGCGAAACAGCAGATGTGGGAGATGTAGTAAGAACTGTAGCTGTAAATGGAACTATGACCGCAAGATGGCCAAAATCAAAAGTTATTTCAAATGAAAAAATAGAGTCTGGAAATGTGATTATTGGGCTTGCATCTTTCGGCAAAGCGACTTATGAAAAAAATTATAACAGCGGAATAGGAAGCAATGGCCTTACATCTGCACGCCATGATATACTTAGTAAATATTATGCTGAAAATTTTAAGGAAAGTTATGATAACTCATTAGATAGTGAGGTGGTATATATAGGTGATAATCGAATTACCGAAATTAAGGGCATTCTTTCTCCAACAAAGACATACGCGCCTCTTTTAAAAAATCTCCTCGAAAAGAACTTTGATAAAATATACGGCCTTATACATTGTAGCGGTGGCGGACAAACAAAATGCCTGAAATATATTCCTGAAAATGTAAGGGTAATAAAAGATAATTTATTTCAGCCGCCATCCATTTTTAATGAAATTAAAAAAGCAAGTAACGCTGATGACCGGGAAATGTACCAGGTATTTAATATGGGTTGCAGAATGGAAATTTATACAGAGGAAGATTATGCAGAAACAATCATAGAGGAGGCGGCCTCTTTTAAAATTGATGCGCAAATTATTGGCAAGGTTGAAGAGAGCGATAACAAAGAATTGATAATAAAAACTGAAAATGGTGATTTGATATTTTAAATAGTAGTCAATATCCAATAAAAAATATACTATGAGCACAATGGAAAAAATTAATCCAGCTAAAACAGAAGCAGAAGAAATAATCCAAAACAGCCAGGATTACACCTTATTTTCCTGGAGTAAGCAAAAAAGTACAAATCCGATTGCCGTAAAATATGGTGAAGGCGTATATTTATATGACTACGATGGGAAGAAGTACATTGATTTTTCTTCCGGACTAATGAATGTAAATATTGGCCATGGCGACCAACGGGTGACCAAAGCCGTTATGGAACAAATGCAGGAGATAAGTTACGTTACTCCGTCGTGTGTCACGAAAGCCAGGGGCGATCTGGGGAAAAAACTTGCCGAAATTTGCCCGGGTGATTTAAACAAAGCTTTTTTTACTGTATGCGGAGCCACATCAATTGAAAACTCAATTAAGTTGGCCAGGCTTTACACCGGCCGCCATAAGATTATAACACGCTACCAATCTTACCATGGTTCTTCGAACGGCGCCATCACTGCCAGCGGCGATCCGCGTAAACTTCCAGTTGATTCACAGCAGGCGCCCAATTTTGTACATTTTGATTTGCCCTATTTATATCGCTGGGAATATGGAGAAGAAAATCTTTTGAAAGAAAGCGTTGCACAATTAGAAAGGCTTATCGCTTATGAAGGCCCCAACAATATTGCGGCAATTTTATTGGAAGGTGAATCAGGGTCCTCCGGCTGTTTGCAATATCCGGCAGGCTATCTGAAAGAAGTGAGGAAGCTTTGCGATGCACATGGCATACTTTTAATTATGGATGAAGTTATGAGTGGCTTTGGTCGTACCGGCAAATGGTTTGGTTTCCAAAACCATGATATTATTCCTGATATGATCGCAATGGCCAAAGGATTAACCTGTGGTTACCTGCCGTTTGGTTGTTTAATGGTAACTGATAAAATTGCGGCAAAATATGATGATATAGCGTTGCCGCTTGGCCTCACATATTCTGCTCATCCTGTATGTTGTGCCGCTGCTTTAGAAGTATTAAAAATTTACGAGGATGATAAACTCATAGAAAACGCCACTGCCATAGGAAAATATCTGGATACAAAAATAGAGGAGATGAAAACAGCGCATCCCAGTATAGGCAACTGGCGAAACACTGGTTTATTAGGCTGTATTGAAATTGTGAAAAATAAAGAGACCAAAGAACCCATGGCTCCGTTCAACGCAAAGCCCGATGAAATGGGAGTGATGAATAAAGTTGCTGCAAAAATCAAGGAGTTAGGTATGTACACTTTTGTGAGATGGAATTTCATTTTTATTGCACCGCCGCTTTGTATTATAGAAGATCAAATTGATGAAGGGCTGGAGATAATTGCAGAAGCAATTGTCATTGCGGATAAAAATGTAGACTGATACACTCCTGTTTTTTTGAACATTGATATCTGTAGAAATTACAAACAGTTTTATTTTTATCTTCGCTTTCAAATTAACTGTAATGAAGTTTTGTGTTCGCGAGACGTTATTAGCGGTATTCATATTTGCGTACCCGGCAGTTATATATTCTCAGAGCCCTTTGCAGAATCCCCAGCTAAACGATACATTATACACTTTGCCTGTAGTCGTTCATGTAATTAATACCGGAACTCCCATTGGTTCAGCGGATAATCCGGATGATGCCTCGATTATCGCAATGATTGATAATCTAAATAATGCATGGCGAAAAAACGGTCCGTCATTCGGTGGCCCGGATATGAAAATCCAGTTTCAACTGGCGGTTAGATCGCCGTCATGTGGCCCAACAAATGGAATTAACAGGATAAATGGAAGTGTTGTTCCCAACTATGCTACAGGTGGCATAACGAATATCAATACTCCCGGTAGCGCGGATGAAGTATCGGTGAAAAATTTAAGCCGTTGGCCAAATACTGATTATATCAATATCTGGATAGTCAATAAAATAAATGGAGACCCAAATTATCCAGGAGGCTATACTTATTTCCCTGAACTAAATTCTGCAATGACCGATGGCCTCGTATTAAACGCAAGTGTTGTCGATGCGACCAATAAAACAATCGCTCATGAAATGGGCCATCATTTTTATTTGTATCATACATTCGAAGGTTATTCAAACCAAATTTGCGCTGCAAACACAGATTGCCTCAACCAGGGTGACCTGATTTGTGACACCGAGCCCTGCCTTCTCGAGACCGATTGCAGTAACACCATTAATTCCTGTACCGGAGTTGCTTACCAGGTGGCAGATGCTACACATAACTATACTGTGCTTAATAATTACATGGGCTACACCAATTGCCAATGGATGTTTACTGATGGACAGAAGACACGGGCACGATCAGCTTTATTTACTTACCGGCCGGGGCTAATTAGTTCTTGGGCATTAACAACTCCCACAGGCTCTGCTCCGGCTGCTGCTTGTATTCCAACCGCTGCATTTGCGTTATCTCCTTATTATGGGATACAACAGGTCGATTTCAATACAATCCATATTTACTCAAACACTAGTCTTGCAGACAATAGTTTTTATGTTGACCGAACCTGTAATCAATCTACCATTGTTATAGAAGCGCAATCATATTCACTAACTGTTACGGGCAGTTATCTCAATCCCCACTACATAAAAGCTTATATTGATTATAATAATGATGGCGATTTTAATGATGCCGGCGAGAATGTTCTGGATGATTTAAACGGGTCGTCTTCTGCTATAGTCACTATTCCTGCAACGGGCGTACCTATTTACACTCCGATAAGAATGAGAATAGTAGCTGACAATCCCGGTGGCTCAACGCCTTCAGCCTGTCAATTGTTTGGCAACTCTGGTGGAGGGTCAGGGCAGGTCGAAGACTATGCCTTGATAATAATTCCAAGGCAAATATATTCTATTGCTTCAGGCGCATGGAATGTACCTGCAACATGGTCCTGCAATTGTATTCCGCAAAATGATGATGAGGTTACTGTAAAAGCAACCCACACTGTTACAATTACCAG
>JBDTUZ010000072.1:0-20699 GCA_040007435.1 Ginsengibacter sp. | reverse complement strand
CGACAGATTTTGATTCTGTTTGTCGAGGTTCGAATCCTCGTGGGACAACTTAAAGCCACATGTTATTTTAATAATTTGTGGCTTTTATTTTGAACTTCGTTAAAAAGACCTTCATTCCCTGCTTCATCCCCATTTCAATATGGGATAAATTGTGGTCTAATTTGTGTTGTTTCCAGAAAATAAACGTATGAAAATTTCAAGCCGCCCACCAACAAAAAGAATGATTGCTAAACTTAAGGAATGTCTTGAAAAGGAGTTAAACAATAACGGCCAGGTTCCTTGTATGCCTGAAGAAATGAAATCCTCACTCGCAGGATTATATAAGCGTGGATTAATCGAAACAAGAATGGAATATGTAAATAATAAGAAGCTATTGTGTATTTATGTAACCGATTTAGGGAAAAAAATTTTAGCCGAGGTAATAGAAGTATGATTTAAAAAAGAAGTAAATGGGGTGACTTCTAACCTGAAATTTTTATTCATTTCAACTTTTCCTAAATTTACATTTCCATTTAAGTGAATGTAACTTCTATGTTCACTTTTTTTATTCAAATTCGTATAAATAAACCGGTAAATTATGTTTGAATCGTTAAGCGATCGGTTAGATTCCGCATTTAAAAATTTAAAAGGACAGGGAAGAATTACAGAACTTAATATCGCGTCAACCGTAAAAGATATAAGAAGGGCGTTAGTAGACGCAGATGTAAATTATAAAATAGCTAAAGAGTTTACTGACAGTATTAAAGATAAAGCAACAGGTGAAAAGGTGATTAATGCAGTGAGCCCAGGCCAGTTAATGGTGAAAATAGTTAAAGATGAGCTTACGGAATTGATGGGCGGAATTGAAACTGACCTCGACCTTAGCGGCAATCCTGCTATCATTTTAATTGCAGGATTACAAGGTAGCGGTAAAACTACCTTTAGCGGGAAGTTGGCAAATTTTCTTAAAACAAAAAAAGCCAAATCTCCTTTATTAGTTGCTGCTGATATATACCGTCCTGCGGCGATTGACCAGTTGAAGATATTGGGTGAACAAATAAATGTGGATGTGTACAGTGAGCCGGAAAATAAAGATGCTGTGTCCATTGTTCAAAACGCAATAAAAGAAGCGAAGACAAAAAATAAAAATGTACTGATAATTGATACTGCGGGGCGCCTTGCCATTGATGAGGTAATGATGACAGAAGTTGCCAATATTAAGAAGGCGGTGGATCCTAAAGAGATATTATTTGTTGTTGATAGCATGACCGGCCAGGATGCGGTGAACACTGCTGCGGCTTTTAATCAAAGGCTTAATTATACCGGAGTTGTCCTTACGAAGCTTGACGGAGATACGCGTGGTGGTGCTGCGATTTCAATTAAGTATACCGTAAATAAGCCTATTAAATTCGTGAGCAGCGGCGAGAAGATGGATACGCTCGATGTGTTTTATCCTGAAAGAATGGCGCAGCGTATTCTTGGAATGGGAGACATTGTAAGTCTCGTTGAAAAGGCACAGGAGCAATTTGATGAAGTGCAGGCAGCAAAGCTTGAAAAAAGAATAAGAAAAAACCAGTTTGACTTTGAGGATTTCAAAACACAGCTTCAGCAAATTAAGAAGATGGGAAATTTGAAAGATCTCATGGGAATGATACCCGGAGTAGGTAAACAAATTAAAGATGTAGATATTAACGATGATTCTTTCAAAGGAATTGAAGCTATGATTAACTCAATGACCGTGGAAGAACGCCGAAACCCGGATATTATTAATCCAAGTCGTAAGCAACGAATTGCAGCAGGCAGCGGGAAAGATATAAGTGAGCTTAACCAGTTTATAAAGCAGTTTGAGCAAATGAAGAACATGATGAAGATGATGAATAAAATGCCGATGGGGAAATTGGCAGGACTAGGCAAAAAATAATTTTGAACTTTACATACTTATATTATAACACGGAAGTTATTGATTAAAAGTTAGGATTTTACGCGTTTTAAATTATTGATTTGTAATTTTCAATTACACCTCTTATCTTCGCAATCCTTTCGAAACTAAATTTAATAACAACCCAAAAAAATTTCTATTTTTTATGGCTGTAAAAATGAGATTGCAACGCCATGGTTCAAAGAAACGACCATTTTATTTTATAGTAGTTGCAGACGCCCGTAGCCCACGTGATGGCAAATTCATCCAAAAATTAGGCTCTTATAACCCGTTGACTGTTCCTGCGAGCA
This sequence comes from Ginsengibacter sp., assembly GCA_040007435.1. GTDB lineage: Bacteria > Bacteroidota > Bacteroidia > Chitinophagales > Chitinophagaceae > Ginsengibacter. Next base: position 18,491 of record JBDTUZ010000072.1, on the reverse strand, counting down.
TTCAAATTGACAGGCAAAAAGCGCTGGAGTGGTTGCACAAGGGTGCACAACCAACTGATACTGTTCGCAGAATCTTAAGTTTTAAAGGTGTACTGTACCTGAAGCATTTACTGCGAGGTGTAACACTTGGCTTATTTGATGAGGCTGCCGCAATGGAAAAGTTCACTAAATGGAGTACTGAGCATGATTCTGAATTCGCAAAACGACAGGAGTCACATAAAAAAAGCAGGACCACCAGCCGCACACCTGTAGCAAGGAAGACAAGCCAGGCAGCTCCGGCAGCGAAGCCTGCAAGTGCAACTGCAAATGGTGAATCTGCAAAAAGTAAAGTAGAGCCGGTAACAGAGCCTGTTAAAGAGGCAGCAGAAGCAAAAGACGATTCTAAATCTGCGGAATAATTTTCACAATAAATAGCTTTAAAAAGTTGTCTCATTTATGGGGCAACTTTTTAATTTTAAATTAGCATTTTCCTTATTTACCGGATTTTGCAGCCGTGGTATGGATCCTCATTTACCACTGAAACTCGTGCATTTTCTGCTTTCGAATTTCTACCGAAACATTGCCAATTGAAAATTTTAGTGGCATCAAAATTGTTCCAATATACCCCGGAACCTTTTTTTTAATCTTTAAAAAAACTTACAAAATGAAAATAGTTCGAATTTTAGGAAGCTCACTTATGATTATATGTATGTGCGCTTTTTTTACGCCTGCAAAGAGCCAGGAGAAACAGGAAGACAAAGTAGAAGCGGCAACACAGGTTTTGAAAGACTTTAGCCAAATGAAAGAAAGCATACCTTCAGAATTATTAGAAGTTACCCAGGGAATAATCATTGTTCCCAAATTAATAAATGCAGGCTTTGTGCTTTCCGGTAAGAGGGGTAAAGGACTTGCAATGGTGAAGTTACCCGGCGGCTCGTGGAGTAATCCGGTTTTTGTCACTCTCACAGGTGGCGGTGTTGGCTTACAGGCCGGTTTACAATCAATTGATCTTGTTTTAATCTTTAAGAATAGAGAAACTTTGGAAAATATTGGCAAAGGCAGCTTTACTTTAGGAGGCGATATATCAGTTGCCGCAGGCCCTGTAGGACGCAGTTCATCAGCAAGCACAGATTATAAGTTAGAAGCTGAGGTATATTCTTATTCAAGAAGTAAAGGCTTATTCGCCGGAATAAGCTTGAACGGGCTGGCCATAGATATTGATGAAAAAGGTAACAGTGCGTTTTACGGAAATGATGCGAACGCGAAAGCTTTGTTTTCTAATGCAACAGAAAGCAATTCGGCTGGCGTAGGAAAGTTGAAATCAGAATTGAAAAGTATGTATCAATAACACTTTTTAATATAAATGGTAAAGGCTGCATTTGGTAATGCGGCCTTTATTATTTACGGATATTTTACTGAAAAATATCCATTGGTTAAAAAGCTCACGGTAGCGCCGCCGTTTAAAGTTTGTGCATTGAAATCAAAAGTCCCGGCGATTCTTTTTGTATTTATATTATTTGAAATAATCTTTATGGTACCAGGGTTCGAAATTAAAGAACTGGAGGTATCGGGATAATAAACCCCAAAATAAAGCTTTGCAAAATAATCGAGTGGATACGAACCAGGAGTTACATTAGCAGGTACCGTAAGAGAAACTCTTTGAAAGGCGCGTACATCGCTGGCAGTAAGATTAATTAGGTTTGAAGAATTGGTAGTTGAAATTCCATAGGTTGGGAAAGCAACTCCGTCTATCATAACCCTAAAGGTATCCAGCGAACTTGCCGGAGGCACAACAACGAAAACCGGATCCTCAAATTCCTTTTGACATGCAGGAAGAATCAGGAAAGCTGTAAAAATGCAAAGTAAGTATGAAAGGGTACGCATCTCAGTAATTTATTATCAAATATAATTATTAGCAATTATTTTCCTCCGGGCGGGCAATTTTTTCTCAAAAAATCAGAATATAATGTTGACAAGTGTTTCCGTGTGCCTTCACCTTCTGATATACTATGCGTCCTGTTAGGATAAGGCATAAATTGAAATGTCTTATTATATTTTATGAGCTCGTTCAACATTGCTTCTGCATTATCATATTGCACGTTATCATCGCCGGTACCATGAATGAATAGCAGATTTCCTTTAAGGCCTTTTGCATAATAAACGGGCGATCCCTTCAAATAATTGTCCATATTTTCTTGCGGCAGTCCCATATACCTTTCTTCGTAAATATTGTCATAAAACAAAAGATTATCAACCGCAGAAATTGAAATCCCTGTTTTATAAATTTCCGGGTATTGAAACATTAGATTTAACGTGGAAGATCCGCCACCGCTCCATCCCCATACTGCAACACGGTCTTTATCGAAATACGGCTTTTCCAAAAGTTTTTTTGCAGCCATCGCCTGATCATGAATATTTATTCTTCCTAATTGTCCATATATGGATTTGCGCCATGCCGCACCTCGCAACGATGGCGTGCCGCGATTATCAACTGAAACCTGGATATAGCCTTCAATACTCATATCTCCATTAAAAAGAAAATTATACTGTGAGCCATACCTGTCTTCAACTGTGGAAGCCGCTGGTTCTCCATAAACATAAAATACAACGGGATATTTTTTTGTACTGTCAAATCCGGCAGGCTTTACCATCCAGCCATCTAACGTAATATTATCTTCCGTTGTTACTTTAAAATACTCAACATTGCTCGCCTCATTTACTTTCATTGTATTGGCAATACTTCGTTCTGTATTTAAAGCTTTATGATCTGGCAACGAAATCCATTCCCTTGCAGGCAGTGTTTTATAATTTGAGAATTTATGTAAAGCGTATTTTGCGGTTGGCGAAATATTATAATCGTGTGTCCCCTTTAGATCAGACGGCGATATCAATTCCAATTTCCCTTTGCCATCCATTTTTGTTCGGTATAAATAAAGTTGGGTAGGATTATTGGGCGACGCCATAAAATAAACATAGTTACTTTTCTCGTCAATGCCCTGAATGCTTGCAATATCATAATCTCCTTTTGTAATCAAAGTTTCCTTTTTTCCGTCGCGGCTCACTAAAAATAAATGACGCCATCCGTCCTTCTCGCTTACCCATAAAAAGTTTTTGCCTGCATTGAGCCACTCCCAACCGGTGGGGTCATCCTCATTCCATCGTGATTTTATGTCGATAAATGCGCTATCGTCTTCTGTGTAAAAATTATTTGCAGCCCCAGTGGAAGCATTACAATAAAAAAGTTTGCTTTCGTTTTGTTTCCTGTTTAATTGTTGCACTACCAATTCAGTTGAATTATCTGCCCACTCCATTCTGGGAAGATAATGCTGCTGAGGATCACCTGGAATATCCATCCAGGTTGCTTTAGCATTTTGAATTGTAAGAACACCTATTCGTACCGGCGATGGCGGCTGGCCGACTTTCGGGTATTCTACCGGAATAATTTGTGAGTAAACCGAATCTGTCGTATTCAACATATAATAATCACGAATTTTTGTGGCATCTACTTGCCAGAAGGCAATCATTTTACTATCCGGACTCCATCTAAAGCCGTCTCTGCAGCCAAACTCTTCTTCATACACCCAATCGAAAGTGCCATTGATAAATTTTCTTGTGCCATCTTTTGTAAGTTGCGTAAGTTCATGAGAAGCAAGATCCTCTACATACAAATTATGTCCGCTCACATAAGCAGCCTTTTTTCCATCAGGAGATAATTTAGCATACATCAAAGATTGTGATGGGAAAGATTTGCTAAGTTGGGTAAGTAGATTGGAAGGGATGTCAAGTACCCAATAATCACCGCGGGTGTGGTACCGCCATACTTTTGCAGTATTGGTAAAGACTAAGAGTTTTTTGTCGTCTTGAGAAAAACTATAAATTCCGAATGACAAAGGCTGGTCGCTCCCTGTAGGAATTAATTGCTCTTTTTTTACGAGCGTAATCTCTTTATTTAAAGCGATATCTGTTTTCACAATATTTCCATTGGATATTTTCATGTAGGAATTACCGTCGGGTGTCCAGTCAATTTCCTTAGCACGAAATTGCGGGAAAACAATAACCGAACTAAATGAAAAAATAATTAAAAGGAATGTTTTTGTTGCCTTGTATTGCATCTAATTTTTTTACCAACAAAAATACTCAATCAAGATCACCGGGGTGTACCATTTATATATTCCTTAATAAATTTGCGTATGGCCGAAAAAGAAAAACTAAGAATCGATAAATATTTGTGGGCAATAAGGCTATTTAAAACACGAAGTTTGTCTGCCGAGGCCTGTAATAACGGCAAAGTAAAATGCCAGGGAATAAATGTAAAAGCTGCAAAGCCCGTAAACATCGGCGAGCAATATGAAATAAAAACGGAAGCAAAGAAGTGGATAATTCAAGTTACCGGACTATTACATAACAGGGTACAATTTTCCGAGGCTATACAATATTATATTGATCTCACACCGGAAGAGTCTACCGAAAAAATATACTCAACCGCTTTTGTTTTTAATACGGGCAAAAGAAAAAGTAAACAGGGACGTCCTACAAAAAAAGAAAAACGGGAGCTTGATGACTTTAAAGATTTTTAAATGCTACTGAGTATGTCACTTAACTGGCCTGGCACGCTTTATTAATATAAGTTTGTAAAATGAAGATTGATATTATTTCTGTAGTTCCTCAACTGATGGAAAGTTTTTTTGCGCATTCAATCTTAAAACGTGCAAAGGAAAAAGGATTGCTGGAAGTAAATGTTTTTAACTTAAGAGACTATACTAATTACAAACATGGGCAGGTGGATGATTACCAGTTTGGTGGCGGAGCAGGCCTGGTTATGATGGTTGAGCCTTTGGCAAATGCCATTGAATCACTGCAACGAAATACTATCTACGATGAAATAGTTTTTCTTACCCCGGATGGAGAAAAATTTACCCAACAAACTGCTAATGGTTTATCATTAAAGAAAAATTTACTCCTTGTTTGCGGACATTACAAAGGAATTGATCAGCGGGTAAGGGATCATTTCATTACCAAAGAAATTTCCATAGGCGACTATGTTTTGAGCGGCGGTGAATTAGGTGCGGCTGTACTAACAGATGCCATTGGCCGATTAATACCTGGCGTGCTAAATGATGAAACATCGGCCCTTACTGATTCATTCCAGGATAATTTGCTTGCACCGCCTGTCTATACCCGGCCTGAGGATTTTCGCGGTTGGAAAGTACCGCGTGTATTAATGAGCGGCAACCATTCAAAAATTGAAGACTGGCGTAATGATGAGGCAGTAAGAAAAACAAATGAAAAAAGGCCTGATTTATTGGAGAAGGCAGATTAGATATATTCTTAAAATACAAACTTAGTATTCAGAATCAAAGATCTAATTTCTCCTGTTGCGCTTTCCTGCTCTTCATACTCGCCATCCATTAAGAAATAAGCAGTAACAGATTTTGAATTAGGATCAACTATAAAATATTCCTGTACGCCATACCTTTCATATATTATCTTCTTTTCTTCATAATCAAGTTGGGAAGTAGAAGGAGATAAAATCTCGATTACGAGATCAGGTGAGCCCGCTAATTTCTTTGATTTGATCTTATCAAGATTTTCGTTTTTTATGAAAAGTATATCGGGTTGAAAAATATTTTTTTCTGAAAAATATACATCTACCGGAGCGATTATTATTTTGCCAAGAGGATTTTTTCTTAGGTACAAAGAAATTTCAATGTTTATTTCATTCAATATTTGTTGATGAATAATAACCGGCGCTGGACTCATAACTAATTTATTATTGATGATCTGGCACAAAGTCCCTTCAGGAAGAGTCTCCCAAACTTCCAGTAGTGTTTTTGGAGGGTGTGTTAGTATTTCAGGCATATCTTAAAATTACATAATTATTCTTCCTTCACACCTATTATAGGTAATTGCTTTTCTCTTATCAATGCATTGAATTTCGGTATATCAACTTCCATGATCGTTTTTAATTTATTTAATTCGGCATCAGACTTTTCGGTTAAGAACGTATATGCATCCTTTACCTGTTGTGTGGGTGGATAATTCCCGGATGCTGCATAATCGTAAAGGCCGGAAACCTGGTCATTCAACCTGATAGGATAGTTTAAAACATCCTGCCCGCTTTTTGCTTTGGTTTGGTAAAGTGCTTCTTCAATTTTTGTCATTCCGGCGTTTATTGAATCGGCCATCATCTTTATTGCCCCTGCGGTATCGCTTCCCTGCCTGCCCATAAAATCGTTTATCTGTTTTCTTATTTCACGGATATTTTTTATTCCTTTTTGAATCGCGGAAAATTTATCCCGCACGGAGATGAGGAAATTAAACTGGTCTTCGTATTCCTTTTGGGTCTCTTTGTAATTTGGATTTGATTTTATGTTTGCTTCAGCCTCTGAACTGTCTTTGGAATCTTTTATAATGCGGATAAAATATTTTCCGGGTATTGCCTTAGGTCCCGGCACATTACCATTCCATAGAATCATTCCCTCAATTTTTTCTGCAGGCGCATAATTCATATTCCAAACGAATTGATTCATTCCTTCAGCGGCTTCTATCTTTGCAGTATCCCCGGATGGCTTTGTACTAAATGTGCTTACTATCTTTTTGTTCTTATCCAAAACAAAAATTTTCAAAAGCGAACTATCCGTAAAATCTTTGAGAAAATAATTTATGACAATTCCATTGGGAGGATTCATGCCTGCATTTTTTACATTCAGATTTTGAGAGCCATCCATACGCCAGGCATCTTCAACAGGGAAAATCGAAATGTTTTTATCAGCAATATCCTTATTCATGTTTTGCACTACGCTTAAGTCGTCAAGTATCCAGAAAGCCCTTCCCTGGGTTGCCACAATTAAATCATTATTTTTTGTAGCAAGATCGGTAATAGGAACGATAGGAAGATTTAGTTGAAAGGGTTTCCAGTTCAGCCCATAGTCATAGCTTATATACATGCCATATTCCGTTCCGCAATAGAGTAAACCAGGAACTTTTTTGTCTGCCCTAAGGCATCTTGTAAAATGCGTTGCGGGTATACCGTTAGTTATAGAATTCCATGTTTTCCCATAATCGTTGGTTACAAAAATGTAAGGCGTATAATCATCAAGTTTATATTTTGTCCCTACGAAATATGCCGTTCCTTTTTTAAAGGGATCTGCTTCTGCACAGTTCCACATCATCCATTTACCTGCCCCCGGTGGCGTCACATTTACCCAATGTTCACCACCATCTTTGCTTACATAAATCAGGCCGTCATCACTTCCTGTCCACAGCAAATCTTTCTCAAGCGGCGATTCCATTCCAGTGAAGATGGTACAGTATACTTCAACGCCAGTGTTATCTTTAGTGATAGGGCCGCCACTGGATTTTTGTTTGCTTTTGTCATTTGTAGTGAGATCTCCGCTCAAAGCTTTCCAGGTTGCGCCTTCATTCTCAGTTGCGAATAACATATTTCCCCCGGCATATAACTTTTTAGCGTTGTGTGGAGAAAAGAAAATGGGAAAGTTCCATTGAAAACGATATTTGGAAATGTCTGCGCCGTTGCCAAGATCATAAACAGGCCACACACTCACGGCGCGATTCTCCCCGGTTTTATGATCATACCGGGAAATAAAACCGCCGTAATTCCCACCATAAACTATATCCGGATTTGCAGGATCTGCCACTACATAACCGCTTTCGAAACCTGCGGTAGGAGACCAATCGCTTTGATCAATTTGATCTCCTTCAGTTCTTGATAAAATACGCACGGTGGAATTATCCTGTTGCGCAGCTAATAACCTGTAAGGAAAATTATTATCGGTTGAAACCCTGTAAAATTGTGCTGTAGGCTGATTTTCGTAAGTACTCCAGTTCGCGCCTGCGTCAAAACTTATTTGACCCCCGCCATCATCTGCTACTATCATACGCTGACTGTTTTCAGGATCAATCCAAAGATCATGGTGATCGCCATGCGGCGTGTTTATTTCTTTAAATGTTTTACCGCCATCTGTGCTTCCATACATATTTACATTCAATGCATAAATGCCGTCGGCATTTTTTGGATCGCAATATATTTTACTGAAGTACCACGCACGTTGCCGGATATTGGCATCGGTACTAACGATATTCCACGTTTCACCGGCATCTTCACTTCTCAGCAAGCCACCTTTTTCTGATTCTACCAATGCAAATACCCTTTCAGGATTAGCCGGTGATACTGTAATACCAATATTTCCTATTGTAGTTTTTCCTGGAAAGCCTTTTTTATCATTCAACTTTTTCCAGCTCTCCCCTCCATCTGTACTTTTCCAAAGTGCACTTCCTTTGCCGCCACTTTCAAGACTATATGGAGTGCGCAATACGGTCCATGTTGATGCGTATAATACCGAAGGGTTGCCCGGTTCCATTACGAGTTCTGCCGCTCCGCTTTGATCATCGCTGAATAATGTTTTCTTCCAGGTTTTACCTCCATCAATTGTTTTATAAACGCCCCTGTCATTTGACGGCCCGAACAAGTGCCCAAGCGCGGCCACCCAAACGATGTCAGCGTTATCTGGATCAATCACAATACGCATGATATGTCTAGAATTATCAAGGCCAATACGTTTCCAATTACGCCCTCCATCATCACTTTTCCACATACCATGGCCTTCACTAACGTTTCCGCGTAATGTTGTCTCGCCTTCGCCCACATATATAATTGAAGAATTAGAAGGAGCAACTGCTACGCTGCCTATAGATCCGCCAAAAAATTTATCAGATATATTTTTCCAGTTACTTCCTCCGTCTTGTGTTTTCCAGACGCCGCCGCCAGTACTCGCGAAATAGAAGGTGTTTTTATCTTTATAATCTCCGGCAACGCCTCCGCTTCTTCCTCCGCGAAAAGGCCCAACCAGCCTAAACTTGGTAGTTGACAGTAAAAGACTGTCCGCAGAAGTGGTTGATGGCAATGATTGTTTTTTCTTTTGAGAAAAGGAAAAACTTAGAATATGTAAAAAGATGATGAAGAGTAAGATTTTTTTCATGTAAACGTTTGCGTATTTGCTCACGAATGTACATAAAGAAGGTATATTATGTGAAAGAGGCTCTCAAATAAAGTATAAAAGCCGAATAGAAAGTATTATGAAAGCAGGTAGCGTGTTACCGACTGCTGATAATTAATTACCAGGCTTGTACATTTTTTCATCAACAGGCACGTTTATTTCAATCTTGTCAAATGTCATCGCTCCGCCACCCATTCCCTCCCCTTCAGTTACTATTGTTTGTGGAAATTTAATGCCGTTGACTTCTGTGTAGTCCTTGAAATTTGTAACTATTTCTTTGGGCTGGCCGCCACCGTTACGACCACCTTCACTCATCTGCCTTGTTTGTACGAGAAGGCTGGTTTTTGTATCAATATAATAATTGATATTTTTCCCATCTGCTGAAGTAAGTTGTATGTTATAGGCATCGTTTCCATTAATATTTTCCTTTCCTTTCAATTCAGCCTGGTATCCTTTGGATTTATAATTCACGAGAGGCCCTGCAATATCCAGTTGGGTTTGCATGGACTTTAAAACAGGTGCAGGAATTTCATTTGGTTTATCAGAACGCATGGGAATGTATGACCAGCCTTTGTCCGGGGTTACGATTGTGTACCCATGGTTGCCGCCGAATTCAAAATCTGTTCTGAATAATTTGCCTTCAACTTTTATAACTTTTACTTCCACTTCACTGCCCATCATTTGCCTGGTTCCCTCCAGGTAAATAGATTGAATGGAATTTAATTTGTCGATGCCGCCACGGGCAGTTATATACTGGTTTATTATATCATCAACAGATTGTGCCGTGGTAAATTGAAAGAATACAATCGCAAGTATAAAAAGGACAAACAGAATAATATTTTTCATCTATTAAATTTTTATTACGCAAGGTAAAGTAATATTCAAACTGTATTTTTTTTCAGTTTACTTTGGAAATAATAAATTTAAAGCTTCACGATTTTAGTATTATGATAAGTTTAAGCGAAAATTTTAATTGATGAATTTTACTGTAAAAGGAAATATTGTAGATATAGAATCACGTAGAATTTTTCGGGGAACTATATCGGTTATAGATGGAAAAATAGACGCTGTGAATAATGATGACGATGGAGAGATTCCTTCCTTCTATATTCTTCCCGGGTTTATTGATGCGCATGTTCATATAGAAAGTTCCATGCTTGTGCCTTCAGAGTTTGCACGGCTTGCAGTTGTACATGGAACGGTTGCTACTATAAGCGATCCGCATGAAATTGCAAATGTTTGCGGCTTTGAGGGCGTTGAGTTTATGATTGCTAATGGTAAGGAAGTTCCTTTTAAATTTCATTTTGGAGTGCCGAGTTGTGTACCTGCAACTATTTTTGAAACCGCCGGTGCAACTCTTAATTCAGATGAAGTGGAAAGGCTCCTGGCCAAAGATGAAATTCACTACCTCAGTGAAATGATGAACTTCCCCGGCGTGTTGCACGCAGATGAAGAAGTTATGAAGAAAATAAATTCAGCAAAAAAATATGATAAACCGGTTGATGGACATGCGCCTGGCTTGAGAGGAGAAGATGCAAAAAAATATATTGAAGCTGGGATACCGGGCGAGGTAGTTATAAGTACCGACCACGAATGTTTTACCAAAGAGGAAGCAGTTGATAAATTAAAATATGGGATGAAGATTTTGATCCGTGAAGGAAGTGCTGCCAAAAATTTTGAAGCGTTAATTGATTTGTTGAATGATCATCCGGATGAGATAATGTTTTGCAGTGATGACAAACATCCTGATAGCCTTGTGAACGGTCATATAAATGATCTTTGCAGAAGAGCAGTCACAAAAGGGATTGATATATTTAATGTATTGAAGGCTGCATGCATCAATCCTGTCAAGCACTATAAAATGAATGTTGGTTTATTGAAAGCTGGTGATCCTGCTGATTTTATCATTGTAAAAGATCTTGTGAATTTCGAAGTGCTGGCTACTTATATCGATGGAGTAGTTGTAGCGGAAAAAGGAAGTTCAAAAATTTCCGCCCCAAAATCTAAGATCATAAACAATTTCAATTGCAAGGAAAAGGGAGTGGCTGATTTTAAATTTTCAATTTCAGATTTTCCGAAAGAGGTGCAGGTTATTGAGGCGCTGGATGGGCAACTTATCACTAACAAAATAAATGCTCAACCAAAAATTGATAATGATTTTTATCTCAGTGATATCGATAATGATATCTTAAAGATGGTGGTGATTAATCGCTACAAAGATGCTCCAGTCGCGAAAGGGTTTATTAAAAATTTTGGATTAAAAAAGGGCGCAATTGCTTCTTCGGTTGCGCACGATAGTCATAATATAATAGCAGTAGGCGTTGATGATGAAAGTATTTGTAAAGCGGTAAATCTTATTATCGGAAAAAAAGGTGGAGTAAGTTGTGTTGATACCATCGACGCACCATTTGAGAAAATCTTATCATTGCCTGTAGCGGGCCTTATGAGCAATGAAGATGGTTATGAAGTTGCTGAAGCTTACACTGAAATTGATAAGGCCGCAAAACAATTGGGGTCTAAACTATCTGCACCATTTATGACCTTGTCTTTTATGGCCTTGCTGGTAATTCCACACTTAAAGTTGAGTGATTTAGGATTGTTCGACGGAGATGATTTTAGTTTTGTAAAATAATATTTCCTGCATAGCGATGAAAGAGCTTTTATAAAAAAATAATACAACCTGGTTTTTATTTTGCGTACATCATTTCTATATTTTTTTCTCCCCGTGTGGATAATCTTTTTTCATTGTGGTTGCAATGATGTAAGCCAGGTGAAAAATAAAATAGCAGAAGAAATTGACGCCCGAAATAATAAAAATTTAAGTGGATTTTCAATAAAAGGAGTAGGGCTTGTGGCCACGGTTCATGAAATAGATAGCAATGAGTTTACCGGAATAAAAAATATTAATGCAAATGCGGTGGCAATAATCCCTTATGCTTTTTGCAGCACAGAAAGCCCCTCTGTCATTTACAACTCGCCGAGGCAATGGTGGGGCGAAACTGATGAAGGCGTTATTGGTTGCCTGCAAGCCGCAAAACGAAAGAATTTATCTGTAATGATTAAACCTCACTTATGGATCCGGGATGGAGTTTATACAGGACAATTCATATTGGCTGATGAAGAGGCATGGCGTATATGGGAGAACAGTTATAGTAATTATATTTTGCATTTTGCCAAAATTGCCGATTCTGTTCATGCAGAAATATTTTGTATAGGAACCGAGCTTGGAAACGCTATCAGTGAAAGGACATCATTTTGGAATAAATTGATTGATTCCATAAAGCAAATATATCATGGACAAATAACTTACGCAGCCAATTGGGATGATTATGATAAAGTGCCATTTTGGAGGGAAATGGATTTTATCGGCATAGATGCGTATTTCCCTTTAGTAAACGATAAAACTCCATCCACACAGGATATCGTGGATGCCTGGGACAAATATTTACCTGGTCTTGAAAAAATTAGTAGTGAGAATAAACGGCCAGTTCTTTTTACTGAATATGGATACAGAAATGCGGATGGTTGCACGGCAGAACCATGGAAAGAAGATGGTAGCTCCGTGAATAATAGGGCGCAGGAAAATGCATACGAAGCCTTCTATGAAAGTTTTGCAAATAAAAATTGGTTTGCTGGAGGTTTTGCTTGGAAGTGGTATGGCGAAAATTATTTCCCAGAAATGAATAGAGTTGATTTCACGCCACAGGGAAAACCGGCTGAAGAAGTTATAAGAAAATGGTATAAGGCCGCCGCATCCCAACCCATTTCCGAAGAAGAAGGGCATGAACCGGGAAAATAATTTTTAGAAATAAAAGATTGTGGCATACATTGAAACATTGGAGCATAACGCCTGTTACGCCTTTAGGTGATAGGGGTTGGATAGGGGTTCTTTTCTTATATTTGCGAACTTAAAATTTATTCATGTCAGTATTAGTAAACAAAGATTCAAAGATCATAGTGCAAGGCTTTACCGGCACCGAAGGAACATTCCACGCAACACAAATGATAGAATACGGAACTAAGGTTGTTGGTGGTGTTACGCCAAATAAGGGCGGAACAACCCATCTTGACAGGCCGGTATTTAATACAGTTGAACAAGCTGTAAAGGAAACCGGCGCCGATGTGAGCATCATCTTTGTACCGCCGGCATTTGCGGCAGATGCAATCATGGAAGCTGCCAACGCAGGAATAAAACTGATAGTTTGTATTACAGAGGGAATACCTGTACAAGACATGGTAAAAGTGAAAAATTTTTTATTGGACTCTAATTCAAGATTGATCGGTCCTAATTGTCCCGGCGTAATTACTGCCGATGAATGTAAAGTTGGCATCATGCCGGGCTTTATTTTTAAGAAAGGTAAAATAGGAATTGTTTCAAAGTCTGGAACGCTTACGTACGAGGCCGCCGACCAGGTAGCGAAGGCAGGTCTTGGAATATCAACTGCGATAGGCATTGGAGGAGATCCTATAATCGGAACTACTACAAAAGAAGCTGTAGAGCTTTTTATGAATGATAAAGAAACGGATGGCATTGTTATGATTGGAGAAATAGGAGGAAGCATGGAAGCAGATGCGGCTTACTGGATAAAAGAAAACGGAACCAAACCGGTTGTCGGTTTTATTGCCGGCCAAACCGCTCCTGCCGGTCGTCGCATGGGCCATGCCGGAGCGATAGTCGGCGGCGCTGAAGACACAGCGGCTGCTAAGATGAAGATACTTGCTGAGTGTGGAGTGCACGTAGTTGCCAGCCCTGCAGATATTGGAAAAACAATGGCCGATGTTATGAAAGGTAAATAGCTCAATTAGGAAACGTGAAAAATTAGCAATCGCTTAATTGCGAAATTGCAACACCCTTAGCATTTTCAATCATTTTCACATTAATCAGTCCTTCCATAAAAAAGGAAACAGTATTATGGCCAATGCTATAACCATTGCATCGAATCCAAGAAGCAACAGCAACATTTGTATCAACGCGCCTTCTCTGAAAATTTCTCCCAAGGCGGATTTTGAGAGTTTCATCAATAACATTAACTGTGGAATTATAAGAGGAAATCCAAGGATGGCCATCACTGCAGCATTTTGTTGAGCCTTGGCAGCGATGGCCGCCATTAACGTAAATACGAGGCTCAGGCTTATCCCTCCTAAAAATGCGATTAATGCAAAACGAAATTGATTTAAGACAGGATGACCAAGTAAAATTCCAAAAAGCACAAGACTTACTACAATCATAACACACATAACTAAAGTGCTATAAATAAGCTTCGCAAGAATGAATTTGACGGGGCTAGTGATCGAAAAGAAATACAACATCCGGCCTTTGCTCTCCTGCAGGAAGCTTTTTGCTACCGCATTTACGCATACAAATAATTGTATCATCCAGAAAAGCCCATTATAGACAGTGCTTTCCGGTTGCCCCATAGCGAGGTATAACACAAAAATTGTAGAGGCAACATAAAGCAACACTCCATAAAAAATGTGTTGCTGCCTTAACTCAAGAAGTAAATCTTTTTTTAATAAAATAATAATTTTTGACATTTTGCAATCTTACTACTAAAATCTCGGTCTTCCATTTATTCAAAAGCGTCTTTGATTTTTATAGTGAAAATTGTTCCTGGAACTGTGAAGGCTTTGAAAAAAAGAATGTTCAAATTAAAGATCATCTACCTGTAAAAACTTTCAACGAATTGAATTAATTTAGGATTCCCTTAACATTCAAAATTAACACACATGAGAAGACTTTCATTTCTCCTTATTGCATTTTTCCTTGCGTACACTGCCGCAGCTCAAGTATCAGTGATCGCCAAAAATCCTGAAGTTATAACCGGTAAATTAATCAAAGTAACAAAGGACCTTAGAAATTTTACATTGGCTGACAAAGCAATTCCGGATGTAATAGTAAGAGATGAGGATGGTATCATCGGGAAGGATGAGGAATTCGAGGAAGGAAGTGATCCCGTGTTATATCCTGTCAGGACTTTCGCAGAAGATCCTGCATTGCAAAAAAATTATCCTTCGAAGCCGCATAAACAATCGGCAATTGACCGGGCTATTACTGGAAATTTTGCAGGTATGCCTTATCAGCCGTTGAATCCTCCCGATCCAACAATGTGTGCAGGTCCCAATCATATCATTCAAATGATCAATGGCGCATCAGGAGCTCTGTTTAAAGTATATAATAAAAGTGGTGGCCAGGTAGTAGCACAAACCTATTTGGATGCCATTACCGGCAAGGGCGGCTTGGGTGATCCGATAGCTTTATATGACCAGCTTGCAGATAGATTCATTCTAACGGAATTTTCTAACAAACCTGAAACCGGCACTGAAGGATTAATTGTAGCTATTACGAAAACAAGTGACCCTGCGGGGCAGTGGTATGTGTATTTTTTTAGTACTGGAAATACTTTCCCCGACTATCCGAAATTTTCCGTTTGGCCCGATGCATATTATGCCACTACAAATGATTTTGCAAATGCAGCTACTTATTCCGGATCAAGTGTATATGCATTCGACAGGGCCAAAATGATTGCTGGTAACGGAACCGCTACTATGCAAAAGCTTACCCTTGGGACTACCAGTAAATTCTTTTCTATGTGTCCCGTTGATCTGGAAGGCTCCTCTCTTCCTCCATCCGGTACGGGAGGGTTGATTGCTTACATGGCAGATGACGCCTGGACATCCACGACTTCTGATGTGGATAGCATCGGCATCCTGGAATTTAAAGTTGATTTTGTAACTCCGGCGAATTCACGGGTAACTACAAAAGCATCGTTGGCCACAGTGGCATACAAGTCAGATATCTGCACAACCACAAGAGGACAATGTATTACACAGCCTGGAACATCTGTTAAAGTGGAAGCATTACATCAGAAAATTATGAACCAGCCAATTTATAGAAATTTCGCTGGTTACGAGGGTATTGTAATGTCGCACGTGGTCGATAAAGGCTCCAATATTTCCGGGGTGCGCTGGTATGAACTCCGGAAAACAACTGGTAATTGGGGCATTTATCAGCAAAGCACTTACGCCCCCGATAATACGCACAGATGGATGTCCACAATTTGTTATGATGCAAACGGAAATATCGGATTAGCTTATAATGTTGCGTCTTCGGCTACAGGCGTATTTCCAGGGGCACGATATACCGGAAGGCAAGAATGTGATCCCTTAAACACGATGACATATAGTGAAGATGTTATCATAGCCGGAACGGCTTCTAACGCAAGCACCCGTTATGGCGATTATAACGAATTGGTTTGTGATCCGGATGGTGTTACTTTTTGGTTTACCTGCGAGTATAATGCCGCATCAACCTGGAGCACACGTATCGCGTCTTTTACGCTGGATCCCTGCACCCCTGTTACATGCGGCGATCCTGCCGGACTTTCATCCTCTGCAATTACCAATACAAGTGCAACTGTGAGCTGGGCCGCTGTCCCTAATGCCTTGAGTTACGATGTAGATTACAAACTAACTACTACCTCTACATGGACCAATGCCGCGACAGCTCTTGCAGGAACATCTAAAAATATAACGGGGTTAACGCAGGGAACAACTTATGATTGGAGGGTGAGAGCAAACTGCTCAGGTGGAAGCGGAAATTATGTAAGCGCTCAATTTACGACTACATCTCCTGTAGCTTGTAACGCCCCAACCGGGCTGAGCGCTGCTCCGTCTCCAACTACTGGATATGTTTCATGGACTGCTGTAAGTGGTGCAAATACCTACGATGTGGACTATAAGGCAACAAGTTCTTCCACATGGATTAATGTAGCAAGTGCAATACCAGGCACCTACTCTATATTGAGCAATTTAGCCTATTCTACTTCTTACGATTGGAGAGTGAGAACAAATTGTGCTTCAGGAAGCAGTAGTTATAGTACCGGGCAGTTTTCAACTGCGGCTGCATCTGGTTGTATTGATCCTACCAGCCTGGCTTCTTCTGTAACAACCAATAGCGCCAATCTTTCATGGAACAGCGCCAGTGGTTCTACAAGCTACTTGGTGCAATACAGGCGTACTAATTCTGGTTCATGGATCAACGTTGTGTCGTCCACAACAGCTACCAACGTAAATCTTTCAGGTTTGTCCTTAGCTACTTCGTATGATTGGAGAGTTAGATCCTATTGTGCTTCCGGTAATAGTGGTTTCAGCCTTGCTCAATTTACAACGGCATCTACAGGAGCTTGCAATCCTCCCTCAGGACTTAGTTCCTCCTCTATCACTACAAGCTCGGCAACTGTTTCCTGGAATAGTATAAGTGGTGCAAATAATTATGATGTGGATTATAAAGCGAATAGTTCGTCAACATGGATAAATATCGCAACGGCAACTATGTCAATATCTGCAGGCGTTTCTGGTTTAACGGCTTCGACTTTGTATGATTGGAGAGTGAGAACAAATTGTTCCTCCGGCAGTAGTTCTTATAGTGCCGCTCAATTTACCACTTCTGCTGCGGCAGTTTGTAATCCTCCTTCGGGATTAACATCTTCCTCAATCACATCGGCCTCTGCAAATGTTTCGTGGGGTAGTGTAAGCGGAGGAAACAATTATGATGTAGATTATAAAGTGACCAGTTCGTCAACATGGATAAGTGCAGCAACAGCTACCACAGCCAATTCCGTTGGTATTTCAGGATTATCTGCTTCAACGACCTACGATTGGCGCGTAAGAACAAATTGTTCATCGGGAAGCAGTAATTACAGCAGTGCGCAGTTTATTACATCGGCGGTTTCGGGCTGCTCTGACCAGTATGAACCAAACGATGTTTTGGCTTCTCCGGCTGCCATAGGCGTTGGAGTTGATATCAATGCGCAAATCAATTCCGCTGGGGATAATGATTATTATATTTTCAATAATACGGCCAGCCAGAGAAGGATGCAGGTAACATTGACGAACCTTCCTGCTGATTATGATATGCAATTGTATAGAACAAACGGATTCCTTCTAAGAACCTCCCAAAATAGAGGGACTGCCAGCGAATCTTTCACTTTAAATACTAACACCATTGATTCGTACATTGTTTATGTATATGGTTATAATGGTGCATTTAGTAACACCCAGTGCTACACTTTGAACATTCAATTGAGTGCGACAAACTTTAGCCTGGATGCTCCTGTTATCGATGTGCCTACAACTATAAGAGGAGGACTGAGCCTTTATCCCGTTCCCGCATCCAATCTTGTTACGGTATCATTTGATGCTTACAAAAGGGGAAATGCTAATATCATTATTTCCAATACACTTGGCCAACAAGTGTTGCATAAATCTGTAAGCGTAGGGGATGGAATTAATTACAATACCCTCGATGTAAGCGAACTAGGTGCAGGCATGTATTTCCTAAAAGTGAACAACGGCAATGGTGTTCAAACTCAAAAATTAGTAATTAGCAGGTAATTCTTTTGAATTTTATTAACTAAAAACGGGCTTCAGTTGAGGCTCGTTTTCCTGTTTTCCGCACTTTTAAAAAAGATCGTTTGAAAGTATTGGTTTTACTGG
>JBDTUZ010000071.1:0-21187 GCA_040007435.1 Ginsengibacter sp. | reverse complement strand
TTTTTTCGTCTTCATAAAACTCTCCTGCTATCAACAGCTTAATATTTTGCGTAGCAGCATCCTGTTTTAACAACTTCATGGCTTTTAATAAAATATCGAGTCCTTTGTATTTTCTAATAAAGCCGAAAAATAAAATCACTTTATCGTTAAGGCCAATACCGAGCTTTTGCCTTGCCACATTCTTAGCAATTTTTTCTCCGAAATTATCGTACAAGGGATGGGGTACAAATTGGGCCGGCTTTGTACCGGCAAATTTTTGCAAGTCTGCAAGTACTTTTTCGCTCATGGTTATAAACGCATCTACAGGCTTTAAAAAGTATTTGGTAAAAGGCACATCGCCGGGCCTTTTTTCGTGGGGGAAAATATTATCGGCAATACAAATAACTTTTGTGTGTTTGTTTTTTTTAACCCTCCTTAAAATTGTACCAAGGCAAGGCCCCATAAACGGAAGCCAATATCTTACCACGATAATATCGGGCCTCCTGTTTTTTAATTCGTTACCGACAGCTATCCAATTTAGCGGATTGACAGAATTTATTTTTACTTCAATGGAGATATTTGCCGGCGGAGGCTCAGTGGAATATTGCGTTGTGCCCGGAAAAAGAAAGGAGGGGTATTGGTAAGAAAACGTATAAATGGTGGCGTGATATCCCTGGTCATTAAATTCTTTCGCCAGTCGCTCATCATACGAGGCAAGGCCGCCTCGCAGTGGATGTGCAGGGCCGATGATGATGACCTCACCGGAACCTCTCTCCGATGCTTTGACAGGCTCAGGAGAGGAAACTAACTTACCAGGCGAAGTTTGTTGTTCCATTTGGCTATTTAAGAATGGATTGTTTCAATATACTGATTTGAATAAGCACATTAGCAAATCGGCTAATTAATTTTATCCTCTATCAGGTAATGATTTCTTTCAGCGCCGTTCCTGGATATAAGTTCCCCTAAAAAGCCTGCAAGAAAAAGTTGTGTACCGATGATCATGGCGAATATCGCGAAGAAAAATAAAGGCCTTTGCGTCAGGCCGGTTTTGTCAAAGAAAAATTTTGTTATGGTCAGATATACAAAAACGACCAGGCCAAATGCAAATGACAAAGTACCCCATAGTCCAAAAAAATGCATTGGATTTTTTCTGAACTTACCTACAAATACAATAGACATTAAATCGAGGAAACCATTTACAAAGCGGCTTAACCCAAACTTGGTGACTCCATATTTCCGTGGCCTGTGCTCTACTACTTTCTCTCCAAATTTTTTAAAGCCTGCCCATTTTGCCAACAAGGGAATGTATCTGTGCATTTCGCCATACACCTCTATGCATTTTACTACTTTATTCTTGTAAGCTTTTAGCCCGCAATTAAAATCATGCAGGTAAATGCCACTTACTTTCCGGGTTGCGGCATTAAATAACTTAGAGGGAATATTTTTTGAAAGCTTGCTGTCATACCTTTTTTTCTTCCAGCCACTCACTATGTCGAAACCTTCCTCAAGCACCATTCGCCTAAGCTCGGGTATTTCGTCCGGGCTATCCTGCAGGTCAGCATCCATTGTTATCACCACGTCGCCTTGTGCTATTTTAAAGCCTTCATTGAGCGCTGCGCTTTTTCCGTAATTTCTTTGAAATTTTATTCCCTTTACCCGTGGATTTTTTTGATGAAGCTCTTGTATTACTTTCCATGAATTATCGCTGCTCCCATCATCTATCATAATTATTTCGTAGCTGAAAACATGTTGCTCCATTACTTTCCTTATCCACGCCTCCAGTTCGGGTAAAGATTCAGCCTCATCAATAAGTGGAATAACTACGGAAATATCCATTACTGCAGCGGTTGGTTAGATCCACCAATGGGGGAAACAGGTTCCTTTTTTGTAATTGCGGCACCTACTAACGATGCCAGTGAGCCGAAAATGAGGTAAATAAGCAACGAGCCTCCGATAACAAACACCATGAAGAATTTTTTAGTTATCTCTAACCCCTGTGATATTTGTTCTTCAGTCAATTGTTTATTCTTTTGCATGCTGATCCTTGCCTGCTCGATTCCTTTTTCCTTAAATTCAGGAAACAGAACAATAAAAATGATAAGGTAAATTACCATGATAGAAGTTGCAAGGGCAGTAACTTTAAAGCCGTGAGCGAAATAATTTCCAAAGGTGGAGTTGTGGTTTATTTGTTTCCCATAAGTATTTACTGACCATATAATGCCGAGAATAAATATGACGTTACCTACCCATTTGGCCGGTCCATCTAATGGAATGTCTGCAAAATAAATTACAATTGAAATAACAATAAGAATAAGGCCTATTATTATTCCTTTTGTTGATGGTGGTGTTATAGTTTGTTCCATAATATTTTATTTAGTAAGCGAAAGTTATTCAGACAAAAATAACTTGTCTCCATTAATAATCCCAATCACTTTGCCTTTGAGTGTTTTTCCAATAAAGGCATTGTTGCTACATTTTGAAAAGATATTATTTTCTTCAAAAATATATTCTTCATCTGTGTTAAACAGGGTAAGGTTGGCTGTTTCGTTTTCATTGATCTGCGGCACCTGCAAATTGAAAATGGTTCTCGTATTTTCTACCTGCATTTTTACAAAATCGGCTGCGCTAATGCCACAGATGCGTGCAGCACCATATACACTTTCAAGACCTTCCATCCCTTCTTTTGCATATTCAAATTCACACACCTTATGATCCCAATCCTGTGGCTGATGGTGTGAGGCGATAAAATCCACGACGCCATTTTTGATGCCCTCTTTTAAAGCATCCCTGTCTTCTTTTGTTCGCAGTGGCGGATTCACTTTAAGGTTGGTATCGTAGGTAAGAAGATCTTCTTCGCAGAAAAACAAATGATAAGGCGTAACAGAACAGCTCACCTTAATTTTTTCTTTTTTTGCGGCCGCAATCAATTCGAGTGACTTTTTGGTTGTCACGCCGGTAAAATGAATTTTTGAGCCTGTGTACTTTGCCAACTCGATATCACGGGAGATCAATATTTCTTCCGAAATTGCAGGCTTGCCCTGCAGACCTAACCGGGTTGAAATAATACCTTCATTCATAAGGCCGCCTGAGCCAATACTTTTATCATCCGGCACCTGTATCACCGTGGCATCTATAGCCAGTAGATATTGCAAAGATTTTTGCAGCATCCCAGACGATTGTATGGTTGACAATCCATCAGAAAAAGCTATTGCGCCGGAATTGTGCATATCGTACATTTCAGCAAGTTCCTTGCCTTCAGCGTTCTTAGTCACAGAACCTATTGGAATTATGTTTACAGGTAGTTGTTTGCTTTTTTGAATTACATATTCAACCTGGCTTTTGTTATGCACGACGGGCTGTGTATTTGGCATAAGCATTACCTGTGTAAATCCACCGGCCGCCGCAGCCATAGCACCCGTTTCCAGCGTTTCCTTGTATTCCTGCCCCGGATCGCAAAAATTAGCGAAGCAATCCATCCATCCAACAGAAACATGCAAGCCCTGAGCCTCAATAACTCTTGCGTCGCCTGCATCTAACTTATTTCCAATTTTAGAAATGATACCATTTTCTATTAGAATATCTTTTGATTGTCCGTGGAAAGGAGATGCGGGAGAAAGTATCGTAGCGTCTTTAATTAAAACCTTCATGAGGTTTATAGAAAAATTTGGTTGCGCGAAGATAACTGAATTAATTATAATTCCTTTTCCGTTAGACAACAGGGTGCATTCCAAATTGTCGCTGGTTGGTGGGACACCAACCAGGGCAGCCCGCCGTGGGCGGTGTCCCACCGCCCACGTGCAGTTCAGCAAAGCGACAATTTGGAATGCACCCAGACAACCCGTATTTTCAAAGCATACCTAGTTGGAAAATCAAAGGCAGCTTTATAATTCACCAGGCTGTTTTGGTGCAGGCACCACATTCTCTACCGGCTTTACTGATAATAAATAGGAATAAATGGCTTTAACATCGTCGTCATTTAAATGCCGGAAGTCTTGCCAGGGCATAGGAGGAAGCAGATCGCGGCTTTTTTCAAGGCCTTTTGCTTTTCCTTGTGTGATGGCTCTCTTAAATTGTTCTTCTGTCCAGTTGCCAATGCCGGTTTTAGGATCGCCAGTAATATTCGCTGAAAAGGATTGTCCCCAAGGGCCTACGGCAGACGTGAGATCCGCACTAAATAGCATCCATCCACTTTTTAGCGATGCCTGATCAACTTTAGTCATCGGGCGTTGTGCAGGATATCCTGACAGCCTGCGCTCCATGTCAAGTACCGGCCCCTGTGCGGTCATGTTTTTAGGAGAGTGGCAATCATCACAGCCCATGATAGACACAAGGTATTCTCCTCTTTTTACCAGGCTGTCCCGGGTGATCGATACTGGTTTTACTTCATCTTTTTTGGTATCATTATTTTCGCAGGAAAAAATAGCGATTGATAATCCCGTAATTAAAACGGTTATGGCTAAAAATGTTTTACGCATTGTTTTGGCTTTTTTGATTTGAAGTGACCTATATTTTTTAATCCAAAATAAAACATCTTTTTATTATTCAAAAATCATATTTGTATGAAGGTGAAAAAAAATTGGAAAAAGGCGAAGAAATTGTTTGGAAAGGGTGGGATGAAATATTGCACATTTTAATCTTCCCTTGCAAATACTAATTTTATAGTAGATTTATTTTAAAACCTATTTTACTATGCCACATCAAACAGACTGGCCGGAAGCCATTAAACCTTTGCTTAGAAAATATAAGAAAACAAAACATCCGCTGGATTACCAAAATATATATCAACTGGTGATTATGGTTGTGTTATCCGCCCAGGATTCTGACAGGCATATTAATGAAATTGCCCCTGCAGTTTTTGAAGCTTTTCCCGATATGAAATCGCTTTCACGCGCCACCGCAGATCTTTTATTTCCCTATATAGGTAAAGTGAGAAATTTTGGTAATAAGACCAAATGGGTTATGGAGATGTCTCAAAAAATAAAAGACGATAAAAATATTCCGCTCACTTTAGAAGAACTTACCGCATTGCCGGGAATAGGGAGGAAATCAGCCAATGTAATTATGCGTGAAGCCGGAAAAGATCCAGAGGGCGTAATTGTTGATTTGCATGTAGTGCGTGTTGCGCCGCGGCTCGGTATCGCATCCGGAACTGATCCTAAGAAAATTGAGAAACAAATAATGGAAGTGTTGCCAAAAAAAGAGTGGGATGCGGGCATGGCTATGTCGTTTCTTGGAAGGGAAATTTGCAGGCCGCAACCCAAATGCGAGATATGCCTTATGAATACAGTTTGTGCTTTTTATAACGGGTCAAAATAATATCAATAAGGTGTAAAAAATTCAACCCCTGCAGTTTTTGCAAGGGTTGAAGAGTGGACGGAATGTGAAGTAATTATTTAAATCACCATTAGCGATGCGACAGCCCACTATTGCGCATCTAAATTTAATCTTATAAAAATCTTACACGGGTGAATAGTATCGGTGTACCTGCCCTGTTTTACTTTCACCTGATTTCTTTAACATCACCCCTGTTTTTCTATTTGAAAATAACTTTTTGATTGTATTCCTGGTTTGTGTTCGAATCAACTATTCTTAGCAGGTAAATCCCATTACTTAAAAATTTGTTTCTCTTCATCTCCAGTTTTTTGTTTATGCTGCTATTAAATGTTTCTTCGCTTATCACCTGGTTGTTTATATTCATCAGGGTGATTTTATATACATGACTTTCAAGATTTTTAAAATCAATTGTAAAGAAATCGGTAACCGGGTTCGGATATAAAGTTATGCCTGCAGTCGCCTCAACCCTGCTTACCGTTATTATTTTACTAAAGGCAACGGTATTATCATTTTTAATAAGTTTTAACCTGTAAAAATTGTTGCCATAATCAGGCCTTTGATCTGTGAAATAATATTTTTGCGTGTTTGAAGGCATAACCCTGCCAATCTCACTGAAGGTATTATCGTGATTCTTCCGTTCAACGACATATACCGAAAGATTTTCCTGTTCTACCGATTTCCAATTCAATAAAACTTTATCATTCAAAAAATTTCCTGCAAATTCAAGCGACGAAACATTCAAAACACTGTAACCGGCACAACTTCCAGTTAAATTGAAATTATAAGTACGGCTGATACAAGTACCCACGGATATGTGACAGATATACAGGCCTGTGTCTGATGGCATAACAGTGGGAATATATACGGAGCTTGTACTTGACAGCAATGTACTATCTGTACTACCTGCATTTGCTTTTTTGTACCAATTATACGTTGAATTGTACATTGGGTCAACGTTTAAAGTTGCCGGTTGAATGAAACAATTTGAACTTGAAACGATTTTATTATCAGCCAGAGGCAAAATACTTGCATCTCCCAGCGTAGCATTTCCGCATGCATCCAAAGCTCTCAACCTTATTAAAGAATACATGGTGCCGTTATCAATATTGAAAAGCGGGTTTGCCTGCGGGCCGGCGATGATAGCTGGTGTTTCAGGTGCGCTGCCAATTATTGAATAACTAAAAGGGCTCACTCCATTTGTAGCAACTGCACCTACTGTAAAACCATTTACATCACACTGGTAAGCAGTTGAATTTTGCAAGCTCGGGAATGTATAGGGCTTTACGACTATTGTATCGTAAAGATAATTAGAGCATGCAGCATTCGCCCTGTATCTTAAAATATAGGTGGCAGGCCCAAGATCATCAAAATGGTAAACGGATCCTGAAACAGAATTTGGGGAAACTCCCGGAGAAAACTGTACGCCATTTTTTGCCGAAATCTCCACCACCAGCGCTCCTAAATTAGTTGCGACCGTTGCTTCAATATTACCAGAACCATTGGGCCAAACTCCACCGGGACATTTGGATACTGCTACTATTGAATGATTCAAATAGCTGCTATTAGCAACGACGTTTACAAAATTCGTCCTGCCGCAATTATCCGTTACCGTAAACTTGTAAGTTTGGCCGCCTACAACACCCAACAGATTTTCTATGGTAATATTATTGGTTCCATAGCTTTTGTTTGACAAAAGAATTCCTGCAGAATTATACACTTTTATGCTTATAGGCGGAGTGGCACCATTTACAGTGATGTCAAATTTTGAGGCGCCATACGTACAAGATTTACTTGAGGTTACCGTCAAACCAAGAGGTGTGGCCGCTGCAGTAAAACACCTGGTAATTACCGTATCATAGCAACTGTTGGTTATTTTAATGCAATAAGAACCGTAACTTAAATTATCAAATACTCCAGTTGAATTACAAGTTAGCAATACGTTACTATTATTATAAATACAAAATTGAGGAGAAGTAAGATTTTGTTGATTGGTGATGGCAGCGCTAAATGAGCCGCATGCATAATTACTCAATTGCGCTGTTGCGTTTACCGAAGGAATTGGTATTGATATAGAAAAAGAAGTCTTAAAGGTTGTATCCGGGCAGCCATTCCTCGATTTTATGTAGTAAGAACCCGCGCCGATATTAGTAAAGATTCCGGTACTATTGCTGCTGAAAAATGAATCTGCACTATTATATAAAGAATAATTCGCGTTCTTAAGATTACTGCTTTTAATAGTAGCAGTGAAAAGATTACAACCTGTATTGGTTATTGCGACTGAGATATCATTTGTAACCAAAGGCGTGGTAACGGTAAAGCACCTGGTAAAAGTGGTATCTAAACAGGCATCGTGCACTTTCACGCAATAGCTTCCTAAAGCTATGCTGTCAAACTTGCCACTAGTATTGCAAACGACAAGAGTGCCCAATGAATTATATAAGCAAAAGTCAGGTGTGGTAAGACTATCGCCTGTTACAACCATTCCAAAATTAGTACAAGTAATGTATGAAGGAGTAATAACTGCATTCACACCTGGTACCGGCCTTTTCGCAGAAAACGATCTTTGTATTGTAGTATCCCTGCAACCATCATGCATCGTAATAGAATAGCTGCCATAAGAAAGATTGTTGAACACACCAGTAGCGTTACATGTAATTAATACGGATGCTGAATTGTAAAGGCAATAATTTGGATTGGTAAGTCCTGCCTGGCCTGTAATTGACGCGGTAAATTGTGTA
The DNA here is from genome assembly GCA_040007435.1 of Ginsengibacter sp. GTDB lineage: Bacteria > Bacteroidota > Bacteroidia > Chitinophagales > Chitinophagaceae > Ginsengibacter. Next base: position 13,136 of record JBDTUZ010000071.1, on the reverse strand, counting down.
CATGTTTTATTACTTATCCCCACATTATTTCCAATACTAAGCGCAGGAGCATTGGCTGTGAAACACCTTGAAATGGAGGAATTTGTACAACCATCAAGCGCCACTATACAATAGCTGCCATAGGGGATATTTGTAAACACACCTGTAGCATTGCAGGCTATTTGAACATTGCTGCTATTATACAAGCAAAACGAAGCATTAAAGAAATTGGTAACTCCATTTACTGAGGCTGAAAATTTATCACAGGTATTGTTGTAGATATTTACCGTGGCACCCAGTGAAGGGAAAAAAGAAACTGCTGTATTTCCTTTCTTAATTTTTCCGCAATTATCTTTTGCAATTATTTCAAAAGAAGAGATTCCGGCTACATAGACGCTCAAGTTAGGAGAAGCAGACCAAATAGTATCGCCCGGCTGTCTTACCATTCCATAATTGAAGCCTGGAATTCCACCTGAAGTGCTTATGTTGCCTTTGCTATCTATCACTTTTATGTATCCTTTAGCAGAATCACATGAAACTTTCGTAAAGTCATAGCTATCAATCCTCCATGTATAATCATGGATCGTAACCAGCCTTGTTTGAATACCTCCGCAACTGTCAGTCAGCCTTATGCTGTAATCACCCGGAATTAAGTTGTTGAATGACCCCGTGGCGTTATTTGTACCAACTCCCAATGGAGATGGTGCGACAATGGAGTATTGAAATGGAGATCTTCCGTCTTGCTGACTGTTAATTGCAATACTTCCATTACTTCCGCCTTCGCAAGTGATATCCGAACCTAATAAAGTAAACCTCGGGTCCAGATAAGTTCCGGAAACTACCACGTTGCTTTTTGTGAATGTGCAATTGGTATTGATATCTTTGATTTCAACTGTATAGCTGCCTGCAGATAAGCCTGTTATTGAATCCGTTGTAGTAAAATTTGAGTTTACAGGGCCGGAAACTTTGTATTTATAAGATCCGGAGCCTCCTGAAGCAATTACTTTTATGGAGCCCGTAGAAGCACATCTTGATTCATAGCTCTTAAAGGTCGCCGTCAAGAGAGAACAGTCTTGTGCTTTTACATTAGTATTTAAAAGCATTGAAAAGCAGACTGTTAAGGTAATCAGGGTACATTTTAAAAAAAAGTAGAATTTTTTCATAGACCGTTGTTTGGTTTGTCGAATACCTGGAAAATCAGGAGGCCAATTGCTTTTGTAGCTTTTGTCCTAAAGAAGTGTTTTCCGAAAGATTCTCGCAATTTTTGCGGGAAACACTTCACCGTAATTTCCACATAAAACGTGTTTTCCGATTTGTTATTGCATTTTTACGTTAAATACTTAACCGTAATTTCCACATCCTGGCATTCTGAAATAGCTTGTTAGTCAATCAGTTGGTACTTGCCTTCTAAACAGTTTTTTAAAGGCACCCATCTACGTAATCGGGCTAAAGAGGGCCCTAAATTCAGCAAGTACTTTTTAATGGGTTAAAAGTGCCGGCTGTCTCGTAATGAAAAATGCTTTACAGGGTATGAACAGCCGGCAATGGTAATGAAGAAACATTTAACCGCTTGAGGCTGGCGTGGAACCATAAAAATAAAATGATATTGAAAGATATCTTCAGCCATCTTCCCGCAACCAAATTAACCAGGCAAACAAATCATTTCTCCATGAGCACTACAGATAAGTGGATTACTATTATTGTTGTCGGAATAATTGTAATTTATCCCGGTGTATTGATAGCAGGAACTGCTGCGCATAAACTTTTATCCTTAATCAGCGTGGTGAATTTTGTTACCGCGATTGGTATCCTTGTTTATTGGCTACAGCACCAAATACGTATTTCACAACACGTAATTGATCTGCCTGAAATAGTAGTTTTATGTATTGAGGCTGGAGTTATTACCTGTGCGGCTTTAGCTTTGAAGAATCTTCAATCTGATGGCTGGCTTAAAATAATACAATACATAGTTTTCGGGATACATACATTAGGGTTAATATGCTTTTTGCTATTTATGTTATTTTTCGAAATGAACAGGACGGTATGAAATTGATGTTTATGCAATTTTATCTGATCAAATGCCGGACAAAATCCAACATTCTTAGAGTAGCACCATCTAAAGCAGCGTCAATAGGGAACTATTAATCGCCATCCGATCTATCATTTTTTTAGAATTACTTTTTTTTGGATTTGTCTTCTACTGTATTTGGCGCTTTCTTATCAACTGGTTTTTGCATTACAGCTTTTGGCTGTTTATCTGTTGTATTATCTGCAGGTTCTTTAACTGGCGCTGAAGGCGATTCTTTTTTAAACTCATCAGCCATATTGATTGGGCCGATAATTTTTTTATCCTCTTTTTTGTCCTTAAACTGATTCTTATCAAATTCTGATTCCACAGGAACACTATTTTGCTCGGTGTAGTCTCCTGCATCACCATTTCCCTGGTCTTCAGTAAAATCGTTTCCCTGGCCCTCTTTTACAATATTAGAAAAGTTCTGATCAGCATAAATAGGATCGTTATTTAATTCTGCAGGCTTTTGAAATTGTGCGTTGGGATCAATTCCAAGTTTTTTATCAGCATATACTTTTTGCATAAAAAATGCGAACTCGGGCATGGCTAATTCATTACCTCCCCCTGTATGGGAGATTCTCAAAAAGCGATCATCGCAGCCAACCCAGGCCCCTGCAAGCAACTGGGGTGTATATCCGATAAACCAGCCATCTGTGTTATCATTCGTGGTTCCTGTTTTTCCACCCATCTCTGCAGTGATACCATACCGGTCACGCATCGCATGCCCCGTTCCAAAATCAACTACACCCTGCATCATCTTATACATAATAAAAGCGTCTGCTTCGCTTATCACTTGCTTCGTCTCGGATTGAAAGCTCTCCAGAACATTACCATCTTTATCTTCTATGCGGTTGATAAAAATTGGTTCTGTATTGAAGCCCCTGTTTGGGAACATCGTATAAGCCCTCAGCATTTCCAGGAGCTGTAAATCGGCTGAGCCGAGTGCAATAGACGGTACCACGGGTATTTTACTTTGTATGCCGCAAAGATGTGCAAACTCGGCCGTTTTTTTGGGGCCGATGCGGCTCATAAGGTCCCATGCAGCAGAATTCAAAGATTTAGCAAGGCAATAAGCCATAGTACCGCCGCCACCCGAAATTGTTTTATTGGCAAGTGTAATTGCTTTTCCACCGATGGGGCTTTCAGGAGTAAGGCCGGCATCGGTTAATGCAAGCGTGTAAAGCAATGGCTTGAAAGTAGAACCTACCTGCCGGTTCGCGGTAACGTGATCATACTTGAACCAGTTAAAATCTATGCCGCCTACCCAGGCTTTTACTTCACCGGATACGGGATCAATCGCAGCAAATGATGTTTGCATCATTTGCCTGTTGTACTTAACGGAATCAATTGGCGTCATAACGGTGTCGATTGACCGGGTAGCGTTCCATGCAAAAACTTTCATTTTAACCGGTTCGTAGAAAGTCTTTTTTATTTCTTCGGTTTTAAGTCCTTCTTCTTTCAAATTTTTCCATCGTTCGGTTTCTTTCATTGCTCTATCCAAAATATCCTGGTGGCCTTTCCATACATTTTTTGGTAACTGTCCATTAAATTTCTTTTGCATAATCACCATGTGTTTTATCATGGCCTCTTCGGCGTACAATTGCATTTTAGGATCGATTGTAGTATATATTTTCAATCCGTCCTTATACATATTATAGTTATCTCCTGTCACAGGATTTTTATGAGCTTTACACCATTCATCCAACTTCTTATTAAGAACTGACCGAAAATATGGCGCAATTCCCAGGCTTTCATCCAGCTTTTTATATTTGATGCCCAATGGTTTTTTTTGAAGCGTTGTGGCCTCAGAAGCTGATAAAACATTATTCGTAACCATACGATCCATTACAAGATTTCTTCTGTCAGTAGCTGCTTTTGGATGTCGCAGCGGATCATACTGGCCCGGCCCGCTTAGCATTCCTACGAGTAATGCGGCCTCATCGGTTGTGAGTTGTGATGGCTCCTTTTGAAAAAATACACGTGATGCGTTTCTTATTCCATAAATGTTCCCCCAGGAAACCCTGTTTAGGTATAAGGCAATAATTTCCTGCTTGGTAAAATTCTTTTCAAGCTTCAATGCAACAATCCATTCCTTGAGTTTATCGGTGCCTCTTTTTAAAACCGAGCCGCGGCCCTGTCCAAGAATATTTTTTGCAAGCTGCTGGGTGATGGTACTGCCTCCGCCATCTTGTCCCAACCCTTTTACAGCGCGGCCAATGGCAATCGCATCAATACCGGAATGTTCGTAAAACCTGATATCTTCCGTCGAAATCAAGGCATCAATTACATGCTTCGAAATATCCTGGTAGTCTACCGACACCCTGTTTTCTGTATATATTTTCCCCATCAATGTTTTACCGTCATTCGCATAAATCTCTGATGCAAGATTCGCCTGTGGATTTTCCAATTCCTGTAATGATGGAAGTGTACCAAAGACACCAAAGTTTACTGCTGTGAAGATGCACGCTACCCCTATCAGCCCCACGAACACCATGGTCCAAAGTATTTTTACACTTGGCCTGGTACGGCTTTCTTTCACCTGTTTTTTATTTATGTTTTGTTTGCTGGTTGCCATTTTTCCTTTTCCAATTATTTATTTGAAATAGAATATTATTCTCTAAAATTTGCCTGGATACTTTTTGCGCAGCAATTCCAGGTAATTTGTAAGGTTTTTATTTTGCTTTAACAGATCAAGATTCGTGCTGGAAATTATATAGAATGAATATTTATCCGCGGGTAACCACGAAACTTCCGATGGAGCATCCCGTTTTATTTTATCCATGAAATTAAGAGCGGCATCCCCATTTTCGAACCGGGAAAATACCAGCAACGTTCTTTCATTATCCAGCGTATCTTTTGTTATCTCAAGGTTAAGTAAGCGGAACTTTTCGCGATTGTATCTTGCAAATGCATTTTTTGCCTCGTTGCTATAAACCGGATCCACCTTAGTAAGCATCATCACTACGGATTGAGGGGCAAGGGGGTCAAAAGTAAACGTGCCGTTAGTAACCGGAGGCGGCAAATTTTTCTCAGGATTTAATAGTGGTTTTTCTGAGGTTACCACTTGTTGTGCCGGCTTAACGTTTTCATTTTTAATGGTTGGCAAAACTCCTTTGCTTATTTTAGCGGAGTCATATACCACTATCTGTGAATCTTCTTTGGCTCTTTCAACTGTTAAGTTGGTTAAATGCTCCTCAATAGACGCTCTTCTTTGAAGAACATCTATCATTGTAGCCGCCTTTTCTTTTAATGGGGCATTAGGATATTGATTGATGATCTGGTTCAAAATACCTATTGCCACAGAATCCTGCCGCTGGCGGATATAATAAACTGATTCAATGTAAAGTAATTGCGGATTCCAGTAGTTGGGTCCATAAACACTATCAGCCTGTTGTTTCTGCTTCGTGGCTTCTTCAAAGTTGCCCTCGATAAAAAGGTTGTAAATATCCTCATATCGCCTTGTTGCTGCAGTATCTTTTTTTGTGGGGTTTAATGCTTCAGGATGAATTATGTATTGGGCAAATTTGCTCTTACTAAATTTATTCAACACAAGATTTTTATAATAATCCGCTTTTTGAATATCGCCGGTTTTTCTGTAACAATAAGAAAGGTTCATATACAATTCGCCCTGGTACAAACTATCAGGAAAGCGTTTTAGTGACTGTTCGTATGCATCAATTGCCGCAGGATAATCTTCCAAGAGATTTTGATAATTCTTTCCCAATTCAAATAATGAACTTGATACTTTGGTATTAGAAGCATCCATTAACTCTTTAGTAAGGGGAACATTATACAACAGCCCTTCAACGCTTACGTCATCCTGGTAGGAGGAAGCAGGCGACTGAGTTTGGTCTTCGGGTAAAGGATTACCATCGCCGTCTGTTTTTGCTACCTGGTCGGAACCGGCATTCCCCAAAGGATCTCCTGTATTTAGATTTAGGCCTGATGGGTTCGACGATTTTACGAGCCCGCCATCTGAAGAAACTCTTCGCCAGTTGTCAACATTGGATCTTTTGCCCCACACTCTTTTAAATTCCGCATAACCTTTTGACTTTAGCGAAGCATTATAAAAATACCAGTCGCCTTTAGTGTCTGATGCACTAAAAATATCCGGTGCTGCATTTTTCGTGTTGAAATAATCGGCTGCAGAATTTGTATTTTCTATATCTGCATCTTTAATGCCGCGCTCTTTCCTTAATTTTTTGGAAAGTTTTTTAAGAAAAAGATCGCGGTCCGCAGGTGTCATTGCAGCTATATTTTGGAGACTATCTTCTCTTTCAATTACGGTGAGGTTCTCTACAATTTTTGCCAGCGCATTTCTTCTATCCCTTATTTGGGTAAGATCACCAAGTGTCGTATCGCCAGTTTGCAGGCTGTCGTAAAATGCAAAAGCGTTTTTATAGTCTTTCTTATCATAACTGATCTCTGCCAGGTTGAGAAAGGCCCTGTTCTTATAGGACACATTTAATTCATTGTAATAAATACTCTTCTTAAAGTAGAAAACCGCTGCGGCTGTGTCGGGTTTTTGCATAGCAAGATCCGCTGCAGAAAAATAAATGATATCACGGTATAAATCGTATTTATCTTTTTTTGCCATGCGCAACAATGCAATAATACTCTTATCAATTTCAGCAGGATCCTGGCTCCTAAGCATTTTAGCCTTATTGAGGTTGGCGTAAATATCCATTAAGGGATCGGTGGTATGGTGAATCGCCTTATCATAATAATCTGAGGCCACTTCCAGGTTCTTGTTCATTTCATTCAACTGGGCAAGAAGATATTCACGACGTGCATGATCTTCATTATCGATTGTATTGGGTAATGAATTTTCAAGATGAACAATTGCACTGTCATACATCTGCTGGTTGTAGAACCAGTAAGCACTCATTTCCTCGAGAGACGGATCAAGCCTACCGGGAAACGCCGGGTCATTTTTGAGTGTATTTATCAAGCCTGCTGCGTCGCCATATTCCTTCATTTCTATAAGCGTGCGTATCTGCCATATTAATGCATCGTTCCTGCTCGGTGGCCTGGACCACACTTTATCAACTATACTCCGATCCTCCTTACTGGAAATACTCAGGGCTTTTGCCGCCCCATTATCATTTGAGCCAACTATCAATTGGTCATCAACGTTTTTCTTCCGGGGGTAAAGGTTATAATTGATGAATTGAAATGTCATGGAAGCAGAATCATAATCCTGTCTTAAATAATAAGCTTTCCCAATAAGGAGATACAGATTATCAACCCAGTCACTCCTGAGATCATGCAATAAAATCCCCGCTGTGGCCTTATAAATTACCGAGTCTAGTTCTGTACTTTGTGCGGCTGTATTTATAAGTGAATACCCGTAAAACGGAAGCAGTTTGGCGAAATTATCTTTGTTGGAAAGACGGGCCCGCTCAATAACTTCATTTATTTTATTATTGGCATTAAAATAGTAATTATAATGGCTAACTGTATTCTGTATGAATCTTCGAGGGACTGTAAATTTCTTTTCTCCCGTTTTTTCTGACTTTAAAGTCTTGGTTTTAAATTTTTCGGGCTTATCTTTTTCGAGGTCGATTGTAATTTTGCCTAATTGTGCACGAACAGGTAAGAAGAATAGGAATGACAGAAATACTGCGGAAATAGCTTTTAAAATCCGGTTGTTCATGAATCTTACGAGTTTTGCAAAAGTACTGGCCTGGAATAATGGTATATCTCTATTAACTTCTGTTTGGCAAAAATATTTTAAAAATACGGTTATTTTAAGCTTATTATACCTTTTAATCAACACCGTAGAGTATTTTTAACAACCTAAAAAATTAACATGGCTTTGCCTCAAGGCAATACAACATTAAAGCGGCTTCGAAACCGTTACAGGCTTGTGCTTCTGAACGAAGATACCTTTGAAGAAGTGGTGGCTTTTAAGCTAAACAGAATTAGTGTTTATGTAGCTCTCTGCATAACTTTTGTAGTTTTGGTTGGCCTCACTGTAGCTTTGCTTATGTTCACACCGCTTAAGTTATACATACCCGGGTACGGGGAAGCGCAAAAAGCTAAAGAATACGAGATGCTTAAAGTAAGGGCCGATTCCATTGAACAAAGCCTGGTAAAAAAGCAACTATATATCAATTCTATTGAAAAGGTGCTTAAGGGAACAGTAACGCCATTAGACACATCTACCCTGAAATTAAAAAACATTGAAAAGAGCAGGGACTAAATTTTCTATTATCATATTTTAACATGGAAAACGACAGCAATAAACAATTGATGAGATACGCAGGCCTGGGAATGCAATTTTTGATAGCCATTGCTCTGGGCGTTTTTCTTGGGCTAAAAGCGGATGGCTGGCTAAAGATATCCATCCCACTACTTGTATGGCTGTTCCCACTGATTATTATAAGTGCGATCATATTTAAACTTATCAAAGAGACCTCTACGAAGAAATAAAATATATGCTTAAAAAACTACTGCCTGTCGTCCTTGTATTTGCTTTGATAACCGCTATGATATTTATTTTAAAACCGGTACTGGAATCGAGCGGATTTGATGTTAATTTTTTGCTGACCGGAAATCTTTTTTTATTCGTCTTAAGTGTTTCCGGATTTCTTATTCAATTGCGCGGCCTGCGATCTTCAAACATCAATGCATTTTTACGTGGCATTTATTCTTCGCTCCTTCTAAAAATGTTTATTGTAATTATGGTAGTACTCGCCTACGTTTTAACCACCGGCGGAAGTATAAATAAGCCGTCATTATTTATGTGCATGGCTTTGTATTTTTTGTACACCGTTATAGAAGTAAAACAGTTGACGAAAATTGCCCGCAAAAAATAAGATGGCTAAGAAAGAATCACCGCTTCAACAATTAAGTACTTATTTGCCAGAAGGCTCATTTGACGATGTCGCAAATTTCCTCATTCAATTCAAAGTTCATCTCACCATAACCCGGGAAAGGAAAACCATCTTAGGTGATTACAGAAACAGGGTGCATGATAAAAATCACCGCATAAGCGTAAATGGAAATCTCAATAAATTTTCTTTCATAATAACCTTACTGCATGAGCTTGGCCACCTGGTAGCTTATGAAAAATATGGCCATAGGATTCAGCCTCATGGCACAGAATGGAAAAAAGAATTTGGGCAAATATTAGCAGGGTTTATTTCGAAAAAAATATTCCCTGCAGATATTGAAAAGGAGCTTATCAAAAGCCTGAAAAACCCTGCAGCAAGCTCCTGCGCTGAAGATACATTGCTCCGAATTATAAGAAGATATGATAGCCATAAACCCGGCGTGTACCTGGTAGAAGAGCTTCCGCCAAACAGCATCTTTAAAGTAAAAGGTGGCAAAACTTTTACCAAAGGAAATAAAATAAGAAAAAGATTTTTATGCAAAGAGAATCTCACAGGAAAGCTATTTCTCTTTAGCCCGGTAGCGGAAGTTGAGCTTGTGAGTAAGGCATCATAAACAATCTAGTTTACAAATTTCCATTGCACCCCTATTCTTAATATATAACCCGGAGTTGGGTAATTGGGAGCGGCAAAATTATTATTCGTAAAACCGAAGCCGTTTACAAATGAAACGGCGTTCAGATTTTCAACTTTTACCAGTCCTGTAAATGATTTTATTCTAAAATTAAAGTAAGCGCCTATTTCAGGCAGGTTACTTATGGTAGTTGTATCCTGCGGAAAAAACTGGCCCATCACCGGTGAGTAATTATTCGCTTTATAAGGTGTATTGTATTTCACATCGAGGCCTGTGCTTAAATTAAGATTTTTAAAAAATACACCTTCGAATGCCAGGCGTTGGCGTGTGAAGAAAAGAGGAACTCTTACCGGATTGTCTCCCGCAGTTTGCTGAACGGTAAAGTCGCTGTATAAATTAAGATGCCCGACCACTTTATTTTTTGTAGAAGCCACAAACTGCGTGATGTTTACGAGCCCGTTAAACTGGTCCGTTTGGTAATAATTTTTAAAATAGGCATAGTTAGCGATTGAAATATTTCGAGCAAGAAGTGTAAATTTAGGATTATCTGCTTCGGCAGAAATTACGGTAATATTTTCCTTCTTTGTATTAAGGTTATTATTAAAATTAAAAGCCGAATTTCCCTCGAAAATATAAGATGGTGAGCGGTTTACATTTTGAAAATTTACCTGGATATCACCCAATTTGCTATTAAGAAAACGGGTGAGCGTTGCATAAGCGCTGTAGTCGCCTGCATTAAGGCCCGTTGCATAAAATTCTCCTTTCAGCAAAGCGTCCCATTTCTTATTCCTTGTCTTGTTGCGATATTCGCCATGCAGCACTACGTTGTAAAATTTTTTAGTGATAGCAGGCGGAGGAAATACCTGTAATGGAAAGCCATCGCGGACGGAGTGAGAAAACATTCCCTGGAAATTTTCGAGACGCAAGCCTGCTTCAATAAATTGCGCAGGGTTTTTTGTCTCTGGAAATTGTTTTATTGCAAAATCGTTGGACACAAATTTCCATTTATCCTGCGCATAAAAATTAAAAGGAGAAGGATTTACCGTTAGGCCATACCATTTGTTTAATAACGCCGCATCCTGCATGGCATATTCCAAAACACCCAGCGTATCTCTATACTTATAGGTGTAGGTACTATAATTAATAGTATGTTGAAACCGGAATTTGGGATAAAATAAATAATCAGTTGTACTGTCGTTTATGATGATGGAGTCTTTAATTCCAAAATCATAACTCTGCCTGAAAAAAGCAGTAAAGTTGCTGTAAAAATTGCCTGTAGTTACTTTGGTAGAAAACACATTATAAGACTGCTCTACATTTCCTCCAAAGTTGACCGGAATGTAATACCTGTTTTTTTTCTTGGGATCGAGGAGTGAGGAATCGTCCTGAATTCCTCCATTTGCTGAAGCGCTAAGTTTATTTCCCAGCAGCACAAAATATGCGGCATATCTTTTTCTCTTTCCCTGGTAATTGCTGAAAAAACGGTAATTGTTATGGTTGCTGTTCTGAGTTTGAAAGAAACCAGGAGCCGATATCAGTCGGTACTCAAAACCGGCGTTCCAGTTAGGTTTTATGTTTTGCGTATGCTCTACCTTAATCAACTGTTCTTTTCCACTGGCCAGCAAGTAGGTTAATTGGGTAAAAGGCCTTGTCGTTTTAAAGAACATCGTATTTTCCAGCGTATACTTGTACAGGTCATACGCATGAAAGCCTGCATCCCAGCCCGCTTTCAATATGGGCGTAAATAAAACCGGAAACGCTGGGCTTCCATTATTGCCGAGTGTCACATAGTCTGCAGGCACTGAATAAATTTTGTTGAAATCGTTTACGGAAGAATCCAGTTTATCGCTTTTCAAAGAATCGAGATACCGAAAAGATATGGTGATTGAATCTGCAAGATCATCGCGGTGTTTAAAACCGATCGTGTCAGTTTTTTGACTTTTTCCGTTTTGGCCAGGAGTTGAAGCATTACTTTGCGTAGGTGTACTTCCGGGCCTTCTCTTCAAAATACCAGGTACCTGTGAATGAACAACCCCTGCAAACGTAAAAAGCATTATAGACAAAGCAATCTTTTGAATTAGCGGCAGAAATTGTATTTGCTTTTGATCCCTCATTAAATTATTCTTATAGCGCGGCAATCAGCTTTTTAAAGATTAATGTAAGCCTGGGTTCTGCTTCATTTGCAGCAGCCAATACTTCTTCATGCGTAATGGTGTTTTCTTCTTCCCTTATCCCGATATCCGTAATTACGCTCATAGCAAAAACCGGTAATCCCAAATGTACCGCCGCAATTACTTCCTGCACCGTGCTCATACCTACCGCATCACCTCCAAGAATGTTAAGCATTTTATATTCAGCCCGTGTTTCAAAAGTAGGGCCGGTTACTCCCATGTAAACACCTTCCTTAAGTACAATGTTATTTTCCCTGGCAATATTTTTTACCAAATCGGCGAGATACTTTTTATAAGGTTCACTCATGTCAGGAAACCTGGGGCCAAACTCAGGTTCGTTTTTTCCGAGCAGCGGATTTAGCGTTAGCATACTTATGTGGTCTCTTATTATCATAAGATCTCCTACCTGGAAAGTTTTATTTGTGCCACCCGCTGCATTGGTAATAAGCAAAGTCTCTATACCTAAAAATTTTAAAACCCTTATAGGGAAAACAACTTCCTCTGTGGAGTAGCCTTCGTAATAATGAAACCTGCCCGCCATTGCTACCACTTTTTTACCACTGATTTCTCCAAAGACCAATTGGCCACTGTGCCCTTCAACAGTGCTGACGGGAAAGTTTGGTATGCTTGCATAATCAATTTTATATTCAACATTAATTTCCGATATAAAACTTCCAAGGCCACTTCCTAAAACAATTCCTACTTCAGGCCTGGTTTCATATTTTGATTTTATGAAATCTACAGCTTCGTTAATTTTTGACAGCATAAATTTTGAAAAAATTTCGTCCAAAGTTAAGTGAATGACGGTACGGATACATCGTTGATTTGTTAATTGGTTGATAAGGTGAATGTATGACCGGTTAATTAGTTTATGGGAATCCGAAATATTCTTTCGCTTCCGGAGATTGAGATAAAATTAATTTTGAGTGGCAAAAATCACAGAGCATACATTTCCGGCATTTTTATTTTTTAAAATATCAATAAATTATCTTTGCTGCCTAAAATTTTTACTGTGCAAACGGCAACACAAATATTTAACTACGATAAGTGGAACAGCGAGCTTACTGAACTAAGCAAGCGATACCAAACAGCAAGTCCCTATCCTCATATTGTGCTGGACAACTTTTTAAACCCCGATGGGCTTGATGAATGTATTGCAGCGTTCAATAAACTGAATGAGGCAGAAGGATGGATCAATTATACCCATTATAACGAAAAAAAGAAAGGGCTAAATAAACTTGATTTATTACCAGATGCTATCAAGGGAACCATTAACGAATTGAATTCTCCCGGGTTTTTAAAATTTCTCAGTACCCTTACGGGCATTGATAATTTGCAGAAAGATGATCATCTCGAAGGCGGCGGTATTCACCAATCTACCAAAGGAGGTTATTTAAATATTCATGCAGATTTCACCGTGCATCCTCATCACCGTAACTGGCAGC
>JBDTUZ010000070.1:0-22568 GCA_040007435.1 Ginsengibacter sp. | reverse complement strand
TCTGGCAGCAGTTGCTGGGCGTAGAACGGGTAGGCGTACACGATAACTTCTTTGAGCTGGGAGGGCATTCCCTGTTAGTAATGCGGATGATATGGGGAATTCGAAAAGAGCTTTCTGAGGAACTGGCAGTTAAAGAAGTTTTCATTCATCCAACGATAGCTTCCTTGTCAGCGTATTTAGAAAGCAGGCTTGGAACTCATATAATTCAGCAAATAGAAATACAACCAAGACCGGAAAAGATCCCCTTATCCTTTAGCCAGGAGAGATTGTGGTTTATAGATCAAATGGAAGGCAGCGTTCAGTACCATATAAACGCGGTTTTACGACTGAATGGAATATTGAATCAAGAGGCATTGGAGAAATCTTTACAATATATTGTAAACAGGCATGAAGTTCTTCGAACTGTATTTTTGGAAGAAGATGGTCGCTCTTACCAACAGATCAAAGAAAAAGATTTATGGCAATTAGATATTGCAGATGGTGCTAAATACAAAGAAAGCGATGCAGGACTGCAGTCATACATACAGCAACTGGTTAAGAAACCATTTAATCTTTCTAAAGACTTTATGCTTCGCGCTACATTGCTAAATATTTCAGGTGGTGAACATTTGCTTGTAGTAACAATGCACCATATTGCCTCCGATGGATGGTCAATGGGAATAATGGTAAAAGAAGTAGCGTCCGTTTACAATAGTATTTCAGATGGAACGGCTATTGGGCTAATTCCATTTAAAATTCAATATGCCGATTATTCAATTTGGCAGCGAAATTATTTGCAAGGAGAATTACTGGAGAACAAATTAAGCTATTGGAAAAATAAGCTTACAGGTGTTACAAATTTAGAACTCCCCACCGATTATCAAAGACCTTCGGTATTAAATACAAAGGGCGCCGTTAAAAAATTCGTCCTTGACAAAACTTTCGGTGAGCAGCTACATTCGTTATCGCAGGATCAAGGCACTACTATATTTATGACATTGCTGGCAGGTTTCAAAGTATTGCTTCACAGGTACAGCGGACAGGAAGATATTTGCGTCGGCAGCCCAATTGCTAACCGGACCCAACAGGAAGTCGAAGGACTCATAGGATTTTTTGTGAATACGCTTTCGTTGCGAAGCGAAGTAACTGGAGCCACTTCTTTCAAGGACTTTTTACAACAGGTAAAAATAACTACGCTTGAGGCTTACGAGCACCAGGATATTCCATTTGAAAAAATTGTCGAAGTTGTAGTTAAGGAAAGAGATTTGAGCAGGACGCCTCTCTTCCAGGTAATGTTTGTGTTGCAAACCACCGCAGAGAATACAGATGTTAGATTAGGTAACTTGAAATTATCTAGGGAAGTTTCTTCGTCAAACACTTCCAAATTTGAAATGACATTTTCTATCAGTGAGAATGAAAATGGACTTCAAGTCTCCATAGAGTACAATACAAATTTGTATAAAGAGGAAACGATAGATCGAATGATGAGCCATTACAAAGAATTACTTGGCTCAATAATAAAAAATCCGCAAGAAAAGATATCAAAGCTGAAGATGCTTACTTCTTCGGAAGAAAAGCAATTATTATTTGAATTCAATGATGCTGCGGTTGGATTTCCTCACGATAAAAATATTGTAGATCTCTTTGAGGCCCAGGTACAAAAGACGCCGAATAATATTGCCATTGTATTTCAAGAAAGCGACATTAGTTATATTGAATTAAATAAGCGATCAAATCAACTTGCTCATCTTCTGCGGGCCAAAGGTGTAAAAGAGGATACACTCGTTCCAATTTGCATTGAGCGAAGTATTGATATGATGATCGGGCTATTAGCAATATTGAAAGCAGGAGGTGCTTATGTTCCTGTTGATCCAGAATATCCCGAAGACCGTATTAATTATATGCTTGAGAATGCAGGATCCCGATTAGTTGTGACAAGTTTGTTGGGCAAAACAAAACTACATCTAACCGATGATTTCGAGATTATAGAAATGAACGGTAAAGATTTGTTAGCCATTCGCGGGGAAAGTGAAGAAGCGCTAAAAATAAAGATTAAGCCCTCAAGTATTGCATACGTGATCCACACTTCAGGATCTACCGGCAAACCAAAAGGAGTGATGATAGAACACAGGAATGTTGTAAGGTTATTTGAGACAGATAAGCCGCTTTATGATTTTAATGAAAGCGATGTTTGGACAATGTTTCATTCTTTTTGTTTTGACTTTTCAGTTTGGGAAATGTATGGTGCCTTATTTTATGGCGGCCGTATTGTAATTGTTCCATCCATTGCGACAAAAGACACGGTTCTTTTTGCTGAATTGTTGTTGAAAGAAAAAGTGACCGTTCTCAATCAAACACCATCTTCATTTTATGTTTTACAGGATATTCTTGTTACAAGAGCCAATCATGTAGATATCAGGTATGTAATTTTTGGAGGTGAAGCATTGAACCCCGCGAAGTTGAAGCCATGGAAACAACTGTATAAAAATTGCAAGATAATTAACATGTACGGCATTACAGAAACTACAGTGCATGTAACCTACCAGGAAATCGGTTGGCAACAAATAGAAAATGGCAATAGCATCATTGGTAAAACTATACCCACGCTACATGCTTATGTTTTGGATGATAATCAAAATCTTTTACCAATCGGTGTACCTGGAGAATTGTGTATCGGTGGAGAAGGACTTGCCCGTGGGTATTTAAACCGCGAAGATTTAACGGTACAAAAGTTTATCAAAAATCCATTCATAAATGATCCTGAAGCTAGAATCTACAGGTCAGGAGATCTTGGCCGATGGATGCCTGATGGCACAATCGAATATTTAGGGAGATTAGATGACCAGGTAAAAATAAGAGGTTACCGTATTGAATTGGGCGAAATAGAAACAGTCGCTTTACAGAGCGGCCTTATTAAACAAGTTGTTGTTCTTGCACGTTCCAATAGTGATGAAGGAAAAAGACTAATAGGCTATGTAGTCGCCGATGGAAAGTTGGACAAACAATTACTCACATCCTATCTCCATACGAAATTGCCTGATTATATGGTTCCGCAAGTGTGGGTGCAACTGGACTACTTACTTCTAACGTCAAATGGAAAAATTGATAAAAAGGCCTTGCCCGACCCCGGGTTGACTGAATTTGCAACTAATGAATATGTTGCTCCCCGAAACGAACTGGAATCTGGTCTGGCAGAGATATGGAAAGAACTTCTTCACGTGGATCGCGTTGGAATTCACGACAACTTTTTTGAACTGGGAGGGCACTCACTACTAGTAATAATATTAGTGTCTGCAATCAGGAAGAGATTAAAAATAGAGCTTACAATTAACGATATTTTCATTAATCCAACAATTGCAGACTTCGCAGATAATTATATTGAAAAAATAAAAAACCCTTCATTACAAGCAGCTAATATTAAATACCTCGTTCCTTTAAGAACCGGTGGCAATAAAGTCCCTATTTATATTGTATGTGGTGAGGGTGGTACTGCACTTTTATTCAAAAGTTTTGCTGAATCGATGGACCCGGATCAACCTGTATACGCATTACAATTACCCGTTGACGCTAAGGATTTAAAAACTGTTCCTGATAACATTGAAGAAATTGCCAGGCTATTTATTGAAGAAATCCTGATAAATAATCCAGAAGGGCCATACGCATTGGCCGGGCATTGTCTCGGCGGATTTATCGCATTTGAAATAGCAAAACAACTTAAGGAGGCAGGTAAACGAGTAAGATTGCTGGCTATGTTTGATACGGTGCTTAAGAAACCCGGCAAAAGAAAAACTCCAACGATCAAAAATCTATTTCTTGTACCACATAAAATCAAAAATTCATTTTTAAAAATCCTTTTTAAAATAAATTTTGAGTCTTTCTTATTTAGAAAGCACACTAAGCATGCAATTGGATATAAACTTCATTCGCTAAAGTTTTTTATATACAAGTTAAAAAATAGGAAAAAACTTAAAACTGGTGATCTTGAATATATAGGGTTAGATGCTTTCAAAAAGCAATTTGCTTATTCCGATGCATGCAAAAATTATAAATTAAGTAAGTATGAAGACGAGGTTGTCCTGTTTTATGCAAAGGAGCGCTATTATTTTATGGACGTAGAAAAAAAGGTAACGTTTAAAAAATTGTATTTGAATGATGAAACAAAGAATATGTGGAATCAATTTGCAAAAAGTATAACAATACACGAGATTGAAGGAGAACATTCAACGATGTTTGAAACAGCTCATAACAACGAGTTTGCTAATTTACTACAGGGTTATTTAAATGATATCAGAAAATAGCCAGCCAATAGTCAGATTCTGTTAAACTGTTTTCAATTGCCTATACCCCAACTATCTAAGAAAAATCTTGAATTTTAAATTCAATTATGTTCTATCTGTGCAAGATTAAGAACAGTAATTCGTTAGTTATTTTAAATTACTTTTAATAAGATTCTCTACAGTTATGATAATGAATTTTTGGAGACAAAGCACAGCGGGATCTAAAAGAGATCCTAAGAATGGTGTGGAGCGCCTGACCCTCAGGCAACGCTTGGGAGCTCTGACTAATCTCCCAAGATTTTTAAGATTAGTATACCAAACAAGCCCGTCCATCACTATTGCCAATTCAATTATTCGGATATGCCTTGCCGTATTGCCGTTGATTATGCTATACATCGGTAAGCTAATAATTGATGATATCGTAAACCTAGTGAGGCATAATAATGGACATGCTTCTCATGAACATCTATGGAAATTGGTAATAATTGAATTTGCGATGGTAGTTTCAATGAACGCACTCAACAAGGTTGTTAACCTTTTTGATACTCTATTAGGTGATCTTTTTGCAAATCATACCTCTTTAAAAATAATGTCGCATGCGGCCACACTAGATCTTGACCAGTTTGAAGACTCCGTGTTTTATGATAAACTTGAAAGAGCAAGATTACAGTCCACAGGGCGGGCAATGCTTTTGACACAAGTTTTAACTCAAATGCAGGATGTGATTACCATGAGTTTCCTTGCTGGCGGTTTAATTGTTTTTAATCCTTGGTTCACTTTAATTTTGCTTTTCTCCACAATTCCTTCCTTTATAGGTGAATATTATTTTAATGCAAAAACATATTCCCTGGCACGTAGCCAAATGGCAAGACGAAGAGAACTCGAATATATAAGTTATGTGGGAGCCAGTGATCAGACAGCTAAAGAAGTGCGGGTGTTTGACCTTTCAGGATTTTTCATGAAAAGGTATCGTTCCATTTTTTTAAAATTATACAAGGACACAAGTAGCTTGGCCAAACGACGCACCTTATGGGGTATTGGGCTTACAATGCTTGGCACAATGGGGTATTACCTTGCCTTTATTTTTATAATCAAGCAAGTTGTGGCTGGCCTTCTTACTATAGGGAGCCTTACATTTTTATTGGGTTCCATCCGTCAGTTAGGGAGCAGTTTGCAAAGCGTCATAAAACGCTTTAGCACCGTTTCTCAAGGAGCACTTTATCTTACAGATTTCTTTGACTTTTTTACTTTAAAACCTAAGATGAAACTGCCTGAGAATCCAAGGCCTTTTCCAAGACCCATACAGCATGGATTTACTTTTGAAAATGTAGGCTTCAAGTATATTAACACAACACGTTGGGCAAATCGTAACCTGAATTTTACGCTTCATGCAGGAGAAAAGCTTGCCCTGGTAGGCGAAAATGGCGCAGGAAAAACAACCCTTGTTAAATTATTAGCCCGCTTATACGATCCCACTGAAGGCCGCATTTTATTGGATGGCCATGATTTACGTGAATATGATGTAACTGAGTTAAGGATGGAAATAGGAATTATTTTCCAGGATTTTCTGCGATATCAAATGACTACTAATGAGAACATCGCTATCGGAAATATCAAGGAATTGAATAACCAGGATCTCATTATTAAATCAGCAAAACAAAGCCTAGCCAGCCCAATTATTGAAAGATTGCCAAACAAGTATGAGCAAATGCTTGGACGCCATTTTGCACAAGGTGTTGAATTATCTGGCGGAGAATGGCAAAAAGTTGCACTTGCAAGAGCATATATGCGTGATGCACAACTAATGATTCTGGACGAACCAACAGCCGCTTTAGATGCGAGATCAGAATATGAAGTATTCCAGCGTTTTTCGGAATTGACAAAAAATAAATCGGCCCTGTTAATTTCTCATAGATTTTCTACTGTGCGTATGGCCGATCGCATATTAGTACTGGATAAGGGCGAAATACTTGAGATTGGAAGCCATGAAGAATTGTTAGAGAAAGGTGGACAATATGCTGAACTATTTCAACTGCAGGCAATGGGATACAGGTAACTTATCATCCTTTGGTCTCCGTATCGTCAACAGCTAGCGGCCGTTGTGTAGTCAGCAAGGAAGCAGATGACACCTCCCTAAAGCTTAATAAATTTCAAGTTACTACTTTCGGATCCGCAGATAATCTCCATAAAATATAATCCCTTGGCCAAATTCTTCACCCCGAATGTTACAGGACTATCCATTTGAACTGAAAGAAATTTCTTTACGGTGACACCATAAGAATTCCGAATAATTATATTTCCCTTTTTTTCGGGAGCATTTGCTATATCGAGCTGGATCCAGTTATTTACAGGATTTGAATATAGCTTAATGAAGAAGTTATCTTTCCTTTCTGCTTTCCTTATAGCCTTAACTTCGCTATACAATGAGAATCCTTCTTTGTCAATTTCCTCTACCCGGTAGTAAATATTCACCGCCGTTATATTTTCAATATTATCGTCAAAAGAATACACATTGTTATTAGCACCGCAACTGGCCTTCACTATTCCTGTATTTCCCCAGGTTACCCCATCTTTACTGCTCTCTATATAATAATTGCTTCCGCAGTTATCCCCGTCTGTTATCCAGGACAATTTCACAATACCATTATTCAAATTTGCATGTAATGAAATATATTTTGAGGCTAATGTGCCCGATGTTCCAAATTTAAATAACGTAATAGAATTTTTTGGCAAGATAAAAGAAGCAGGGTAACCTGTGAGCTGCACAGGCACAATATCCAGCAATGAGTAGGTTGGAAACTTATCTAAAGTATTTGTACCACTGTACTGATACCTTTGATAAAAAGGACTCGAAAAATAATTTGAAATATTGAGGCCTATTGTATGGCTTGAGTTGTCCTTGTTAATTAAAAAGATATTTAGTTTAGCCGTTATGTCATCATAGTCTGAAAATACTTTAATAAAATTGTTGCCGGTTCCGGTACTTGCCGCATCAACTAACTTAGGCAATAAATTATTTCCCCATATTGATAAAGCAAGCCCGTTGGCATTCATGTTACTGTTTTCGTCAAGGGCATCGTCTACATTTTGTGGAGCGGTAGTATTGGTAATCCATCTTGTGTTCCAAAAAAGTGCAGCGTCTACCTGGGGATTTTCTAAATGCTGGCCCATTATATCAAAGGCGACCAATGAGTGTCCCACATCATTTACATTGCTCCATCCGTTGCCAAAATCTATTGAATTGTATTCGGTCGTAATCACTTTAATTCGCATTTTATCTGCTGTTGAAGCATAGGTATTAATTGCGTTCACCGCTGTTTGCGCTTCATTCAATAAATTGGGGCTTGTAGTCCTGTAGGTTTCATAACCGCCGGTATAGTTATAAATTGGATAGCAACTCACACCTAAGTAATCAATATAACTTGCAGCATTACTCTCAAGCAAGGTCTCCCACCAACTGGTACCTCTTCCATTCGCTATAATTTTAATGCTGGCATCAACAGCTTTCATTGCTGAAGCGAAAGTGACAATATCAGCCGCATACTGGCTTGCAGAAACGCAACCATTATAGTCACACAGATTCCAGCTTTCATTTCCAATACACCAGTATTTTATGTTGTATCCCTTGGTTATGTTTGCATACTTAACCCATTCTTTTGCATTTGTAACCAAAGTGGCTAGGGTAGGCTTTGTGCCACATGGATTAGCAGAGGGATTGCCTACTGACTTTCCGTAATAAGCTGCGTCATAAGCGCAAACAATCATTGGTTCTGCTCCCACTTGTTTGTACGTTGTCACAAACTCGTCAAAATCTAATACCACGGATTTTACTGTAGCATAGTCAGAATTTACAAACCGGCTGTCGCCTGAAGGCCACTGGCAACTGCCAGTAAGAGCCATTGTGGGCGCTGAGTGTGTGTAAGGTGATTTTGCCCACAAATAATTATCAGATTTTTCTCCGCCCGGGTATCGAAGAAATTTCATGCCCATATTCCTGAGTGTATTTGCAGTTGCCGATTGCGTGTTACCATTGATGTAAGTACCATCCATTACATAATTCATATTAATTCCAACGGCGTTGGATGGGATAGTTCGTATAACATTTGAGACATCAACCGATATAGTTTGAGAAAAGAGAATTGACGCTGGATAGAGTAAAATTGCAAAAAGAAATAAAATTTTAGGCACGACTTTGTTTTTCATCTTTGAAAATTTTGAATATTTATACAAAGCGTATAAATATTAAACTCAAAAGAATTTAAAATATTCCTTTCGAAGGCTAGCTTTATATAGAATAGTAGTTGTTTCTGATGCTTATTTAGCAGACGCTAAATTTAAGAATAATCATTGTGAAAAACGAATTACAAATTAAACTATACCTGCAAGTTCCAGGCTTCTCTTTTTTACTTTACGGAGTTCCATATCTTCAATAATGGGATCAGGTGTGAGAATTATGGATGTATTATTTTTTTTCCACCAGTCATCTTTAGAAAGATGATTAAAATGTATGACTGCAATCAAGTACTTTCTTCCCTCTTCCGCATGCCATTCTTCTATCCATTCGAATTTTTCCCGGGGAATAAATTGCCAATCGTCAAAACTTATATAAAAGCGTACATAAAAATCATTGGTAAGTTGATTCGGTTTATGATAATACAATTTTTTGTATTCATATTTATAATCGTAGGTGAGTGCAGATATATCACTCAACACTGCTGAAGCAGTTGGGAAACTTCCCGCTCCTTTTCCATAAAAAAATTGCTTGTCTGCAAAAGAGCTTTCAATTACAACTCCGTTATATTCATTTTTTACAAATGATAAATGATCATCCTGTTTTACAAACTGTGGGAGAACAAAAGCGGCAACCTTTCCATTCAATAATTTTTTTGCCTGCGCAACTAATCTTATTTCATAACTTTTTTCTCTTCCAAAATTTGCATCACCTGCGTTAATATTTTGAATACCGGTAAACAAAACGTCTTTTATGGGCGATACAATTCCATAAGCATGACAAAGTAAAATCACCCATTTATGAACGGCATCCCAGCCATCCACATCCAATGTAGGATCAATTTCTGCGAAACCTAATTGTTGCGCCTGCATCAATGCATTCTTAAAATCAAGTTTGTCCTCAAACATTTTTGTAAGAATATAATTCGTGGAGCCGTTTACAATCGCCCGAAGAGAGTGCAGCAGATCATTATCATAATATTCTTCCAGGTTACGAATTACAGGTATAGATGCGCAAGCAGAAGGTTCGCATAGAAAAGGAAAGCCGGTTTCTTTTTGCATTTGCAAAATTTCAGAAAGGTGTTCTGCAATCATTT
Organism: Ginsengibacter sp.; assembly: GCA_040007435.1. Lineage (GTDB taxonomy): Bacteria > Bacteroidota > Bacteroidia > Chitinophagales > Chitinophagaceae > Ginsengibacter. Next base: position 12,985 of record JBDTUZ010000070.1, on the reverse strand, counting down.
TCTTACTGGCGCTTACTACTGCTTTATCACTTTTTAATGCACGGGAGATTATTTCAAATGCTGCTTCAGACTCATTGATAACCTCTACGATCACATTAATACTTTCATCATTTAGCAATTCGTCTTTATTGGTTGTAAATAATTCAGCAGGAGCATTTCTTTTTTTAGAAGGATCTTTTATGCAAACTTTTTTTATCGTTGCATTTAGCGAAGGCGTTTGCTTTAAAACCTTGTACAGCCCTTCGCCTACTACCCCAAAACCAAATAAGCCTATTGTTAACTGTTTATGCGTTGTCATTGTTATTTAATTTGTAATGCCTGAGTTGGGACTGATTGATCGCTTATAAAACTGCTTATAAGTTTTTGGATCTGCTCAAACTCCAATAGAAAACCATCATGTCCATAAAGTGAATCAATGGCTTTAAATTCAGCGTTCGGAATATTTTCTGCAATAAATTTTTGTTCATTCAAAGGGAAAAGAATGTCTGTAGTAATACCTATTACTAACGTTTTCGCTTTTATCAACGATAATGCTTTCTCTGCTTTTCCTCTTCCACGGCCTACATTATGTGCATCCATTCCTTTGCTTAAGAAATAATAGCTGAATGCGTTAAATCTCTTCGCCAATTTCTCTCCCTGGTATCGTTGATAGGATTCTGGCTTAAAATTCTCAAGATGCCCATTTGTATCTTCCGATTGGCTTGCGTGATATGTTTCATAGTGCCTGTAAGAAATGAGCGCAATACTGCGGGCAACTTTCATCCCTTCAATCCCGGCATCGGGTTGTTTCTCCCCCCACGATTCCGTTGCTTCAATGCTCATTCTCTGAGAAGCATTAAAGGCAATACCCCACGCGGAATGAAATGCATTTGTAGCAAGAGGAAATATAAAGTCAAATACCTCCGGCTCTTCAATCGCCCACTCTATACATTGCTGTCCTCCCATAGATCCCCCTATCCCAATTTTAATTTTTTTTATTCCAAGCTCAACTTTTAAAAACTGGTAGGAGCGAATCATATCTCTTGGCGTAAAGAAAGGAAAGTTATGGTAGTAAGGCTCGCCGGTTGCAGGATTTATGTCCAACGGGCCGGTACTTCCATAACAACTGCCAGGCATATTCACGCAAATGATAAAATAATCTTTCGGATCAAATAATTTCCCCTCACCTACCAATCCGGGCCACCATTCTTCGGCTTTGCTATTTGCCGTAAGCGCATGAAAAATCCACACAACATTATCTTTCGCAGCATTAAGATTTCCATAAGTTGTATAACCAAGATGAAAGCCGGGAATTTTAATTCCCGACTCTAATTGAAACGAGCTATTATACCTGAAAATCTTTAAACTCTCAACCATTATTCATTCTGTGTTTTATTGAAACAAAAATCTGTTTGAAAATAAAGTACTAAGGTTTTTCAGAAAGTATATTATTAAAAAACCTTAGTAGAAGAGTGTAAGGTAATTAGCCAAACCTTATTACTTTATTATATTTTATTTTTACTATTCATTACATAGAGCTAACAAAATTTATCCAATAAGTTCTTTAGAAAAAACTTTATTAAACGCCTGTTCAAGATCGGCTTTGATGTCATCAATATGTTCAATACCTACACTTATGCGAACCTGGTTGGGAGCTACGCCCGCAGCCTTTTGCTCTTCTTCACTCAGTTGTTCGTGTGTAGTAGAAGCTGGATGAATGGCTAAAGTTTTTGCATCACCTACATTTGCCAAATGGCTCACCAGTTTTAATGAATCAATAAATTTGCTTGCGTTTTCCTTTCCTCCTTTTACGCCGAAATTTAAAATGCCTCCGAATCCTTTTGGAAGATATTCCTTTGCCAACGAATTGTATGGGCTGCTTTTTAAACCAGGATATTCTACAAATTCAACAAGGTCGTGTTTCTCCAGCCATTGCGCAAGTTCCAAGGCATTATCAACATGGCGTTGTACACGAAGCGACAAAGTTTCTAACCCTTGCAATAACAAGAATGCATTAAACGGGCTTTGCGATGCCCCAAAGTCTCTAAGGCCTTCCACCCTTGCACGAATCGCAAAAGCTATGTTAGGTAAGCCAAGCGGATTTCCTTCTCCAAAAACATCCCAGAATTTTAATCCGTGATAACCTTCTGACGGCTCAGTGAATTGTGGAAACTTGCCGTTGCCCCAGTTGTAATTTCCTCCATCAACTATAACACCTCCTATCGTAGTGCCATGCCCGCCAATCCATTTAGTCGCAGATTCCACTACCACATTTGCTCCATGCTCAAGCGGGCGAAATAAATATCCTGCAGCGCCAAACGTATTATCAACAATTAACGGCAGATCATACTCCTTTGCGAGGTCTGCAAACTTCTTAAAATCGGGAATATTCAATCTTGGGTTGCCTATGGTTTCAAGGTAAATCGCTTTGGTATTTTTGTCAATGTGCTTTACAAAACTTTCAACATCATCACCGTCTGCGAATCGTGCTTCAATGCCCAGGCGTTTAAAGGCAACTTTAAATTGATTATGAGTTCCTCCATACAGGTAAGTGGTCGTTACAAAATTATCGCCCGCCTGCATAATATTATTGAGCGCCAAAAACTGCGATGCCTGGCCGGAAGCAGTTGCCAGAGCTGCAACGCCGCCTTCAAGGGCTGCCATGCGCTGCTCAAAAACATCGGTAGTAGGGTTCATTATTCTTGTGTAGATGTTTCCAAACTCTCTTAAGCCAAATAAATTAGCCGCATGCTCAGAATTTTTAAATCCGTAGGAAGTTGTTTGATAAATAGGTACTGCTCTTGAATTAGTAGTGGGGTCAATTTGCTGACCGGCGTGAAGTTGTAATGTTTCAAAATGTTGAGTGCTCATGATTTTTTCTTTAAAAATGAAAAATAAAAAATGCTATTCCTGAGAATAAGAGGCAAAGCCTTAAGAGAGGATAATATAAAATGTATGATGCCTCACGGCATACAACGTCCACACATAATCATGTAAGTGCGTCCAAAAGATTGAAGAAATATGGTGGCTGAAACTTTCATCAAATTACCCCGCAAATATAGCAGGCTTTCATTTATAATATTAATTGTTTTTTTAAATAATTCCTTTACAAAATTGTTTAGCCTTTTAAAAAGCGGACGTAAAATTAAAGATTATTTTCTTGTAAAAGTATGAAGTGAATTACAATAAGTTAATAAGATTTACAATTACTTAATGATTTGGTTTCACTAAGGTTATACTGTAATGGTTCATTTGCATAACCTCGTAAATCATGAAACACTACTTATTATTAGTTTTAACGATTTGTTTTTATATCGCTTCGGCGCTGCAAGCCACGAAAACGAAAAATGTTTTTATTGTAACGATTGACGGCATCCGGTGGCAGGAAATTTTTAAAGGCGCTGATCAGGAGATCATTAATAACTCCCGCTATACTTCCGACGTGAGCCTTGCAAAAATGATGTACCTGGATTCTTCTGTGGAACAGAACAGGAAAAAGTTGCTACCGTTTTTCTGGAACGTAATTGAGCAGCAGGGCCGGCCTTATGGAAACAGGGAACATAAAAATAAAGTGAACGTTTTTAATGGTTATAAATTCTCGTATCCCGGGTACAATGAAATCCTTTCTGGTTATGCTGATATTCGGGTAACCTCCAATGAACCTGAAAATAATCTAAATATTAATGTGCTCGAATTTTTAAATTCAATAGAAGAATTCAATAATAAGATAGCGGCCTTTACATCCTGGGACATTTTTCCTTACATCCTTAATAAAGAACGCAGCGGTGTACCTATATATAGTGGCTACGACTCTGTTGCAGAAAATGATGATTTTGATTTACATATTTTTAATAAGGCCCAGGAAAATCTCATCCCGGAAAAAGGCAGTACCCGCATGGATATTCTTACATTCATTGCTGCGTCAGAGTACATAAAGGTTAATAAACCGAAGGTCGTTTATATCGGCTTTGGTGAATGTGATGAAGATGCACACAACGGAGAATACGATAAATACCTGCAACATCTCAATGAAGCTGATAAAATGATTCAGCAGTTATGGTATTATATCCAGTCCACCCCGGAATATAAAGATAAATCCACGCTAATAATAACAACAGATCACGGACGGGGAAAGAAGAAAAATAAATGGACCGATCACGATGTTTTAGTAAAGGGTTCCGGCGATACGTGGATCGCAATCATGGGTCCTGATACCAGCCCCAAAGGCGAAATGCAATTACCCCAACAATTATATCAAAGACAGATTGCCTCAACAATTTCTTTGCTTCTTGGTTTTAATTTTACTGCCAATCATCCGGTATCCGTGCCGTTGGATTTTATCGGTACTCGCTAATTATTTTGCAGTATTCCTGCCAGAGATATCCTCATTGTTTTTATCTACATTTGAGGCCAATAATTCATTTCTATCAATTGATCGGTTTTTTGGTAGTTGATAAAATCGATAAAAAATAAAACACAGTATGTCTAAATTTTCTAATCACAATTTCAAAAACGAAAAAGCATTAATAAGAGTTGACTTTAATGTACCACTCGACGACCAATTCCACATTACGGATGATACACGCATGCAGGCATCTATGCCAACTGTAAAAAAAATCTTGGATGATGGAGGAAGTGCTATACTGATGTCGCATTTCGGACGCCCAAAAGATGGCCCTTCAGAAAAATATTCATTAAAACATCTTTTAGGCCACTTACAGGAATTGCTGGGAGATACAAAAATTTTATTTGCTGATGATTGTATAGGAAGTGATGCTGAGCAAAAAGCAAAAGATCTAAAACCCGGTGAAGTTCTTCTAATTGAGAATCTCCGGTTTCATAAAGAAGAAGAAAAGGGAGATGAGGCATTTGCTGAGAAGCTTAGCATTCTTGGAGATGTGTATGTGAACGACGCATTCGGAACGGCTCACAGGGCGCATGCTTCAACCGCTGTCATTGCCAAATTTTTTCCCAGAGATAAAAAAATGTTTGGTTTACTTATGGAGCGCGAAGTTGCTAATGCTGAAAAGATTTTGCATAATGCCGAAAAGCCATTTCTTGCAATCATTGGAGGTGCCAAGGTTTCTGATAAGATTCTGATCATCGAAAATCTTTTAGAAAAAGCTACGGATATAATTATTGGCGGAGGAATGGCCTACACCTTTATGAAAGCGGAGGGAGGCAGAATCGGTAATTCAATTTGTGAAGATGACAGAGTTGATACCGCAAAAGAACTTATGAAAAAAGCGCAGGAAAAAAACGTTTGCCTGCATCTGCCGGCCGATTCCATTATAGCCGATAAGTTTGATAAAGATGCCGACGTATCGGGGGCGCTAAGCAATAATATTCCTGATGGGTGGATGGGCCTGGATATCGGGCAGATGGCTTGTGAATCTTTTACGAAAGTGATTAAGGATTCAAAAACAATTCTGTGGAATGGCCCGATGGGCGTTTTTGAAATGGACAAATTTCAACGCGGAACCAGGGAAGTTGCCATGGCTATAGCTGAAGCAACAAAGAACGGAGCCTTCTCCTTAATTGGCGGTGGCGATAGCGTGGCGGCTATTAATAAATTTAATCTTGCAGATGATGTGAGTTTTGTCTCAACCGGCGGGGGCGCTCTGCTTGAATATTTTGAAGGAAAGACTTTACCTGGAATAAAAGCTATAGAAGAAAACTGAATCTGGTAAAACTGGCTCAGGCACTGTAAGAACGTTACATGTTCAAATAGTATTTCGGATACTATATTTTCAAATCATTTATCTTTAATTTTTTACCATAAAACAATAAACATGAAATCAAGAACAGGTCTATTTGTTATTCTTGGGATTGTAGTGCTGCTTTTCTTTTGGGGATGCGGCGCTTATAATAATTTAATAGGCGTTGACCAGGAAGTAAAAACCAAACTGGGTAATGTAGAAACCAATTACCAGAGAAGGACAGATTTGTATAGTACCGTAATTAAAACCATTGAAGGTTCTGCAAATTTTGAAAAGAGTACATTAAAGGAAGTTATAGAGGCGAGATCAAAAGCTACTTCTATCAACGTGGACATCAACGATCCGGCGAGCCTGCAAAAATACCAGGAAGCTCAGGCAGGTCTTCAAAGTTCCTTTGGAAAATTGCTCGCCGTTGCAGAAGCCTATCCTGATTTAAAAACCACGGCCGCTTTTCAGGGATTTCAAACCCAAATTGAGGGCACGGAAAATAGGATAAATGTCGCACGCCAGGATTTTAACAGTGCGGTACAGGCTTATAATCTTAAAGTAAAAACCTTCCCAAATAATATTTTCGCAGGACTATTTGGCTACCATGAAAAGCCATATTTTCAATCAGCCCCCGGCAGTGAAAAGGCGCCCAACGTCGAGTTCAATATAAAATAAACGAGCGAAACTATGTGGCCATTTTCTAAAAAGAAAGATTTTTTTTCGAAGGAAGAAAATGAAATGATCGTGCAGGCGATACGTGATGCTGAAAAGCAGACAAGCGGTGAAGTGCGTGTGTTCGTGGAAAGTCATTGCAGGTTTGTTGATCCGCTTGACCGCGCCAAAGAGATCTTTATGAAACTGGAAATGGATGAAACCAAACTCAGGAATGGGACCCTTTTATATGTTGCTGTTAAAGACAGGCAATTGGCAATTTTTGCAGACAACGGAATCCACACTGCAACCGGCCCGCAATATTGGAAAGATGTTGTTCAGCAAATACTATCGGTGTTTAATAGTGAGAGCTATGCAATTGGCATTAAAGAATGTATCTTAAAAATAGGGGATGCTTTGAAGACTCATTTTCCCTACGATGCCGCAACTGATAAAAATGAACTTCCCGACGAAATTATTTTTGGCAAATAAATGATATAAGCTATTTCCCTGATGAAAAATTTTCTTTTACTGCTTTTACTGGTTTTGTGTGTGCCGGTTTTTTCTCAAAAAATCGAGAGCAAGCCGCAACCACCGAGGGCGGTAAACGATTTTGGAAATTTCCTGGAACCTTTTCAAAGAGATGCATTAGAACAAAAGATCCGCGATTATAACGACAGTACTTCATCGGCAATTGTAATTGTAACAGTGCCTTCTTTGGATGGATATGATATCGCAGAAGTTGCACTAAAATATTTAAGGGATTGGGGCATTGGAACAAAGGAAAAGAACAACGGTGTTTTAATTCTTGTATCCAAAGAAGAAAGAAAAGCCCGCATTGAAACCGGCTATGGTATGGAAGGTGTACTTCCCGATATTCTCGCAAAGCAGATCATTGATGACAGGATGATCCCTTACTTTAAAGAAAACGATTATTACCGGGGCTTTGATAATGCGGTTGATGCGATTATACAGGCAGCAGCCGGCGAATATAAAGCTGATCCTAAATCACAAAACAGCGGCAAGGCCGGGCTGCCGACAATCATAATTTTAATTGTTTTGTTTGTTATAATAATGTCGTTTTTTAAAGGCGGCGGTGGTGGCGGTAATTACATGAGTCGTCGTGGCTCACGCGGGCTTGGCGGCCTTCCCTGGTTTATGCTTGGTTCAATGTTAGGTGGAGGTTCCGGCCGTGGTGGTGGTGGCGGTTTTGGAGGAGGAGGTTTTGGCGGCGGTGGAGGTGGTTTTGGAGGCTTCGGCGGCGGCGGCGGCGGAGGAGGAGGTGCCAGCGGGGGATGGTAGTAAAATAATTTGAATGTTGATCTCATAAAAAAATCCTGGTCCGTTTCGAACCAGGATTTTTATTAACTCATTTGAACTGACTTCTATAAATCTTAGGTAATCTTTTTAAGCTATTTTAATAATCCATCAACGTAGCTGGATAGTTCAGTGTTACCTTCTGCTTTCTTTGCATTGCTTATTCTGCTGAAAGCTTGTTTAAATGCAGGATCAACATATTTCCTGTATTGTTCCGGTATTTTATTTCTAAACTGCATTATTGCATCTACACCTTTTTTTACATGATCAGCATTTTTCACTTTCGCCAGGTAGCTGGCAAAAGCCATTGTCTCCTGAACTTTAGTTTGCGTTAAAGGGCCATTTTTAAAATTATCAAGAATAAAATTAAAATCATCTTCGCTGGCATTGTCCATTATTATTTTTGTAACCACATCGCCGAGTTTCCCTTTAGCATCGTTGCTGTATTTCCTGGCAAGATTGTACGCCTCCGCGGGTTCAAGTTTGGTGAGCCCATCTAAAGCAGCACCGGAAACTGAGTAAGAAGAATCATTTACATATTTTGAAAATAGAGGCTGGTATTTTTTGTCGTTTGTCTTAACCAATATCTCAAGAGCCTTCGCCTGTACTTTTTTGTTTGGATCCTTACCGGCTATTTGCTCAATTACACTCAGAACTGTTGGAACACTGTAACTTTTATTTTTGTCCATTGCTTCAAGAGTAAACAATCTTAGCCCGTAATATTTATCGCTTAAGCCGTTGGCAAGATCACTCATGTTATTTTTAGCAAAATAAGCGAGTGCTTCTTTACGGTCGAGATAATTCCCGGCATATTTAAATTGTTGCTGAAAATCTTCTGCGGATTTGTTATCAACTTTCCGGGAAAGTAAAATTTTATCAGCATCAACATTTACCAATGATGGTTTTTTTGCGCTGGGAAAATAAAAGGTATCTGATTGATTTTCTGCCCACACGTGGTACCTTGTTTTATTGGCTCCTTCGCTGTAAACATCTATAGCGATTGGCAGCTTAAAAAGGTGACCGGATTGTGTTTGTTGAATGCCCACACGCTCCTTACCATCGCTATAATCGTAATTGATAGTAATGTCAGGTTGGCTATCTCCAAAATACCACTGATTCCAAAACCAGTTAAGATCCTGCCCTGTTACATCTTCAAATGCAAGTCGGAGCTGGTGAGCCTCCGCATTTTTAAATTTATAAGTGTTAAGGTAAAGATTCAGTGCTTTAAAAAATGCGCTGTCTCCCACATAGTTCCTGAGCATGTGTAAAATGGCGCCGCCCTTTGGGTAAGAAACCTGGTCGAAAACATCTTCCTTATTGCTGTAATAAAATCTTACAAGATCTTTACTTTCATTTGCAGGGTTCGATAAATAAGTCTGCCTGTTTTCTTCTATGTGTTCATCGCCCGCATCTTTACCATGGCGATATTCATCCCAAAGTGTTTCGCTGTAGTCGGCAAAAGATTCATTCAAAGTAATATTGCTCCAGCTCTCGGTAGTTACAAGATCGCCAAACCACTGGTGAAAAAGTTCATGCGCTATTACCTCTTCCCAGCTATTGCCATCAACAAGCTGCCGTGCATTTTGGTAAGCGCTTTCCTGGTGAAGAGTGGCCGTTGTGTTTTCCATTGCGCCGCTTACATAGTCTCTTCCTACTATCTGGTCGTATTTATTCCACGCAAAAGGTACCCCTGTTAATCTTTCATAAAGGCCAATCATAGCGGGCGTTTCACCAAATATTTTTTTTGCAACAGAAGCATATTCTTTTTCAACATAGTAATCAACGGGAATATTTTTGTACTTATCTTTTACGATAACATAATCACCTAAGCCCATAAAAAAGAGGTAGGGCGAATGTGGGAGATCCATTTTCCAGTAGTCGGTTCTTGTGCCATCCGTATTTTTCTTTTGACTTACAAGGCGACCATTGCTCAGCGTCACATATTTTGCAGGCACAGTCATATATATTTCATCTGTTGTCTTCTGGTTCGGTTTATCTATTGTAGGAAACCACGCACTGTTAGATTCTGTTTCACCTTGTGTCCATATTTGAGTTGGCTTATCTTTATCTTCTCCTTTTGGGTTGATAAAGTACAATCCCTTTGCATCTGTAATAGCCGCGCTGCCTTCTGCATTTAGCTCATCGGGCTTGGAAATATAATTTATGTATAAGGTATAATTTTCTCCAGCCTTATAAGTTTTATCGAGATTAATTTTCAACTGCATGCCATTGTAATCATATTTCAGTGAGGTTTTCGCAGTGCCTTTAATTAAGGAAATTTCTTTTATTTCCATTCCTTTTGCATCAAGCGTCAAGGAATCGGTTGGGTAAAAATGTGGATGCAATGTCACCCATTCTTTACCGTACATCCATGATTTATCATAGTCAAAACTTACCTCAAGTTTTGTATGCACAAGATCATTGATCTTTGCAGCGGAAGCGCGGTAAATATGCTTCCAAGAAGTGTCCTGCGATTGCTCTTCCTCTTGTGCGTATGTTATTAGAAGTGTGTTTGTCAAAACAAAAGCTAATAATAGTTTCTTCATAAATTATTTTTAAATGTTGGCAAAAGTAAAGGGTTAAATCAAAATGAAATCATATTTTGGATAGAAGGTAGAATTGATTATTATATTAAATAGATTTGCCGGATATGATATTAAAGCGCTTTTTCACTTTGTTTTTTTTGCTTGCTGTATCGTTTTTTGCAGAAGCACAACAGGTACATTTCGTCTATCTGCAAACAGAAAACGCCCAGCCATTTTATGTAAAATTGGATAATAAAGTCACCAGTTCATCATCTTCGGGTTATTTAATTTTGCCAAAATTAGCTGACAGTGCGTATAAAATTTCAATAGGTTTTCCTAAAAAGGAATTTCCGGAAGAAAGTTTTGAAATATCGGTTGATAAAGACAATAAAGGATTTTTATTAAAGAATTTCGGTGAGAAAGGTTGGGGGCTTTTTAACCTGCAGTCGTTCGCGTTAGTTATGGGTAATAATTCAACAGCCGCTCCTGCAACTGCGAACAAACTACAGGACGATCCATTTTCAAAAATGCTTGCCAAAGTTGTAAAAGATTCATCTATACTTGAGAAAAACATTGTTGATGATGCATCCCCGGATCAACAAAAGACGGTCGCGGATACGGTCGCCACCAATAGAGATAATACGTCAACGAAAACGACAGAAATAAAGGATATCGATACATCGGCGATGCATAATGAAACCGAAATAAAAAGCATAGACACCACAGCCTCAATTCCTGATTCAGCTACATCTGCCAATAAGGATTCAGCAAAAGTATCTTTGTCAGATGTTACGCAGATATTACGGGATAAAAATGCGGATGGTGTTGAAATGGTTTATATTGATAAGAATGAAAATAGCCGCGATACGGTGAGGATTTTTATTCCGGTTGATAAAACTGTTGCGATTGATAATACTCCGGCCAAAGTCGCAAATGCCAATAACGATTCAGGAATTGTAAAAAAAGAGCCCACAGATATGCCTGTCACAGACACTTCTGCTAAAGTGGAAGCCTATTCTGTTTTGCAGCAAAATAATGATTCGTCAAAATCAATTTCAGAAGACTTATCTCAAGGAGCAAATAAAACGAAAAACAAAGACACTGTTACGCCATCCATAAATAATGATAAAAAAGATTCTGCTTCAAATAATTTAAAACCTATTGAAACAATTGATATTACAGGCGATGAAATAAAAAGGCAAAGTGATGCGGAAAAGGAATTTCCTAAGGTTGTACAATCATCCTCTACTAATTCTGATTGCCATGCATTTGCTTCTAACGACGATTTTATGAAACTTCGTACCAAAATGGCAGCAGAAAATAATAACGATGATATGATCAAAGCGGCTAAAAAATTTTTTCGTTCCGAATGTTTCAGCACGGAGCAAATAAAAAATCTTTCTCTTTTACTTTTAAATGACCAGGGGAAATACCAGTTTTTTGAAGCAGCCTATCCGTTTACGTCAGATTCAAGCCAATATCATATACTTCAATCTCAACTAAAAGATCCATATTATGTAAACCATTTTAAGGCGCTAATTCATAAATAATGTTTAACAATTTTCTTCGCTTGTAATGCCACGATACTTTATAGAAGTTTCTTACAAAGGCACCGGGTATTCAGGTTTCCAGGTTCAGCGAAATGCAAATACGATTCAATCCGAGATTGAGAAGGCTTTGGAAAGATGTTTCAGGAAAAGCTTTTCGCTTACTGGCTCATCACGTACTGATGCTGGTGTTCACGCGCTTCAAAATTATTTTCATTTCGATAGCGAAACAGAATTAACGCGTGAAGCAGATGATGACTCTGGAAGCGAAAGAAAAATGGAAAGATATTTATACTCTTTAAATGCCATACTTCCTGCAAATATTGTAGTTCAAAAAATAGCTCTTGTTGAGGATAATACCCATTCCCGATTTGATGCTGTAAGCAGAGAATATAAATATCAATTATACCAAAGGAAAAATCCGTTTTATAAAAGTACAGCGTACTATTATCCATATCGGCTTGACATAAGAAAATTACAGGAGGCTGCCGCTGTGATTGCAGGAAGCCATGATTTTACTGCTTTCTCCAAAAGAAATACGCAGGTAAAAGATTTCAATTGTTCTATCACTACAAGCGATTGGTTTATTGAAAATGATCTCATAATCTACAACGTCATCGGCAATCGTTTTTTGCGGGGAATGGTTAGAGGGCTGGTGGGTACAATGCTCAAGGTCGGGAGCGGAAAAATTTCTTTACAAGGATTGGAAGAAATTCTTCGGAGTAAAGATTGTGCCAGCGCAGATTTTTCAGCACCACCTCAAGGGCTTTTTTTAGTTCACGTAACCTACCCATTTAAGATTTGAGTTTTTAAAATAAAACTTAATCTTAAGAAAGAAGTTTCAAAATAATTTTACGATAGAAGTCAATGCAGGCAAGAGGATTTGATATTGTTAACAAAATATCTTTAAATTATTTTGGAACGAAAGGTAATAGCATACTATCTTTGCAATCCGCTTTTGAAAAAAAGCAATAGTTCTTCTTAAAAAAAGCAAATCACACACAATAAATTTTAAAAGTCTTTAAGAAATATTTGGTGGTGGAAATAAACGGTCTTACTTTTGCACTCCCAAATAAAAATGGGTGGTCAAAAAAGATCAAAAGTTCTTTGAAAGTTTGGAAGCAACAGCACAGAATTTTTATAATTCTACAAGGTAAAGTTTAGCGTAACAAATTAGAATTTTGACGTTAATTTTTCGATGAGAAATTTAATAGTCAGATCAAACAACATTTACAATGGAGAGTTTGATCCTGGCTCA
>JBDTUZ010000069.1:0-22818 GCA_040007435.1 Ginsengibacter sp. | reverse complement strand
AGAATTACCCTGAAAGTTACAACGTGTACGATTCCATGGGTGACTATTATGAAGCAATTGGCGATAAACCTAACGCCATTAAATATTTTGAAAAAGCCTTGTCCATTAAAGAAAATGCTGATACAAGGAAGAAATTGGGAAAGCTTCAAAGTAAGTAGGAAACGGGGTTCGGAAAAAGCGCGGGTTACTTTTGAGGAGTTGATGCGATTGATTAGATTATAATAACGCAATAACTGGTAATAATCATTATGCATATTATCTGCAACCTTATACAAATATCATGGACAGCCATATACAGACTTATTCGACCCTTTGGAATTTGGTAAATCTTCAAAAGTCAGAGCACAAGCAAAAAGAATTTGCACAAATTTTTTTGCTTGCAATGAACGACTGGAAAAGAACTCCTTTAGTGACGATTGCAGGGTTTATCAGAGAAATTAAAAAATATTTCGGCAAACCGTTAACCCGAGATAAGATAATTAATAAGAAGTTTGATGGTACCAACGCCTGGGACATTGAAGCGGGAAGTTTACTAATTGATCTTATTGATTTGTCTGGTAAGTATGACAATGAAACTAATTTGGATAATATAATAGGTAACATATTAAAATATTATGAACAAGAATTTGGCAAAGTAGATTTTATAGCAAAACTGAAATATTTGACAACCGAACAAGGAGGCAGGAAGATCGCGGCGCATTCAGGCTATAGACCACAGATTAAATTTGATTTTACAGAAATGCAAACCTCAGGTCAACAAACATTTATTGATCGCGAAACTGTTTTTCCAGGTGATATTGTGGAGGCAAAAATTAAAATTACATCTCCTGATTATTTCAAAGGCAGCTTAGTTGAAGGAATGAAATTCGAATTCAGAGAGGGAGAAACGATAATTGGCACAGGACAAATCATGGAAATAGTGAATGATAAACTTGAGATGATCAAAGGAACTACTTTGGGTAGTTGATGCGATCGATTAGATTTAACTGATGGGGATAAAAGAATTGGCTGCTACCATCAATTTGCTAACAATTTAAAAATTCCAACATGAACAAACCATTTAACGAATCTCTATGGAAACAATTTGGAGCAAGTATCGATATGCTTGAAAATGCCATGAAGCTATGCCCGCATGAACTGTGGGATACTGGCAGGAAATTTTGGTATAACGCTTACCACTGCCTGTTCTTCCTGGATTACTACCTTACTCCCAAGCCTATCGGCTTCTCGCCTCCCCTACCCTATACACTTTCAGAGTTTGATCCTTCCGGTGCCATGCCGGAGCGGGTTTACACCAAAGAAGAATTACTCGTTTATTTACAATTCAACCGGGATAAGTGCCAAAAACTCATCACTGGTTTAACGGAGGAAACATTCGATAGTCGTTGGATAAACGAGTCAGGAACCATGGACTATTCCCTGTTTGAATTGTTACTCTATAACATGCGCCACGTTCAACATCATGCCGCACAGTTGAACCTTATGTTACGACAGGAAATCAACTATGCGCCGGATTGGGTTTCCAGGGCAGGTGAGCAGTAATAACAGTTTCGGGGGCAGATTAATCTATAACCCCGCAAATCGTAAATGGAGAAAAAAATGTTCCGTACACAAAAATGAAAAATCATTCGGAAGCCCAATAATCAATCACCAAAGCCTTATCAAGTATCGGCTTCAATATTTCTATTAAAGCAAGGTGGGCAGGATGCGGTAAATAAATTGCCCTGTCTGCTTCGGATGCAAAACTTACAAAGAAGCAATGGGTAAATCCCTGGTTTAGATTTTCGGGGCTGTTATTAGTTCCCCATTCAAAAGTTTTTACCTGGGGTATTTTTTTAGGCAATTCTGCAAAAGCATCCGTAACACTTTTTATCTGTGCATCTGTACTACCCTCTTTAAAACTAAAGAGCACAACATGTCTTAATAATTTTTCTTTCATGGCATTTGTTTGTGCAGTTATTTGCATCGCGCTTATTAGTATCAAAAATCCTGACAAGTAAATCTTTTTCATGCAATTTTTTCATTAAATATAAATAACAATCTGTATGGTTTATTGAAAAATAAATTACTTAGTTCGTTAATGTAAAGCAAATACATTTTGTACGCGGGCTACTCTCCTCAAAATTCTTACCTTCATCGCCGGATAAACAAGGCATTCAGATTTGTGTAATTAAAATGATACAGCCAGTCCTTCATTTTATGATATGCTTTCAGTCATCCCTTTTTTAAAAATTTAAATTGACCTATTTACAAAAAACAAAGTATGAAAAGAATTTTTTTCGCGACGATCGTAATGATTTTATGTAGCAGTGCATTGTTTGCACAAAATTTTACAGAAACCGATAAAAGCCCGATGGATATGGCTTACTATCCAGATAATTTTGCGCACGACAGAAAGCCGGGCCAGGAAGCTATCATAAGAGTGACCTACAGCAGGCCGGCAAAAGATGGCAGGCAAATTTTTGGACAGCTTGTTCCTTTTCATAAGGTGTGGCGCACAGGAGCCAATGAAGCCACTGAAATTAAATTTTACAAGGATATAGAGCTAAATGGAACGGCAATTAAGGCTGGCTCATATTCACTTTTTACAATTCCTGATGAAAAAGACTGGGACATTATTTTAAACAGTGATCTTGATTACTGGGGCGCATATAGCTACAATGATAAGCATGATGTTTTAAGGATAAAGGGCCCTTCTAAGGAATTAATGACTGCCGTAGAAAACTTCACGATTCAATTTACGAGCATAGGGGAAAAGCAAGGTGTAATGAAACTTGCCTGGGATAGAACGGTGGTGGAAGTGCCGTTTAAATATTAACGACGGATGATGAATCAGTCGGTGTATTTTATCAAATGATGTATACATAATAGCTTTGGGAAATCTACAGACACAAGTTTCAGCAACATCATCTATATGCCTGTATCAACAACGACCCTGGAATTGTAAGGAATTAAGAGTGTTGGTTTGCAACGTTTTTAATTGGAGACGTGTCCCTGTAAAAACTAAGGCCATGAACAAAATAACTTTCAGCGGATGTCGGGATAAAGGATCATCCATTAATACTCAAAGAAAGTATGGCGCATTCCTTATTGTTTTAATGATTTTCATACTATTTACAGGCTGCGCAAAAAATCAAACTGAGGTTGACGTTGCTATTCCAGAGCCAATAAACCAAATTGTAAACCAACTTACAATCAACAACCCTGATTGCAATTGCCATCCTTATATCGATCATTATATATGGAAAAATCAAAACATTTATGTTGTCGCTATCAACGACTCTTTGAATATTGGATACGTCTGTGATTGGATTCCACTGGTCTATGATTCAAATGGAAAAAATATTCCTTTAAAGCCCGGTTATACTTACGTGAATTTGGTTCATAATGCCCGCTTTATAAAGAACGTTTGGGCCTGTAGATAGAAGCTAATACCAGGATAAAAAAAACCACATCGCTTTTCCATACAGCCCTTGTCCGGTGGATATTTCAGTCCAACTGGCTCTTAAACAAAAAACTAAAAATTAAAAAAGGTGGCCTTTTATCTAGCCACCTTTTATTAATAAATATCGCTGCAATCATTAGTGATTGCTGATGATTTTTTTAAATACAGTTATATCTCCGTTTTATGTTTTTAGATAGTCGTTCCTATTTAACCGAACTTACTTCCGCACCGCAGGCACTTACATCATGCCAAATCGAAACGGCCAAGATTCATCACCTTTGCCCATGCTTCAACAAAATCCTTCACGAATTTTTCTTTTGCATCTTCACATCCATATACTTCGGCAATGGCACGCAGTTCTGAGTTAGAGCCGAAGACCAGGTCAACACGAGTGCCAGTCCACTTTGGTTCGCCTGTTTTGCGATCACTACCCACAAACACATTTTGAGCATCTGATGTTGCCCTCCACGTGTTGCTCAAATCAAGCAGGTTTACAAAGAAGTCATTCGTCAATATCCCAGGATTTTTTGTGAAGACACCATGCTTAGACAGGTCAAAGTTGGTATTAAGCACACGCATTCCGCCAAGAAGAACAGTCATCTCAGGTGCGGTCAAGGTCATCAGTTGTGCTTTGTCAACCAACATTTCTTCAGCAGAAGCTTTGTGTTGCGCATGGAAATAATTACGGAACCCATCTGCATCCGGCCGCAGGATGGCGAATGATTCTACATCAGTTTGCTCCTGCGATGCATCGGCCCTTCCAGGTGTAAAGGGAACATTAATTTCATGGCCGCCATTTTTGGCAGCCTGTTCAACACCTGCACATCCGGCTAAAACTACCAGGTCGGCAAGTGAAACCAATTTACCTCCTGATTGGGCGCTGTTAAAATCTTTTTGAATTCCTTGAATCATCTCCAGCACTTTCCCCAGTTGAGCAGGGTTGTTTACTTCCCAATCCTTCTGCGGGGCCAGGCGAATACGCCCACCGTTAGTACCGCCGCGCTTATCTGAGTCGCGATAGGTTGATGCTGAAGCCCATGCTGCAGACACCAATTGAGAAATTGAAATGCCAGAGTCAAGAATCTTACCTTTTAATGCAGCGATATCCTGGTCGTTGATCAGTGCATGCGTCACATCTGGAATGGGGTCTTGCCAGATCAATTCTTCCGCAGGAACTTCCGGGCCGAGATAGCGCTCTTTAGGCCCCATATCGCGGTGCGTAAGCTTGAACCATGCACGTGCAAATGCATCTGCAAATTCACCAGGATTCTCGTGAAAATGTTTTGAAATGGTCTCATAAACAGGATCCACCCGCAATGCGATGTCAGTGGTAAGCATAAATGGTGCGTGCTTCTTCGACGGATCGTGTGCATCCGGAACTGAACCGGCGCCTCCGTCATCTTTCGGCTTCCACTGGTTTGCACCAGCAGGGCTCTTCGTAAGTTCCCACTCATAGCCGAACAGGTTATCAAAATAATTATTACTCCATTGTGTTGGTGTAGTTGTCCATGCCCCCTCCAGGCCGCTGGTAATGGCATCACCTCCATGGCCTGTGCCGAAGGTATTTTTCCAGCCGAGCCCTTGCTCTTCAATAGTGGCGCCTGCGGGCTCCCGTCCTACGTATTGTACCGGGTCGGCGGCACCGTGGGTTTTGCCGAAAGTGTGCCCGCCTGCAATAAGCGCTACTGTCTCATAGTCGTTCATGGCCATGCGGCCAAAGGTCTCACGAATATCCTTAGCCGAAGCGACTGGGTCCGGCTTACCGTTGGGGCCTTCCGGGTTTACATATATCAAACCCATCTGAACAGCGCCAAGTGGATTCTCGAGTTCCCGGTCACCTGTGTAACGCTTGTCTCCCAACCACTCGCTTTCGGAACCCCAATAGATGTCCTGCTCAGGCTCCCAAAGATCCTCACGCCCCCCACCAAAACCGAAGGTCTGGAGGCCCATTGACTCAAGCGCGCAGTTACCGGCAAGTATCAGCAGGTCTGCCCACGAAATTTTTTTGCCATATTTCTTTTTGATCGGCCATAGCAGCAAGCGTGCCTTATCAAGATTGGCATTATCGGGCCAACTGTTGAGTGGCGCAAAACGCTGGGTACCCGAGCCACTTCCACCGCGACCATCCGCTATGCGATAAGTGCCTGCACTGTGCCACGCCATCCTTATGAAAAACGGGCCATAGTGGCCATAGTCTGCCGGCCACCAATCCTGGGAAGTGGTCATCAGTTCGAAGATGTCATTCTTCACGGCATCCAGGTCAAGGGTTTTGAATTCCTTAGCATAGTTAAAATCCCTGTCCATTGGATTAAATTGGTCAGCATTTTGGCGAAGAATATTCAGCTTCAATTGGTTTGGCCACCAGTCACTGTTTGATGTACCGTTGCCGGCGCTTCTCTTTAGGGCTCCGCCACTAAACGGACATTTGGCTGCATTTTCATTATTCATTTCATGAATGATACCTCCGGCTGCGGGATCCGAATGTGTATTATTTCCCATTTTTGATAAATTTTAATCGTTTAAAAAGCCTAAAGTACAATAATCTTTACGATAGTGTTTATTTATATATTCTATGTCTTCATAAATAAAATCTATGACTTTGATGTTATCCTTCACAATGAATTATTTTCAGCGTGGTTTTTGATAACTATTCAAACGAACATCATTTTTAAAATTCATAAAAATAAATACACATGAAAAAAATAAGTTTAGGAACAACTGATCTTCGCGTCGCTCCATTAATCTTCGGTGGCAACGTATTTGGCTGGACGATTGATGAAAAAACTTCCTTCAACTTGCTGGATATATTTTTTAGTAAAGGATTTAATTGCATAGACACCGCAGATGTATATTCCGCCTGGGCTCCGGGCAATAAGGGTGGAGAATCTGAAACCATCATTGGTAACTGGCTTAAAAAAAGAGGCAGGCGGGATGATGTGATTATTATTACAAAAGTTGGCTACAATGTAAAAAGCGGCCTCTCAAAAAAACATATTCTTGAAAGTATTAAAAGTTCATTGCGAAGATTACAGACTGACTATGTTGATCTTTATTTTTCGCACCAGGATGACGGGGTTACACCAATAGATGAAACTTTACAAACTTACCAGCAGTTGATAGGAGAAGGCAAGATCCGGAATATAGGCGCTTCAAATTTCTCCGCTGAAAGATTAGAAAAGTCTTTGGATATAAGTGATAAAAAGCAATTGCCCTCTTACACTGTTTTGCAACCGCCCGGCAATTTGTATGACCGTTCTTTTGAAACTGAATATAAAAATATTGTAGAGAAAAATAATCTGGGTGTAATTACTTACTCGTCGTTAGCTAGTGGATTTCTTTCCGGTAAATATACATCCGAAGAAGATTTCTCTAAAAGTGTCAGGGGCAAAGGCATGTCAAAATTTATGAATGATAAAGGGAAAAAGATTCTAAAGGCCTTACATGATGTGGCGGATGAACATGGATATCCCCCTGCCGCTGTTGCCCTCGCATGGCTTATTCAGCACCCGTTGGTAACGGCACCTATTGCCAGCGCAACCAAAGAAAATCAGTTAAACGAATTGATGCAGGCTGCTGAAATTAACTTATCTGAAAGTGATATAGAACACTTAATTTCAGCTAAAGAAAATTTTTAGTTTAAGGTATTATTATGAATACTCCTCCCGCAATATTTATCGCTTCGTCATCAGAGGGAAATGAAGCGTCGAATGCGATTGAAACTGAGTTAAAAAGACTCGCCGGTCCCGGGGTTCTTATGAAACATTGGAAGACCCAATTCAAATTATCAAAGGCATATATTGAATCCCTTGAGGCATTGACAAACAGTTGTGATTTTGGCATCTTCGTGCTAACGGCAGATGATCTTTTATTCAGCAGAAAAAAAAAACACGAGGTCCCAAGAGATAATGTAATTTTTGAACTTGGTTTATTTATGGGCGCACTGGGACGTAACCGTTGCTTTATTTTTATCGAAGTCAATAAAAGTAAGGAAGTAAAAATTCCGTCCGATCTCCTCGGACTGGAAAAATCAGAATTTGTAAAGTCGGATGATGGGAATTGGAAAACAGTTGTAAGGAGAGGTTGTAAGCGTGTGGTTGAGCAGGTTTTTAATGAGGGTAAGTTGTACCGTTTGCCACACGATATACTCACATACACGAAGTTCAGGGACAGAATAACAGGCCACTGGTGGAATAAGGCTAACGAAGATGAAGCCGGTTCAGTGGCTTTTGTTTCCTTTAAACCAGATGAAGCATACAATTCTATAAAAATAAACGGAATGTCATTTTCGAATGATGGCAAGGTCCTGGCACGTTGGGAAAGCCAGATAGTCAGTCTTATTCCAAAGGAAGAAAAATTAATTTATCATTGGAAGGGTACTCATATGAATTCAGCCAATCTTCAATTTAGTGGCTTTGGCGAAATTAATTTTGAAAGCCAGGGCGATTCAGGAAAAATTGTAAGAGGGAATAGCCGATTTTTTGACATTAATGAGGCCAAAATGGAAGAATCGGTTGTAAAGGCACGCACGCTTCTTCGTGAGGCTGATCCCTTGAAAATTGAAATAATGCTCCATGGCCTGGAGAAGAAAAGGGCATCTATTATACAAAAGACTTTAAAGAACTGGTAAACATTTTCAGGAAGCAATGAAAAATATTAACCGCACTTCCTTTCTTTCCAACTGGGTAACTTCCTCACATCGGCTGGCTTAACATACTTTACCGATGTTTCTTGCATAATATAACAACTAACATAAAAAATTGCCAATAAATTAATTATGCCAAATCAGTTTCCAAACCTGGTATAAATTATCTTAACTCTGTGTGGATACTGCTCCTGTAAATGATGCTGTCAAGACATTTGAAGAACTGGATTCATAAGTAACCCGCCCGAAAAAATCGCTGACGGTTAATTCACCCTTCCTTGCTGTTCTTATCATACGTCCAGATTTGAAAAATATTCCTGCATTTGATAATAAGAGATGGACTGAACTCGAAGCGTATTTCAAGAAGCATGGACTTAAATATGAACTTAATGAAATGCTGCCTTATCTTCAACGTAGTTGTTATATTAAGTATTTGCAATAGGCTAACACTGCTCTTTTTCCATGACTACATAAACTCTAAAACATTGCCCGAAATTTCAAATGATATTTTATGCTTCCAAAGAACCTTTCAATCTTTCACACATTTAATTCCTCGAAAAGAATCGTTAAAAAAATTTGCGTAGTTAAATAGCTACATTTATATTTGTAGTCAAATAGCTACACAATGAATTTAAGACGAGACGTATTCCAGGCCATAGCAGACCCCACAAGAAGAGCCATACTTCTGTTGGTAGCCTCGCAATCGATGACGGCCGGTGCAATAGCCTCCAACTTTGACACCGCAAGGCCCACAGTTTCAAAACACCTGCAAATACTCACCGAGTGTGCGTTGCTTGAACAAGAGCAAAACGGCAGAGAAATTACCTATCACATCAATGCAAAAAAAATGAAAGAAGTAGCCGACTTTATTGAGCCCTTTCGCAAAATGTGGGATGACCGGTTTAATAAATTGGAAACCGTGATGAAAAAATATAAACCAAAAAAATAGCCCTTGACTGCGCTTAAGGTGATAAAAAAAATAACATGGAACGAAAAACAAAAATTGATGTCGAAGACGGCAAACAGGATTTAATGATTGCCCGTGAATTTGATTTGCCATTGGAATTATTGTTTAAGGCCTACCAAGAAGCAGAGTTTGTTGAGCAATGGATGGGAACAAAAGTGCTGAAACTTGAAAGTAAAAAGCACGGCAGTTACCAGTTTGAAACAACAGATCCTAAAGGAAACAAACACGGGTTCAATGGAGTAATTCATGAGGTTAACCTCAACCGGAAAATCACACGCACATTTGAAATGGAGAATATGCCTTTTGGCGTTCAGCTTGAGGTGTATGAATTTGAAAAACTTACTGAAGACACCAGCAAACTTAATATGCACGTAATATATGAGTCGGTTGCAGTGAGAGACCAAATGTTGAAGTTGCCTTTTGCACAGGGCATAAACATGGCACATAACCGAATCGAAAACATCATGGGTAAATTAAAATAACACATTATGACAACGAGAGACGTAACTGCCGGCAAGGCAGGTAAAATTATCTATTGGATCGCTACAATATGGCTTGCATTAGGCATGATATCCACGGCGGCGGTACAATTATTTAAAGGTAAAGAAGGCCAGGGTGGCGCCGATATGATTAAATATTTGGGCTATCCCGTTTATCTTCTAACGATACTGGGTGTGTGGAAAATATTGGGAAGTGTAGCAGTGCTTATTCCTAAATTTGCTTTACTAAAGGAATGGGCTTATGCAGGTTTTTTCTTTGTTATGTCGGGAGCCATATTTTCACATATTGCAGCCGGTGATTCGATCAATACAATATTACCTTCATTGTTGCTATTAATCCTCACCGCTGTATCGTGGTATTTCCGGCCTTCGGAAAGGAGAATTATTTTAATTAAAAATTAAGTGAATAACATGAGTAACAAAAAAAAGTTGTCACCAGAGCAAAGTAAGGAACTGCTCAAAATATTGAAAGCCCGTTTTGATAAAAACAGTAACCGCCATAAAGGTCTTGAATGGGCTGCAATACAAGCAAAGCTGGAAGCCAGTCCGGAAAAACTATGGTCGCTTAACGAAATGGAAAGTACTGGCGGAGAACCGGATGTTGTTGGTTATGATAATAAGACGGGCGAATACATTTTTTATGATTGCTCAGCGGAAAGTCCTAAAGGCCGCAGAAGCCTTTGCTACGACCGTGAAGCGCTGGAAGCAAGGAAAGAATTTAAACCTGTAGATAGCGCAATAAATATGGCCGCCGCCATGGGTATTGAATTATTAACCGAAGAACAATACCGGGATTTGCAGAAATTGGGGAACTTCGATACTAAAACATCTAGTTGGATACTAACACCTGTCGACATCAGAAAACTCGCCGGCGCCCTCTTTTGTGATCGCCGCTACAACACGGTCTTCGTCTATCACAACGGAGCAGAATCATACTATGCCGCCAGGGGTTTCCGCAGTTCGCTAAGGGTATAAATTTACAACGACATACTATAACAAAGAATAGCATGAATCCTAAAGTTGATTTCTTTTTTAATAAAAAAAAAAAATGGCAAAAAGAATTTCAGCAATTGAGAATGATCATTCTTGACTGCGGGCTTACTGAAGAATTGAAATGGGGCCAGGCCTGCTACACCTTGCAAAAGAGTAATATTGTTTTAATGCATGGCTTTAAAGAATACTGCGCGCTTTTGTTTTTCAAAGGAGCCTTGTTGCTTGATCCCAGCCATATTTTTATCCAACAAACCGAGAATGTGCAGTCTGCCCGCCAGGTCCGGTTTACAAGTGTTTCCGAAATAGTAAAGATGGCGCCTATGCTGAAGACGTATATCTATGAAGCCATTGAAGTGGAAAATGCCGGTTTGAAAGTGAAATTAAAAAAGACTTCAGAATATAAAATGCCCGAAGAATTTCAAAATAAATTAGATAAAAAACCTGCGTTGAAAACCGCTTTTAATGCATTGACTTCTGGACGGCAAAGGGCCTACCTTTTTTATTTTTCCCAACCCAAACAATCCAAAACCCGAGAGGCAAGGGTTGAAAAATGTATGCAACAAATTCTCAATGGAAAGGGATTAAATGATTAGTGCCGGTAAAAAAAGGGGGGCTAATTAACTCCTTTAGTTTACTGCCCTGGCGGGGTTTTCATAGCAAAGCAAATGTGCGTGGAAGGAAACCTCGAAGGCGAACAGATCACGGAATTAGCAAAAAGCCACTCTTCCAATTAATAGAAATTCACAGATCCACATAATGTATAGGCATGAAATGTTTTACTATTGCAATTCCTAAAAAAATGCATTGCTGTTTAAAAAAAGCTATGCCCTGCAATAAAAAAATAAGGCCAAATTCTTAATCGAATCTATAAAACCCTAATTTTAAAATATCAAAATCTGGAGAATATGTGCAAGAGAGTAAAAAAAATTATTCCGGCTAATGCTAAAAAAATATTCAATTCTAATAGGGGTAGCTATTTCGATATCCCTGCTTCTAATTGCGACAAAAGTTTATCCCGGAGGCTCTCTTTTTGACAAAGATTCAATAGGATTTGACTGGTCGAAAAATTTTATAAGCAATCTTTTCGCATCAAAAGCTGTGAATGGTTCAGATAATCCATCAAGAATTTGGGCTGATGGAGGAATGATCTTCCTTTCTGTGAGTTTCGCCATATTCTTCATAAATTTTTCAAAGAAAATACCGGCGAAGGGCGCTGCCAAAATCATCAAATATTTGGGAGCCGGAGGTATGATATGTACTTTTTTAATAGTGACCCCGCTACACGATATAATGGTTACTATAGCAAGCACATTGTTTCTAGTAAGTATATTTTACATTACTATTTTTATTTTAAAATCAAGGCTGCATTTTTTTAAATTCTTATGTATTATTTGTCTTCTTATTTTTTATTATACCTTATACCTCTATGGTTCGGGCAGTTTGGTTTTGTTGCCGGTTATGCAAAAAATTACATTTATGAGCACCATAATTTTAATTGTAGCGTTGGAATATTTTACTAAAAAAGAAGATTTTAAACATATCAAAGCAGGCAAATAAATAGCAGCAAAAAAGCAACAAACCCCAGTTCCATTTTGTTTCCGTTGGTCACGGGCCAGATGGAGGCTCTCACGGGTAGATGGCCTGAGCTTTTGAAAGAATGGGAGCATCTGCGCTGGCTGATATATTTTTTAATTATAAACATTACGACCGGTAGCCGGGGACCTTTTTTTTTATTTTTTATATATTTATTGAATACTAATAGTTTAATAAAAGCCTAACGATTGCAAAAACAAAATCAAATTATACGCACACTCCTTGCCTCAGCAATCCGGCCAGTTGTAGGGCTGGCCATCACGCTGGCCCTAAGTTCCCCCTCCCTTGCGCAGCGCATCACCGACCCGGCCTCACTTTCGAAGAACGCTTTCCAATGGAACCAGCAAGAGCGGGAACTGGGTTTTTTACACATGGATGTGGTGTTTAGGGCACGGGAAGTGCCCAACGGAAATAAAGTGCACAAGCTTCCACCGGGAAAGCCCATCGCAGCATTTGGCGCAGGCGGAGAAAAAGAAAAAGAGCTTGAAGATTTTATGATCAAACAAAAAGTAGCGGGCTTCATTATTCTGCAGGATGGAAAGATCCGGATGGAACACTACGCTCTTGGCCTCAGCGACACCGGCCGTTGGACATCACAGTCTGTTGCAAAGTCAGTGACGAGCACCCTTGTGGGAGCAGCTATCAAGGATGGTTATATTAAAAGTATTGAAGACTATGTCACGGAATACATTCCCGATTTAAAAGGCAGTGCCTATGACAGCGTGACCATCCGCCACCTCCTCACCATGACAACCGGTGTCCGATGGAACGAAAACTATTCTGACCCGAATTCTGACATTGCCAAATTTTATTCGGATCCTGTCGATCCCGGTATCGATGCAACAGTCAGCTATATGCGGCGTTTACCGGCCGAGGCTAAACCGGGTAAAAAATGGGTATATAAAACAGGGGAAACGGACTTGCTGGGTGTGCTGGTGAGTTCGGCTACCGGGCAAACCCTATCCAGCTACCTTTCCTCGAAGATCTGGATTCCTTATGGTATGGAGCGGAGTGCCAGTTGGATCCTGGACCGTACAGATCATGAACTGGCAGGCTGCTGCCTCCAAATGCCGCTTCATGATTATGCACGGTTCGGACAATTTATTCTCGAAGGCGCACGCATCCATGGTGAATCCATTGTTCCCGATGGTTGGTTACAGGCAGCTACTCATACGCAAGTACCGCTTTGGCCCGGTGGGGGCTATGGATACCAATGGTGGATCTTTAATAATACCTTCGAGGCATTGGGCATTCACGGCCAGGTGATTCATATAGACTCTGCGAGGCACCTGGTGGTCGTGATCAACAGCGCATGGCCTGAGGCTGAGAGTAACGAGCGACATACAGCAGTTGCCAATTTTTTGAATACCATCGCTAAAGAGATTGACAAAGAGAAAAAAAAATCACCTAACCCGTAAACAGGACTTCAGCCTTGGTCACGTCCTGAAAAAGTTGACGTTTTATTAATTGAAAATATTTAAAAATATTTGCTCCCAGAGCATATTTGTTGACTGTTGCTGATTATTTCAACGTGGAGCCTCACTATTGGAGACTTATGTTGGCAGTAGGTTTTGTCCGCCTAGTATGCCCATTTACATTTCAAAGTAAGTAACGTCTGGTCTCCCATAGTGGATTCATTCGAATTTGTTAGTTTACCGGTAAACCTTCAATTATACTTTTTAAATGCGTTATAAATTTTTTTCTAACTCTCCATTTTTATTTGCCTCGATAAGTTTTTTCAATTTCTTTGTCAAATTAACATCGTTGCCGGGAATGTCACAATATGCCAGCAATGTCTTCCAACTTCCCATCTTAATTTTCTCCTGGTCTTTACTTTCAACTTTATTCTCAAGACAAAACTTAACCATTGATGCTAAGTAAATTGTCATCAGGTCAGGATTATTGTTTAAAATTTTTCCACTATTTCCAAATGAGAAACCATAATCCGGAGTTCCAGACATCCATTTAAGTAAAAATTTTTGACAACTTAGCCTGTCAATTTTGTTTTTGTCAATAGGGCTGGAAAGTAATGTATTTGCTGCCGTTAAGGCAAAAGTATTGGCAGCCCTGTAATCATCCGGCTTATCAAGTTTTATTTGGTTGTAGTCGGGGCCAATTTGTGCATACAAAAATGTTGTCGTCGCTAAAGCCAAAAAAAGAAAAAGCATTTTTTTCATATCATAAAGTTTTTTGTCAAACCAGTTGAAGGTAGATACAAAAAGATGTCTCGTCCTAAAAAAAGTTGGTGTTTTATTCATTGAAATAATTTAAAAATATTTTCTCCCACATCTTGTTGTTTTTAATTTTTTGGGGTGGCTACAATTAAAGCAATTGATAAGACCTCCTGATAAAAGTGTAAATAGCTTGCGTGACGTCTTCCAAAGTTGAAACCCTTATATGATTTTCATACTTGCCCGCCCAGGGAACACTTTTTACAATAAGCTCATCTTCCTGTGGCGTGGCAGAATAAAATTTTATATCCAACTGCTTTCTCATGGGCCGTATTACCAGGAAAGTTTGGTTGTGAACAAATACGATGCAATTTGGTGTTGCGCTTACCGCTACATCTTCCCAATCTACAATCTCACAAAGCAACTTATCAAATACAAAAGCCAGCTCTGCCGACTTACCTTCAAAAAGACTGTCAATACTCACTTTTGCACAGTAATGCCGTTGACTTGCATTCTTTAATTCTCTCTCGCATTTTGGGCAAATCCACATGGTATGGTTTTGATTTTACTTTAGTAAACGAAAGCCTTTTGTATAGCCGCTTGTTTTTAATTAAGCATATCTCTTCCAATAAATCTACCTTTTCCCAACAGAAAATCAATGGCTTTAATAACGTTCCTTTCAATACTTGCTTCTGTTTTGAGATTCACTATATACCGGATAATTTCATGTTGTAATGATGGAGCAAGGTTATCAAAAATTATCTTTGCCTGCTTATTTGCACGGAGTGCTTTCATAAGCTTTGGGTGTATGGGTATTGTTCTATCTGCAGGGTCATATTCAATGGTCACTATGATCGTTTCACCAATTCTTTTTGGCGACTGTTTAAGCATCGATATATTAATATAAAGACGCCAATCGCCGCTATATTTCACCAATGTTTGTTTGTAGGCTACATTATTTACTTTGCCCCGCACAGGAATCTTTCCTTTGTCTTTTCCTGCTTTTTTAAAAAGTTCTTTTAAGATTGTTGCAGGCACAAATACAAATGGGTTTATTCCGATGATCGCTATGTCAGCTTTGAATGGATACATGCTAAATGAAAATACAAAACAAAATATCAAATGACCGTTTCGAATGTACCATCTTTATTGGCTTTAGTCTTCGGTTAAAAGATCAACTGCGGCAATAACCAAACCTGTATTGCATATTTTGGCAATGTGCAAGCCAATCTTAAATAATCTTTTATAGTAACTGCCCTTCACCTAAGCGAACCATTTTGAAGAAATACATTTTTGCTAACTTGCGATCCAACTTCAACTAATGCCTGATTATTCCCATAAGCTTGCTGCTATTTTATTTGCCGATGTGGTAGGATATACTGCTATGATGCAGGAAGACGAAAATGCAGCGGTCGAAAAAATCAATCGTTTCCGGCAGACCCTGGAAACGATTGCCACTGAGCTTAAAGGGGAAGTAATTCAATATTATGGCGACGGGGCATTACTGCTTTTTTACAGCTCTGTAAACGCCGCAGAGTTTGCGAAGCAATTACAGATTGATCTCAACGAGCCGCCCGTGATACCTGTTCGTGTAGGTATTCACATGGGCGACGTGCTCATGCAAAATGGGAATATTTTCGGGGACGTAGTAAATATTGCTTCCCGCCTGCAGGCGCAGGCCCCGCCGGGAGGTATTTATATTTCTGAGATGGTGTTTCAGAATATTTCTAATAAAAAAGGGCTTGAATCAGTTTTCATAAAGCAGGAAAAATTAAAGAATGTAAAAGAGCCGGTAGATATTTATGAAGTACTGACCGGCTTTACGGATCCGTTTATTCCGCCAGTTACAAAACAACAAATCCCCAGGCAAATTGATGAAAGCAGTATTGCCGTTCTTCCATTTTCAAATATGAGCAGCGATCGGGAACAGGAATATTTTAGTGATGGCCTTACAGAAGACATCATCACACAACTGTCAAAGATTAAAGCGCTGAAAGTGATTTCCCGCACGTCTGTAATGCAATACAAGAAAAATCCCAAGCCTATCCGGGAAATAGGTAAAGAACTTGGAGTAGCAGTTATATTAGAAGGCAGTGTGCAACGACATGGCGAACAGGTGCGCATTACAGCACAGCTCATCAATGCCGAATCAGATGAACATTTGTGGGCGGAATCTTATGATCGCCCGGTTAAGGATATTTTCTCCATTCAAAGGGAAGTTGCCATGTCAATAGCTTCCGTGCTAAATACAAAGCTTTCCAAAAAGGAAACAAAAAAACTGGAAACAACGCCAACAGTGGATCTGCAGGCATACGACCTTTACTTGCGGGGATTATTTTTAGTAGATAAAAGAAAAAAGACCGATCTGCTGATTGCCCGGGAGCTTTTTCAACAAGCAGTAAATAAGGATACCGATTTTGCGCTGGCGTATTCAGGGCTTGCCATTACTTATCTTCTTTCTTCATTCCGTGGGTATGAAAGTCAGTCTGCAATGTTGCCAATGGCAAAAAAGCAACTTGATGCAGCAATGGCTTTGGATCCTTCTTCAGGAGAAATACATGCAGCAATGGGCTACTGGTATCACCAGGCATTCAACTGGAAGGAGGCCGAAAAATATTACAGGAAATCTATTCATCTCAATCCTAACCAAACGAATGTTTATTTGTGGCTGGCATTGCTGTTGGAAGCAAAAGGCGATAAGGAGCCGGCAGCAGAGATCTATTATAAAGGAAGCGAGATAAACCCTGCATGGGATTATTTAATTGACAACCGGATAAAGGCTTTGGCAAATACCAATAACAAAGAAGAAGCCGTCCGGCTGCAACTGCAATTAATTAAAAAAGCTGCGGCTGACCCTGCACTGCAAAAAACCAGGTATGCAGATCTTTCCAGGTTATACTGGTCATTTGACTATAAAGACAACGCCATTGCAACTGCAGAAAAA
The DNA here is from genome assembly GCA_040007435.1 of Ginsengibacter sp. GTDB lineage: Bacteria > Bacteroidota > Bacteroidia > Chitinophagales > Chitinophagaceae > Ginsengibacter. The sequence goes on along the minus strand of JBDTUZ010000069.1, from coordinate 5,563 downwards.
ATACAACACAAAGGCCTGATAAAATTTTACCGCGAAGATGATAATACTTTAATGGTGCGTGAAGTAAATGAGCATTATAATGTGTTAAGAAAATCAGGAGATTTCATATCGGAATTTTGGATGGGTGTCTCTTATGCCAAAGCAGGCGCCCGGGAGAAATCATTAGCCTGCTTTAATAACGCAGTTGACAGGAAAGAAGCAGCCATATCCATGCTGCTCATTGATGACTATGAATACCTGAATTTGAAATACCTCAATTTCATTCAGCTAAGGCGAAAAATAAAAGCCCTGATTAATTTATAAGGTATAAAACTCCTACAGTAAACCGCTAGAGATTAAAAACTACCGCTCAAAAAAATTATCCCCATGTTCCTGGCCGTCCACTTCGGCAGACGAATAACATCCACTCAAACAATGGAACGATCGAAAATTTTGCCCATCGATACATTAATCCTTCCTCCTGCTAAATATTTTTAAAGCTTATAAGATTCACTTCTAATTTGAATTATATTTGAGAACGGTCTGCAAAAGCGCTTTGGAGTATCTTTTATAGCCCGGAAAAGAAAGGAAGCGACTAAAATAATTATTAACAAAAAAGACAATTCTCAAAATAGTTGTTATGAAATCATTTATTACTTCATTACTTCTTTTCTTTTGTATGATAGCCGAAGCGCAGAACGTAGGCATTGGCACTACAAGCCCTGCTCCTTCTGCAAAGGTTGACATAAGCTCTACCAACAGTGGCCTGTTGCTTCCAAGAATGACAACGGCAGAGCGTGATGCCATAGGGTCACCGGCTACAGGTCTGCTTATTTTTAACACCGATAACAATGCGCTTGAAATGTGGAATGCAACCGGGTGGATCTCATTCAGCGGCTCGGGTATTTTTAATAATGGTGTTCCCGTTGGCCCTACCTGTAACGGACTCTGGGCACAGAAAGCTGACCTTGGTGGATTAGCACGCAACCAGGCAGTAAGTTTTTCGATTGGAAACAAAGGTTATACAGGCACAGGCAATGATGGTACTTATAAAAAAGACTTTTGGGAATTTGATCCCGCAACTAATACCTGGACACAAAAGGCTGATTTTGGCGGCACGGCAAGGTCTGGCGCAGTTGGGCTTGCCATTGCAGGCAAAGGATATATCGGAACCGGTTACGATGGCGCCTATAAAAAAGATTTCTGGGAATATGATCCATTGAGTAATAGTTGGACACAGAAAACTGACTATGGCGGCAGTCCGCGTAGCGGAGGCATCGGATTTGTGGTCAGTGCAAAGGGTTATATCGGCACAGGGTATGATGGCGCAGATAAAATTGACTTTTGGGAATATGATCCGGCGGGCAATAGCTGGACTCAAAAAGCCGACTTTGCTGCGGTTGGCCGGAGCGGTGGTAGCGGGTTTTCAATAGGAAGCAAAGGGTATGCAGGGCTAGGCCAGTTGTCCACTACCGGTGCATATAAAAAAGATTTCTGGGAATACGATCCCGTGGTAAATGCATGGACCCAGAAGCTGGACTTTGGTGGCAGCAGCCGGACCGGTGCAACCGGTTTTTCCGTAAACACAAAAGGATACATTGGTACCGGGACTGCCAATAATGTTCCGAAAAAAGATTTCTGGGAATACGACCCCGTTGCAAATACGTGGGTTCAGAAAATGGATTTTGGCGGTACGGCAAGGTACGCTGCTACCAGCTTTGCGATAGGTACTAAGGCATATATAGGCATGGGTACAGACGGCGCATACAAAAAAGATTTTTGGGAATATTGTCAATAGTGACGGGAGAATCTTAATAAATTATTTCAAACAGCGATGAACAAATTACTTCTATTAACTTTCTTTTTCTTTGCGAATTTTTTTAAACCCTTCACGTCAATTATTAAACCAGTGCCAGTAGATATTTTTTATTGGCCTATACCATTAACCCAGGACAACGACTCGCTAACCATAAGGGTATTTAGAAATGAAACCGAGAAAGAACAAACAACATCAACAGGTTTTGGATATGACATTTATAAGTATAAGGTATTGTATATTCACCAGCCTAACATACCGGCGTTAGCAGGCAACCAGGGTTTTAGCACAGCCGCGAATGCACAAAAGGCAGCAAAACTTGTATTATATAAAATTCAAAATAATATTTTACCTCCATCAGTTTCAATACGAGAATTAGATAGCCTGGGTGTACTTCCAGCAAGAGCAGAATAAATGAACCGGGAGATTAGTTGCTTGTTAAGGATAAATGCATCGTTCTCTTTGGTAGTTTCTTTTCCGTTATGATTTACATCAGTATTCATTTTAAAGTTTTGGGTGTCCGAATTACTTGCAGTCAATACTTCGAAAAGTATCCGAAAAGCGTCTGCTGATGTATCTTTCAGGATTTGTACCGATAATGATTTCTAATTAGCCATAAAAGAATTTAAAAAAGCTTCTTCTATTGTGTCAAACCAATAGTTGTCCATGCTAAAGTGAAATGGATTGTCGGATAGTTTTGTCAAACCCCAATTGCCAAAACCAAATCCATATTCGCTAAACAAAATTCCTGTATCATCAGTTTTACTGATTATTATTAGCCAAACAGGATATTTAATTTCGGTTTCACTGTAATCCCACATCGCAAAATGTAAAGTTGGGTCAACCAGGTAGCTATTAATTTTGTCAGCTGATTTAATGTCTTTAATCAATTTTAGTTGGGAAGTAATTTCTGCCATTACCTCTTCTTTTGTTTTGTCTTTTTCTAATTTAAAAACTAAGTCCATATTTTTTATTTGTAACTATCAAACTTTGCTGGCAGTTACTCTTTCTTTTGCAGTTGTAAAATTTTTTCAAATCTGTTTATTAGTCCGTTTGTCATCATAAACATCAGCCCAAATAAAATTAAATCAAAGAAGGGGATGAAGAACAAAATAAAAATCTTAGGTGCTTCAAGCATTGTATGGATTCCAACCAGTTCACATAGAAATAGAACTACAAAAATGTAAAAGAATAAAACTATTCCCGAATTAGGTCGCAGGGTGGTGTAAATGACAGTTATGTCACCATCTTGTTTGATTGTTCCTGTTATATAAGCAAAACTATTTTCTATCCATCTTATGTAACCAAGTGACCATTTATGTGTCAACTTAAAACTGTTATCGTCATTAAGTTTACCAGTTATGTTTTCTGAAAAATCGCTCCAGGGGTTTTCCGTAATCTTAGCTAATTTATTTCGAACATCGTTAACTGTGCCATTAATATGGTATTTATAATGTCGGTTGAAAAAGATATCCATAACTAAATGAGAGTTCTTGATTTTTAAGTTGCTTAGGATAGCTTGCGCCATGGAACGCTTTCTTCAATACGCATAATATTGGCTGCTGTACTACTTTTGTTTTTAATTATTCAATTTTATTAAATTTCAAATGCATTATCCTGCCTGAGTTTACCTCAAAACCGATGATATTATTTTTAATGTCACGTTTCATCATTAGATGATTGATCCACCAGTTATCATTCGTTAAATGGTCCTTGCCAATTAAGGTAAGTTTTGCATCGTTGTATTTGGAATTAGTCAGAATTAAATGATGATCTTTTAAAACAATACCATATTTGCAATCCAGTTCGGGGCAATAATAGATGCCCGTATATCTTTTCAAAGCTTCATCCGATTGTAAAGTGTCCTTTATATATTTTTTAAGTTGGTACAATTGATCCGGTGTAATTATGTCAACCGTCGTATCGGTTCCTTTTATACCAAAAATAAATTTTATTTCAGGTTCCTGCGGAAAGGAAAATGTGTCCTTTTGCCCCTTTATCAAAAAATTGCTTTCATCGTAGATTTTGTAATGCAGCTGTCGATTCCGGATATTAAAGCTAAATGGCAAACCATCTTCGCCGATATAATTGCCTGTAAATTTCTTTATAGATATAGTATCCTTTAATATAGCGGCAGTACTATCTCTCTGCTCTTTCTTTACTGCTTCTTTTTTGGATGCAGTATCTTTTATAAAAAAATCAGCCATTTGATAAACTTTCTCACCGGGATTGAAATCGCCAAGATTACTAAACACCATAAACCCCATTTTGAGATCGGGAAAAACAGTGACATAGGTTCTGTAACCGGCATCACTACCTCCATGCGAATATTGTCGCCAGCCTTTCCAGGTATCGTTTACAATACCTAAAGCGTAAGACAATTCTTTACCGCTATTCAATTTGCCTTTTTGTGTCAGCATATCAATATCCTTCTGGTCACCCACTTTATGATCATAAAAATTCATCACCCATTTACTCATATCGTTGATGTTTGTAAAGAGGCTTGTGGCTCCGGCAACGGAATAACTTAAAACAGCATTTGTAAAATGAATGCTATCCTTACGGTCATAACTATAAGAACGATTCTTTTCAATCTCTGTATAATCATCATGAAAATGTGTATTGGTCATGCCCAAAGGTTTGAAGATCGCTGAGTCTGTAAATTGCCGCAATGTTTGGCCACTCACGGCTTTCACTATTTCTGCAAGCATGGTAAATCCACTATTCGAATAGCTGTATTTATCACCAGGCTTAAAATTCAATGCTTGTTGTTTACTTAGAATTTTTATGATCTGATCCTGTGTGATCACATCATCCAGTCTTGTGCCTGAAATAGCGAGTAGTTGCCACTGGTCTCTTATACCACTTGTATGATTCAACAGATTACGGATTGTTATCTTTTCTTTCAGGTCGGGAAACCATGGAAGCCATTTATGGATATCATCATCCAACTTTAGTTTACCCTGTTTTGCCAGTAAAACAATAGAGCAGGCCGTAAATTGTTTGGAAACCGAAGCCATGTGGAACAATGTCTGCGGTTCATTTGAGATAGCATATTCAAGATTGGCCATTCCATAACCTTTGGAGAAAATAAGCGAATCATTTCTTACGATGCCCACTGTGCAACCGGGACTATTCGCTGTATTCCATTTCAGGAAGAGGCTGTCAATTTTTTTTATTGTTGAATCAGGCAATGATTGTGCAAATGTCTTTATTGTGCATCCAAAAATAATTGTCAAAATTATTATCAATATTCTCTTGTTAATTATCATAAAGAGTAACTTTTTATCGTTCAGAATTATCCCGAAATGTCTTATCCTGGAACAGGTTGACCATTTTTTGTGATTAAATACTTTTTCAATGTATTCTATTTTATTCGGAACATTGATACGCTTGTAAGAAACTTTGTCCGGGCTTTAAACACGTATCAACCAACCTTGTCCGTGTGTTGCAAAAAAGAACCCATGCAGACGCTGTTTCAACAATGCCGTCGAATAATAATCACAAAGATGACAAACAAGTGTTGCTGACTATTAAAAAGGTATTTGAACGTCGCGGCGGCGTTTTCATATCAAAGCAAAAGCGGGAGCATGAAACCCGACGAAGAATAATCCTTCAATCAAAAAAAGCACACGTTTGAATTGAAATGCTTACAAAGCTATTCGTTTGGGTGCAAGATAATGATTGCTCGTTCATCGTTGGGGTTTCACGATAAATATCCCCGCAAAATTATATATCCCTCATCCTGTTACTAATTGTACAAAAAGG
>JBDTUZ010000068.1:0-24286 GCA_040007435.1 Ginsengibacter sp. | reverse complement strand
TTTCAATATAATCCTTTGAACAATCAGTAATTACTAACGTAAAATCATTTCCATTATTACTGCTGCTGCAGATCGAATAGGCTTTTAAAACCCCTATTGTATTCTTTTTTGGTGCGGTATTGCCAAAATGCAAAATAAACTTATCGGGTAATTGGTATTTATTTTTGAAGAGCAATAAACTCTCCATACCAAGTATTTTGAATTGGGGGTTCACAGCATTATAAATTACGCGAATCTTATTTTCCGAAATATTGAGTCTCTGTGAAATGACTTTCTTTTCGAATTCAGAAACTGTTATTATAATCTTTGCTTTTTTTGCGACCTTCGGTACTATAAATTTTCGATATAGATTTCCAAAATTCTGATAATTTGATCCGGAAAAATTCACCGATTCCATATAGATGACATCGTGTATCGTTATTATTAAACGGGCCTTGGCGAAAACAGGGGCTGTATTTGCTGTACAATGTAAAAGATCGGGCTTTATTTTTTTTAGGTATTGTGGCAGTTTTATTTGTTCCCAAAAAGGATAGAAGCTTGAATTGATTTTTTTTATTGTGAAATTTTTTGTTTCAGAAATGCATTGATCATCCAGGTCGCTTTTTGCAATTACAAAAAAACTATCCTCTTTATTTAATTTTTGAAGCTCCTTGATTATTTCCAAGGCTACAATTTCCATTCCATGCTTTTTCCTTCTGAACAGCCTCTGGGCTTCTATAGCAATTTTCATTGTATGTCTTTGATTGCAGTAAGTTATAGGAAATCTGCCAAAAGAAAGAAAGGCCTGGTGATCACTCTAAAAAAATTAATGAAGTCTGCAGTTGAAAACGTAAGCGGGTGGCAGATTCCCCAAAACAAATGAGGTTTTAACGGTTTGAAACCTGTTAAGAATTTCGTTATATTTCTTCTTGTTATAGCCGTATTGTATGTAAAGGGAATTGGGATTTAGCACGTGTTTAATAGTACTAATAATATTGTTCCGGGTAGCCTCTTCAATTATGGAAAAAGGTAAAGAGGAAATTACAAAATCCGCCTTTTTGGTTCCGGCAATTCTGTAAAGATGCATTTCCAGGTTTTCAGCAGAATCGTTAATAATATGAATATTTGGCGAGGTAAATTTCTGCTTTAGCATTTTGCAAAACATTTCGTTGACTTCAAAAACAATTAAAGTTGTTGAAGGATTTATTTTTTTTGCTAGTAATTCTGTAATGCATCCTGACCCTGCGCCGAGCTCAATAATAATTTCAGCGTTAGAAAAATTTACAGTTTTAAGCATTTTTTTTACAAGAGTGCCGGAACTAAACGCCACCGCACCTGTAACTTTTATTTGCTTCAATAATTGCACCCACAGGAAAATATTTTTCATAGTTTGCTTTTTATCTCAACTCGCAAAAATATTCAATATAAATTCGTTTGTAGTCAAGTTATTGTATGGAATATTTTGATTCTTTAAAATTCCATACAATCCCTTTAAAAAACGATTTCATATGATCATATTTTTTCTCAATGAGAAATTTAAAAGTAGCCTTTGGAGTTGAAAAGAGTAAAAAGAAAGACATAAAACAGGCAAATTGTAAAGATGTAGTATTCCTCCGCATATATAGTATCCTGTTTCTTGTATGATAGTAGGTTTTTAGGCTGCTTTTTTTTCCCATGGCCATAGATTCTTTGTGAAAGATGAGACCTTTAGGTTCATAAAGAATTTTATATCCCGCTTTTATTACGCGTGCACTCAGGTCCATTTCATCATAGTAAATGAAAAACTTCTCTGGAAACATTCCTACTTTTTCGATAACCTCTTTTTTAATCATCATGGCGCAGCCATGTGCAGAAAAAGTAAAACTACTTACGTCGTGCTGGCCTTTATCTACTTCGCAATTGCCCACCGATGTATTACGGCCAGTGAGATTATTTATCGGGTTGAACCCGGCATATTGTATTACTTCCGGGTTGTAAAAATACCTGATTTTAGGACAGGTTATCCCGATTGAGTCATCGCGAAGAAATGGCTCTATTAAAGCTTCGATTAATGCTGGCGTTACTTCCGTATCGTTGTTTACAACAAAAAGAAAATCTCCTTTTGCCTGCCGCATACCCCAGTTATTCCCGGGTCCCCAGCCGAGATTCCTTCCATTTCTTATAACTCTTGTGTTTGGATAACCCCCAGAGTTGATTCTTTCGGTCGGATCTATATCGGAATTCATATCACACACAAGAATCTCGTAATTTTTCCAGGTGAGTCTTTTTGTACTTTCCAGAAATTCGCAGGTAACATCCGTGTTGTTCCAGTTAAGCGTCACAAATGAAACAAAAGGATATTCCTTTGGTTGATTATCTCCGTACATTGATAAAAATTAAAGGGTGAAGATACTACACATTTGTTTTTTGAAACAAAGCCGTGGGAGTGGATAATAAAATCCTAAGATCTGATGCAAAACTGTGATTACGTGCGTAGTCAATATCAAGTCCTAACCTTTCCTCTGCACTCATTTCTTCCCTGCCTCTTTTAGTAACCTGCCAAAGGCCGGTGATACCTGCCGGAGCCATAAATCTTTCAGCACCTTCGTTTGTTGTAAGAGCTGCAGCTTCGTAAAGAGGTAAAGGCCTGTTTCCTACAATCGACATTTCTCCTTTAAGGACGTTGAAAAGCTGAGGTAACTCATCCAGACTCGTGTTTCTTAAAAAAGCCCCCACTTTGGTTACCCGGGGATCATCTTTAATTTTGAAAAATGTGCTTGCGCTTGCATCATTGCCATACAAATTTAAGGCTGAAAGTTCAGCAACTTTTTTCTCCGCATCCGCAATCATAGTTCTAAATTTGAAAAAATTGAACACTTTAAAACCTCTTCCCGCTCTTTTTGACTTATAAATGGCAGGGCCTTGCGATTCTAATTTAATCGCGACAATGATAAAAAGGAATAAAGGTGAAAGCGCTATGAGCAATGCACCAGCAATCAGGATATCAAAAATTCTCTTTCCATAATTTATATTAATTAGCTCCGATGAAGATGTGTTTGAAGTTGAAAGGGCTGTTTTTTGAACTGAATGTGATTTTACCTTCTTAAGGAATGAAGCTTTTTTGTAAAGTTCATTGCAATAGTCGCCAATATTTACCACGTCATCCACAAAATTTATCAACTTTAGTTCTGGTAAATATTTTTTATGCAATGCAGTTTCGTTATAGATAACTGGTATAATCGAACTCCAGGTGTTGGAATTTAAAAAATCACCGAATTTTAATAACCTATCCTTATTAAAGGCTACATCGATAATGATAACATCGGGAAGATTATGCCCAGCAGATTTCAGAAAAAGTAAATGTTCTTTTGCGAGGGACAGGCTAGCCGCGTTATAGCTGTTATCAAAAAAAGAAAGACATTTGATAGTTTTGTTTACAGACTTCCCTACATAAAGGAAAGCCTTTTCAGCGTTTCCCAAATAGGAAGCACTTTGTTCACCGTCATGATGAACAACCTTGTTTTCAGAATGTAAAATTGTAGTTCCAGTAATCATTTCAGAGTGCGTTTAGAGTAAAAAATAATTAGTGGAAGTTCATGGTATTGAGGATTAATATTCAATTTTTAGTTAAGATTAAAGATTTTTCTCTTCTCATATAAAATTTGAGATTCGCCTGTTGTCAAAATTGTCTGATTAATTTTTTCAGACAGTTCCAAAGGATTAAATGGCTTTGTGAAGAATGCATGAACATTACTTTCCAGGCAAATAGGCTCTATTTCTTCATATCTGCTACTAGACAAAATGATTACCGGAATATCATGCAGAAGGCTGCTAGACCCCAAATGATATAACAACTCTACATTTTCATCTTGTAAATTCTCAACACTCAGTATGATGAGATCTATTGATTTTTCAGATGAAATTCTTTCCATCGCCATGTAGTTATTGTCAAAGGTGAGCACAGTATATTTACCCTTAAGCATTGTCTCAATGACAAAACAAATAGACTTACTTTTTTCTATGCACAAAACACTTTTTTTCATAACTCAAATCATTTCGATAAAAATGACCAACGATACTTATTATGCCAGATAAGTTTAGCTGGCAATGGTAAATCAGGTTTTGACATCAAACCAATTTACTCGTGCCGGTTAAGAACATAGAAGATAAAGGAAGATATGAGAACCAGAAAATAGCCTGAGAAACGGCCATGATCAGTAGAAGGTTACATCAGAGGATTGAATATCTTAAATTCAATAGTAACGTAAAAGTAATATTGATTTTTTGGAAAAGCAAATGTAACTACCTTTTTATTATCATCGCATTATGTGCATAAGAATTATCTGTTACTTGCTTTAGCGCTAAAATCATTAGTTTCTTCTTGTCGCCTTATCCCATAAGACTGATTGTTTATTATTCAAAAATCTAAAAAAACCTGCATATAGTGCGATATTCATAAATAAAAAATAATAGGGGACATAAAAAATCTTAAGTTTAATATTTCTCTGCGCAAACGCCCATCCTGTAAAAGCGGTGAGGTAAAAAAGTGATTGAGCTATAAGCAAAAGGCAATACAATTCTTCACTCATCAAATTACAGATAATAATATTCAATATAAAAACCAGGGGCAATAATAGAGGACAAACCGCCCACCTCAACACCCGGTGCGAAATATATTGGAAAGATAGCTTCCCGTACTTAAAAATATTTAGAAGGCTTTTTAATAAATAAATAGACTGAAAACCACCAGCACTTATTCTTATTTTTCTCTTTTGTTCTTCACGGATAGAAATCGATGGAGCTTCCATTGCAAACGCCAGAGGTTCATACATTACCCTATAGCCCTTTTTGCAAATATCCATCGAGATCATAAAATCGTCGAGCAATATATTAGTATTGACAGGTTCGTATAAATTTGTGCGCATTGAAAACAACTCACCAGCAGCGCCAACTACCGTAAAAAAATTTGAATCCAGCTTTTTCAAAAGGGACTCATACCTCCAATAAATACCTTCCCCCGATCCCGCAGCACTGTTCTTTCCAGAAAGATCAATTACTTTTTTTTCACCTGCAACTGCACCAATAGTTTCATCAGCATAGTGCTTTACTATTTCTTTCACGCAGGATTTGTTTAAAAATGTATTTGCGTCGCAAAAAATTACAACAGGAGTGCTTATATGCTCCATTGCATGATTTATGGCCGCAACTTTCCCTTTGCGTTCCGGACGGAACAAAACATTAATATCAGGATAAGATTTTAGAATATTATTGGTACCATCATTAGAACCGTCTGTTACAAAATAGATCCTTAGGTTGTCTTTGGGATAGTCAAGCTCAAGCGTATTCACAATTTTCTTTTCTATGATCGACTCTTCATTATAAGTTGCAATTACCAGGCTTACGGCAGGAGAAAATTCCTTATCAAAAGCTTTGTTCGTTTTGCCCACAAAAAAGTTTCTGCAAATAATTAGCAGCCAAACCAAGGCGCCGTATAAAACGTAGCTGTAAATAATTATGAAAAGCGATATCCAAAAAATTGTTTTAATAAAATACATGAACTTTTAAATGCAATTGAAATGAACAATGATGCCGAAAATTAATTGAATATTCCTGTTTACTAGTTTTTATCTTGTGCTAAAATCAATTTACTTTTAACTAATGCTGCATGATTTTTGAACTTAAGAAAATACATAATAAGAACTCTATCAAGTTAATAATTGATTAAGGCAGGTTATCTGCTTTCTAAGCCCAAGCGATAAATTTTTTCGACGGGAGTTTGCAATAACAAAACAAAAGTATAGTTTTACAGATCATTCAATCTTCCTTTGAGCACCATATTCCTTATTTCCTCTTTGAATTTCCACGTAACTCTTCCTATTTTCCAGATTTATTAAAAAATATATATGTGCAAGCGAATGTTATTCTTTGCACAAAATACTTTTAGTAGATCAAAGATTCGTACACAACCTCTAAACTTAGTTACAATGAGAAAAGTATTTTACTTTATTCTTTTAATCTTTTCATCAATTTCTTCAGTACAAGTATTTGCACAGGCGGGTGTGCTTGACCCAAATGACGCGGACGTAATTTTTACATCTACCAACCAGCCCCCTGCACCACCTTATGGTATTATAAGTAAATGGGGCCATGGTAACCGATTGAACTGGAACCCATACTCTTACGGATACAAATCATATTTTTTTAAAGGAATGGCGTTCCGGTTAAAATTTCCTAAAACCTATCTGCATAATATAGCTGATGGAAAGACTTACCCAATGCTTGTTTTTATGCATGGACTTGGTGAATTTGGGCCAATTTATGATAACGAGCTTCAACTTTTACATGGTGGCCAGTTACATGCCCAGAAAGTAAACAACGGAAATTTCGATGGATTTCTTCTGTATCCCCAGAGTAATAGTGGCTATTTACAAGCATATTTCCCCTCTATACTGGACCTAATGGATTCGCTTGCAAAATATGTAAAGCTCGACATAGACAGGGTTACGCTAAGTGGTCTATCCTCAGGCGGCCAGGCCAGTTGGGATTTTCTTCAATCAAATTCTAACAGATGGGCATCTGTAATACCGATAAGTGCCGCGAGAGAATCTGATATTCCGTTAATTCCAAGCTTTATAACTATTCCTATATGGATGTCTAATGGTGGGCTCGATAACAATCCTTCGCCTGGTACAGTTACAGATGTTTATAATACCTACAAAACACTTGGCGGAAACGTGATGCAGACATTTTATCCTCTGAGCGGACATAGTGTATGGAACAATTTCTGGGCTGAACCTGGCTATTTTCCTGCGTTAGTTGCCGCTCATAAAGCAAACCCTTTGGTTTATTTTCAACATAACCAATTTTGCCCTGCAGAAAATATCGATGCCAAAATGCAACTGCAGGCTGGTTTTTATGCATACGAATGGGATAAAGATGGAGTGACTATTCCTGGAGCTAACACTAATACCTATGATGCAACGTCGAATGGTACTTATCGTGGAAGATTTAAAAGGACATCAACTTCTAACTGGTCGGCGTGGTCGCCTGCCCCGGTGGTTGTATCGCAAAAGCAGCCTACTATTACCCCTCCCATACAAATAAATGGTTTGTATAGTAATGTATTGCCTTCACCTGACGGATCAATTACAGTTCCTTTGAGTGTTCCAAACACATTTGCAAGCTATGACTGGAGAAATGTGAGTGACAATAGCCTGGTTAGCTCTACAGATACATTTACAGCACCAATTGGACAGTATAAAGTGCAGGTAACTGAGCAATTTGGTTGCAGCAGTAGTTACTCTCCTACATTCTCCGTTATCAGCGCTTCAGGTATAAATTTACCAGACAAAGCGACAGAAGTAACTTCGATAGCATTATCAAATTCCACAATCCAGGTTTATTGGAATAATAATCCTACACCTCTGAATAATGAAACCTTATTTGAGGTTTACCGATCTACCACAAGCGGATCTAATTATTCGATGGTAGCTAAGATACCCGCCGATACACTGGGTTTTCTCGATCAAAATTTACTGCCAAATACAACGTACTATTACATTGTAAGAGCCATTAATGATAATGGCGCGGCTCCCGTAAGCAATGAAACATCGGCCACTACGAAAACGGATACTCAATTACCTACTGCGCCTTCTTATCTTACTGTAACGGGTGTAACCCGGCATTCAATAAGCCTTTCGTGGAACGCGTCCACTGATGATGTTGGTGTGAGCAAATATGATATATATGTAAATGGCCAGAGATCTTATACCACCTCACTAACTAATTTTACCGTTAACAATCTTGATTCATTTACTACATATAGTTTTTACGTAAAGGCACGGGACTTTTCAGGAAATGTGTCAGTCCAAAGCAACCAGGTAAGTGGGTTCACAAAATTTGTAGGCATTCATTACAAATATTATGAAGGAACCTGGAATTTTTTGCCTGACTTTACTGCATTAAATCCGGTTAAAACAGGTTACTCAAATAATATTGATATTTCAGTAAGAAACCAGGATGTTAGTTATGGCATTTTATGGGAAGGAATAATCAGAATACCGGTAACCGGCACTTATAAATTTGAGACCGGTTCAGACGATGGAAGTAAGCTTTACATTGGAAACTATTCGCCCACAGCCACACCACTAGTGAGCAATGATGGTGTGCATAACCTCACTATCAAAAGCGGCACAATAACACTCACTGCCGGGCTCTACCCTATCGCCGTGACTTATTTTAACCAAACGGGAAGCCAATCGATGAGCATGTATTGGACTTGCGCTGCCGCCGGCTTCCCAAGCCGCACAATTATTCCCGACAATTATCTTGGTGACACCGTGACAGCAAACAATGCTATTTTACCTAAAATGACTTCAAATCTACTTGCGGTACCAACTGCATATAATATGGTTCATTTAACATGGAATGACAATAGTAGCAATGAGACTGGATTTGAATTATATAGAAAAGCAGCATCAGAGCCCGATTACACTATGATTGCTTTACTGCCTTCAAATACAGTGGCGTATGATGATACAACTGTCCTCGGCTCTACAACTTATTCATATAAAATTCAGGCTGTGAATTTTAATGGCCCATCCGGATTTAACCCGAATGACATCGGAGGCGTGGAATATTCATATTATGAAGGCCTTTGGAGTAGTGTTCCGGATTTTAGCACGTTGACTCCGGTTACGTATGGCATTCTTCCAAATTTCTCGATTTCACCAGCATTGAAACAGGACAGCTTTGCTTTTAAATTTTTTGCAAATATCAATATCAAGACTGCGGGCACTTATACATTTTACACAACGTCTGATGATGGAAGCAACTTATACCTAAATACTTTTGACGCAGCAGGTCTTGTAGTAAATAACGACTTGGTTCACGGGAGCATTGAAAAATCGGGTACAATCACCTTAACTGCAGGTCGCCACCCGATATGGGTTACCTATTTTGAGAAAACTGGCGGACAGACTTTACAGGTTCGATATAATGGCCCGGGGATAGCAAAAGCTTTAATTGCAGACTCAGTGTTTATTAATAAAAACACTACCGTTACAACACCTGCTTTACCTGCTGTGCCAGCAGTTCCATTGTACGTAACAGCGCAGGCTGTTTCTCCCTATCAGATTAATGTTTCGTTCAAAGACAGTTCTACTCAAACGGGATATGAAGTTTACAGGTCAGTGGGTTCAACAAATAATTTTCATTTGTTTAAAACCTATAATTTTAAAGACAGTATAGTTTCTTTTGCTGATACAGGATTATATGCGAATACTAACTATTATTATAAAGTAAGAGCAATAGGTACCGGAGGTTATTCAGCATATTCTTCCATAGCATCTGCAGCAACAACCAACAATCTGCCAAAACTTACTTCTATTGCAAGCTTTGCAATGTATGACCTATCGATAAAAACTATTTCGATTAAAGCTACCGATATAGACGGCGATAATCTCGTATTTAGTTTTATTAACCTTCCATCATTTGCTACTTTTAGTAATACCGGAAATGGATCTGGTAAAATAGTTTTTAATCCATCACCTTCTTTAGATGGTTTATATAATATTTCCGTGATCGTTGATGATGGAAAAGGGGGAAAAGATACAGTCATATTTTCTGTGACAGTCAATAATAACCAGTCCCCTGTGATGTATCGCTTACGAGATATTACCATTTCAGAAGGATCAGTGAATCTTACCCCGATGACAGCGAGCGACCCAGATAAGAATACCTTATTAAGATGGACACTTACCAGCGCGCCTTCGTTTCTTTCAATACGGGTTACTGGTAATGCCACAGCAAGTCTATATTCCGCTCCGGGGTATGCAGATGCAGGGATTTATCCAATTACCATAACTGTAAGCGACGGTGCAGGAGGTATAGTATCATCCACCGCAACAATAACAGTAATAAACGTGGAAACAAGTGTTGATGATGGAACCGCACCGGTAATGCCCGCTAATCTTGCGGCAGTAGCTCTTCCCGATGGTTCAGTTAAAATATCATGGAAGGATATCGCTTATAACGAATCTTCTTATTCCGTGTACAGGTCGACTAATCCAGCAGGGCCATTTACGCTGCTTAATCCCGGTGCTTCCAATGCTAATGACTCAACATACATTGATAATACTGTGTCTGGAAACATCACCTATTATTATGAAATTTCTGCAGACAATATTCACGGGTCTACCGGTATAAATATCCCGGTTAATGTAAAGACCCTGAACAAGGTGCCAGTACTACATTCAATAAGTGATATGGTTGTAAAGTCTGGCAGCCAGGGTTTATTAAACATTATTACTGCTGATGATGCAGGGGAAACATTAACGCTAAACATAACAGGGCTTCCTTCTTTCGCATCAATATTGAATACAGGAAATGGTACGGCGAATATTATTTTTCAACCACAACTAGCCGATGTAGGAATCTACAATAACATTAATGTACAGGTGAGTGATAATTACGGGGGCGTTTCTACGAAGAAATTTTCTGTTAATGTAGTAGATAGTAGTTTCCGGTCGACGTTTATTAATTTCAGTTCAGAAGGTGGCATTAGTGCGCCTGCTCCATGGAATAATTATTTATATTTCCCGTTTGCAAACCTCGCATTAAGCAACCTTGTTGATGCCACCGGAGTAAACACAGGGTATAGCGTTAAGTTTTTAGAGCAACTAACCGGAAACTTCAATGCAGGAATGACTTCTAATAACAACGGCATTTACCCGGATAGTGTATTGCTCACTTCTGTGTATTATTCTCAATCTTCAACGGCTCATTTGGAATTTGCCGGACTTAATCCTCTTAAAAAATACAATATAGTTATTCTAAGCAGCTTTAATTCAGGAGA
Organism: Ginsengibacter sp.; assembly: GCA_040007435.1. Classification (GTDB taxonomy): domain Bacteria; phylum Bacteroidota; class Bacteroidia; order Chitinophagales; family Chitinophagaceae; genus Ginsengibacter. The sequence continues at coordinate 13,473 of JBDTUZ010000068.1, read as the reverse complement.
CGACGGCACAGCTACTTTCACGGTAGGAGCACAATCCGTAACTACAAATGCGATGTATAATTCTAATAAAAGTGTTCAATTGAATGGGCTTGTGCCTAATGGCTCTGGAATTATTGATGTCGCATTTACGAAAGGTGCGGCAGCTTTAAATCTAAATATTAATGCTGCTGTGTTGCAGGAGTATAGTGGTACTCCGTTAATAAGGCCTGCGGATCTGTTCACAGAAACAATTCTTCAGGCAGATAAAATCAATCTTACATGGAGTGACCGGAGTAATAACGAAACCGGATTTGAAATTTGGAGATCAACATCGTACGGAGGCCCTTACGCTCTCGTTACTACAACTGCTCCAAATGTAACAACCTATACTGATCCCGGTTTAACTCCTAACAAGAAATATTACTACGAAGTACGAGCTAAATTGAATGCTACGCTTAGTGCATTTAGTAATATATCAGGTACAAGTTTGCCCTCACAGATAGTGCTGCTTAACTGGGATATTAATTATACGGCTCCCTCGCCATGGAATAGTACAGATGCAGCGCCCACAGCGGGTTCTGTATTCAGCGATTTCCACGATGCCTCTTTGAACAGCACGGGATATGAAATGCTTCTCCTTACTTCATTCAATGGTGAATTTTATGCCGGCGTTAATACAGGTGGCATTTTCCCGAATAATGTAATGCAAAGTAATTATTGGGTGGATGCATCTCAAACAAGCCAGGTTAAATTCTCCAACCTGGATCAGACTAAAAAATACCGGATAGGATGTTTTGGCAGCGCTACCTGGTATGGTTTTTTTAATGCAGTATATACTATCAATGGTACTACCTTATATTTAAACAGCCACAACAATAATTCAAAAGTGGTTTATTTCCAGGATGTAACTCCAAATAGTGACGGAGAAATTATCCTTAATATAGCTCCGGAAGCGGGCACTCCTTACTGTTTCACAGCGGCAATTACAATTGAAAGTTATGATGGTACTGGCATCCAGGGCTTACCTATTGCCGGCAAGGGGCTTCCGGATTCTAATTTTAACCAGCCACAAAATAATGTGAGCGAATCCAACAGGCCAACTGTTAACAGTAACGAGAATTTGATTTCATCAGTAAAGGCTTATCCAAATCCATTTATTGATAATCTTAAAGTGGACCTGGTACTTTCGTCTAAAGCGAAGCAAGTGGCGTTGGTATTGTACGATGTAAACGGCAGAATGGTATATCAAAAAGTTCTAGGCTCAGGTGAGGCCTCGCAATTATACCAGACTCTTGATCTTTCAATGACTAAAGCTTTACCTCCAGGCAGCTATTACCTGAAGGTAGTGTGTGACGGAAAAGCACAACAAACAATAAAGCTCATAAAAGCCCGATAGAAAAGCCACCAACCTAAGCTAAAAAAATCTGGTATTTCTACTACCGGATTTTTTTTTGATTGTACATTTGTCGTATTTAAACTAAAAAATTGCTTGCCAATGGATTTGTTATATTTTCTAAAAGTGCTGTACCGTAAAAAATGGATCATCATCTTTTTAACTTTCCTTGCACTCCTGACGGCGTTTATTTTTCTAATTTTTAAAAAACCACTTTACGAATCCTTAGCCCAATATTCCACAGGATTTACCGCAGATAAAGTAAAGCTGACAGATGGCTCTTCGATTGTAGACCTCTATTCTGCTGATACAAAATTTGACAATGTAATTGAAACTTTTAAGTCGCCCCGGGTACTTGGTATCATTTCTTATAGGTTATTGTTGCATGACCTTGAAAATCCAACAATGCCATATAGAAGGCTTAGCGATAAAGACATGCAGACGATTATCTACATGTCAGTAAGTAAGGATGCTGCCAAAGCTATTCTTTCAGATAAAATAAACAAAGGTGAATTATTAAGATCAGATATTCCCGAAGAAAAAAGGCTTATTGAATATCTAAAACTTTACCAATACGACTATACGAGCCTCACCCAATATCTTTTTATCGTAAGGGTGGAAAAAACCGATTACCTGGACATTGTTTTTCGTTCAGAGAAACCGGAACTTTCAGCATGGGTGGTAAATGCCATGGGTAAAGAATTTCTTAATTACTATCGAAATTTAAATTTACAACGAACTGAAGAGAATGTTGACAACATCAAAGAACTGGAACGCAAACAGGCAAACAAAGTAGATTCTCTCAGTAATATTTTACTTCTGGAAAAGCAAAGCCAGGGCACAATTGATCCTGTTAGCCGCAGTACCAGTGCTATGGAAACAGTTAAAGACCTTGAAGGCAGGCTGGCCGAGGAAAAGAGTAAATACGATGAACATTCCAACAGGCTTGTATACCTGGAAGGCAACCTTAAAAGACTTCAGGCAACATCGGGTAGTTCTTCAGGAAATAACTCAGAAGTTGTAAAACTCCTGGATCAGCAGCACAAGCTTGAGGCCGACCTTGTAGCCAAGGGCGGAAATGACGCTGATTTGCAAAAACAGATACGTGACATACGTGCCGAGATTAACCAGAAATCAAGTTCAGGGTTATCTAAAGCGAAAGCCACGGAAAGTATTGCTGATCTGCAGGATAAAATCAATGAAGAAAATGCCCTGATGAAAGCTGCCCAATCAACAATTGCGGATTATACTGTTAAGATAAATTACTACACCGGGCTTACAAACATTAACCCCGGTAGTAATGTAAAGATGGATGTAATAAGGGATAAGCTCGACCTGGAACAAAAACAGCTTGCGAACATAAAAGATAAACTTAACCAGGCGGAAGGCCTTTCAAAGGATGATCCTACGGCAAACTTCACTCAAACGCTGGTGGGGCAACCAGCCGTGGAACCTGAACCTAAAAAATCCATAATTACTATGGGCATTTCTGGTGTATCAATGTTTTTTCTTTCCTCATTTATTTTTTTATTCCTCGAAATATTTAATGCTTCTATAAAAACTCCTTACGGGTTTGAAAAAGCCGTAAGGCTTAAGCTCATAAGCATCGTAAACTCCATAAGGCTCAAGAATAAAAACGTTTCGGAAATACTATTAAGCGAAACTGATGGCGATGAACAAAACGCCGATGCTTTATTCAAAAATAACATTCGAAAACTCAGATATGAAATCAGTGTAAGTGGCAACAAAACTTTTTTGTTTACCAGCGCCCAAAGGCAAACCGGCAAGAGTACAATCATTGAAGCCTTATCTTATAGTTTCCTGCTCAGCAAAAAAAAGGTATTGATTATCGACATGAATTTGCATAATAATACTTTAACCCGCAAGCTAGATGCCGGACTAACAGTTCAGGACCTGGGTGAAAAGCTTAGCACTCAATTTCACGCGCTTATTCAAAAAGCATCCGAGGGCAAAATGCCTGAAAACCTTGATATACTAGGCTGCAAGGAAGCAAGCCTAACTCCTTCGGAAGCATTATTTAAACTTGATATGCCTGCCATGTTAGATTCTTTGAAAGAAAGATATGATTTCATTTTTATAGAAGGCCCTGCTTTAAATAATTATGCAGATAGTAAGGAACTCGTTCAATTTGTTTCCTCCGTCGTTTCTGTTTTCTCTGCTGAGCATGCAGTTACACAAACCGACAAAACATCTGTTCAGTTTCTGCAAAGTTTGAAAGAAAAAAATCTTGGGGCCATCTTGAACAAGGTATTACCTGAAAATCTCAATTTCTGAGTTGCAGCAAAAAATAGTTCATCAAACGACAGCCAGGCACTTATGGGTGGACTATGCAAAAGGAATAGCAATTATACTTGTGCTTTATCGCCATGTATTTGAGGGAATAAAAAATTCAGGAATAGATGTATCAAACTATATGTTCCTGGAAGAGTGGAACATCATTTTCTTTAGTTTCAGAATGCCTCTTTTTTTTATTGTTTCAGGCATCTTCGTGTCACCAAGCTTTGCAAAACGGGGTATGAAAAAATTTATTCAAACGAAAATGCGCACGATTTTATATCCATATTTTTTATGGGGTATAATACAGATAAGCCTTCAGCTTATTTTCTCACAATATGTGAACGGTCCTATATCGCTTTCCAGTTACCTGGACCTATTGTACCTGCCAAGAGAAATTGAGCAGTTTTGGTATTTGTATGCCTTATTCAATGTAACGATACTATACGTAATTCTTAAATATTATGCGGGCTTGAAATCATGGCACAACCTGCTATTAGGCCTCCTGCTATTTATATTATCAGCGTTACTATATCAGAAAAATATCATCGTGGGGTTTGTAAGCGATATTTTCCACTACTATATATTTATTGCTCTGGGAGACTTTATTTCTAACTTTATCCGGAACCGTAACAAATGGAATTTATTTGAATCATGGAGAGTGTTTCTATTACTATTATTCCCATTTATATTTTCTCAAATATATTTTTTATATGCAAACATCCGGTTTCCGGAAAACAAATACCAATATGTTGAATACTTTAATCCATTGGTTTTTTTGCCCATTGCATTAATAGGATGCACATTTATTATAAATGTATCTTTCATTCTACAAAAATATTCCAAAGCAAAATGGCTGCAGGTGTTGGGGAAGCATTCTCTATATATTTATGTTGCGCATGTAATAGTGGTTGCAAGTTTAAGAGTTTTATTGACCCGGGTATTTAATGTTTATAATATACCTGTCCTTTTAGGTACGGGAATAGTTGTCGGCCTCGTGATACCGGTATTATTGTATAAAATTGCTATTAAGATCAATACGCCATGGATTTTTACGTTAGAGAACAATAAAAAATTAATAATAAGCCCTTAATAAAATTAAGGCTTAAGAAATATGCCGGGGGATATTTTCCCTATTATACTTTTCAATTAAAAAGACTCGTCAAAATATGATGCAAAAATGCAACATCAATTAAAAAATAATAAATCTATAAAACCGGGCCTCTATAATGGGTTTCAAAAAGTAATGGTTCCCGTTTTTGGCGTATTAAGTACTATGTTGCTTGCCCACAAGGCACTGTCCAAACCTGAGATGGGCGTATGGTCGCTGTTTCTTGTAGTTACCTCTGTTGTTGAGCTTTTTCGCCAGGGCCTTGTAAAAACTTCCCTCATAAAATATATTAACCATACTAAAGAAGATCAACATAGCGCAGTGATGTCTGCGGCCTTCTTCCTAAATGCTGTTGTCACAGTAATTCTTTGTATATTATTGTTTTTTTTCTCTCGTCAAATAGCTCTTTTTTTAAACGCGCCTTTGCTTGAATCCATGCTTCATATTTTTATTGTGGGCATGCTTTTCTTAATTCCTTTCTCTCATTTTGAATGGATAATGTATGGAAAGTCACTTTTCAAAAATCTGTTTTGGACTTATCTCGTAAGGCAGGGACTTACATTATCCGCAATATTTGTTTATTATCTTATCCACGGATCAATAACGCTGCAGGCCCTGGTAATTATTTATTCCACAGGAATACTAAGCGGTGCATTATCAGGTTTTGCTTTTGTAAAGCGTTTTTTAATTCTCCGATACATCCCTTCCGGAGTATGGATAAACAAACTTTGGCAGTTCGGTAAGTATGTCTTTGGTTCCAATGTAAGCACACTGGTGTTTCGCAACGTTGACCAGTTTATGGTTTCAAACGTTCTTTCTAATACCGCATTTGTTGCATCGCAAAGCATATCGCTTAGAATTGTAAACCTTGCTGATATTCCTTCACAGGTTATGAGCGATATCGTATTTCCCAAAAGTTCTAACCCTGAGCTGCTGGGCAAGCCCGGCGTTATTAAAAGCTATTATGAAAAGGCAGTGGGAGCTACACTTTGCTTTATTGTACCGATAGTAATTTTTATTTTAATCTTTCCAAAAGCGATACTTTTTATATTAGCCGGCGAAAAATATTACGACGCAATCCCTTACCTCAGGCTTGTTTCGTTCTCCACGATTTTTCTTGCATTTTTAAAACAGTGGGGTGTTATAATAGATTCTACAGGAAGGCCGCAGTTGAACTTCTTAATAATTACTATAATTGCCATATTAGAAATAACGCTATGCTATTTTTTTATAAATGCCTTTGGATTTCTTGGCGCCGCATACGCCTTGTTATCAACCCACTTTTTAGGTTTTGTAGTGACACAATTACTTTTGAAAAAATATTTTGGCATCAACTTCATCAATTGCTTTAAATATGCAATTGGATATTATCCCCAATTATACCAGTTGTTTTTACATAAATTCTTGAGTAAATGGAAAACAGGTGTTTTATAATGTTTGGATTACAACCCTGGGATATTGAAATTGGCAGTAATTTTAAAAATATGGCAATGGAGATATGCCGTACCAATAAAGTGCTGTATGTAAACCGGCCGCTTGATCGCATAAACTATCTAAAAAACAGGAACGATAAAAAGGTTAGGGCACGGCTGGAAAGTATTAAGCAAAATAAAAACAGGCTGACCGAGGTTGAAAAAGATCTATGGGTTTTAAATCCGGGAATAATACTCGAATCTATAAACTTGTTGCCAAAGGGATTTCTTTATAATTATCTAAACAAGCGAAACAGCAGAAAAATTGCTTCTGAAATTTTGGCTTCCGCCAGGCAATTGAATTTTACCGAAGTCATCCTGATTGTAGATAATGATTTCTTTAACGGGCTTTACCTTAAAGAATTTATTAAACCAAATGTCTTTATCTATTATGTGAGAGATTACCTGCTATCGCAGGATTACTTTAAAAAGCATGGTGAAAGGGCTGAACCTCTAATAATGCAAAAAGCAGATGCTGTTGTTGCTAATTCCGCCTACTTAAGTGAGTATGCAAATGAATATAATAAAAGTACTGACATAGGCCAGGGATGCGATGTTGAGACTTTTCTTGATAATAACCAACATTTGCCCGGCGATATGGCTCATTTGCAAAGTCCTAAAATCGGCTATTGCGGCGCACTCACATCTGCAAGGCTTGATATAAACTTGTTAGAATTTTTGGCCAAAGAAAAACCACGCTGGAATATTATTTTGGTCGGGCCGCAGGATGCTGTTTTTAAATCTTCCTCTCTTCACGATATGAAGAATGTATTTTTCCTGGGACCAAAAAAGCCTGTGGAATTACCAGCCTATGTTCACAATTTTGACGTGTGTATAAATCCCCAGGTATTAAATCAAATGACGATCGGGAACTACCCCCGCAAAATAGATGAATACCTTGCCGCTGGCAAGCCGGTAGTGGCAACTGATACCAAAGCAATGAGATTCTTCAGTGACTTTGTATATTTATGCGATACACCCGAAAGTTATGTAAAGAATATCGGGCTCGCTCTTTCAGAAAAGCCTGACAACGAAATAGAAAATAAAAGAATCGGGTTTGCAAAATCACATACATGGCCGGCTTCAGTAAATATGTTGTATGATGTAATTACTAATCTTAAAAAAGAATAAATGGAAGAAGAACACATAGAATCTCATGAAGAAGAACGGAGTACTAATCTCACCCAGATTATCGCGTATTTATTTGTCACGATCATTATGTTGGCGCTTTTCTTAAAAATAATGTTCGGCTAAATATAGATGTACACCGAAAATACCGATATCGTCGAATCAAGGTTACCAAAGTGGTTCAGGAGAGAATTTCTTATTAAAGGATTAAATTCTCCATTTGGAATTACTTTGTTAGCGTGTATAGCTGTAGGGATAGGATTTCTTGCATCGCACGACCTTGCAATAGTGGCCTTTGCATCTGTTGGCGCTGTTGCTGCGGTTATAGTGCTATACTATTGTTTTTTTGAACCGGTAACGGGCTATTTCATTACCATGTTTATTGCATTTTTTGCATTTTATCCCAATCATATTCTTAATATTATTTTACCCATACCCACATTTGTTGAACTTCTTATCTTAATTGTTTTTTTGGGCTCGTACGGTTCTGCAAAGAAGCTTAACCTGCCAAGAAATTCAATTTTACTTACGGGGGTTTCAATAGTTTTTATTTTCTATACCATTTTTAATATCGTTGAATTTTTTAATCCTAATATGCAAAGCCAGGGTGGTTGGCTTTTCAGGTTTAAGCGTTATATGGTTTATGTACTTGTATATATTATTTCTTACCGGCTCATAGATACTCCTCAACGCTTACGGAATTTTATGAAGTTTTGGCTTTATATGTCTTTTCTTGCGGCGGCTTACGGCTGCTATCAGCAATGGTTTGGTATGTTGCCCATGGAAATTAATTATATAAAAAGCGATCCGATAGAGTATAAACTCATGTTCCAGGGTGGCATGCTTCGTAAATTTTCTTTCCTGTCCGATGTGGTGTCCTTCGGCGTTTTATCCGGATCAATGGCTGTAGTGGCTCTTATAATGGCCATTAATGAAAAGCAAAAGAAAAGGCGAAACCTCTTATATTTTGGAGCTTTTATTATGATACTTGGGATGTTTTACTCCGGTACCCGTACTACTACGGTCATTTTACCCGCAGGCATGGCCTTATATTTATTTATGACGATAAAAAGCAAAACAACAGCTATCACACTATTCGCATCGGTATTAATCGCTCTTTTTATTCTCTATATTCCTGTTGATAATGCGGTACTGAATCGTGTGAGGTCAACCTTCAATTCACAGGATGCATCACTAAATGTGCGTGATGTAAACAGGCACTACATTCAGCCTTACATATATGCGCACCCGATAGGTGGTGGTATTGCAACTACAGGTACGGAAGGTCTTTCTTATAATCCCAATCATCTCCTGGCTGGTTTCCCGCCGGACAGTGGCCTTCTAAAAGCAGCGCTTGAAATGGGATGGATAGGACTTGCCTTTACAATGTTTTTTTACCTGGTAATATTATACCAGTGCATAGACTATTATTTTAGAATAAAAAACTCTGAGTATAAAACTTATATAGTCGCCATTGCCTCTGCACTGTTTGCTATGATTGTAACCCAATATGCACAAGTAGCTATTGGCCAGATACCAGGCGCCATTTTTTTCTTTGGCACAATTTCTATGATCAAGAGATTGCTGGAATTTGACCAGGCAGAAAGAGAAGCGGCAAATAATACCAAGCCCGTTTGATACATTATGAAAGTGTATTGTTAATTTGCAGGTTACGTATCAAAAAGATCAACTGAAATTTAAATCAAATGAGAATATTGTTTTTCTGCTTTATCATTTTCCTGGCTAAAGATTCGTTTGCACAGAGAATTCAACAGGTGCCCGACAGCTTGAGAAAAAAGCCGAAGGTTTCTGTGCCGGCAGGCAGCCAAAAGAAGAAACCGGAGGCATCAATACCTTTAGCGAAGGCACCGACGGAGACGGTAGAGAATGAACGGGAAATAAAAGACCGCCTGGTACGTCTTGCTTTTAATAATCCAGTATTCACTTCTGATGATGCCACCATAAAAATAGCCGAGCTTAATCGCAAAAAAGCCAACGCAAGTTGGCTAAGTTCAGTCACGCTTGCAGGTAACATAAATGAGTTTGTTGTAAATAATAGTCCCACTTCTAATTTTTATCCTAAATATAATTTTGGAGTACTGATTCCTCTTGACATTTATTCAAGAAACAAAAATGAACGCAAGGTTGGAGATCAAAACATAATTATTGCGAATGCGACAAAGGATCAACGTATGAATGAAATAAAGGCTGAAACGCTTATTCGCTATGAGAATTATAAGGAACAAAAAGAATTGGTGAATCTTGAAAAAATTTCTGTAGATAATAATTATTCAGATTACCTGGCAGCTCAAAATAACTATGCCGATGGCACGATTACCGTGGATGATCTAAACAAAATTTACCAGGGCTATGTATTAGAACAATTTAAGCTGGTGACTTTAAAAAAACAGCTAAACGTCGCCATCATTCAATTGGAAGAAATTATAGGAGTTCCTTTATTAAAAGTTCTTCCTAACGTTCCTTAATCGATCGTTATGCATTTCGGGAATACATTTTCAATTCTTTTATGGATGCAACAGCACAAAAAAACAAAATATTTTTTCCTAATCTCGATGGGTTAAGGTTTGTATGCTTCCTCTCTGTTTTTCTCTATCATTGCAATGAAACTATTTTCCCCAAAATCTCCAACTCAGGAGTTTCTTCAGTTCTTAATTTCATTTTTAGAAACGGAAACCTGGGAGTAAATGTTTTTTTTGTTTTAAGTGGCTTTCTGATAACTTTTCTTCTAATAAAAGAAAAGGAATTTAAAAACACGATCAGCCTTAGAAACTTTTATGCCCGAAGAATTTTACGCATTTGGCCCTTGTTTTATTTATGCATCTTTTTAGGTTTTATTGCTTTTCCCTTTTTGAAATATAAAATGGTTCCATCTCCATTTGAATTATCAAGCTTTTGGAGCTATATCTTCTTGGCGGGCAATTTTAATTTTATAAAAATATGGCCCGTTCCTCCTGATGCATTAAACCTCCTCGTTTTATGGTCAGTTGCAGTTGAAGAACAATTTTATTTATTATGGCCAGTTATTTTAAAATATTTTTCCAAGAAAACCTATCGTTATATTTTTATTATTATCATCTTAATTACTCTTGTATTCCGTTCTTTTTTTGTTGAGAGTTATCCCATACTGCATTTCCATACTTTAAGCGTTATTGGAGACATGGCTCTGGGTGGGCTTGCAGCTTACGCATGTTCTTCGTCATCCTCTTTTTTAAATTTCATAGCTAACATGAAACGTAGTTTCATAATTGGGGTTTACGTTATTACATTAATACTAATCCTGTTTAAAGACCTTATTTTTTCTTCCGGTCTGCTTTTAATATTTGAACGGGTTGTGTTGGGTTCTTTGTTTGCATTCATAATTGTCGAACAGAATTTTTCTAAAAATTCCTTCTTTAAGTTTTCCGGATCGAGTATTGTTTCCAATCTGGGCATTTACACTTATGGGCTATATTGCCTGCACTTCTTTGGAATTCTTATAATTGAAAAAGTTATCTATAAATTTCAAATTCAGGTGAACACACTATTTCCCTCGTTAATCTCTGCATTTTGCGCATTATTGATCACAATCTTTCTGAGCTATCTTTCTTATCATCTTTTTGAAAAGTGGTTTTTGAGGCTGAAAGATGGCTTTGCATTTATCACCAAAAAATAAACTCCTATTTGCAACGGCTAAAATTATTTTAACATAATTTTTATTACTACTCTATACAGTTGGTTCTAAAAGTGTTAAAATACTAATTATGTTTTTTTAGCAAATTATGAGAAGATAGCATTTATAGCAAAACTCTTTTACGGATTAATTGCTTTCTTTTGCGAAATAATTAAAGGGTTATTTGCGTTAATTATTATTAACCTCTGAACCCATAAACAACGCCTATACACTTTTCTACTACTGAACCACAATTATTAAAAACTGCCTCATTGGGCGCGTCAGCAGTAACTGATTAGCCAGTTACTGCGAAGAATTAATACCGAAGCCACGTTTCAAAATGGTTATACCATAACGATTTTTTTGCTTCAGTTGAAATGTATAGATGCCCAAGAAGGCTTTTATTAATTATTTGAATAATTCACATCCAGTACCAAGAAAAACCATTTAATGAACAGAGTATTATCCAATTCGTTCCTTACACTTCTCCTCGCCCTCCTATTGTTTTCAGGTGCATCCCAGGCCCAATCATCTTGTGGCTGCGATCATGTTTTAAAGCCTGCTGCCGACGGAGGAATTTATTTTACTAATGGCAATGGAATGACTGTGCTGCCAGGCGAAAAGGTTTGTATACAAGGTGGCTATTATCCATACATTTCTTTAATAGGGCTGGTCGGCACAGCATCACAGCCCATAACAATTACAAATTGCGGCGGGCAAGTTGTTTGTGGAAGTGGGCCCACCTATTGCTATCGGATTATAAACAGCAGATACTTCAAATTTACCGGAACAGGTACAACCGGAATAACTTATGGCTTTAAGGCTTATTGGAGCGGAGGTACTTTATCAGCCGGTATGTCCGTACGCGATAGTACGAGTGACTACGAAATAGATCATCTCGAAGTGCAAAATTCTCAAAATGGCTTTTTGTGCAAAATTGATCCTGCGGATTGTACGCCGGCAAGTTGGAGTACAGGATGGACTATAAAAAATGTTTCGATCCATGATAATTATGTGCATAAAACAATGGGTGAGGGCATGTATATAGTTAATACCGCTGTTACTCAAACAGTAAAGGATTGCAACAATCAAACAATTACTATTGAGCCTGTAAAAATGAATGGCTTAAAATTATATAATAATATTGTTGACTCAACCGGCTGGGATGGCATACAGATAGCAGCCGCGACCAATGCTGAAATTTATAATAACAAAGTCACCCATTATGGCCTTCAAAATTTAGGCTCCCAGCAGGCAGGAATTATCCTGGGAGGCAAGAGTAATGGATCCGTTCACGACAACTACATTAGTGACGGCACCGGAGAAGGTCTGGAAATTTTTGGATATGGTAATGTAAATATTTACAACAATATTCTTGCAAATACAGGTTGGGATGGAACTGCTGCCAAGCAAGATGCAATAGCAGTTGATGATCGTCCCCAGCCAAATAATCAATATACAGGGCTGCAGGTTTATGTAAATAATAATACGGTTGTGAATGCTGCAAGAAACGCCATCCATTTATTCAACTCATACAATACAATGGCACAAGGGAATAAGATTTATAATAATCTCCTGGTAAAACCAAACAACACGAGCATCTACGACAATCCGTACACCAACATAGATGGGAATACAAATGTCGACACATTAAACAATGTAAAAATTCCGGTAATTGCCAATGCTTATTTTGTAAATGCCAGTGCAAACAATTTTCACCTGCTGGCAAACTCACCTGCGATTGACAAAGGGCTAAATGCAGCGTCTTATGGAGTAACAAAAGATTACGACGGAGTTAGCCGTCCTCAGGGCTCGGCTTTTGATGCAGGTGCTTTTGAATATAATTTTGGCACACCACCACAAAATCAACCTCCTGTTGCTAACGCCGGAACGGATAAAATAATTAATTTACCAACGAGCAGTATTTCTGTTACCGGAACTGGAACTGATGTTGATGGAACGATAAGTAGTTATTTATGGTCAAAGATTTCCGGACCGACATCTGCAACTATTACAACCGCTACTTCTGCAACGACAACCATAACATCGCTTGTACAAGGCGTTTATTTATTTGAATTAAAAGTTACCGACAACCAGGGTGCTATTGCAAAAGATACTATGCAGGTAACTGTAAACGCTGCGGGAAACATTCCGCCTGTTGCAAATGCTGGTGCTGATAAAACAATCACTTTACCAACAAGCAGTGTCTCGCTTTCAGGAAGCGGAACTGATGCTGATGGAACGATAAGCAGTTACTTGTGGTCAAAGATTTCAGGGCCATCTGCAACAATAACAACGGCCACCTCTGCAACTACCACCATAACATCGCTTGTACAAGGCGTTTATTTATTTGAATTAAAAGTTACCGATAACCAGGGTGCTATTGCAAAAGATACTATGCAGGTAACTGTAAACGCTGCGGGAA
>JBDTUZ010000067.1:0-24954 GCA_040007435.1 Ginsengibacter sp. | reverse complement strand
GGGAATTTAAATGAATTTAAAATGTGCCCGTTGAGGATTGCGCTTTGTATGTACACATTTTTGCGTGAAGCCCCTTCTGCGCTGATTGTAAACTTTTCCCCACGCCCAAATCTTTCCCCTAAATCAATTTCGATTTTTTGAAAAAGAGGGCTTCCGATTTCATATATAGGATTGGCCCGGGTACCTCCATCAGTCTGGAACAACCCGATGCAAGCCATAATCAACCAGGCGCTCATTTGCCCCTGGTCTTCATCTCCCAAATATGCGTTTGCAACATCATATCCATAAAAACGATCGAGTATAGACCGGCTCCATTTTTGAGTTGACCATGGCTTACCCGCCCAGTTAAAAAGAAAAGCAAAATGCATGGATTGTTGGTTTCCCTGCACTACCGGGTAGTCCCAATACTGATCGTTCATTCCATTGTAACGCCAGGGCTCGCTTTCTTTAAAGCCCCATTCCAACCTTTCGATAAATTTCTTTTTTCCGATCTTATTGATCAATGCCGGCACATCCTGCGGCACAAAAAAAGTTAATTGCCACGCATTACCTTCCACATATTCTTCATTGGCACCACTTCTAAAAGGATCGAAATCTCGTGTCCATTTGCCGTTGCTCAATTTCATGTGACTATATCCGTTAGTATCTATTGTATTTCTCCACCAGTTACCGCGGTCATTAAATTTTTTATAGATACTCATTTTGCCAACGGACTTTGCCAATTGGCCCACAGTCCAGTCATCAAAAGAATATTCCATTGTGTTAGAAAAGCGGCCCTTATCGGATGGCACATATTTATGCTTTTCGTATTCTACAAGATCCCTGTTTCCTGCAAAGCCGGTAAACACTTTTTGAGCAGGAGTGGTTTGCATTTTTACCGCGGCATCTAAAACTTTGTTTCCGTCAAAGCCACGAATACCCATCTGATATGCGGAAACCATTTGCGGAATTTCATGTTCGCCAACCATTACAGGAATAAAATTCATCCCTGCAGGGCCTTTCGCCAGCCAGCCATACGCATCATACATCGCCAGTTGCGAATTCACCCAGCGATTACTCCACTCCGGCGTTACCAGGTTCCACACCTGGTTTAGATTCCAGAAGGTATTCCAGAAAGCGTCACAGCCTAATGCGACATCATCTTTGTTTTTTAACTGGTGTACGGTTCCGTCAGTACCTCGCCACTCCCCGTTTGTATCGCTCCAGGTATTGCGGCTGCAAATTGACCGATACATTGAATTATAAAAACGTACCTTTTCCAACCGGTTCGTTGATGTAATTTTAACCCGGTTAAAAATATCGTTCCAGGCATTCAATTGATTTTGCCGGACTCCCTCAAAATTCCAACCAAAAGGATCTGTGATTTCTGCTTTAAGGTTCGTGCTTGCATTTTCGATACTTACCAACGAGATGCCCGAACGGACCTGTACAACAGAATTGCTCTTCGTATCAAATTCTACAAACAAGCCCGCATTTTTAATATCCATTGCCTGCAAACCATCTCCATACTGAATTTTATCATCAATCCAACTACCTACGTTTTTTATAGGCTGGTCAAATTCAATAACAAAATGAAGCGTATAATCCTGCGATGCATCATGACTCCAAACGCCCGGAGACAGATGATGACTAAAACCTTCAATTCTATAGTCACTTACTTTTTTTACGGTCACACCCTTCAATCGATAATCGTATTCTGCCGGCACATGCAAGTCAATTAAAATACGTGAGTTGTCTCGATTAGCTGGAAAAGTAAAACGTTCAAACCCGCAGCGTGTAGTGGCTGTCACCTCTGCCTTGATATCATAATCGGTAAGTTGCACTTTGTAATAACCAATGGGCGCCTCTTCGGTTTGCTTATCTATACGTGAGCGATAGCCGGTGGCGGCGTGATGTTCATCGCCTATTTGTGTTTGCAATTTTCCATTAGAAGCAAAAATTCCCAATCCTGCCATTGTCCATTCGTGTATATGGCTGAATGTTCCCACACTTTCAAACGTTGGTTGATAACCAGCTTGCCAGCCTGCATTTTGATTATCAGGACTCATCTTTACCATGCTGAAAGGCATCCAGGGGCCGGGTGCAATCATCCAGCGGGAGTGAGCCGTCCCCAAACGTGTATCTACATAATCAGCCAGGGTCTGCAACTTTTGTTTTGACCTTTGCACAATACCTTCTTCAATCATCTTTCCATTCTCTAAAATCTTGTATTTACTTTGAACAGAATTCGTAACAGCAGGCATTAAAGCCTCGAATTCATAATGACCTTGTTCCAGCGTTTCATTAAAAATAATCTTTCCATCAAGCTCTACACTAAGTTTGGGAGCGCCTTCCAGGTATTCTGCATTAATTAGTAAAGGCTGTGCATTAACACCGTTAGTTGCCAATTCATAATCAGCGGGCTTTACATCACGGACAAACATTTGCCGGGGCTTATTTAAAATCACATTTCCCAGCCCGGCGAGACTTATCGCATCGAACATTATCCAGCTGCCTTCTACCACTGTTATGGTGACATGATTACCTCCATTTCTAATTATACCCTGTTTTATGGGAATTTCAACTGTTTCCGGCGTAGCTGATGACAGGTCCCCGGTTATTGAAGCAGTGTCGCCAATTGGTTCATTCAATCGCGGGTATGCCTGTCTGTTGATATCATAAGTCGCCGATCCTAATTGAATATTTTCATCCTGGCCGTTGATACTTACTTTAATAAGAGGAAGGAATTTCTTCGCATAATCCAAAACTTTAAGTACCAGTTTATATTCCCCGTTTGCCTTCACATTACCAAGGCCAAATAAAATATTTACCTGGTTAGTTCTCCATCCGGCTGTAGGCCAGGTACCGCCCCATGTATCAGCAGGGCCCGGGATGACATACGGAAAATCTTTTTTTTCTTTAGAATAGCCAATCAAAAAATATTTGTCCTCATAACCAAAATCTTTCCCTACAAAATTTTTAAATTCGTTTGGAGCAAGAGCAAATTCAGACACTGATTTGTCAGCTTTTCCCACATTCCAAATTGTCTGAATGCCTTGCGAAAAAGAGCATGATACGATAGCATTAGTTAATGCATAAATTATTATAATAGTTTTCTTCATGTTATAATTTAATTTTTGCAGGCTTTAAATCGTAACGACTTTGCAAGTCAGAATTTTTTGGATAAAAATAATTTAAGTCATCAATCAGCTCGTCTTAAATAACAATAATAAAAAATTTATTATTGTTCAAATGTATGAACATTTATAAGAATGGTATACATTTATACTTCTTTAGCAATATTGCAGGCATCCATAAAAGGCGCCATTGTTTATAAAATAACTTTTTTAAATCAACGGTTGCATAGCTATTCCACAGGAGCACCTGTATTCGTAATTTTAAATGACAAATACACAATTAAATAATTAGTATCATAATACATGAGCCAATTGAAGAAATCAAACTTTGACAAATTTCCAAGAATAAAGATTGAAGGCCATACCTGCATTGATGGATGGGAAAATATTACAGACAAGCTGCATGATATAATTAATAAAAAAAACCTTAAAAAGACGATAGTTATTGTTGAATGTTACCATGGCGTATACACTGGCGAAATAGCAACACAGCTTCAAAAGAATTTCCCATCAGCGATAGTATTCGATGGCGCAGCCGCTATGCAGACCGATGAAGAGATTGGAAAAATGGTTTATCCATTTGTCACCGACGATCCTGTTTTTGGATACATGGCGCCCCTAAACCTTGTGGATTTTTTTAATACGCAAAAAATAACCTCGTTACAAAAAAGAGTTGAAGAAATTAAAGAAGGCATTTGTATCGTTTATGGCATCGGTGCGGCTCTTATTTCGCCAAAGCCGGATATATTTTTATATGCAGATATGCCTCGTTGGGAAATTCAACTCAGGTTTCGAAATAACAGCATTAGCAACATGAGCTCTGAAAATTCAAACGCTGAATTTTCATACCACTATAAGCGAAGTTTTTTTGTTGACTGGAGAGTTTGCGACCGTCACAAAAAAGCTACAATGGATAAGTGGGATTATGTAATTGATACCACAATTGTTGAAAATCCAAAATTGATTTCAGCCAGCGCATTAAAAGATGCTTTATCAGAAACCATAACCCGCCCATTCCGTGTCGTTCCTTTTTTCGATCCCGGTCCCTGGGGTGGCCAGTGGCTAAAGGAAGTGTGTGACCTTGACAGGGAGCAACAAAATTTTGCCTGGGGGTTCGATTGTGTGCCGGAGGAAAACAGCCTGTTGTTTTCTTTTAACGATGTCCTGTTTGAGACACCGGCGATTAATCTTGTTTTTGCAAAACCGGAGAAGCTTTTAGGGAAAAAAGTATTTGAAGCTTTTGGCACCGAATTTCCAATCCGTTTTGATTTTCTTGATACGATGGAAGGTGGCAATTTGAGCCTCCAGGTGCATCCGCTGAAAGAATATATCCGGGAAAAATTTGGAATGGCTTATACCCAGGACGAAAGCTATTATATTTTGGATGCTAAAGATGGAGCATTTGTATATCTCGGCCTTCGGGAAGAAATCGTTCCTGAAAAAATGGTGCATGAATTGGAAAAAGTTCAGGACAAAGGAGGCGATTTTGATGCGGAAAAATATGTGGAGAAATGGTCCGTGAAAAAACATGATCACATCTTAATACCTGCCGGCACTATTCACTGTTCCGGCGCAGATACCGTTGTGCTTGAAATAAGTGCCACACCCTACATTTTTACCTTCAAGCTTTGGGACTGGGGAAGAATGGGACTTGATGGAAAGCCCCGCCCCATTTCACTCGATCATGGCAAGCAGGTGATACAATGGGACAGAACCGCAAGCTGGACAGAAGAAAATATTATTAACAGGTTTGAACAAATAGGTGAAGGTGAGGGATGGCGTGAGGAACGAACGGGCCTTGATAAAACATCTTTTATTGAGACACGCAGGCATTGGTTCAAAGACAAAGTATTGCACAATACAAACGGAATTTTTAATGTGCTTAACCTTATAGAGGGAAGAGAAGCGATTGTAGAAAGCCCGGGTAATTTATTCGAGCCTTTTATTATTCACTATGCGGAAACTTTCATAGTTCCTGCAGCCGTAGGCGAATATTCCGTTCGTCCGTACGGAGAAAGCGAAGGTTGCGAATGCGCCACCATTAAAGCTTACGTAAGAACACAAAACCTGATTGATTACCGCATTAATTAAATGAAATGGACAACACAGTAAATAAGTGGTATGTATATAAAGCTACAATCGTTGCCGCTGTGGGGGGCCTTTTGTTTGGTTATGATACGGCTGTAGTCGCCGGCGCCATTGGCTTTATACAAAAAAGATATGACCTGTCATCAGCGATGGTTGGCTGGGTTGCTTCGTGTGCGCTTATAGGTTGTATTGCAGGCGCTATGTTCGCGGGCAAATTGAGTGACGGAATCGGCCGAAAAAAAGTATTGATCTTATCTGCGATACTTTTTGCTGTTTCATCTCTCGGGATCGCCATGCCGATGAGCCTTAACTGGTTTGTATTTTTTCGCCTGATCGGTGGGCTTGGTATTGGTATTGCCTCCATGCTGGCACCCATGTATATTTCTGAAATCGCGCCTGCCAAAATCAGAGGCCAGTTGGTTTCGATAAATCAATTGGGAATTGTATCCGGCATCTTACTCATTTATTTTGTGAATGCCACCATAGCCGGCTGGTATGATGAAGCCTGGAATATTTCAACCGGCTGGAGATGGATGTTTGGCTCAGGCGTATTTCCTTCACTCATATTTTTAATACTGCTGTTCTTTGTTCCCGAAAGCCCGCGCTGGCTTGCACAAAAAGAACGCTGGGACGAAGCTGAATTAATTCTTTCAAAAGTAAATGGCGCACAAAAAGCTAAAAGTGAGCTCGAAGAAATTAAATCAGCATTAAATATTGAAAAAAGTTCTTTCTCAGATATTCTAAAACCAGGAGTCAGGAAAGCCTTAATGATAGGAATAATCTTGTGCATTTTTTCGCAGGTTACCGGCATTAATGCCATCATGTATTATGCTCCTGAAATATTCAAATCAACCGGCGATGGTTCAGGTTCCGCATTAATGCAAACGGTACTGGTGGGCGTTATCAATGTTTTGTTTACGCTGGTGGCCATCAAATATGTTGACAAATGGGGAAGAAGAACGTTGTTGCTATTGGGCGCTTCGGGTATGGCCATTTGTCTTGCCATTGTTGGCAGTGCCTTTTATTTTGGCTTTGCACAGGGGTATCTTGTGCTTATTGCTATTCTCGCATATATCGCCTGCTTTGCAATTTCGCTCGGACCACTTGCGTTCGTTGTTATCTCCGAAATTTTTTCCAACCGCAACAGGGGAATGGCTATGTCAGTATGTATCTTTTTTTTATGGGCATCTGTTTACCTGGTGTCACAAACATTTCCGATGTTACTCGATTCAATCGGCAGCGCATTTACATTTTGGATCTATATGGTAATGTCAGTTATTGCATTTGTATTTGTATTTAAAATGATACCTGAAACGAAAGGAAAATCGCTTGAGGAGATCGAATTATATTGGCTGCCACCAAGTTCTTCAAATAATGTTAACACTCCACCGGTTGTAGAAATGAAGTAATGAGAATCATTATTGCCGGAGCTTTTATATCGTTTAAAGGTAAGGTTGACATTCTTGCCGAAGCGTAATTTATTTTATTTGATGATTTGAGCACTACTCATTGAAACGTTGCTTTTTTAATCATTCAAAACGATCCGCATAATTCTATTTATAATATCCGATCGAGAAAATATGTCCTTAAAAAATGCAACATGAATTATCAAAAATTGCTTGTACTATTTTACTTTTCTTCGGTTGGTCTACAAACAATAGCCGGCCCCGGTAATATTGCGCCTTCGGCAAAAGTCACCGCGTCCACTACACTTAGTGAAAAGTTTAAACCAGCTAATGTTACTGATGGCATTATAGGCGTAGCTGACAATGGTGAATGGGCCTGTGAAGGTGTAACAACAAATTGGGGCTATGTAAGATTTCCCTGGATACAATTAAATTGGGATCAGCCCCAGGTGATAAATAAAATCTTACTTTTTGATCGGCCAAACATGAATGATCATATCGCAAGTGGCAAATTACTATTTAGCGATAGCAGCGTGATTTGGGTAGATGAAATCCCAAACGATGGGACTGCAAAACTGGTAAAATTTGATTCTAAAAATATAACCTGGGTTCGCTTTATCACTACAGATGGAAAAGGAAAAGACCTTGGTTTTTCAGAAATAGAAGTATACCCTGCAAACTCAGAGAAGACGGATTACATATCATGGGTTGATCCGTATATTGAAACCAACAGGGGACGTTATATTTTTTTTATACCTGGACAAACACCTTTCGGTATGATAGGTGCAGCACCACTTACACGAAATAAAAATCAAAACGGTGGTGGCTATAATTATAACGAAAACGAAATATTGGAATTCAGCCAGATCCATAACTGGATGATGTCCGGTATTGGCATCATGCCGGCGATAGCTTCTACCGACCCTACTTTAGGAACCGATGGCTGGAAGTCAAAATTCAATCATGATGATGAAATCGTTCAACCCGGTTATCAGCGTGTTTATTTAAGAGACCCAAAAACATGGGTTGAATTTACAGCAACAGATCGGGTAAGTTTTTACAGGTTTACCTATTCAACGGATATGGCTACCCGCTTAATCATTAATCTCGGTGGCTACATCAGTAACAGCACCATGACCAATACAGAGGTAAAGAAAATAAGCAACCAGGAATTCGAAGGGTCATTCAGTTCCGTTAAAAGATATTGGGGCGGGCCAAAAGATGTGAAGGTCTATTTTTTAATACAGATGGATAAACCTTGCAAATCGTTCAATGGCTGGCAGGGCTTGCAGCAATTTTCAAATATTGAAAGTATACAAGGCGACAGCGCAGGAATTGTCGCAGACTATGATGTGAAAGCCGGCGATAAAATTAAAATGAAGATTGCGATTTCATATACAAGCATAGAAAATGCCAGGGCGAATTTAAATGCCGAATGCACCACGTGGGATTTTGACGAAGTGAGAAATGTTACGCAAAAAATTTGGAATGCCTGGCTCGGAAAAATCGATGTGAAAGGAGGAACATCCGCGCAAAAGACCAAATTTTATACCGATCTCTGGCATACACTTTTAGGCCGCCACAAGATCAATGATATATCAGGAGATTATCCCGACAGAACTACTGGAAAACGTGAAGGAAATTTTACCAATGCTATTTTCAAAATAAAAACTTTACCGAAAGACAATAATGGGAAATTGAAATTCAACATGTATAATTCAGATGCTTTCTGGCTTACGCAATGGAACCTGAATATATTATGGGGGCTTGCCTGGCCTGAAGTTGAAGATGAAATTTCCGCCTCGCTCATACAATATGCCGATAACGGCTACCTGCTTCCCCGCGGACCGAGCGGAGGTGGCTATTCTTATATTATGACCAGCTGTCCCGCTACTAATCTTATTACGAGCACCTTTCAAAAAGGATTACTGACCAAAGCGGATAAAACGCATGCATTTAATGTTATCAGGCAAAACCATTTGCCAGGTGGAATGCTTGGAAGCAAAGAGGATATTAACTTTTATACAAAAAATGGCTGGTGGAAAGATAATGCCGGGATAACTATTGAGGCAACATTCCAGGATTATGCCATCGCACAAATGGCGCAAAGCTTAGGCAGAAAAAAAGATTATAACTTTTTTGCAAAGAGATCCGAAGGTTGGAAAAAATGTTTCAACCCTGCACAGGGCTTATTGTTTCCAAAAGACAAGGACGGAAACTTTGCACACAATGATCCACTAAGCGGCGTCGGTTGGATCGAGGCAAATGCATGGCAGGGAACCTGGGGTGTTTCGCAGGATATAAAAGGATTAGCTGAACTTATGGGCGGCAACGATAGCCTTTGCAATAAATTAAATTTTGCTTTTGAAAAAGCAGCGCCGGATGATTTTGTATTCGCCTATAATGACGGCTATGTTAGTTATGCAAATCAGCCCGGACTTTCCAATGCACATGTATTTAACTGTGCAGGCAAACCCTGGCTTACTCAGTATTGGGTTCGAAAGGTCCAGGAACAAGCCTATGGAGGTACGACACCAGATCTTGGATACGGCGGCCATGATGAAGACCAGGGGCAGATGGGATCATTGAGCGCATTAATGTCAATCGGGTTGTTCAGCCTTAAAGGCACTGTGTCGCAGGATCCTGTTTACGAAATTACCAGTCCCATCTTTGATGAGGTTACCATTAAACTTGATTCTACATATTATAAAGGCAAAGAGTTCATCATAAAAACATATAACAATTCCAAAGAAAATTATTACATACAAAAAGCACAATTGAATGGAAAACCTTTGAACAAATTTTGGTTTACTCATAATGAATTTGTGCAGGGAGGAACATTGGAAATATGGCTCGGGCCGCAGCCAAATAAATCATGGGGAATAGAGAATTGAAGATTGTACTACTAATTATAAATATTGGCCTTGATATTTAGATTCCAAACAAAACAAACCTGCTGCTTGAAAATGCTTGAGAGATTTTAACTGCCAATCTTCTTAATTAACGACGGGGATGCAGGATCTGTGATATCATATAAAATAATGCCATCCTGTAGTGCCGATATGAGTATTCCATTATAGGGGATAACATCAACAAAATTACCATCGGTCTTAGTGGTGACCAGTGCGGGCATATAGGGGTCTTTTACGTTAAACACCTTGAGGCCGGCATTACCGCAACATACATATAAGATGCTATCCTGCAAACCAAGACCAACAGGATCGGGTAACGGCACAGTATTTTTTAGTGTAGGATGGGTAATGTCTTTTATATCGTGGATATACAGACCTGCCACTGCAGGCCCACAGCCGCTCGTGCTTTTAAGCGTAACAAAAGCAACGGAATCATTTACCACTACCGGATCGCAACTACGGGCATGTTGTGCTTCTCCAATCAATCGCGGCGATGAAGCAGTATCAATGGAATAAATATATAGACCGGTCTTTGTACCGAGGAATAAATATTTATTATAAGGGTATATAGTTTCTATATCAAAGTTTAATGGAGAGGTATATACCAGGTCGGGCTTGGCAGGATCACTTAAACTATAGGCATAAAGAGAATGATTGCTTACAGCATAAAGATAACCTTGTGCGATTGTGAAACGGGTGATTGAACCACCTTTACCAGCTGATGCATTCGCATTTGCACTTACACTTTCTTTGCTGCAGGAATTCATCAAGACTACAGATGAAATAAAGATGATAATTGCAAAAGCTCTTGATTTTATTTTCATGCGTAATATTTTAAAGCGGTTGTTTAATTTTTAAAACAATTCATGTAAACGGAATCTTTAACCCATCCTACAACTACGCTATCATAACGCGGACATTCATAGTAGCCGCTTTCTTCTGGCTGCACCAGGGGATAGTTATATTGGAATTCAGGAAAGGCGTTAGATACCCTGTTTACCTCACGCATATTTAACGGATTAGAAATATCAAGCGTGACAAGATCCGCATAACTATTAGTATATAGGTAAGTTCCTCTTATCGAAATCTGTTCACAACCTTTTACAGTTATAAACCCAATTCGGTCGGAGGCAGAAGGCGTTGTATTGTCAATAACGTGAATGCCGCGACCCACATCTACCTGGAAAATATATTTCCCAAAGGCATAAATATTTCCAGCTTGTATTAAAGGATTTTTATGAGGATCGTATAAAATCTGTTTTGCTTCATGTTCCGCAGTATAAACAGGCTTGCTTCCCCATACTTTCTGTTGTGGCTGGGCATTATAGCCGCCCCCATAAGGTTTCCAACAGGAAATTAAAAACAGGCTTAAAAATAGCAACATCATATATTTCATAAAAGCACGTATTTATTAGCTAATTAAAATTTGATAGCGTTAGAGATCAATAATAAAAACCGGTTACAGCAATTAGCGCTTGAGTTCATAAATTATCAGATACAAAGAATTCAGGGATGTAAGATTGACTCATGAATTTATTTTTTTACATGAAAATAATTTGCAACTGACTCTTTCCAATTAAAAACATGGAATGTCAAATTCTTCATGTACTATGACACCTAAAAATTTTAGAATGTTGCATTTACTCTTATTTAAGATTTACACTATTTAATAGTTACAATTACAGGAATAACTGAATTTGCGGTCAATACTCATCTTGGGCTTTTAGAAATGATTAATCTGGAATCGTATGCAGCGAGTCACAAACTTCATATCCTTGATAAGATTCCCTAATTGCGGGCGTGGATAAATAAATATGACGATTTGCAAAAAAGCCTGGTTTGCAAAAGTTTACCCTATTTCAATGTATAATAGAACCTGCCTATTTCTGAATATTCTTCGGGTGATTTAATATTCATACACATTTGTGTGCCAAATATGTGCCGGATTCAGTGAGAATAAGCGTGAAAAAGTGGTCAAAACTGGCATTCCAAATAACAAAAAACCCTATAAATCAATAATTTATAGGGTTAACAAAGTGCCCGGGACTGGATTCGAACCAGCACATCCTTGCGAACGCTGCGACCTGAACACAGTGCGTCTACCAATTTCGCCACCCGGGCTTATTTAAGTCAATCGTCAATGGACAATGGTCAAATCATTGACCTAATGACTTACTGACCAATGCCCCTGCAATGAACCGCTGCAAATATAAAAAATACAATATTACACACTTACATTAAAATCCCTCAATGCATCATTGAGGCTTGTTTTTTTATCTGTACTTTCTTTACGCTTACCGATGATTAATGCGCAACTGACGCCATATTCACCGGCGGGAAATTTTTTATTATAAGTGCCTGGTATTACCACGCTCCTTGATGGCACTACGCCTTTGGTTTCAACAGGCTCGCTTCCGGTTACATCGATAATTTTTGTGGATTGGGTAAGCACTACGTTGGCACCCAATACAGCTTCCTTCTCCACTCTTACTCCTTCTACAACAATGCAACGGCTGCCAATAAAACAACCATCTTCAATTATCACCGGGCTTGCCTGCAAGGGCTCCAACACTCCCCCAATACCTACGCCCCCGCTCAGGTGTACGTTTTTTCCAATCTGTGCACAACTGCCAACAGTTGCCCACGTATCAACCATAGTTCCTTCGTCAACATAAGCGCCAATATTGACATAACTCGGCATAAGCACTACATTTTTTGCAAGAAAAGCGCCATACCTTGCAACAGCATGCGGCACTGCTCTTACACCTAAGTCTTTGTAATTTTTTTTCAATTTCATTTTATCATAGAATTCAAAAGGAGGCAATGTATATGTTTCCATTTTCTGGATACCAAAATAGAGCAGTATTGCCTGCTTTACCCACTCATTTACTTTCCATACCTGGGAGGATTCTTTATTGTACAGTGAATCGCTTACCGGCATGGCTGTACGCAATTCACCAGCATCTACTTTGTCAATTACATTTCTCACAGCATCGGTATAAACTTCATCTTTTAAAAGCTCACGATTACTCCAGGCTTCGTTGATCATTTTTTGCAAATCCATATTTTCTTAATTTTTGCAAACATAATGTGTAATGATAAAAAATATGCAAATGATTAATTGATAACTTTGGCGGGCTTATGCAAAAATTTCTTGTAATACAAACAGCATTCACCGGCGATGTGGTTCTTGCCACGGCTATAATTGAAAAGCTGCGCCGGTTTTTTCCCGAAGCACAAATTGATCTCCTGGTAAGAAAGGGAAACGAAGGGCTTTTAATTGATCATCCTTTTTTGCATGAAACGCTGATATGGGACAAAAAGAAAAATAAAAATAGAAATCTCTTTAGCCTTCTCAAAAAAATAAGAAGGAATAAATACGATACCGTAATTAATCTTCAGCGATTTGCTTCTACGGGAATACTTACCGCATTTTCTGGGGCTAAAGAAAAAGTGGGATTTGATAAAAACCCATTAAGTTTTTTATTTACAAAAAAAATAAAACACGACCTCGCCAACGGAAAGCATGAGGTGGAAAGAAACAATGAATTGATAGCACATTTCACTGATGATATTTTTACAAGGCCGCGTCTCTACCCTTCTGATAAAAATTATGATGAAATAAAAAGATACACCGGCAATCCTTATGTATGTGTGATGCCTGCAAGTGTTTGGTTTACCAAACAATACCCGGCGGATAAATGGGTAAACCTTATTAATAATTTTCCCGTTGAATATTCTATTTATTTATTGGGAGGAAACGAAGATGGAATATTGTGCGATGAAATAAAAGGTATCACTGCCAACAAAAACGTTGAAGCACTTGCGGGAAAATTAAGTTTTCTTGCTTCTGTTGCGCTAATGAAAAACGCCGCTATGAACTATACGAATGATTCAGCTCCGTTGCATTTTGCCTCCGCGGTGGATGCGCCTGTTACATCAATTTTTTGTTCAACAATTCCGGGCTTTGGATTTTATCCGTTATCATCAAAATCTATCATTGTGGAAACGAAAGAAGTACTTTCGTGCAGGCCTTGCTCCTTACACGGCTTGAAAGCCTGCCCATTGGGGCATTTTAAATGTGCACTCACTATTGAAACCTCTCAATTATTGACTATATAGCGTTGGAAACTTTTGAAGACGATATCATAAAATCAATTGAAGCTTTTAAAAGCCACGGTATTATTTTATACCCAACCGATACAATATGGGGAATAGGATGCAGGGCAACAGATGCGATTGCGATAAAAAAAATTTATGCTCTTAAAAAACGAGATGGAGAAAAATCGATGATTATTCTTGTTGCTGATGCAAGTGAAATATGCAGGTATGTTTCGCAACCTTCAAAAAAACTTATTGATGTCATAGAAACCAGTATACAACCGGTGACGGGCATTTTCGAGCAGGGCATTAATTTACCCCACACACTTATTAATGAAGATGGAACAATTGCCATAAGAATTGTAAAGGATGATTTTTGCATTTCTCTTATTCGTGAATCAGGTGTTCCTATAGTTTCTACATCAGCGAATGTGTCCGGTAAAAATTATCCACACAATTTTTATGATGTAAGTGATGAAATAAAAAGCGGTGTTGACTACATTGTGCAACACCGCAGAGATGATCTAAATACTTATAATCCTTCTTCCATAATTAAGCTAAATCTTGCCGGAGAAATTCAACTGATCCGTTGAGATTTACAAAGTGAATCCAACACCCAATTGGATGGCAGTAGTTTTCCAGGAATCACTGTTTGTTATATTGCTGACGTCTGTCATCCCACCAACAAAGCGGCCATATACCTTGAACTTCAAAATGTTTAATTGCGCGCCACCCACTAATGAAAAATTGCCGGATTTGAAAGCATTACTTCCATTTTGCACAAGGTTGTCATTTTTATTAAGTAGAATACCAAATTGAGGGCCTGCCTGTAGCGTAATAAATTTGTTGACATTGTAATTTAATAATACCGGGATACTCAAATACTTTAATTGGATTTGATCTATATTCTTTACTCTAAAAATATCACTGAAGCTCGTGGCAGTGTCATTGTTCACCTGGTTGAATAAAACTTCAGGCTGAATTGCGAATTTTTCTCCCAGGCCTATTGTTGCAAAACCTCCAATGTGGTAGCCAAGAGCGAATTCGTCCTTAAATGATTTACCTGATATTTTTCCAAGATTGGCGCCGCCTTTAATGCCTATTTTAAAGGTTTGGGCAAAAGCCGAACAGCTAATAAGCAATAAAATTGCAAAGGAAACCAGTTTCGTTTTCATAATTTTTTTAGAGAGAATGTTTTCAATTAATATGCCAAGGTAGTTTTCAAAAAGTTATTCCGATATTAAAGTTATAGATCAGGGTAAAAAGCTTTGTCGTCGCTTTTAGGTAAATAATAGTCGAGGTACACTTCCGGTTCTATGTAAAATTTACCAAAAGAATAATTCAGGTCGAGATCCAGCCCAACGGATTGAATTTCAAAATTGCCATTGCCGGCGGAAGATTGAAAGCGACGCAATTTTTTGAGTTGTCTTTTTGTATAAAGGCCATACAATTGGGTAGTGCTATTATGAGTTACCGAATAATCATTAATGCCGGAAATAAGAGAAACCTGCGGCGTAAAACGCAGCGCGTCTTTTTTGGAAAATATGGTATAGAAACTAAAGTCGTGTTCAATGCTTGCAGAAAGGGTGAACGAGGAAACATTCGTTACCGTAGTATCGGTATATTTTATCAGGGTTGGCCTGTTTAAAATAATTACTGTAGTATCAACATTTACAATTTCCTTATACCTGCCCGAGGAATAACTTACTGAAATACCGGGTTTGATATATGGCTTCTTAAATATAATGCTTGCATAAATTTGATCGTCAAATGGCGAAGCTGAACCATTATACCTACTTTCTTTAAAATAGTGAACATAAGATACCAGGGCATTTACAGCCTTGCTTTTAGAATATGAATATGACGGAGACAAAGCGTATTGATAAAAGCTTAAACTGCTGTTCGCGTTAAGAAGATAGGCCGCAAATGAAAGGCTTAATCCGCTCTTATGAAAATATCCTGCGGAGGGTGTAAATACCAGCTCATTTTGCGGGTCGAGATTTTGAACGGCCTTATTATTTCCACCAGATAGCCTGTTGCCAATTCCTGCATTGATCCTGAAATAGCTTTGAACATCGTCCATTTTATCCAGCATCTTCAAAAACTCATCATTTTGGAGTAATGAATCCATTATCTCCTTATCAGAACGAGTTTCCTGGGCATATAATTTTGAAAAGAAAAAGATAGAAAAGAAAAGAAATGATATAACTCCTCTCATGGCATTAGTTAAAAAAGTTGGTTAAGTATGTTCGCAAAGTTTTTAAGACTTAAATATGTTTTTGAAGTTTAATGATTCACTTCTCAAACGCTTGAAAAAGTATATTATTTCAAGGCACAGATGCCCTCTTTCAGCCTAATAGCATACCTTTGCGGCTCAAAAATAAAAATAATACATGAATGATTTTGAAGGCCTTGGCCTTAATGAGGGGCTTGTGAAAGCGGTGATTGATCTGGGATTTGAAACTCCTACTCCAATTCAAATTAAAGCTATTCCCATCTTATTGTCCGGCACCACTGATTTTGTCGGCCTTGCCCAAACCGGTACAGGTAAAACGGCTGCTTTTGGACTGCCTTTACTTCAACTTGTTGAACCAGAAAATAAATACCCGCAGGCTTTGATAGTGTGTCCTACACGAGAACTTTGCCTTCAGATATGTAATGATCTACAGGATTTTAAAAAGTATGCCCGAAACATAATAGCTGAACCTGTATATGGTGGCGCATCAATAGTGATGCAAATACGTGCGCTAAAGAAGGGAGTTCACATAGTAGTGGCAACTCCCGGAAGGCTCATAGATATGATCGAAAGAAAAGCAATAGATCTGCAGAAAGTAAAATATGTAGTGCTTGACGAGGCGGACGAAATGCTGAATATGGGTTTCAGGGATGATATTGATTTTGTATTGAAGAACACCGTTAATCGTGAAAGTATTTGGCTTTTTAGTGCAACGATGCCTGCTGAAGTAAAAGCTATTTCCCGAAACTTTATGACCAACCCGCAGGAAATCACAGTTGGTAAAAAGAACACAGCCAATGTAAATATTGATCACCAGTATTTCATTACACCGGCACAGTCAAGGTATGAAACATTAAAGAGATTGATTGATTTTAACCCAGGCATGTATGGAATTATTTTTACCCGTACTAAAGCGGATGCAACAGAAATAACAGAACGACTTTTAAAAGAAGGCTACGATATTGAAGCATTGCATGGTGATCTCACTCAACAGCAGCGGGACAAAGTAATGCAACGTTTTCGTCAAAAGAGCCTCCAGCTTTTAATTGCCACGGATGTTGCAGCCAGGGGAATTGATGTGGAGGGAATAACGCATGTAATAAATTTTGAGCTGCCTGATGATATTGAAGTATATACACATCGCAGCGGCCGCACTGCACGTGCAGGAAAGAGTGGTATTTGTATTTCCATTTGCCACAGCAGGGAAGCCTTTAAGATAAAGCAGCTAGAAAGAATGACGAATGCTCAATTTCATAAGCTTGATATTCCAAGTGGAAAAGATGTATGCCGCAAGCAATTCTTTCATTTTATGGATAAGCTGATACTTGCAGATACCTCACATGGAGACTACGAAACTTACATGCCCGATCTTCAAAAGAAGTTTGCAGACGTTAGTAAAGAAGAAGTTTTGAAAAGGGTTGCTGCGCTGGAATTTGATCATTTTTTAAAATATTATGAGAATGCCGATGACCTTAATGCCAGGCAAGATTACCGGGATAGAAGAAATGATAATTCCAATGGCAGAAATCAGGGTGAACGAAGGAGTGGAGAAAGGAACCCATATCAAAGAGATAATGGCTACACCAGGTTATTTATAAACCTTGGCACAAAAGATGGATTTTACAAGGCAAGCTTTTTACAATTCATTCTTGATGAAAGTAATCTTAAGAAAGAGGTTCTCGGTAAAGTCGATCTTCGTGACATGAACTCGTGGGTTGAAATTGATAAATCTGCTGCAGCCAAAATGATGAAAAGTATGGACGGCAAAAATTACAATGGCAGGCAAATAAGAATGAATGAAGCTGATGGCGGAGGATCGAAGCCATCGCGTGAAGGCAGGAAGCGGATACCGGTGAGAGAAAGAAGATAAAACCTCACCCCAACCCCTCTCCGCCACGGAGTTTGTAGTGAGTATTGTTTTATCGCAAGCTACTATAAACCTCTTTTTTTGAAGGTTATTGACAGGACAATTTTTTTCTTCCACATCACACATCCTACATCGTACATTTCTTTTAGATCCTTCCATATTTTCGGTAATATGACATTAGCATTGCGATTACTTCATTATAGCTTCGCATTCCTTTTGGCTGTTGGTTTATCTGCAGGTATTTTCCATAAAGCCATGTTACCAACGGTTCTATAAAGCTCGTATGCGCTTCATTGAATTTCCTCCACTCCAGCAGATCTGCTTTTACTTCGGGAATTAATTTTGCGGCAGCATTTCGTGACAGCGTTGTGTCAAAATAATAGACCTCCCTGTTTGCATACATAAAAAGATCCAGATAGGTTGAATATTGGAATAAGGTATCTCCTGCATTGGCTGCTGCAAGGTATCCTGAAAAGTTAGCTTCATTCTCCTTAGCATACCCAAGTTGGTGTCCCATTTCATGAAGTGTGATATAGGGCAGTAAAAATTTCGGAACGGTAGTATTCACCTGTGCTTCGCCGGTAAATGGATTATAATAACCGGTGAATCCCAAATAATTACCCAGCCATCCGTAAAAAGAAGACTTTACTGAACCGCTTTTGTATTCCAAAAACGAATATTTTTTTTGTGCATCACCATAGCATAGTCTTGCCCTTTTAAATAATTCTTTCTTCCCAGGGTACGATGTTTTATTTATAACCAGAATTTTTTTCGTTTCATTTACCTTTTGCAATAACAATTCCTGTATTAGTGTAAGGCTTGATGTATCATAGTCTACCTTTTCCAAATGTAGTTGCCAGCCAATTTCTTTGCGGTCATAATTTAATCCCCAAAAAATATTAAATACAACATAAATGATGGCAAAAAGCAATAAGAGTTTGGAAAGCATTCCGTAGAAAATAGCTTTTCTTAATTTTCGCCGAAATAGCTGTGCGCCGTATTTTATTAGCTTGATCAATAACCAAAGCCCGGCCAGGAAATATAGCGCATCGCCTATGCTGAAAGGAATCCAGCCGAAAATAGATCGTAAGAAAATAGAAAAATAGTAGTAGAACTTATTTGAATAATATTTTTCAATCCACGATGAGTTAGATGCAAATAACTTAATGAGAATTATCAACACTAAAAATGCAAAGCCTATCCAAATTTTCTTTTTTAAACTCCTGGAAATACTCATGTATAAAATAAATAGTTGGCTTTTTTTAAAATGTAATTTTATAAAAAATTAAATTTTTGATCCCGAAGATAGCGCAAAGTATCAGTGGCATTTTACTGTTTTAGTTTAAAAATCAATATTTAAAGCTTCTTTGTTTAAAAAATTAGCTGTTTTCCCTTACCTTTGCCCCCCTTTAAATTCAAGTCATGGGAAACAGGCGTGAGTACGAGATAGCATTTGTAGGGTTAAAGCCTGGTATTCATGAGTACACGTACCGCGTGGATGAAAAGTTCTTTGCAAATTATACACAGGCGGATTTCACAAATTGTGAAGCAAGCATAAAGCTTTCTCTCGAAAAGAACACGTCATTTATGATGTTGAAGTTTGAAGTAGGTGGGAGTGTAAATGTAACGTGTGACCGCTGCGGAAATACGCTGCCTATGGATCTTTGGGATGAATTTAATATGGTAGTGAAGCAGGTGGAAAACCCGGATGAGATGAATGCTAATGAGGAAGATCCTGATATATTTTATATCTCCCGTACAGAGAGCCATTTGCATCTCGCGGATTGGATTTATGAATTTGTATCGCTGAGTGTTCCCATGCAACGTATGTGCAGCGAAAAAGAAATGGGCGGGCCGCAATGCAACAAAGAAATACTGACCATGTTGAAAAAAATGGAATCAGGAGTTACTGAAAATAATCACCCTTTACAGAAAGGGCTTGAAAAATTTAAGAAAAACAACAATTAATTTATATTTTAATTTAAGGTTATGCCAAATCCAAAACGGAGACACAGTCAGCAAAGAAGTGCAAAAAGAAGAACGCATTATACAGCCGATGCTCCTACATTAAGCGTTGATAGTACAACAGGTGAAACACATGTGCGCCACCGTGCCCATGTAAGCGAAGGAAAGTTGTATTACAAAGGAAAAGTAGTAGCAGACAAAGCGCCTGTAAAAGCCTGATAAATATTCTTAGCACCTATATTATTGAATCCAAAAATGAGTTTGACATCATACTTGTTTTTGGATTTTTTTTATTTATATCAACAAGCAGCCCGGGGTGAACGCGGCACGTTATCCTGCTAATGTGGATGCGGTATTCAGCGATGTATGTACCATTAAGCAAAGCTGTTTCATGCGTTTCCCATTTCATGCTGTTTTAGAGCTTCTTTGTACATATCCTTTCAGGGCTTTGCCGGGGGCTAAAATTCATTTCAAAATTCCGTCTCTGTAAACCTTTACTTATATTTAATGAACACATTATTCTATTAACCTAATTCTACAACTATGAATATTGCGATAGACATGATGGGCGGTGACTTTGCACCTCTTGAGGCAGTAAAAGGAGTCGACCTGTTTTTATTAAAACCATATTCTGATATAAAACTTTTTCTGATAGGTGACCAGGAAAAAATAAATGAATTGCTTGCAGAAAGAAATATACCGGATGATGTTATAGAAATAATTCATGCATCGCAGGTAATTGAAATGCATGAACATCCCACGAAGGCTTTAAAAGAAAAACAACAATCTTCTATTTCGATTGGATTTCATTTGCTGGCCACAGGAAAAGCAGATGCATTCATAAGTGCAGGTAATACTGGTGCGATGATGGTAGGGGCTTTATACAGCATTAAAGCAATTGAAGGCGTATCACGGCCAACGATAGGTGCTTATCTTCCAAGAGAAAACGGCGAACTTGCCTTGCTTGTTGATGTTGGCCTCAATGCAGATTGCAAACCTGAAAACTTAAACCAATTCGCAATATTAGGCTCCTTATTTGCGAAGCATATTTTAGGCTTTGCAAATCCCAGGGTAGGGCTCGTAAATCTTGGCGCTGAAGAAGGAAAAGGCGACTTACTTACACAGGCAGCTTATCACATGCTAAAAGATAACACACAAATAAATTTTATTGGGAACGCAGAAGGCCGGGACTTGCTATTTGATAAGGCAGATGTCTATGTATGTGATGGCTTCACGGGAAATGTAATGTTGAAGTTTGCTGAATCTATTTATGATATTGTAAAGCGTCGGGACATTCATGATAAATATTTTGACAGTTTCAACTTTGAGATTTATGGTGGTGTTCCTGTTCTTGGAGTAAATAAACCTGTGATTATTGGTCACGGTATTTCACATGCGCAAGCTTTTGTAAATATGATCGAGATGGCTAAGAGGATGAACGAGGCAGATTTAATTGGGAAGATAAGGAGTAGTTTTAAGGGGTAAATGGAAAAGGCCATAACATATTAAAATTCCGTGATTTTTTCGGAAGTTCATTAGTTCATTTGCTGTATTTTATCAACAATTAATTTAGCTATTTTTTCTTTTTCTTTTGAGTACATAATATCAACTTCAGAATCATTACTCCTGCTTAACTCAAATGAACTGTTACGAATGCTTTTGATATCTGAAATATTTATATTGGAAAAAATTCCATTAGCCTCTGTAAAGCTATCTTCTTCGCCATAAAAAAAAATTTCTCCTACACCTTCAAAAGGCTCGTCAGGATCTGAGGGAAACCAACCTTTCCATTTATAAAATACTTTTTTCTCAACATAGTGAACCCCGGAACTTCCGGACTCCCAATAAGCTATATAATTACCCTTCGCATCATACGTGCGCCCATTTAACTTTAGCACCAATAATTCTTCATCATATTTTATGTTTACAAAACTCAGCGCCGAATTGGCATCCGGCTTAATACGTTCCCACCAATAGCCCGTGATTTTATTACAAAAAGCCAGTTTTTTAAAGTATGCATTAATATTTTCTTGTTTTATCCTGGCGCGGATACCGGATTTAAGTACGGCATTTCTTATTTGATTAGAAGCCACGCCAAGAGAAGCTTTAAGATTACCAGACTGCTGCAGCGAATAACCAGCTCCGCTTATACCCGAAAGGTCGGATGGTATTTTTATATTCTTTGTTTTGTCAAATACAAAGAAAGAACGGTCTTTACCTAGCCTTCCCATAAACAACCCAAGTTCAAAAAGCACATTATCTCTTGGACTCACAGTTTGTTGGCTCCGGCTTATTGTAATGTCATCTTCAGTTAAAACAAGTACTGCGAAATCTGCTTTATCAAGCTCCTTTATGAGCGACTCCATATAACTGCTTCCAAGTTCAAAAACTCCTTGTGTCCATACATACACATCTGCGATATTTTCAAGGTTTTCCTGTATAGCATAAGCAATTGATTCGCCTTCAGTAGATGAACCTATAAAAATTGACGGTTTACTCATATTTTTTAAATAAAAGATAGATCTAAAATTCTTTTCGATCTCATTATCCAAATACATTCCTATTCAAAAAATCATTCCTGAACTTCCCTTTAGGATCCATTGATGCCGCCAGCTCCCGAAAGTCATTCATTTTTTTATGCAGTACCTGCAACCGTGAATAAGGCATAGTAAATAATTTGCCCCAGTGAGGTTTAGCATTAAATGGCACCAGTTCTTTTTCTATTACCGGTAGTAGTTTTTGTACCGCAGGCCAATCTTGTTTCCATGTAAAGTGAATGGTCATGCTTTGCTGCTTATAACATGGGCTCATCCATAGTTCATCTGCATCTATAGTTCTTATTTCTGAAATGAAAAGGTGAGGCCCAATCAACTTGCCTAATTTTTGAATGGCGAGAATTGCCGCAACGCCATTTTCAATCGGGACAAAATATTCTGTCTGCAATTCTTTGCCACTGCTGGGCGTAAAGCCCATTTTAAAATGCGGCAACCTTTCGTACCATGGGCCGGGTACTCCCATTTGTTCTGTGCAGTTTTCTGCAGAAAGCTCCGCAATAGGGTGAAGATTTTTTGTAGCAGCTTTAGCGCCAAAAAATTCGTTGGAGAAATTATATGTTTTTCCTTCTTCAATTTTTGTCTTAATCCAGACTTCGTTTATACTTTCTTTTTGCCAGTCAGTAAATAAGCTGACGCTGTAGCCACTTTCTTCAATTTCATGGAAATGATCTTTTAATTCTTCCAACGGCAATTTTTCATAAACATCCTGCCGCACCATATAAGTCGGCAGAATGTGCAGTGTTACTTTTGTTACGATACCCAATGCTCCTAAACCAACCACTGATGCAAAAAATTTTTCACCATCTTTTTCTTTTGATAAAGTAATTACATCCCCTGCCGCAGTAACAATTTCGATCGCTGACACAGCGGAAGATAAGTTTCCGTTTTTTTCACCGGAACCATGTGTAGCTGTTGCGATGGCGCCTGCCACAGAAATGTGGGGAAGAGATGCAAGATTATGCAACGCGAAACCTTTGCTGTCAAGGAAAGGCGCAAGCTTCCCATATTTCATTCCACCATTTATCGTTACTGTATGTGCGCTTTCATCAATCAAAATCTCTTCATCCATTTCCTTTACAGAAATAAGATTGTGCTTACTATCAGCGATCCTGTTAAAACAATGTCTTGTTCCAAGCGCTTTCACCTTTGGATACTTCTTTACCAGGGCCTGCAATTCTGTTACCGACTTAGGATAAAATAAATTGTTAGTACTAAATGTAAAATTCCCTGCCCAGTTGGTTAATTCCTTTTCCTGCAAAAAAAGAGGATCCGGTTTTATGAAGGTGCCTGCCATCGTTGTTGAAGATAATTTGATAAATGTTTTTCGATCCATAAGAATAAGATTTACCTATTAGGGATGTGAACTTAAAGATAGAATGATTTTTTTCGGGAAAGAATATTATGAAAAAGAATTGACTACATTTAGAATGACGAAATTGTTTGTACTCAAAGCTGAGCATTCTTTTTTGATTCCCGGAATAGCGAGATTGAAATACCAAAATATTAAATAAAATGAAATACAAAAATGCGGTACTGTTTATATTTTTAGCTATTGTAAATGTGCAATGCACTGCCCAGCATCTTGCCGAAAAAGCAAATGATTTTTTAAATACACTTACCCCGGAATTAAAATCCCAGGCGCTATTTTCTTTAACAGATTCGGAAAGGATGAATATGAATTATATTCCTATAGAAAGAAAGGGCCCGACGTTTCATGATTTCGATGATAAGCAAAAAACGGCAGCGCTCGATTTATTGAAAGCTTCGTTAAGCAGTCAGGGATATGAAAAGTCAAGGGAAATCATGGACCTTGAAAACATACTTTTTATGATGGAAAATCATACGACCAAAAAACCTGAAGGTAAATCGCATAGAGATCCGCTAAACTATCATCTCTGCATTTTTGGTAATCCAGCGCCAAACGATTTTTGGGGATGGCGATTTGAAGGGCATCACATTTCACTAAACTTTACCTCAACAAATGGCAAAATAGTTTCGTCCACGCCTTCTTTCTTTGGATCTAATCCAGGAATTGTTCAGATTGATGAAGACAAAGGAAAAGAAGTTCTAAAATCAGAAACAGACCTTGGATTCAAGCTAATAAATTCTTTAACGCCAGCACAATTAAAAGTTGCCATAATTTCTGATGTTGCACCCGGCGACATTATCACAGGCAATAAGCGCAAAGTTGAAAATATTGAAACAAATGGAATTCAATACAGCTCGTTAACGGCAGATCAAAAGAAAACCTTTATGGATCTTCTGAACATTTACATGGACAATTACGAAAAGAATTTTGCAAAAACATTCATGGATAAAATTAAGAAAGCCGGCATAGACAACTTATATTTCGCCTGGTCCGGAGCGCTGAAACCCGGAATAGGTAACTACTACAGAATTTATGGCCGGGTGTTATTGATTGAATATGACAACACGCAGGACCATGCAAATCATGTTCATACAGTAGTTCGTGATCTTACAAATGACTATGGTGAAGATATTTTACGGGAACATTATAAAGAGGATCATCACAAGTAATAGCCCGCACCCCAACCCCTCTCCAAATGGAGAGGGGTTGGGGTGAGGTTACACTTTCACCACCTTCCACTTCCCCCGTTTAAATAATATCATACTTGTAATGGTGATACACGTCTCCGTTACAACGATCGAAATGAAAACACCTTTAGGCCCCCAATTAAGTACAACAG
>JBDTUZ010000066.1:0-25482 GCA_040007435.1 Ginsengibacter sp. | reverse complement strand
CGAAAATTAACGGAGGGCATAAGATCATCATGATCCATAAGTTCAACGTAACCAAATGCATGAATTTTTTTTCCACGGCGGATGACTTCATCAGTTCCGGCATTATAGATGTACTTAATAAGATGCGGTAAAGCCAAAGAGTTTTCGTTTTTCTATGTTTGCTCCCTGTTTGTTTTACAGAGCTTTCTGTTGAAAAAAGGGCAATTTGCAAAAGTAAAGAAAAATTAAGTGTGCAGAAATTTATGAAATGACTTTTATAAGGATATATACTTTTCATCCTGCAATTAACCTTCCCCCATCATATAGGCAAAGAACATTGGCATTATCTTCTGTGAGGCAAAACCTGATATCTTCTTCGAGCCCGAAGTTCATGAGCCTGTGATAATGACTGGCATCTTTCAGTCTCATAAAATCAAAAAGATTCTCTTTAGCGAGCAGGTACATGGATTCAGAAATTTGACATGCATCACAATTTTGATAAAACCTGCCCTTAACCCGGTTAACAATTGCTCCTGCAAGTAACGTATCTTCTATATTGACGCGATCTTTCCAGCCAGCACAAGCAAGTATAATGTTTTTGTTCTGGCTTATTAGATAATCGCATGTTGAGGAAATATTACAAAAAGATGCTGTAAGAATACCCCGGGCACCTTCGGAGAGCGCCATGTGCAGGAGTTTTGTTCCATTTGTAGTTGTAAGCACTAAAGTTTTGCCCTTAATGAACTCAGGAGTATATTGGAGGGGTGAATTCCCGTAGGTTAAGCCCTCGGCTATTTTGCCGTCTCTTTCACCTGCGGTAATCACTTCCATCTGCTTCCCGAGTTTAATGCAATCAGCTACGCTGTCTACAGGAATTATGCTTTTGGCGCCATTGTATAAAGCAGATGCTATTGTAGAAGTTGCTCTCAGAACATCGATGATTACTACTATACTGCTGCTTACGTCATACAACTGCAATAACGAAGGGGAAAGTGAAGCTGTGATAGTTGGCGTGTTGTTACTTTTGGTCATTGAATCTGTCTTTAAAAGACTCATTTTTATTTTTGTTATTCAAATGGCATTTTTACAATCCTCGCTGTAAGTAATTTGTCTCTAACCTTTACATAAACTTCGGTGTCAATTTTTGAAAAGTTAGTAGCAACGTATCCCATCGCTATGGCTTTATTTAAGGTAGGAGATTGTGTTCCGCTTGTTATTCTTCCAATAGTTTCACCATCACCACCTTTTATTTCGTAATCATGGCGGGGTATTCCCCTTTCTAACATTTCAATCCCTACTAATTTCCGTAAAACACCGTTGGCCTTCTGTTCTTCAAAAATATCTTTTGCTATAAAATCCTTTGAGAATTTAGTGATCCAACTAAGACCAGCCTCTAACGGAGAAGAAGAATCATCTATGTCGTTTCCGTAAAGGCAGTAACCCATTTCAAGCCGCAAAGTATCTCTTGCAGCAAGGCCGATTGGCTTGAGTCCCTTGGGTGTGCCTTCTTCAAAAATCTTATTCCAAATTATATTGGCTGCATCATTTTTGTCTTCAAAATAAATTTCAACACCGCCGGAGCCTGTATAACCCGTGGCACTTATCAGCACATTATCAATACCGGCGAATGTCCCTTTTACAAATGTGTAATACTTGAGGTTCATAATATCAATTTCCGTGAGTGGCTGCAAAATCTTTG
This sequence comes from Ginsengibacter sp., assembly GCA_040007435.1. Taxonomy (GTDB): domain Bacteria; phylum Bacteroidota; class Bacteroidia; order Chitinophagales; family Chitinophagaceae; genus Ginsengibacter. The sequence goes on along the minus strand of JBDTUZ010000066.1, from coordinate 23,804 downwards.
TGGCATTGGGGCCTTGTATTGCAAGAAGGCAGGTCTTTTCAGAAATGTTGTGCATTTCAACATTATCTTCATTATGCTTCTTTATCCATTGCCAATCTTTCTCAATATTAGATGCATTGACAACAAGCATGTAAACTTCATTTTCTTCTATACAATAAATAATGAGGTCATCAACAATTCCGCCTTTATCATTTGTGAAACAACTGTATTGCGCTTTACCTGCTGTGAGTTTAGAAGCATCATTGCTTGTAATTCTTTGTATAAGCGAAAGCGCTTTATCTCCTTTCAAAATAAATTCTCCCATGTGGCTTACATCAAAAATGCCCGCGTTCTTACGAACAGCAGCATGTTCGTCGTTAATACCCGTGTAACTAATTGGCATATTATAACCAGCAAATTCGGCCATCTTAGCTCCAAGATCAATATGCTTTTGTGTAAAGGGAGTATGTTTCATATCTGTTTTTAAAGTTTGCAAATTTAGACGAAATAGATTTATAGATCTCCAGATTTTGATGTATTAATAATTTTGAAAATTACCTTTAAAAAGTATTCTTAATGCAAAAAGGCCAGCGGAATATTAACGAAGAAGGCCCCATGCATTTGCATGAAGCCTTTCATTATTCAACTTCAACCGAAAAATAATACATCTCATTAAATGTGCATAACGAAGCTATAATCCTGTTTGCCATTTCTTATATAAGCTTGTCCTGGATTGTCGCTATCCAGTTTTTCTATTTTTTGTTCCAGCTTTTCTTTTGCCTCTCTTAGAGAATCTTTCATCTTATTAATTTGTTTTTGTTTTAAGTCCCTTAAAGAATCCACTGAGCTCTGTATTTTTTGCATTTCGTTTTCCTTTATCATCCTTAGTGAATCTACTTTGTTGTGTGGATCGTATCGGTAATTTTCCGGTTCTCCATCCGGTTGATAATTTTTTCTGCTATCTTGTTGGGAGCGCCAGTCGTTATTTCTATTATAATCATTGGCAGGAATTCCACTTAGAGTGTATAACCCATTTTCCTGCATGATATATTCTACACCGTATTGAAAATCATAATCATCATCATCCCAGTTATACCAATTATCATCGTTAAACCATGGGCCGCGCACTCGTATATTACGGTTATAATCAAGGCTTTTATTTATTTTAATGTGCTTTCCCAGCGGTACATATATTATGATCATTACACTTTGATTCCTGAATTTATCAGTGGTGTTGATCGCAATGGCCCTGTCTATCATCAATAAAGAATCTCTTTGAAAAACATTGTAGTTGATAAGGGAAGCCAGGGTATCTGCATTCCGCCTGCTGTTACCATTACACATTTTTACTACACCCACCTGGAAGCTATCTGTTGAAGATTTTTCAATTCTTAATCTCACATTACCAATGTAGGCCGTATCATCATCAAAAGTTGCAAAAGGTTCAAGCCTGAACCATGTGTTGGTTCTGTTATACCGATTATTAGTAACGGAATTTACTTCAAGGCTTTGAATACCCGGATTTTCCATTGCTATTTTTTCTTCATTAGCGGAGCTGGTTCTTCTGAAATCCTGGCCTACGGAAACAAGTAATGATACGAAGCAAATTATCCCTAAAAACCAAAGGCCTAAAAAGGAATAACGAATGATACGGCTCCTGCTTTTTACCCTTGCAATTCTTCTTATTATAAAAGTAATGATGCCAATTACGGGAACTCCAATAAAAAAAATAAGTGTGCCCCACGCCAGTAAACTTTGCCATCCTTCATTTAGTACAAAGTTCTTTAATGGAAACAAGCCAATGGATACCACTGCCAATGAAAACAGTGCAACAATTAATGACAAGGCAATACAACCCAATATGAAGTATGCAAATACTTTGAATATTGTAATGATAATATTTCCAAGAGCTCCGCTGGTACGCTTAGCTGCATACGATACGTCCTGACCTATTTCTCCACTTCTTTGTTTTGCCATCGAGCCAACTTCCTGCCCCATCTTACTTACCCTTTCCTGTACACCCTTCATTTCCTGCACCACCGAATTCTTAATGGAATTAAGGTCAACTTTCTCTCCTTTCATCTCCAGTTTCTCGGAAGTGGTGGTTGCTTCAGGTATAACTAACCATAGTATTATATAGATTATGAATGTACCCGGGCTAAATGAAAAGCTTAAAAAATTAGGAAAAGTAAGCGGTCCTATATGCCCCCACCGGAAAAAGAAAGATAGAAATGGAATGAGGAAAAAGGCTCTCGGTATCCAGGGATTCACACTAAAATAACTGCCTATTCCACTACACACACCGCCGAGTATTTTATTATCAGGATTTCTATAAAGCCTTTTGCGGACTCCATTTACCAATATGTTACTTCCCGGTACGAATATCCAAAGAAGGATGTATGCGAGAAAACCTATACCAGATACGATAAATAAAACCCTCACGATTACCGGGTCAATACCAAGGTAAGCTGCGATACCACTACAAACACCACCTAATATTTTATTGTTTTCATCGCGGTACAGTCTTTTGCCTTTTTCGCCAAACCTTGTAAACTGAATTTTTTCACTTTGTGTTTCCTTTTCTTCTTTAGAAGATTTTTCGCCGCCCTCAGCTTCTTCAAAATCTGCCGGGCGACCGATGTTTTTAAATATCACATTCACATCATCATCTGTAATACAAGTAGATCCACTTTTAAGTCTTTCCTGGAAAAGCTCGCTAATCCGGCTTTCGATATCATTTATGATCTCATCGCGGCCTTCCTCCTCCGCAAAATATTTACGAAGGCTTTCTATATACTGCTGTAGCAATTCATAAGAAGTTTCCTCGATGGGAACTACGATACCCTGGAAATTTATATTAATTACTTTTTTCATGACTAATTCTATTTATTAATTTGTTGAAGTTGATTTTTGGGTTTAGTTGTTTTTACCGGTTATTGCATCTACAGCATTAGCAAGTTCGAGCCAGGTTGTTTCAAGTTCCTGGTAAAAGGCCGCACCCTTATCAGTAAGAGAAAAATATTTTCTCGGTGGGCCGCTATTGCTTTCAACCCACCTATAGGTAAGAAACTCAGCGTTTTTTAATCTCGTTAATAATGGATAAAGCGTTCCTTCCAGAATGTTGAGATTAGCAGCTTTCATCTTATCAATGATATCACTGGGATAAGCCTCGCCTAATTTTATGATAGACAAAATGCAAAATTCCAATACGCCCTTTCGCATTTGGCTTGCTGTATTATCAATGTTCATATTTTGATTTTTTTTCTGTAGAAATTTTCATTGTTTGCTATTCTGATAACAAAGGTATACTAAATTATAATACTATGCAATACATAATACCTGTTTTTTTACGGTAGTTGTTTATGGATGCTTCTGGTCTTTATCTACAACAAAGGCTGATAAAGGGTTTCAGGGGCAAAAAATTAAATAAAAATTTTTTGAGATTTTTATAAGCGGTTCTTTGAAAGGAAGGGCGGAGAGAATTTTGGGATAAATAACTATCGTAGTTTTGTTGCAATGTTTTAAAGAAATAGTTACCATGCGATGGTATTAACGAACTTTTAAACCATTTTCGGAAAAGGAAAACGTCTTATTATTAAAATAAAAAAAATGAAGAAAATTTTATATTCCTTAATAATATTGTTTTTTCTGTTCGCGTCGTGCCGCAGTAGCAGAAACTCTATCGCCAATACGCAAGAGGATATTGCACTATTAGCAGCTATAAAAAAACTCGATAAAAATCCTGGTGATACCAGCTTACAAAATAATCTTAGTGCATTCTACGAGGATGCTGCTAAAGTTCACCTGGATAATATTGATGTTTATGGGACGCTTACCAGCCCCGATAAGTGGGAGAAAATCATTAATGAATACCAGGTTTTGCAACATTTATCCGGAGTAATTAATAGTTCTGCTAACGCAAAAAAGTTCTTAAAAATGACTTCTTATGATGCAAAAATTGCAGTAGTAAAAGAAAATGCCGCAGCTAATTATTACGAGATTGGAATGAACTATCTCAACAACGGCGATAAAGAATCTTCACGGGACGCCTATTATGCTTTCAAAAAATCACAGGAGTTTGTTCCTGGCTATAAAGACGCGGGCAGGCAAATGAATAATGCTTATCAAAACAGTATCGTTAACGTAATTATCAACCAGGTAACCGATAACTCATTCTATTATAACAACGCAGGCTGGAACAATTTTGGAAATAGCTTTAACAATGATCTTTTGCAACGAAGCCTTGTACGAGACCTTGGCGGAGATTATACAAAAAATGCTATGGCACGTTTTTATACTGATTGGGAGGCCCGAAGCGCCGATATAAATCCAGATTTATTTGTAGATCTTACCTGGGTAAATCTTGAGGTACCTCAACCTTACACATCGCAATATTCAAGGAATGTGAGCAAGCAAATTGAAACGGGGAAAGATACTTCCGGCCATGTATTTCGCGAAACCGTCACAGCTACATTGTACATTACTAAAAAATATTTTACAGCTACAGGTGATCTTGAAAGCCGCATAACTGATGCGGCTACGCGAAATATTGTTGATTCCAAAAGATATACCGCTCAATTTAACTGGGAGCATGAATACGGCACCTATAAGGGAGACTCAAGGGCTTTAAGTGGCAACGATCTTGCTTTGATCAATAACAGGAATTTTCAAGTACCAAATAAGCAGGATATCCTTAATGAGCTTTATCAAAGAATATATCCTCAGGTTAAGAATGGAATTTATAACGCTGTGAAATGGTAACTGGGTGCGCTTTTAATTGAAAATATTATACACCGCAAAGCTCATAATATAAGCAAGGCCCGTCATGTAAACGAGTTGAATTGCGGGCCATTTCCAGCTTCTCGTCTCACGTTTTACTACAGCCAAAGTACTCATGCACTGCATGGCTAAAACATAAAATATCAATAGAGAAAGGCCGGTGGCAAGATCATAAACTTTGGACCCATCGGGCCGTGTAGCGGCATTCATTTTTTCTCGTAAAGTTGCATTATCCTCGTCCCTATCTTCGCCTACACTATACAATGTAGCCATTGTGCCTACAAACACTTCCCGGGCTGCAAAAGATGTTATTAAAGCAATACCAATTTTCCAGTCATAGCCAAGAGGCCTTATCACGGGTTCAATCACTTTACCTAAAATACCAGCATAAGAGTTTTGAAGCAATTCAGTTTTTTTTATTTTATTAAGCTCTTTACTTTGCGCCGGATTCTTTTCAGCAAGAAGCTCATATTTTGAAGAAATATTTTCCATTTTTTGAGGCGGACCATAGGTGCTCAATACCCAAAGCAATAAGCTTATGACCATAATCACTTTACCGGCATCGTAAACGAAAACCTTTGCTTTCTCTACCATGGTATAAAACATATTTTTCCACCGCGGGCCACGGTAAACAGGTAGCTCAAGTATAAAAAAACTTTTCTCTTTACTCTTAATAAACCACTTCATTACGTACGCCGAAATCAAAGCCATTACTGTTCCCAGAAGATACATTAGCATCATAACTAAGCCTTGCAAGCCTATAAAGCCAAAAATAAATTTATTGGGTACCACTAAAGCAATGAGTATAGTATATACCGGTAAACGTGCGCTGCAGCTCATTAGTGGAGTACACATGATCGTAAGTAATCTTTCTTTTTTATTTTCAATATTCCGGGCGCTCATTATTGCAGGCACGGCACAAGCAAGCCCACTTATCATTGGCATCACACTTTTTCCATTTAAACCAGCTTTTCGCATAATCTTGTCGGTGAGAAAGCTAATACGTGCCATATATCCGGTATCTTCAAGAAGCGTTATCAGGCCGAATAAAATCATTATCTGGGGAACAAATACCAGGATACCGCTTAAGCCGGCAAGCACTCCGTTGATTAAAAGGTTACTGAGCCAACCTTCCTTTAATACCTGCCCTAGCCAACCTCCAAGTTCTGCAAAGATCCATTCGATGGCATTCATGGGATACTGGGCAATTAAAAAAATGCTCTGGAAAAGTAAAAAAAGTACGGAGATCAAAATAACGTACCCCCATGTTCTATGCAATAAAATATTATCAAGTTTCTGGGTAAATAAAGCTTTCTGCAGCGGGTCCGCTTCTACCACAGTTTGCTGCATTATGGCTTTTATTTTCCCATACCGCAGTAAGATCTCTTCTGCTTGTGTTTTTGTAGGGTTGAATTTTGTTTCAACTTCTATATTTTCAATCGCTTCCTGTATCTGGTCATCCAATGAAAAATTCTCGTGATTAATTAAATAGTGTATGGCGCGATAATCACTTATTTCGGGAAATAATTTTTGCACCTTACCAATAGCTTCAGGAGCCAATAAATTGCTTTTGAAAAACTCACGTTCAGAAACACGGCCTATGTTCTCCGATGTATCTTCCAACGCTTTATTTAACTGAACAATTCCTTTATTTTTCCTTGGGTTTACCGGTATTACAAGAACACCTAACTCCCTTTCGAGGCCTGCGACATCTACCTGGATATTTTTGTTTCTTGCTATATCCATCATAGTAAGTGCCACAACCACAGGCCTTTTAAGATCAATAATCTGTGAACAAAAAAGAAGGTTGCGCTTTAAATTAGATGCATCAGCCACTAATACAATTATGTCAACCTTCGTATTTGCATCTTCATCAATCAACACTTTGTAAGAAACCCATTCATCACCGCGTTTAGGATAAAGGCTATACATCCCCGGCAGGTCAATAATTTTCGCCGTAAACTCTTCGGATATTTTGCTTGTACCCGTTTTTTTATCCACCGTTACGCCAGGGAAATTTCCAACTTTCTGATTTAACCCCGTAAGAGAATTAAATAATGAGCTCTTACCACTATTCGGATTACCTACAAGAGCTATGTTCAACTGTTTTTTCAAATGCTTATCTAATATTTGTAAATTTAGATCGATCAGGGGTTTTGCCTTTACGATTTAAGAAAACACGCTGCTGTGTTATGTTATAAATTTTCAGTTGCAGGGAGAAGTGGACTTTTGATAAAAACCAACAACGCAGATGTAAAAGTGTGTATTTCTATTAAATAGATTTAACATCTATAATCGCCCTAATTTATTCATAGTAAATTTGCAAAAAATTCACCTTAATGAAGAATGCTTTATTGATTGTTTTGTTTTATTGCCAGGCAGCTTCCGGGCAAAGATTGAAAAAGTCTGATAGAATAATTGTTGAAAATCTCAAATCAGAAATCAGCTTTCTCGCTAGTGATCACCTTGAAGGAAGAGGGACCGGAACAACCGGAGAAAAGCTGGCTTATGAATATTTATCTCAACAATTTAAAAATATCAATCTATCACCTAAAGGAGAAGATAATAGCTATCTGCAGGCTTTCGAAATAAACGAAGGAAAAGAGGTTTTACCTGCAAGCCATCTTATAATAAACGGAACCTCACTGTCTCTTGATGACGAATATTTTCCTTTCATATTTAGTGCAAATGGTTCTGTAAAAGCGAATGCTTCGCCAGCCCTTCTTGAAAAAGGAAGCCCTTGGTTTTGGGACATTAAGGAAACTTTGGAAAAGAACTCAAAAAATCCACACTTCGATCTTGAAGAGGCGATAAAAAATAAAGTAATTGAATTTGCGAAAAAAGGAGCTTCTGCTGTTATCGTTTATAATAGTGATAAAAAAGATGATGATTTACAATTTGATGGAAAAGAAAAAACAGAACCCGTAAGTATTCCTGTATTATTTCTTACAAAAACCAGCGGAAAGATATATTTAGATGACGCTACCGATAATATTAATATTAACATTGTGGTTGAGATAGGAGATAAAAAAAGACAAGGCCACAATGTAATAGGCTACATTGATAACGGCGCCGCCACCACGATAATTATTGGGGCACATTACGATCACCTGGGGCATGGCGAAGATCATAATTCACTTTGGACAGGAGCGCCGGCAATTCACAACGGTGCTGATGACAATGCCAGCGGAACTGCCTCAGTTATTGAGCTCGCAAAAATGCTGCAAAAGTCTAAACTTAAAAATAACAATTACCTTTTTATATGTTTTTCCGGAGAAGAGCTTGGCCTGCATGGATCGAAATATTTTACCGAACATCCAACCATAGATCTTAGCTCGGCAAATTATATGATTAATTCGGATATGATTGGAAGGTTAAACGATACAACGCATACTCTTACTGTTGGTGGCTTTGGAACATCGCCCTCATGGAACAAGGTAGTTGCGGTGAAATCAAAATATCTTTCTATAAAACTTGATTCAAGCGGAATAGGCCCAAGTGACCACACTTCTTTTTATCTGAAAAATATCCCCGTCTTATTTTTTTTTACAGGCATTCATAAAGATTACCACAAACCTTCGGACGATATTGAAAAGATAAATTTCACAGGCGAATTGCAGGTTTTAAAATACATATACGAAATTATAGACGAAGCTAATGGCCTTGGTAAAATTACTTTTGCCAAAACAAGAGAGCCAAAGATGGGCGGTTCCAGGTTTACGGTAAGTCTCGGTATAATGCCGGACTATACTTTTAATGGAAAGGGGGTAAGAGCAGATGGAATTATTGATGGTAAAATCGCTCAAAAAGCGGGCATAGAAATAGGAGACGTTATTATAAAACTCGGCGATTATTCTTTTTCCGATATCTATTCCTACATGGATGCTTTAAGCAAATTCAAAAAAGGAGATGCCACAAAAGTTACCATAATGAGGGGAAATGATGAGCAAACTTTCAACATTGTTTTTTAATTGAATTATTTTCTGCGATGATGAAGCTGCGCATAGATAATAGTGTAATGGTAGATGAGTTTTTTGCAAACACACGTTTGCTCGGTATCGTAGCGCCTATAGAACATTACCGCTTTTGCTGGCATCTCAATCAAATATTAAATTTCAATTTCAGGATTAATAATAATATTGAAATTCAGCTCAATAAAAAGGAAAGAAAATATTTTTTCCCGATTTATGAATACGGAGAATTATCCGGAACTATAAAGCATTATTTGTATAATAATGAGGACGACGGAGAATATTTGCTTCCTGAATTCAAGCACCTTGATTTTTTATGGCTTATAAAAGATGATATTATGCACGATGAAGAAATTAATATTCTTATAAGTTCCATAAGAACAATACCTGCCGTGCAACTAATTACTGAAATGACAAATGAGAAAATCAAAAACAAGCAACATCTTATTTTTTAATTTTTAAAAGAAAAAAAATGTGGGAAGAAAAAAATAATAAGCTTTATAAAAAATTTGAGTTCAAAGATTTTTCCGAGGCGTTTGCTTTTATGACAAGAGTGGCTCTTGCAGCAGAAAAAATGGATCATCACCCTAAATGGATAAACGAATATAACAAAGTTGAAGTATGGCTCTCAACACATGATGCCGGAGATGTTGTCACCGAAAAAGATCATAAACTCGCAGGGAATATTGATAAGTTTTAAGACGATAGCCAGAGCCTATGGAGTACCCTTTTTGAATTCGTAAGCTTTCCACATTCCATAAGCAGATGTAAGCATCCACGCAAATTCAAGGATAATAAATGGCACATAATGTATAAGATAAGAGGCCACTGTTGCGAGCCCGCTTCCAATAAAATTTATAAGGAAGTATGTTATTCCATTTTTAGGAATTTTATTTAAGAGGTTTAATACAAAGGCCAATAGTAACAGTCCTACGCCAATACTTCCAACCCAATCACTAAAGTTCATTTTAATTTATTACAGTTATTACTTTCTTCTTCTTCTGCATTAATACACCCACAGGTTTTGTAAATTTGATAAGGTCGTGTTTGGTCATTAAATCTTTTACCTCGGAAACAGCAGCAGGATCAACAGCAATGAGTAAGCCTCCGCTCGTTTGAGGATCCGCTAAAATTGTTTTTTCAAATTCTTCAATTACCCCGATTTTTTTACCATAGCTATCCCAGTTTCTATTTGTTCCGCCTGGCACGCTTTTTTTATCTACATAATTTTTTATGTCATTAATTATAAGCGGAACATTATTAAAATAAACCTGTGCACTTAATCCGCTTCCTTCAGCCATTTCAACCAGGTGGCCTAAGAAGCCGAAGCCTGTAACATCTGTCATCGCATGAACGCCTTCGATTGTACCTAATGATTCGCCAATCTTATTTAATTGCATCATTTGCGCGGCAGCGATTCCTTTATGTTCAGGTTTTAATATTCCTTTCTTTTCTGCGGTAGTTAAAATACCAACACCAAGTGGCTTAGTTAAAAAAAGAATATCTCCTTCTTTGGCCGTATTATTTTGCTTAATATTCCTGATAGGTACAAATCCATTAACTGCAAGCCCGAATATTGGTTCGGGACTATCAATACTATGGCCACCTGCTAAAGAGATTCCCGCCTCCATGCAAATACTGCGGCTGCCTTCAATAACTTTTTGTGCTACTTCCGGAGGGATCGTATTTACAGGCCAGCCTAAAATCGCGATCGCAAGAACAGGTTTACCTCCCATTGCATACACATCACTGATTGCATTTACTGAAGCAATGCGTCCAAAATCAAAAGGGTCATCTACAATGGGCATAAAAAAATCAGTAGTAGAAATCAACGCGATGCCATTACCCATGTCATATACTGCAGCATCATCTTTAGAATGATTACCTACAATTAAATTTTTATTATCCGGAATTGCGAGGTTGCTCTGTAGAATTTGATCTAAAACCTGCGGTGAAATTTTACAACCGCAGCCGGCACCGTGAGAATATTGAGTTAGTTTTATTTCCTGTCCTTCTTTGGTTATAACATCCATGCTTAATTGTCTTCTGAAAAAATTATTGTTTCTTTTTTCGCTTTAATATAATTGCGGAATTTTTTTGTAAGTCTCCTGTAAACCTAATCTCAAAGATATCCTCTCCATCATGAATTACAAGCAAGCCGGTATTGGGAGGAATACTTCCGAGATTTTCAGCATACATAATTAATGTAATTGAATCTCCCATTTCAGGCGTAAGGTAAATGGTTTTGTTTATTGCCCTCGACATTAAACCCTGGCGTGGCATAATTACTTTTCCGTTTAATAAAACGCTAACCGTATCTCCATCTATCTCTCCATTATCAAACAGGCTTAGAACAAGGCTATCCTGTTTTATTTCGACACTTTTTATTGTTTCTATTTTTCGCATGGCTACATCTGCTGCAGCTTGCGGAATAAAAGGTTTTATGGCATTTAATTTCAACCTGTTTTCGTTTTGCAGAATCGGGTCTGTATTCATCGCAGCTACCGTTCTCATACTCGCGGGTTGACTTATTGAGTAAGAGGTGCCTTTGGTTTTTGGTTCGGTTTTCCGGGCAATTGTTTGTTTAGGAGCTTCAGAATTACTATCTATTATTTTATTATTTATTCGGATATCGTTTTTCTTGGAGGTTGATGTTTCGAGGATGGCAACATCTGCTGCCCTAATATTAGTATAGTTTTCTCCCTGGGACGCAATGCTCTCTTTTGGTGATGTTTTCTTTACGGCATTATCGTTTTCGATTTTCTCTTTCGGATCTTGTTTGGCAGATTCTTCTCCCAAATTTTTGGCTATAGCAGAACCGGAAGTCACCACTTCCTTTTCAGTCTTGGCTATTTGATCGTTGGCCTTGAGGGGAATTAAATCAGGACTGTTGGAAACTGTCTTGTTCGTGGTTGTTGGGGACGTAGGGAAAGACAGCGTTCTTGCAAGGCCCAATTTTTGCAATTTTGGAATTATCGAACTTGTTTCTGATTCTCGTTTCTTTTGAAGAAAAATCTTGCCGGTCAGCTTTTTATATATCCTCGTTTGATTTGTTTCAAAGGATCCACTCAAAACGAGTGCACTATCATTTTGCGACAGAACTAAATCGCTAAATGTTTTTACACCTTTCGCTGGAGGTGCCGTATAGTTGTTATCAATCAGCTTATCATCTTCTACTAAAAAATTATCGTTGGCTCTTTTTATCTTAACTGATTTCACACCAATATTTTCGGTGCTGTCAATAATAAAAATTGTGTGGGAATAGCCGCTTAGCTTTCCTTCATATTCGCTTATTGCAAGTTCATATTTTAGATATTGCTTCGTAGTGTCGTTGTATAATGTACCTGTCCAAACGCCGGTAATATCTTGAGCAAAAGACTGCAAGGGAAATAAAAAAAAGAGGAGTAGCCATTTCATAGTCAAAGGATTTTGCCTGCCTGCTTATTTGTTATTTAACTAAGCTTTCCGGCATTTCTTATATCAACGGTTTTACACGGTATTTTATTTAGAACCGCTTCAACATTTTCCCTCTTCAATAATGCATTTGCATAAAGCTTATCATAATAGTTCAGCAAAATTGAAAAGCATTCCCTGTTATTATTTTCCAGCAAATAATTAATAGCTCTTTTTGTTTCAAGCCCGCCCAATCTTTTTTGAATTTTCATAATGGAGTTTACCAACTCTTTTTGATCAAAAGCTCCATAAGTGGAAATAATATAATTAAGTCTTTCTTCGAATGGAATATCTAAAAAATATAACTGGCTTTGCCGCATATTATTCCAGAGTGTTCCTGGTATACCAACAGTACCGATATGCCTGCTTTCATCTTCAAGCCAGATTTTGAACTTGGAATTGTCCTTCTTCTCTTTTCCATCGTAACTATTATAATCGGGCTTTGATTTTTTAAATAGTTCTACTGCAAGGATATTTTCAAACATCTCCTGGCTAGGTTGTGATTGCTCTCCGATGCTTCCAAAAGCTGAACCTTTATGTTTTGCGAGTCTTTCGAGATCAATAACTTTTTCTCCATTTTTCTGCATTTCATGCAAAATCAAAGTCTTTCCGGAGCCTGTATAACCGCCAAGTATGTTTAAGTCATATTTTTTTTCAAATTGATGAAGAGCCCAGTTTCTAAAAGCTTTGTAACCACCCTTTAAAGTAAATACTTTAAAGCCGTAAAGATCAAGAAGCCAAGCCACAGATCTGCTGCGCATTCCTCCGCGCCAGCAATGAATCAAAATTCTGTTATCATTTGAAGCCGTATTGATTTTTTTATTAGCTATTTCTTCGGCATCTGTTATCATACTTTTCATTCGCTCAGAGAAATAATCCAGGCCAATTTTAACTGCAACCTGCCTGCTCTGCTGTTTATAGGCTGTTCCAATAATCTTCCTTTGCTCATCGGTAAATAAGGGAAAAGAAAATGCCGGAGGAATGTGCGCATGCAAAAATTCTCCCGGACTCCTAACATCAAGTAAGGGCCTTTCTTCTGCAAGGTTTAAAAAATCCTCAATATCAAGTTGCTCAATAGCCATCAAAAGCGAATTATGATATTCAAAAAAGCCACTGTTTTTTGGACAGTGGCTGGCAATTTTTTAGTGAATATTTATCTAAACTTATCCATTCATTGACGTAAGAAATTCCATATTATCCTTGGTCCCTTTCATATTTTTCATCAAAATATTAATAGCTTCTTCGGGGTTCATGTCAGCCATGTGATTTCTCAATACCCACATGCGTTGCAATACCTCTTTATCAAGTAACAAATCATCGCGCCTTGTGGATGAAGCCACAATATCAATTGCAGGGAAAATTCTGCGATTCGATAGACGTCTATCCAATTGAAGTTCCATGTTTCCTGTTCCCTTAAATTCCTCAAAGATCACCTCATCCATTTTACTTCCCGTATCAACCAATGCTGTTGCTATAATTGTAAGCGAACCTCCAAATTCAATTTTCCTGGCTGCTCCAAAAAACTGCTTTGGTTTTTGCATGGCATTTGCTTCGACACCGCCCGATAAAACTTTACCACTTGCTGGAGCAACCGTGTTGTGAGCTCGTGCCAGGCGTGTTATGCTGTCTAATAAAATCACAACATCGTGCCCGCACTCAACTAATCTTTTAGCCTTTTGCAGAGCCATGGTACTCACTTTCACATGTTTTTCTGCTGGTTCATCAAAAGTTGAAGCTATTACCTCTGCCTTTACGCTCCGCTCCATATCCGTCACCTCTTCTGGCCTTTCATCTACAAGTACAATCATCAAATAACATTCCGGATGGTTGGCCGCGATCGCATTGGCTATTTCTTTCAACAGCATCGTTTTACCTGTTTTAGGCTGGGCAACAATAAGCCCTCTTTGCCCTTTTCCTATCGGCGTAAACAAGTCAATTATTCTTGTAGAAAGATTACTTGGCGTTAAAAATAAATTAAGCTTTTCGAATGGAAATAGCGGAGTAAGGTAATCAAAAGGCACCCGGTCCCTTACTTCATCAGGACCTTTACCATTTATGGTTTCAACCTTTAAAAGTGCAAAATATTTTTCGCCTTCTTTTGGTGGCCTTACGGAACCATAAACCGTATCCCCTGTTTTCAGCCCAAATAATTTTATTTGAGAAGGAGATACATAAATGTCATCGGGAGAAGACAGATAATTGTAATCACTGCTTCTTAAAAATCCATATCCGTCCGGCATCATTTCCAGAACACCTTCAGCCAATATAACGCCATCAAATTCAATATTGAAAGCAGGTTCCTTTTTTTGAGGATATTGCTTTTGCTGATTTTGATATCCATTATTTATTATAGGTTCTGAGATATCTTCGTCGTCTTCATCATTTAGTAAGTCTACGAGTCCAGGCGCAATAGATTTTGGATCTGATGGCATTTGCTCATCGACAGATTTTTTCTCTTTTTCGTCAGCACCATCCTCTTTATTTTTCTTGGGAGCCTTTTTCTTTTCGTCCGCCTTTTTAGACTTAATATCTTTCTGCGTGGTTTCAGCCGCCTCTTGCTTAACTAAACTGTCATCAGATGTTTTTGCTATTCGCTTCCGCGGCTTTTTTTCAACATCTGTATCCTTTGTATCCTTCTTTTCTGTGCTCATTGATGTTTGTTTGTCAAGAATTTGATAAATCAACTCTTGTTTTTCTAATTTTTTTGCATTGGAAATATCTTGCTGTTCTGCTATATCGAGCAGCTCCGGAACGAGCATATCGTTCAGTTGTAAAATGTCGTACATAAAAGGACGTGTAGATTAATAATCAAAACAATCTTGAAATTGTAAACTCTAAATTTTTGATGATTTATATGGAATGGATTCTATTAAAAGAGAGACATCAGAAAAGGAGAACTAGTCAGCTTTCTTTTGCAATGATACGCCAATTTTATAATACTTGAAAATTTTTCTAAGCTTACTTTCATTTTTTCACGGAAAATTCAGTCTATAAAGCCTGCGTTTTAACAGGAATATTAGAAATACGATTACGACTATTCTCTCTACTTTATATTTGCATCCATAGATTATTATATATGTTTAGTGATAGAAAAAAAATAAAGGAAATATTAGAAAGTGACTTGATCAACTATCCAATAACCGTGATGGGTTGGGTAAGAACGTTTCGCAACAACCAGTTTATTGCGTTAAATGATGGAAGTACGAATAATAATTTACAAATAGTTCTGGAATTAGGCCGTTTTGATGAGAGCCTGTTAAGAAGATTGACGACAGGAGCTGCAATAAAGGTTAAAGGTGAAATTGTTCCCTCGTTGGGAAAGGGTCAAAAAGTTGAGTTAAAAGCTGAGACGATTGAAATACTTGGGGATAGCGACGCAGAAAAATTTCCGTTACAACCTAAAAAACACAGTCTTGAATTTCTGAGAGAAATTGCCTATATGCGTTTTCGAACAAATACTTTTGGTTCTGTTTTTCGTATACGACATTCAATGGCATTCGCCGTGCACAAATTTTTTAATGATAGAGGGTTTGTGTACTTGCATACCCCAATAATTACAGCATCTGACGCCGAAGGGGCCGGCGAGACTTTTCATGTTACTAGCCTGGATCTTGAAAATCCTTCAAGAAATGAAGATGGGTCTGTCAATTATAAAGATGATTTCTTTGGAAGAGCCACAAACCTGACCGTGAGCGGACAACTTGAAGCAGAACTTGGAGCGCTGGCATTGGGCGATGTTTATACTTTCGGCCCAACTTTCAGGGCAGAAAATTCTAATACGGCACGCCATCTTGCGGAATTCTGGATGATTGAACCTGAAATGGCCTTTTACGACCTTGAAGATGATATGAATCTCGCAGAAGAGTTCATAAAATATGTTATAGGATATGCATTAGATAACAACAGGGATGATCTTAATTTTTTGGCTTCCCGCCTTGCTGATGAAGAAAAGCAAAAGCCTCAAAATGAGCGAAGTGAAACGGGATTGATAGAAAAACTCGAATTTGTGGTTGACAATAAGTTCGAAAGGCTTACCTATACGGAAGCTATTGATATTTTGAGAGAGAGTAATCACAATAAGAAAAAGAAATTTCAATATTTAATTGACCAGTGGGGTGTTGACCTGCAAAGTGAACATGAACGTTACCTCGTAGAAAAGCACTTTAAAAAGCCGGTGATTTTGATTAACTATCCTAAAGAAATTAAGGCTTTTTACATGAGGCAAAACGATGATGGTAAAACTGTTGCTGCGATGGATATACTTGCGCCTGGAATTGGCGAAATTGTGGGAGGTTCTCAACGGGAGGAGAGGCTCGATAAATTAGAAAAACGAATGAAAGAAATGAATATACCATCAGAGGAATTGTATTGGTATCTCGATACGCGCAGGTTCGGAACCTGCCCTCATGCTGGTTTTGGGCTTGGCTTCGAGAGGTTGATACAATTTGTAACCGGTATGACCAATATCCGGGATGTAATTCCTTTTCCACGTTTCCCCAAAAGTGCCGATTTTTAATTTTGGGCGACTATACCGATTCGTTATCTAATACCTTCTTTTGCAGAGGATTTGCAGCAATACATATTTTTGCCAGTTCATTTTGCAAGGAAAGATTTAATCCTAGTTCCCACGTTGTCTCTTATATTTTTATAAAAAAGATTGTAATCTGCGATATGGTAATTTTTTGTTGTTAAAAAAATATTTCCATGAATTTCTGCATGAACAAGACCGGGAATTACTTTATTAAAATTTCTAAGAACTCCTCCCTTGTTTAATTTTTCAGGTGCATAGAGCTATCCGTATTCCATGTTAATGGGTTTATTACAAATGCCTTTTGCGTTTCCTTTTCAATAAAAGGAGCATTATAGCCTTCTTTGAAAGTTCTCCATCCTATAAAACAGCCAGTGGCAGTTGAATCATTACATGACTTTAGTGTTGAAAAATAATTGGAAAAGACAGGTAGCCAAATAATATAGGCACAGACAAGTTGCTTTTGTAACGGCTTACCTTCAAAAAACTCTTTAAGCAATCTTTGTGCATGCAATGTACCCTGGCTATGAGAAGCGATTATAATAGGCCGCCCTTTGTTTAGATTCTTTAGATAATATTCAAATGATGCTGAAATATCTTCATAGGCCATGTCAAAAGATTTTTTTGCAAGAACGGAATCGTCTGTAAAAAAGGCCTGTAAATTGGCTTGACGATATCGGGGTGCAAATACCCTGCAATATTTGTTAAAGACGCTGGCCTGGTAGAGAATAGTACTATTATCGGTTTTCTTATTTAATTCTGCATTATTAATCTCCGCATTCCAACCCATAGGCAAATTACTATCTGTATAAGTAGTCAGATGAATAAAAAATACATCTGCGATTGAATCTATCGACTCTTTAATTAAATCTTGGGGAACATTGTCTGAAGGGTCCTTTTTGAAAGGATGAGCCGCCCAATAATTCAAATTATTGTAATCAGGTTGATTCTTATCGTTTTTAAAATCATAATTAATTGAAGGGGAATTCTTGCTGGGCGAGCAACCAGAAAAACCAAAACCGAAAAAATGGTAAGCAAACACCTTAATAAAAAATTACTTTTGCATTTTGACATTATCAAAACTACATTCACATTTTCGTAATGAAAAATATAGCGATATGACAATACCTGTAGTTGACCTTGCCGATTTTACTTCCGGAAATCCTGAACGAAAAAAACATTTTATTAAAGCATTAGGAAAAGCATTTGAAGAAGTTGGATTTGTTGCTGTAAAAAATCACGGGATTCAGGAAGATCTTATTAAGAGCTTATATAAAAAGGTTCAACAATTTTTTTCGCTACCGTCTGAAAAAAAGAAAAATTTTGAAATGCCAGACCTTGCCGGCCAGCGAGGCTATACTTCTTTTGGTAAGGAGCATGCAAAAGGCAGCGATGCGCCGGATTTAAAGGAATTTTTTCAATATGGCCAAATTGTGCCGGCTGTGCACGAATTAAAATCAGAATATCCTGATAATGTAAAGGTTGATGACATCCAAGGTTTTGATGAAACTTTTTTCAAAGCATATCGGGCTTTCGAAAGATCCGGAAAATTTCTTTTGCAAGCTATTGCAATTTATTTAGGGCTTCACGAGAACTATTTTGATGATTTTGTTGAAGAAGGTAATTCAATTGTGAGGGCGATTCATTATCCACCGATAACAAGCGAACCGAAAAGCGCTATAAGAGCAGAACAGCATGAAGATATTAACCTGATAACTTTATTGGTGGGTGCTTCCGCAGATGGATTGCAAATTCTTACTAAAACTGACGAATGGGTGGGTGTTACGTCATTACCAGACCAGATAGTAGTAAATGTAGGAGATATGCTGCAGCGATTAACCAATAACAGATTGAAAAGTACAACACACCGGGTTGTAAATCCACCGAGAGAATTATGGCATACCTCCCGGTTTTCAATTCCTTTTTTTCTTCACCCTAAATCTGATATGAGCCTTGCTGCTTTAAACAGTTGCATAGACGAAAAACATAAAAAGGCTTATGAAGATATTACCGCCGGTAGTTATCTCGACGAAAGATTAAAAGAAATAGGTCTAAAAAAATAGTGTAATTGAAATATTATTTATAGTTTGGGGCTCTTATATAATTTATTTGCGCTTGCTTTTTACTTATTATTGACCACTTCCCATCTAATATTCATCCAAAACGATTTTTAACGGTATAAATTAAAGTTTAAACCTAAAATGCAATATTTCTAAAATTAATTGATCAATAGAGATATTTTTTCAAATGGGATTTAGAAGGCACATTCCTTATTTAAAGGCTGTTTTTTTTTACACAATTTCTGCTTTTGGTGGTCCTCAAGGTCATTTTGGTATGATGATCAAGACCTTTGTGGAAACTAGAAAAGATATTACTAAATCAGAGCTGGTTGAATATCTTTCTTTCTGTCAATTATTGCCCGGCGCAACTTCCACCCAAATGATAACTTTGATTGGGTATAACAGAGGGGGTATACCTCTTGCTATTCTTACTCTTTTTATATGGATATTACCAGCTAGTATACTAATGGGGTGTTTCTCATTCCTTATTCATTATATTAATACTTATCACGTGAGCCTTCACATTTTCAAATATGTGCAGCCAATGGCTGTTGGCTTTATTGCTTTCGCAGCTTACAAAATGTATAAGATTTCGATAAACAGCACGATTACTTTTATTATAATGTTGGTTGGAATACTTGCTACCTATCTCCTTTTTAAAACACCGTGGGTATTCCCAATCTTAATCATTCTTGGCGGTGTGGTTACTAATTTTAGTAACAAACGAATTCCGGAGAAAAATTCAATGCAGCCTAAAAAAATAAAATGGACTAATATCTGGCTATTCGTATTGATCTTTCTAATCGTTGGTTTCTTAAGTGAAACGGCAAGAAAACAAGAATGGAAAAACAGAAGGGTTTTCAATCTTACCGAAAATGTTTACCGATTTGGAAGTCTCGTTTTTGGCGGAGGAGATGTACTTATGCCGATGATGTATGAACAATATGTAGTTAGAGATAAAACAAAAGTAATGACTAAAGAGCAATATCTTACCGGGTGGGGCTTAGTGAGAGCAATTCCAGGGCCTGTCTTTTCTGTCGCTTCTTATACTGGGGGGATGGTTTTGCGAAATCAGGGAAAAAAAATGCAATTGCTAGGTTGTGTTATTGGTTGCATAGGCATTTTTTTGCCGAGTGCATTACTTGTCTTATTTTTTTACCCAATCTGGCACAATCTTAAAAGGTATGTGATTATTTTTCGTGCGCTGGAGGGTATAAATGCTGTTGTTGTGGGTATCATGTGGGCAGCGTTTCTTTATTTACTTAAAGACGTATCAATAACGGATCTCAATACAGTAAGTGTTATTAATGTCTTTGTGATTATTGCTACATTTTGCTTGCTATCCTTCACAAGATTAAGGTCTCCAATTATTGTTTTCTCCTGTTTATTATTAGGGATCTTTTTTTGAGTCTCACCTGTAATATTGTTTACTTTCAATTTCCTGTTTTACAATATCCGGTACCATAAAGCGAATAGATTTCGCTTCTTCGATCATTTTACGTATACGTGTACTCGAAATATCCAATAAGGGAGCTTTGAGGCAAATGATATTTGGAGCGGCAGGATATTTGGTAGGAAAACCTTGCCTTTCGTATATATATATGTCATAATTTTTCAATAGCAATTCATAATTTTTCCAATTTGCAATATTGCAAAATCCATCACTACCCATTATGATTGAAAAAGAATGCTGAGGATATTTTTCTTTTAAATAAGTTAATGTGTCTATTGTATAAGAGGGCTTTGGAAGTTTAAATTCAACATTAGAGGTTCTAAGTTTTTTTTCTCCATCAATCGCCAGGTCAATTAAATGCTTACGGTATTGTTCATTCAAAAGTGAATTCGACTTTTTAAAAGGATTTTGGGGAGAAATAACGAACCAAACCTGGTGGAGATTTGTATAATTGGCCAAATAATTGGCTATTATTAGATGGCCATTGTGAACCGGATTAAAAGAACCAAAATATAAACCAATATTCACCTAATGATTTGATTTTTATAAAGTTAGATAGTTTCGACATTTATCTTTTCTGCTTCATCTATCCGCAAGCTTAGCGAATATCCCGCAACAAGTATGTAAATAGGGTCTCCGAAAGGAGCTTTTTTCCAAACGGTAATTTCTTCTTCAGGCAAACACCCCATCTCCATTAACTTTAAAATGATTTCATCATTTTCAAATGACTTAATTTTTACTTTTGTTCCTGCCTTTACTTCAGATAACTTCATCATCACTAATATATCAGTAAATATATCATTGGCAAAGATCAATGGATTCCGAATTTAGAAATTATAGATTTTGCAAATCATTTCATTTAAAAATCATGGCATCTCGCCTGAATTAAAAAACAAATCTGCATTAAAAGCATTTATGTCCAAAGTCTTCAAAAATGAAGGGTTTGATTTTGAAAGAATCTTATACATTTTCACCACTGATGCGGCCCTATTGGAATTGAATCGTCAATTTTTGAATCATGACAACTTAACGGATATCTTGACTTTTACAATGTCTGGGGCGAAAAGTCCCATATCATCGGAGATTTACATAAGCATTGAAAGAGTGCGTGAAAATGCTATTATTTTTAACGCGACTTTTTCCAAAGAATTACAGAGGGTAATGATTCATGGTGCTTTGCACTTATGTGGCTATTCGGATCATACTCTGGATCTTAAGACTGAAATGCGAAAAAGGGAAGACTATTATCTTTCCCAAATCCATTTCACTTGAAACGTTTCACGTGAAACAATTTTCTACCACACTCCCAATTTGGGTAATTTTGCGGAATGTTTGAAAAGTATGATGTCATTGTCGTTGGAGCCGGGCATGCAGGATGCGAAGCGGCTGCCGCTGCTGCCAATCTTGGCGGAAAAGTTCTTCTAATAACGATGAATATGCAGAATATGGCTCAGATGAGCTGCAATCCTGCAATGGGTGGTATTGCCAAAGGCCAGATAATTCGGGAGATTGATGCCTTGGGCGGCTATTCTGGAATCGTTACTGATGAATCTATGATTCAATTCAGGATGCTAAACAAGAGTAAAGGACCCGCGATGTGGAGTCCAAGGGCGCAAAGCGATAGACAGCTCTTTTCTATAAAGTGGAGGGAAATTCTTGAAAGTATTCCAAACTTAGATTTTTACCAGGATTCGGTTATTGGCCTAATAAAAGATGGGAGTGTAATAGCAGGTGTAAAAACCTCTTTAGGTCACAAAATAGCAGCACATTCTGTGATTCTTACAAATGGTACCTTCTTAAATGGCATTATTCATATAGGGGAGAAGCAGGCAATGGGTGGAAGAATGGCGGAGAAGAATTCTGTTGGTATAACTGAACAGCTGTTCGCCTGGGGATTTGAAAGTAGTCGCCTTAAAACGGGCACGCCACCAAGAATTGATGGAAGATCTTTGGATTATTCCAGAATGGAAGAACAAAAGGGGGATGAAATAATTGGCGGCTTTTCCTTTTCGTCATCAAAAAAGCCTTCTTCACAGTTAAGTTGTTGGATTACGTACACAAATCCTGAAGTACATAAAATACTGCAATCGGGTTTTAATGAAAGTCCTATGTTTCAGGGAAGAATTCAAGGGACAGGGCCAAGATATTGCCCAAGCATTGAAGACAAAATAACAAGATTCGCAGAAAGAGATAGGCACCAACTTTTTGTGGAACCAGAAGGAAAAAATACTATAGAAGTCTATGTTAATGGTTTCTCGTCTTCGCTATCCGAGAATGTTCAACTTGCGGCTCTTTCTAAAGTCCCCGGCTTTGAAAAATGCAAAATGTTTAGGCCAGGGTATGCAATTGAATATGACTACTTTCCCCCGACTCAATTAAAGCCTAGCTTAGAAACAAAATTAATACACAATCTCTTTTTTGCCGGACAAATTAATGGTACGACAGGTTACGAAGAAGCTGCTTGCCAGGGCTTGATAGCCGGCATAAATTCTTATTTGGCTGTCAAGAAAGAAGCTCCCTTTATATTGAGAAGAAACGAAGCATATATAGGTGTGCTAATTGATGATCTTATAAATAAGGGTACTGATGAGCCATATAGAATGTTTACAAGCAGGGCAGAATATAGGACCTTGTTAAGACAGGATAATGCTGATATAAGGCTTACTGAAAAAAGTTATCGAATTGGGTTAGCATCTCAAGACCGAATGAACAATGTGATAAGGAAAAAGCAGGAGTTAGCTAAAATCCTTAAAATGCTGGAAGAAATAAAAGTAGAAGGGCCGCAAATTGACAGTTATCTAAAATCAAAATCTTTTCCAGCCTTAATTCAACGCACAAAGCTTTCCCAGCTACTTCTTAGACCAGGCATTAATCTTCATGAACTAGTTACCCAAATCCCCGTTTTGACTACCCTTTTTGATACTTTTTCATGTGATGCTATCGAGCAGGCTGAGATATTGGTTAAATACGACGTATACCTAAAGAAAGAAGAGGAAATGGTAACGAAAATGAGTGCCCTCGAAGACCAAATTATACCATCAAATTTTAATTATGAAAAGATATCTTCGCTGTCAAATGAAGCAAGACAAAAGTTTAATAAGATAAAACCTCAAACTTTAGGACAGGCAAGCAGAATTAGCGGCGTAAATCCCAGCGATGTCCAAATCCTAATGGTGTATATGGGTAGATAACGTGTTTGCATTTCAAAATACAAAAACGGGTTGTGAAAAAAGCACAATTGATATAAATCGTGTATCCATTATAGTTAGTTACACAATTTAAGTTTTAAAACACTTTACAGATAACATTACCGGGATTCTTTTCTTTGCAACTGTTTTTTGTTTACAGAACTGTCTCTTGAATATAAAATAAATAAAATGGTAACAATTATTAGTAATACTCCTCCAAAAACAACAGAAAGTATTTTAATCGGATCTTTTTTTACTGTTCGCATAACACGCTTCAAAAAAATATTCTTTCTCTTAGATTTACGGTTGTTGTAACTTGTTCTTCGCGATCTATTCTTAATCCTGTTTTCAGCGTTGGGACACCCTAAAAATTTTTCTCTATAATTTGGTATA
>JBDTUZ010000065.1:0-26042 GCA_040007435.1 Ginsengibacter sp. | reverse complement strand
ATTATTAAAAAATACCTGCAATTTTATTTGGTTTTTCTGACAGTACCTTGCGCCATCAGCGGGATACGAACTAAGGCGTGTAGATACGAAAATAAAAGAGCACCTTTAATTGTTATTTTAGTACCTGGTAATTAAATAATATAAATACACATGAAACTTACCGTTTGGTTATTTGTGATCATTATAGCAGCGCAGGTTGGATGTACAAAGAATGACATACCCTTGAAAGTGAAAAACGTCGCAATCATTTCGATCTCACCATCCAGCGGACGAGCAGGTACGGTAGTAGTTATCAAGGGTGCAAATTTTGCCGCCGATGTTTCTGATAATCTTATGAAATTCAATAATGATTCGGCGATGGTGCTGTCTGCTTCGGACGATTCCCTGGTAGTCGTGGCACCTTTAAAAGGTACCTCCGGGCCTGTTACAGTTACGGTGGAGGGCATTACAGCCACGGGGCCAGTTTTTACATACATAAATGACTCGGTAGATGTTTATGCGGCCGCACCGGCTTTTGGTGTAGTATACTGGAAAAACGGCGAAGAAATTTTTCTTGAGCCTACCCAAAACAACACGGGCGGAGCATATGGCCTGGCTGTATCGGGCACCGATGTGTATGTTGGCAGCTATACTTTCTTTAGTGTCTTTCCAGGCCTTACCGCCGCCTATTGGAAGAACGGACAAAAGGTCATTCTTTCTCCAACAGATGTTAGTGGCGAAGTGAGATCTCTTATTTTATCTAACGGGGATGTATACGTTGGCGGTAGCGAAAACCAGCAACCTGTTTATTGGAAAAATGGTGTAAAGCATGTGCTTCCCACTACAACACCTAGTTATGGCAGGGTAAATGCGCTGGCAGTCGACGGAACCGATGTATATGCAGCCGGGTATGAAGCCGATAACGAGGGCCGATCGGTCTATTGGAAAAACGGAATTGAAACTATCCTGGGAACGCTGTCCGTAGTTGATGGGGGAGCTACGTCTATTGCAGTGTCGGGCACTGACGTTTATGTAAGTTCCACTGACTCCGGCGACGCAGTTTACTGGAAAAATGGAGTGCGGGTAACGTTAGCAAAGTTTCCATTCAATAATACTGCTGATGCAAATGCAATCGCTGTATGGGGGAACAGTGTGTATGTCGCAGGTGCCTATCTCGGCGACGCTGTTTATTGGAAAGATGCAACAAAGATCATACTGCCGAAACGGAGCTTTTATGCACAAGCTACTGCTATCACATTTTATCAGTCGGACATTTATATCGGCGGAATTGATGGAAACACCCCCGTTTATTGGAAGAATGGAGTTGAAGTTGCGCTTTGCTGCAATGAGTCGGGCTCGGTAAGTGCAATCGCTGTAGTTAAGCATTGAAAATACACAGCGCAGGCTATCAGGAGACCCGCTGCTACTCTGGCGATTCAGCCTTAGTAAGCGTACTCTAAGAAGGCGAACTCCACCACTCGTGAATGGGAGCTGGTCTCCTCCAAGGGGAGTCGTAGAGACCTTAACATCGGCGAACCATTATAATGAATCCAACATATCCTCTACACGATATCTTCCAGTTGTTTTTTATAGATAATAAGATTATGGACGACTATTTATACGGAAGTTTGTGGAAGTCTCTTAAAAGCGCTTGAACGTAGATCTTATTGACTTAAATTATTACCAATATTTAGACCGATATCACCTTTTGTGTTAGGTCAGGGTCGCTGGTAAGAGTTTCCTGCTTTAGGCCGAGTATCTCTCTTATACGCTTTACATTTCTCCCCGCATGCATTGTTTTTTCAGTCATGGCCATCTGTTTACGTGAAGATAAAACTTCTGCCTCTTGTAAAGTACATGGGTAATTGAGTAAAATACAAACGGCGGTTGTGGTTTACCGTTACCATATATCGTTTCTTAGCTATGGGCAATTTATGCAAAGAGAAAACATCCATAGCAGCAACGAATAATGGCAAAACTTCAAGAGCACGATATACAATATGCGGGTAACGGCATAAACCGTTTCTTTGATGTATATCGCCTGCCTGCAGCCATAGGCTATATGGAGCGCCTGCTGGAGGCAGCTACGCTGCCTAAAGTGTGGAGGCACGATGTGCCTGCCAACGCGCTTTGCTTTATGGAGAATATGGAGCAGCTTTTAGCAGCGGCATACACCTTGCATAATAGCCATAATGTAAATGATGAAGCAATAACAGCCACCGGTGTAACGGGTGTAACGGACATTACAGCAGGTGCGGCTCCAAACGGTCATCAAAACAATGCCTGGGAGTATTTTCCGCGCAGCCTTACGCTTAGGCAATTCGGCAACCCGTTAATGGCCATCAACCAGTGCTGCTCGTATATGCCCGGGGCGGAGTGGAAACAACTGTTACGCGATATTACAGAGTGTGCACTTGGTAACACCACCCTGTACGAGTTGCTGCCCGACTGTAATATACTAAGGGTGCGCAGGTACCTGCTGCGGCTGGTGGAGGGGTGCTATATTATTGGGTTGTGCAGCCAGGCTAAAAACGAAATAAAAAAAAGGCCTGAGAAGAAAAAAGCGGGGATAAAGAAATAGAGGTAAGCACTCCCCCACTCCGGCGGCTGTTCCAGCAACTATGGCCACGGGTTAATTATCTCGGGATTTGAAATAAAAGGTTGTGTATATTTAGAGTAGGTAATGATAAAATATGCACCACTGATGAAAAAGTTCAAAACAATTGCCTTTTGTCTTTGTGGTTTTGCATGCTCAATTTTCAGCAGCGGGCAACCTACGGTAAGGATTCAAAAAAAAGTTTTGGCCTCACCCAATGTTACCAGCCATATATTTCAATTCCCCATTAACACTTTAAGAGATACTTTAAGGCCTTTCTTAGATCCTTACCTGCAAATGGAAAGCCCATTTCTAAAACAGGTTTTCTATCACTATAATGATCGTGATTCTATACAAACCACGTTTAAAATTATCACTGCAAACGACAGTGCTCATCGTTGGCTTGTGGGCGACTATTTTAAAATGCCAAATACAGAGAATGATATTGTGCTGCATAGTTATGTTTCTCCCTGGGATTCTCCTCTTTACTATTGGAAGAAAAAACCACTCCCCTATATAGCATCATTTATTTTAAAACTAAAAAGTATTGACAAAGACCAAACACTGCTTACAATAGAGCCACAAAACCCGGAGATTTACCTATGTACGTTTTACTGGACCCAATGCACTACATGCGGTATAGATGTAATGGATTTAAGAACAAGAGATGTGAAGCCTACCACTATTGAAGAGCATGCCTTGCTGCAATATATTGCCGATAAACTGGGGGATCATACCGTGGAACCGTTGAAGCTGCCGCAGGCAGCTTTTGTAAAGGGCAGGTAGTTTGTTTTAGCCACCTGCCGTTGTGCAATATGGCGTTGGCAGGTTATAAGTTGTAGGTGAGGGGTGACATCTGTTATAGGTAACGAAAATATAATGGTGTTTTATGATGAATTTCAGACAATTTGCAGTTAGATTTTATCTTAGATTTATCCCTAATATCAATATCAGTATCAAGCCATGAGTTCAGGAGTTTTGATTTTAGCTATTCTTTCTGCTGTCTACCTGCTTTATAAAATCATGTCTTTTGTATATTTTTTATGGCTCCTTCGGAAATTAAAAGGTAAGTATATCAAAGATTTCCAGGAAGTATTGGGGAGCCAATCCCTGCAAAGGCACATGTATAGCGGTACTATAAGGTGTAAATGGAATAAGCTTTTGGCAGTGGTGAAAGCTAATTTTGATAACGATGGTAATCTTCGCCATGTGGGCAGGGTACCTTTCAGTATTTTTAAATTGCGCTCGGAAATTTTATTTACCTAAATAACTTTTATTGCCAATAACATAAAAACATCTTGCCCGCGGGAGAATAAAATTATCGAACCCTGCTGCAAAAGCGGGTTTTCTTTACGGTGTGTGTACAGGGCAAGTATATTACTCATTACTTTCCCCCAAATAATAATTGATTTCAGGTTGCCGAAATAATTTAGAAAAAGATTTCTAATCTTTGCCATTGTAAATTGATTAAGTTGTAAGCTCAACAACTGGTGATCTATACCAATATCTTTATTAAAGACAACAACCTCCGGCAGTATTACCTGCAAGATATCTTTCCTAAATATTTTAAACTATAACCATGTTTGACCTGTTCAAATTTGTCCTTTTGCGCCCGTCTAAAGACATAGCGGGTGATGCCGTCATAAATATCGATATATCCGAAACCGCTTTTGGTGAAGAACTGGCGGTTGCACTTAAAACTTCTGCCCCCTTGCAAACCTTACATGATATTGCTAAAACCTTTATGACTACCAAACCCGCTTTCGTGAAAACTACCGACAGCCTGAAGCTGGCGGCGGGGCTGCAATCATTTTATTCGTCTGTTGCCGGTAAGCGCACTATACCATTAGCCGATCTTTCCGGTGATATTTCAGTAAGTTTTCACCAGCAATCACCCGCAGTCTTAAGCCAGTCCGGAGATTTTTTAGCAGATAAGTCGCGAATTTTTCAAAGCATAGTAGCGTTAAGGCTGGTGCCTGATAACAGCCCTTTAATTTCCCAGCTTGCGCGAATGGCCTGCCTGCTGAATATTATTGACCGCGTAGCAAAAAAAGACGAAACGTTAGCCGCTGCCAACGGCGTACAATCTGCATTGGAAGCCACCATACAGTTACCGGATAACATATTCCCGCTGCCCCCCGGTAAAGATGTAAACCAGCCACTGCCTGCAGGTAATACGGATACTGCAAACAGTACAGACGTGAAAGATACTATAGTTGGCCTCACTGAAATATATACAGCTCTTACGAATGCGCAGCCGTCAGACGTTAACAACACACAATTGGTAGACCCCCAATTGCCTTCAAAAAACTTTACTATAAAGCGGACTTCCTTTTTTTCACTTTTTTCAGGTAATAAGCCGGAAGCTTTTACCCAAAAGGCCAAAAGGATTGAGTCCAGGCCAATATCATTATCAACCAATTTCAGTGATAAACTAAGCGATAACGGGAAGAAACTGCTGGCAGGGATCAATGACTCGCCGGATGGAACCGGGCTTAAGAGAACGTATGACCAGGTAGTGCAAAGCCTTAAAAAATTGGTTCCGCAGGCTGAAACAATAAAAAAGCAGTCATTCACAACTTCTCCTTCGGTGGGTTTTCTTGCAGGTAATATCGTTAAGCCCTTTTCATTGAATATTGTGACAACCGCAAGCGATGTCGGCCTAGCAACTGACCCTGCACCGGACGGGCCGCCTATGACCAAACTGCCGAATACCCATGCTAATTATAAACCAATCGGCGTTGGAGACCTGCTGGTAGTAAAGCAGCAATTGCTGCGATACGAGGCGGGCGAGATATCCAATATTCAAAATATCCTGAAAGGAGAATCATTAAAGCGGTCTGTTGGCAGAAGCGAAACAATCGAAACTACGGTGACTACCGAATCTGAAACTACCAAAGAGGAGGAAAGGGACCAGCAAAGCACTGATCGTTTCGAGCTGCAGTCACAAACGCAGAATGTAATTGAAAGCGACTCTACTAAAACTTCCGGTTCTACGTCTTCAGATGCTTACGGGAGCCTGGTGGAATCGATGAGCAACCAGAACACGACCACTAACGCCGTAACGCATAGCCAGGAAGTAGTGAACAGGGCGGCTTCCAAAGTAACTGAGCGCACAAAGAAACAGGTTGTTACCCGTACGCTGCAGCAGTTTACCGAGAAAAATACGCACGGTTTTGATAATGCCGTAGCAGGAGCAAAAAATGAAACGGGCATATACCAATGGGTGGATAAGATATACCAGTCGCAGGTGTATAACTATGGTAAAAGACTATTTTATGACCTGGTGATTCCTGAACCTGCGGATTTCTACATACAGGCTACAGCACAAAAAATGCTAAAGGGATTGAATGCCTCCCGGCCCGATCCTTTCGATATTCAGTATGACCAGGTATCGGAATACAATTATGCTTACTATGCGGGTAAGTATAATGTAACGGCTATAGAGCCTCCGCCTGTATATATCAAAACAGTATCAAGAACGTTTTCGAACAAAGACATTGCCTCGGGCGCAAATGACCTGAAGGCCGAACTCGTGCCCATCCCTGCCGGGTATGCTGCCTACAGCGCCACCACGGCCTATGCATTTATTTCAAGCTGGGGCCCCGGTGCTTTCTTTGAAATTACTTTGGGCACTACCTGGATGCAGATTGTCAATTTTGGGGTAAATTCCGTCGGTCTTAATTTGGAAACCGATACGCTGCCCGTCATTTTCGTCGCAAGTCCCCCGGTTAATGCATACACGATCACCATGGAAATTACCTGTACACGAACCGATGACAATTTACGCAAATGGCAGGCGAGGATGTTTGCCGTTATACTGCAGGCCTACCAGCAGAAACAGGCTGCTTACCAGGAGCAGCTGGCAAATATCGTTACCATCCTTCGCTCTGCACAATATGGCCAGAATACCCTTCGGAACAGGTTATGCGAAAGAACAGAATTGAAAAAGCATTGTATTGCCATGTTCACCCAACAAAAGTATGACACTTTTAACGCAATCGATATCAGCAGCCAGGGGTATGAGGAACCTGATTTTGCCGCTGCGGACATCCAGGCAGACTACATACGGTTTTTTGAACAGGCCATTGAATGGGAGCAGATGACTTATTATTTCTATCCCTATTTCTGGGGCAGAAAGAATCACTGGATTGACAAGCTGGGTATTGACGACAGCGACCAGCAATTTGCCGATTTTCTACGCGCGGGTGCTGCGAGGGCTTTGCTACCCGTACGCCCGGGGTTTGAGCGGGCACTGATCTTCTTTCTCAACTCGGGCACTATTCCTTCGAAGGATGACCTTGACAATATTACCAGCCCCTTGTACGTACCCGTGCTTGAAGAGATTAAAGAAGTGGAGAATGGTATGTCAATGGACCCGGTTCCTGTGGGAGATCCATGGGAAGTCAGGTTACCAACTACACTGGTCGTGCTAAGAAAGGACGATACGTTGCCGGAATGGGGAGAAGTCGATGGAAAATGGGTGCCATTAAACTAAGGTAAATTATTAGTATTATGGCGAACCTCCAGGAAGAATTAGCGGCCCGCAAGGCCTGTTATCTTGAAGCGATTATCCGGCAGGGTTATATTAAACATGACCGGTGGATATTTGACCTGGGAGGGGATGCAAATGATGACAAGACATTTTATAATACTTACACGGTATGTGATTTATTGACGAAATTTCCCGGTAACGCAGCGCCTCTCTCACTCTGCGGGCTGCCACAGACTTTTACTCCCGTACCAGCGCCGGACCAAACAACGGATAACGGGCTGGTTCACGCAATGGCGAGGTTGGAATTGGCGGACACCCAACCCGACAGGCAAGACGAATTATACCATTGGGACAAGGAAAATATGACCGCCTATTGGATGCGTATTATTCTAAGTGCGGATAAAGGCCTGAGTGACTTACAACTTTTAGAGGATAATTCAGATTTCCGCTGCATGAATTACCTGAGACTCGTGTACCTCTATGGCGAGCTTCCGCCGGGCATGAATGCAGCCTGGCTGCCACCGTCAAGGGTGCGCAATGATACAGGAAACATTCCCGCCGTCGTCAATTTCGACACCCAGGCACAGCAACTCATCAAAGAGAAGATGCTCACCTTTAAATTCTGGCATACTGACCAGTTCAGGGCCAGGAAAGCGAGATTTATACAAGAGGACAGGAAAAAGAGAGAATTACAGGAGGCAGATGACGTTATTTTTGGAACGGGTAGTGCTGAGGATAAGCAGGCGAAGCTTGATAAATTACCCGACCTTACCAATGATGATTACACCGACTATCAATATGAAATGCAATATTGGTCGGAGAACCACCAGATCATTTTTGCTACAACAGAATACCTTTGTGGCCAGCTGTGGGCGGAAGAGGTGTTTCATGCCGGCTACGATTTCCGATCTCTTTTCCAGGATCATGATAATGACACAGACGTTAAGGGCTCCGCACATGTTGAGATAGCCAGGCAACGAATATTGCGCTGGTTGAATGACCGCCTTAAATATGGGTTTAGTGAATGCAATGCGCCCGGGTATTACGAAGAACACCTGACGGCGCTTTTTAACCTGGCCGATTTCAGTCTCGATGATGGTATACAGCAAAAGGCATGTATGGTGATCGACCTGATCGTTTTTGATCTTGCCCGTTTTTCTTTGCGGGGAAACTTTACGGTGGCCGCCAACCGGGCCCACTGGAAGCATAAATGTTGCGGATGGCACGTAAGCGTTGGTGATGTTATTAAGATATGGTTTAATGCCCGGACGGGAGAAAAAGAGGGTTCCCGCTGGTTTGACACCCGGGAAAGTTTTTCTGAAGACGGTAATTCCGGAATGCATTTGGCTTTGTCAAAACGGTACACGACGCCTGATGTATTAATGTCTATCGGCCAGGATAATCCTGAAAACTTTATTGACCGTTCCAGGGTTTCACTGGACTGGTCGGAGAGCGGCGATTACGGTCTGGGCTTTGATTCGGAAGAGGATGTAATGACCTGGTGGAGCAGGGCATCATGGTTCCAGAAGGATGTTGTAAACAAGACCATTGAGCTTGTTGACAATTATGATCTTGCCTCCAGTGCCCCGTTTTCAAAAATATTACCCATACTTGGTATAGGTGCCACAATACAATTGATTGACCGCTCAACCCTGGCGGACCGCTTGTCTATACTCACTGAAGGTTCTGCTTATACGCGGTCTAATATATACACCTACCGCACCCGGAATTCTATCCTGTCGAGTATCCAGCATATGCATACCGGGCAAATGAGTTTCCAGGGCTCCTCGTGCCAGGCAACATTAAGTATGTGCGCGACAGTATTTACAAGCCATCCTTCCGCAGGCGGATTGAATACGGAGATATTCGGTATCCTGGGTGGTGCCGCTATAGGTTCACTGGCGGGACCGATAGGAATTGCAGGCGGTGCCGTCATCGGTGGATTTGTTGCAGGAGGTAACCAGATTGAGGCAGATGAAGATGGTACCGGCGGCCCGGGCTGGTGGACGGGTACCGTGACACAACCGCGTGTGCTACAGATGCGTAATGCTGCAATAATTATATACAGGCCTAAATTTTTTCAATGGACTTTTTTTGGAAGCAGAACACATGCATGGTTTCCCAAAAGTGCATTCGATGACATCAGCAGCATTAATGACGAAGCACCGGCAGATAAAAAAACAGATCCAATGCTCTACCTGGACTTTGTTGAATCCACCAATAATAATTTTGATTCGGGGAGATGGCTATTCGGATGCTGCAAGGACGGCTATGTGGGCCTGTATTCTGCTCAAACACCTGAATGGACAACCGATGGGCCATGGGCGAACCGGGAACTTATAGCAGATGGAAAGAATAATGTTTTTATCATTCAAATCGGGAGCAAAGATGAATATGGCGAGCTTTCGGAATTTATCGATAAAGTGATGAATGCGAGAATACATATTAATGGCATTCATTTTCTGAGTACAATGGATACAGAAGTAAGCTACGATATTCCGCGAACGAACAAGCAGGTGCGGGAATGGGGACCCGGAAGCGACCGTATTGAATTGCACTTCGATGATGATGAAGATGAAACTCGGTTGGGCGGCCAGCCTTTTGACGACTATCATTTTCCAAGGTTTGAGAACATTTATATAAAAGGCGGCAGGGTGCTTTGGCAGCAATATCGATACACAATTGAACACAAGGAGTTTTCGCTTAGTCATGATTTTACTCCATTAACTGATACATCAGGATCTGCCTTGCCTGTTCATCGTGAAATAAATACCGGGGAGTTTGCCCCCAGGCTTATTGAACAGCTGCAATGTAGTCCCCAGCAAACTATACAAGGTAAAGGTTCCACTGCAACCCCTTCACTGGCTGTGGCGGGGTACAACAATTTTACCGATAGTTTTCTCAACTTGTATATGGTTTGGAAAGGTGGCAAAGATGATAACGGTTTATATTTTGCTTCTTTTGACGGGCAATCCTGGTCGGCTCAATACTCATTAGGTGACAGGGGTTCTACAGACGGGCCGGTGCTCATTACGGTCCCCCATAATGACGGATACAGTTCCGGCCTTATGATGGCGTGGAAAGGCGTAGATGACGATTCGGGTATCTATATCAGTTATAACGATACACTCTCATGGGATGGATGGATCCCCCAGGAAGGGTTTCACGATATTGCTACAGCCGCCAAGCCGGCCCTGGCATTGTTTAAAAATATAATTTACCTGGTATGGAGAGGCGGCGGTAATGACCATGGAATTTATTTCAGGCGGAATGTGAATGGTACCTGGCTGCCGCAGGAAAAGATTAATGGAGTAGGTAGCACAAGCAGCCCATGTTTGGTGATATATAAAGAGCGTTTACAGCTGTATTGGAAAGGTGCCGAAGATGATTCTAATATTTATTTTACACGGCTTAAAGAAGATTCTGATAATGAGTGGGAAGATCAGCAACTTCTCTCTTATAAGAAAGCTGGTCACATCAATACTGCGAATGCTGCCAGCACTCATGGGCCATCCGTAATAGTTTTGGGCGAGATTATGTTTATTTGCTGGAAGGGAATAGATGATGATAGCTCAATTTATATGATGACTTATGAGAATGATGAATGGACAGGCCAGGTTAAAATAAAAGGTATAGGATCGGCAAATGCTCCGGTGGCCGGCATATTAAATGACCAAATTCTAATGGTATGGAGAGGAGTTGATGATAAAGGATTTTTAAATACTGGCCTGTTCAATGAAGATGATCATTCCTTATACTCATTAGCTCTTACAAAAGACAAAACCAACGGAAATGGAGGAATTTATTTCCAATGGGGATGAAGCATTTTTAAGGTTGTAGTATGGAATTATGAAAAAGACAAAAGCAACATTCAAGCCCGGCGCTTGCAGGGTCACCGTCACTAAAATTGAGATCCCCTGTATTTGCAACTGAGTTCCTTAGCCAGGCGGGCCATTTACCGTGCCA
This sequence comes from Ginsengibacter sp., assembly GCA_040007435.1. Classification (GTDB taxonomy): domain Bacteria; phylum Bacteroidota; class Bacteroidia; order Chitinophagales; family Chitinophagaceae; genus Ginsengibacter. The sequence continues at coordinate 15,006 of JBDTUZ010000065.1, read as the reverse complement.
TCCGCCATTGTCCTGCGTAGCATAGTTGACAATTGCCTGGCCGGGATCTTCGTAAACATCCAGCGACTGCACGTGCTGGGTATGATATCCTTTGTTGGAAGCGATCCAGCCCTTTTTATCGGATTTATTTTCATATATGCCGCCGTCGCATGCAACCCACATATCAGTACCATTTCTGTCAAGTAAGAAATCCCAGAAGTCGTTATGAATAAAACCCGGGTAAAGTGGTGTACCCGGGACGTCGACCCCCGATGTTGCAATGAGGGTATGGGTACCTGCCAGGTCACAATCCCATATACTCTGGCCATTGCAGAAGAAAAACTTTATACCGGCATTGGTCTGAAACGACCGCACAAAACGTCTGCCGCCTAAATAAACGCCCTCCGTACTCATTTTTCAGTTACCATCGAGAAAGCTCTCGAAGCGCCAGGTATCTTTGTCAACATCATAAATCAATAATTCGTTTGCATTCTTTTCATTCACAGGGTCCGGTCCGCCTGTTATGCAACATGCGCTCATCGTGGCGAATTTGTCTGACGCTGCCAATGAATAGGCGTCTCCTTTATCCACCCAAAAAAATAATGTTCCTGCAGGCAGGGCTTGTTGAGTTGCTGCATGAAAAGAAATGCCGTCATCGGTTGATACGAGTAACGTGCCGTCTTCAGTTCTCGCCCAGATTTTAGACTCGCTGGCCACCAGGTTGGTGAGGTTCCCGGTATTTGCAGGGAGTGTGGAGGCAATAAAGTCAGCAGATTTCCGGCTGGAGATGGAAGGTGTTCTGAAAAGCTGGGCGGTGCCGAAAGGCCCTTCAACTGACCCAGGTGTAAAACGGCTTGCTATGATGGTGGAAGACCATCCCTATGATTACAGAAATTTTGAGGGAATAATCCCGAGTGGTTGCGGTGCCGGAACTGTTATCGTATGGGACGAAGGTTTTTATGAGCCTGCCGACGACCATGGTCAGGATAAAAAAACACAGGACAAAGAATTGCGAAAAGGAACTTATTCAGGCAAGCTGCATGTTGTATTGCACGGAAAAAAACTTCAGGGTGAATATGCACTTGTAAAAACCCATGGCAGAGGTGAAAATGCCTGGTTACTCTTTAAGGTAAAAGACAAATTTGTTTCTAAAGAAGATATAACGCTAAAAGATAAATCAGTTATCTCTAAAAAGACCCTGGCACAGGTCGAAAAAACTTCCACTAATTTTTATGGTGCAAAACGTGTAAAAGAAGCAACTCCTAAAAGTAAAAAAGAAAAAGAGTTGAATAATCCGGACGATGTGAAAGCGGCTTCTAAACGTAACACGGACGAGAAAGAAAATAGTACATCAACCGATAAAATAATTTCGAAAGGCAAGCGCTCGAAGTTTCCTGTTACACTATCTCCTATGCTGGCAACCCTTGTTGATAAGCCTTTTGACAAAAAGGATGGCACTTTATTAAACGCAATTGATGCCAGCCTGACCTCAATACAATTGTCGAAAGGAAACAATGCAGATATTTTACAGACCCAATATGTTCAAAAGGATGTAATCGATCATTTGAAATTAAAAAGAAGTGGAGGTAATATTGATAACCTTTCATCAATAACAAACAAATTCATTGATCCATTAGAGAGTGGAAAAATACAAATCAATAGTTACCCTGACTATGCCAAAGACATGATACCGGAATTAAAAGCGATTATTGAAAAAATTGCTGATAATGCAGAGCTAACGAAATCGTTGAGTTCTATGGAAAAGAAATTAAATGATATCACAGCCCTTCAAAAAGAACATTTGAATTTCTTGCTGCTGCTTAGGGGTGTGGCAGATTCGATGAAGTAGTTTGATAGGAATTATACCACGATCTTTACTAATTCGTAATGTAGATCTTAGTGTTTGGTGAAATTTGATTGATGCAGAAGTGAATAAAAAATTATTAAGATCTTTTTTTAGGTATTTATAATTTCATATTGGCCCGAACATATACTCATACCCTTCCTCCCCGGTATATATTTTGTCGGTTATTGCCTAACACTAAAACTTCATCTTGCGATGAAGTTTTAGTGACCCAAACAGGACAGTTTTGAAACCATTTATTACAAAGATTCATGAAAATATATGAGCTAAAGATATTTTTACCTGTTTCGATCCCGGAACAGACAATAATGAACCCAAATCAGAAAATACTGTCGTGATTGTATTTATTTTACTATAAGGATTCTAACCAAGACCTAAGGACAAAATATTAAATAGGTAATCATTTCTTTGATTGCTCTGCTGAGAAAAAGAAAGTAAGATAAAAAAATATGGCCGTATCAAATTGATACAGCCATGAACTTTTGATAAAAGTATTTAGCCTTTTACTTAGGCATAATTACAGAATCAATCACGTGGATAACACCATTTGATGCCTCCAGGTCTGGTGTTGTTACAATTGCTTCATCCACTTTTACGTTGTCTCCAACAGATACCTTAACTTCCTGTCCATTCACTGTTTTGATTGATTGCCCGTCAGACAAATCAGAAGATAAAGCCTTGCCTACAACTACATGATAAGTAAGGATAGCCGCCAGTTTTTCTTTGTTTTCTGGCTTGATTAATTCTTCAACTGTTCCTGCCGGTAACTTGGCAAATGCTTCGTTGGTAGGGGCGAAAACGGTGAAAGGGCCGTTGCCGCTTAATGTTTCTGCCAAGCCAGCAGCAACAACTGCAGCTACCAATGTTGTAAAGTCTTTGTTACCCGATGCGATTTCTACAATGTTTTCCATTTTATATAATTTATTTACTGTTCTAACAAAAAACTGTATTGAATAGTTGCTAAAAAACAAGGTTTCTTTTTTAATTACCTAATGGTTACATTTTTATAACATCCAGGTAAACAAAAGATTTTCTCCAGTTACATTGGTTGTAAAAAAGTAAAATAATTTTTACAAACAATAACTTAAAACTATTATGCTCAAGGATATTAATAAAAAAAGTGAACACAGATTTAAAACTGTGTTCACTTTAAACGAGCTAATAAAATTTGAATAATACTACTAGTAAAATAATGACTTGAAAAAATACAGAATCCTCAAATCTTTGTAGATTATTTCGGCAGTAATACTGCATCAATTACATGAATGACGCCGTTTGTTGCCTTTAGGTCAGTAGCAGTAACTGTTGCTTTACCTCCGTTTTCATCTGTCAACACAACCTTTCCCATTTCAACTGCAGCAGTTAATTTTCCTCCTGCAACAGTCGTTAAAACTGCTTTTCCACCGCCTTTTTTAATAGCAGCTAAAACTGATTTTGCGTCCAGGTTTCCTGCAACTACATGGTAGGTTAATATCCCTGCAAGTTTTGATTTATTCTCCGGCTTCAATAAATTGTCAACAGTGCCAGCAGGGAGTTTTGCAAAAGCATCATTGGTGGGTGCAAATACGGTAAACGGGCCTTCACTTTTTAAAGTAGTTACCAGGTCTGCAGCTTTTACTGCAGCAACAAGTGTGGTATGCGCATTGGAGCCTGCGGCTACATCCACAATGTCTTTTTTCGTTTGCGCCATTGCGCTAATGGAAAGTAATGTTACTGCAACAAAAAGTGCAGCGTTTTTAATTGATTTCATGATTGTCTTTTTTTTTAAAATTTTAAAAGAATGGTGTTTTGAAACGTCGTGTGTAGTATATTTTTAGACTCAAAAGAATAACGCCATATAGCAGATAAAGTTCAGGATATTGAAGAAATTTTTATTAATTAATCAGAAATAAAAAACAGCACAGGCACTTTAATATTTTTCATTCTTCCTTTAATTCTTCGTCCTGCACCAAATCTTCAATAATAGGTTTAACTGCATCCATGAAAGTAATTTTCTTACCGGCATCAATCCTGTCGTCTGTAAAAAGCTTACCGATGAAACGCATCATTTCAGCCCGTGGCCCGCCTTCTTCTTTCCCTACAAATTTTGCGACGCTTGTAGTGTTAAGCTCTCTTGCAGTAGCAATGATGAATACAAGAAAAAGTACAATAATAACACTCGTTAAAACGATGATATCCGTATTGTTTTCCATGACAGCTTATTGATTTTTTTTTGTATTGAAAAAGTTAAGTAAGCCCATAATAGTTGGCGGCCATAAGCCGATAAAAATGGCTCTGTTGGGGTTTTTTAGTATTACATAATAATATTCCGATACGAAAATCAGGATAACCACCATCGCCACTATTAATAATTCTGACGCCTTGAATTTTTTGAACATTGAGTGAAGTTTTATTTTTAAATAATTTCTTGTGATTCTTAATTTTAAGCATGCTTTATTTGCCTTAAGTTGTTGTACATATCATGCATAATTTGCATGTGCGGTGCAGTAAGCACAGCAAGGCCCAAAAACAGGTAACCCGCCATGGCACTGCTGCTGATAAACATGAAACCTGTTAAACCAAATAAGACGATTCCACCAATTGCCAAAACACTATATAATATTATTTCCCTCCTTATATTGTTTTGACTATATGAATTATTCTTTCTTAAATAACCATTAATATTATTGAGTGACAAAACAGAATGCCAGACCACAAAGTAGAATGTAAAACCAAGCAGCATGGGCAGGTAAAACAGGATTAATAAAATAACTGCAAAGTGAATTAAGAACTGACCTTTATCATTTGCACGGATTTTGCTGTTTTGTAAAAAATAAATAAATGTTGTTGCAAAAAACAATATGCCTGAAACCGAAATGATATTGTAACGGTTAGCATCAAGCCAATTAATAGAAACTACATTTTTTTTACCTGCGCTGAATAATTGTAATAATGGTTTTACTTCTTCAAAATGATGCAGCAGAATAACAGAGAGGATAAGCAATCCGTAAAAGATAACAAATGCTTTACCCAAAACTGTGTTGGTTTTGAACTGGTGTAAATCTGTTTCGCCAAAGTGGTAAGCCGCAAAAAGGATGAACAAAAGATTGCCAGCCAAAGGGAAAAACCATAAGATCGCAGCAAAGGCAAAAAGCCGCGAAATATAGATTGCTAAAAATCGCGATTTTGAAAATGATTTTTTACTGCCGTTTGCATTTTGTGTGGCTACCAGCAAATCCGCCGCCCCATGGGGCACCCCCAATAAAAGTATTCCTGATAAAAAAATAATGAATTGTGTGCTGCTATTAAAGGGCAGAATATATTGCTGAAATAACAATAACATACAGCCTGATAATAATAATACGATCCTTAGCATACAATGTTTTTCAAAAAGATGAATTTTAAAATAAGAAGTGCAACACACTTTATACTGCACTTCTTGCTATCGCTTAAGCGTACGCGGGAGACACAGTTTTATCAGATTGTGCCAGTGTGTAGATTACCAGCCCAAAACCAATTTTATTAATTGCATCACCTATGTTATAAACAACATCCATAGAGAGGCCTTCAAAAACCCGGAAGCCAAACAATCCACCGGCAGTGCCTGCTATGTATCCGATTGGATAAATAGCCCAGCCAACCAACACAAACCATCCTAAAGTTTTTACCGCTTTAGTAACTGTCGGACCCGCATCCCCTGCAAGTTTAGCTACTTCACCAAACCAAACGAGGTACACAATATAGAAGTACGCAAATCCGCTGATCAATCCCCAAATCCAGCTTTGTGTTTGATTACCGTAAATCGCTTCGCCAATGTAGCCGGTTAACAGCATTACAACAGATGCAAAAATGAGTTGCCATAGCAACCCTAATTTGGCACCTGCTTTTTTTGTAATAAGATAGAATTCTACACACATTAATGGAACGGTTAAAATCCAGTCAACATAACGGAAGAATACAGGAGATTCGCCTGTTTCTAAGTTGTAGCCCCTCATGTAGTAATAGTGTACGGCTGCAATAAAAGTGATAAGGCCGGAAACAAGAACAGAGGTTCGCCACTTCTGCGGAACATTGTTAAGCTCAAAGAAAAAGAATACCGACGCGGCCATCATGGCCATGGTGCCTACAAAAAATGTAAAGGCAACATAATTATTGTTTGAGATTGGGAGAATCTCAAGTAGTGTTGGATGCATATATATATGGTTTTTAGTTTACAAAAAATAGAAATCCTCAAAAGTTGTTAATGCGCAATCATAATTATTCTGTTTAATTATTTTGCACAAAGACTAAACAGATTGTTTATTAAAAAGTTTAAAAATTATTGAAAATTCAGTGTGTTTAGCACATATATTTTACTGGCTGTAAACTTCGTGGAACGTTGTACGTAACAACGGCAGGGATGAATAAACAATAACCTGAAATACTGAAAACAATTAATTTTTAATTGTTGTACCGAAATTATTCTTGTACAATAAATGGTGGAAGAATGGAAGAAATCTTAGACAGTCTCCGGTAAGTTCGGAGATGCGGATTTACTTTAAAAACCTTTCGCACTTTTTCCAAAATGAAAAGAAGGAATTGTAGTAGCCGGTTACTTCCGGAAACATCCAATCCCTGCTATCTTTTATTCCGGGATAATAAGTAAAGGCGGGATGCTCTTTTGAAATGATGCACTCCTCATGTGATGTCGAGGAATTTTTATACAGACTAACTATATCAGCAATTTCTCCGGTATATAATATGATACCACCAATATTTTTCGACAAGTCAATAATAAACTGTATGACCTTTTCACTTACCGGATATTTTTTAAAATGGGATGGCTCTAATAATAGAACCTTGTTTACATCTTCGTCTTTTCTCCACGTTACATCAAGGTTATATGAATTATAAATCAGTGTTGGTTTATTGATATCGAAAGAAGGAATTTGGGTAGCTGGTAGTTTTGTTTGTAATGATAAATTGGTAGTTGACTTCAATGTACCAGGAACAGGCATGGATATTATTTCTTCATAAGGTTTATCTATAAAAGTATTTTGCTGGTCACTAAAAGTGTATTTGTTTACATTCTCCTGGTTGAAATAATATTTTTTTGAGGCAAATGCCGCAGCCACCCATTGCCAACTACAATTATTGCTGGCTATGTCACCATCGAGCAGATGATAGTACATCCATTTAGAAGGTTGCAGCCAATGCGCTTTTGCCATATTGCAAACCATCGAAGCCGTGTACATACGTACATGATTGTGCATGTAACCAGTGCTGTACAATTTTTTAACGTGTTCATCTATTACATCAACACCAGTCGTTGCACATTCAACAGCTTCAATCATTTGAGGATGCAACACGTCGGGCTGGGACTGTTTAATATCTTTCCAAATATCATCACCAACATGTTGCCACACCCGTTGATAATATTCGCGCCAGGCCAGCTCCTGCAAAAATTTTTCTACCTGGTAAGGCTTGTATCCTTTTTGCAAAACGGCATCCATCAACTGTTTTACAGAAATAACACCTCTTGAAATATAAGGTGATAAATAAGTAACGGCGCCATTTATAAAATTTCTTGTCTTGCCATATTGAGATGGATGGATATGATTTATCCTTTCAATAATCTGCTGATAAGAAGTAGGAAAGTCAACAGCAACGTTATCTGTAGTTTCAGAGAATAAATTCAAATTCATTTTACCGTTTCGTGATTTTATTATGACTGATTGTTTTTTGACGGCTGCATTTAAACCTGTCCACTTCATCACTTCTCAATGCTTCGTGCTTGGTGCTGCGGCCCTTTGTTCTTTCTCTCCACAGTTTAAAACTGCTTGCTTTCATCTCCTTTCGCATCAGTTTAATTACGCCCTGCTGCTTTAAGCCAAATTGCATTTCAATGGCTTCAAAACTTGTCCTGTCTTCCCAGGCCATCTCTATAATGCGGTCAATGTCTGCCACACTTAAATTATTTGCTATTGTCATTTTCTGTTGCTTATTTATTTTTATTACTCCTGCATTTATCACTGCAATATTTTACCTCCTCCCAAACACTTTCCCATTTCTTTCGCCAGCTAAATGGTTTATTACATACCACACATATTTTTACAGGAAGATTTTCCTTTTTTATTTGTTTCATTAAATACGAATCAATTTTTTCTCTCTTAAAATATCCAGCGTAAGCTCATTACCTTCGTTCAAATTTTTATATGCTGCTACATCGCATAAGAAACCTTTATGGTCTCCGCCTTCAAAACTGCTGATTACTTTTAGTTGCATAACAGCCAAACAGTTTTTTAACACATCAAAATTATTCCACTCAATCAACTCATTTCTTTTTTGGAGACGGCTTATTTTATCAATGGTTTTTCCAGACTTTTTTCCCAACAAATCAACTATCCGGTATTGAGAAGCGGCAAGCAACTGCAATACAAATTCACCAGATGCTTCAATGTTTAATAAGGTTTGTGTGCCATGATATATGCTACAGATAAAACGCTTTGGCTGCATACTTATCTGCGAAGCATAAGTGATAATGTGCATGTTGCTGTTATCAGTCGTTTTGCTACTAACACTATAAACTGGCAGGCTTACCCGGTTCCACGGTTTCTTTCTTATCATGAATGCTTAAAACAATTTACCAGTTACAATGTTTAGTCACTAATAAATTAAACACATGGCTTTTTTTAGCATTTCAGATATAGCATCCTGGGAACGTTTTTATCGGGCTAATTTTATCAACAGCCTTACCGGCTTTAAATCGGCTAATCTTATTGGAACAGTGAGTGAACAGGGACAGATCAACCTGGGAATTTTCAGCAGCATTGTGCATATAGGTTCCAACCCGCCGTTGGTTGGCTATATCAACCGGCCTGTAAAAGCAGCGCCACATACGCTGGCGAATATTAAGGCGACGAAGGTTTACACCATTAATCATATCCATCCTTCTTTTGTGCAGCAGGCTCATCAAACAAGTGCAAAGTATGCGGCCGGAATAAGTGAGTTTTCGGAAGTGGGATTGACACCTGAGTTCCAGGAAAATATTGCCGCGCCTTTTGTAAAGGAAAGCAGCATTAAATATGCATTATCCTTGCAACAAATTATTCCCATCGAATTAAACGATACCATTCTTGTGATTGGAAAGATTATTTCCATACAAATTGAAAATGATATTCTTTCTGAAGATGGTTTTCTTCACCTGGATAAAGCGGCTTCTGTCTGTAGCAACGGCATTGATGGATATTATACAACAGAATTGATTGAGCGATATTCTTATGCAAAGCCAGGTATCCTACCACGAAAAATAAGTTAGTATGGGTCCAAAAATATTTCTATCTGCCCGCTGGGAGTACCTCGCTATGTTTAATTATGAAGTGGATGCTGCGATACTACAACCGCATTTGCCACCATACACTGAAATAGACTTGTATACTGGCAAAGCTATTGTAAGTGTCGTTGGATTTTTATTTAACAACACCAGCGTTATGGGTATAAAGTGGCCGGGCTTTATAAATTTTGAAGAAGTAAACCTGCGTTACTATATTAAATATTTTGATGGCAAAAAATGGAGAAGAGGAGTTGGTTTTATCTCACAGATAGTACCACAGTTTTTAGTGGCTGGTATGGCTAATTTTTTTTATAACGAACATTATAGTACCGCAAAAATGTACCATATCATCAGGGAAGTTAATGAACAACTGGAAGTGGAATATAGCTGGAAAAAGAAACAACAACAATGGAATTCTATGTCGATAAAAGCTGATACTGTACTGCAGGATATAGCACCTGGATCAGCAGAGGAATTTATTTTTGAACATTACTATGGTTATAATAAACTAAACAGCAAAACTGCTATTGAGTATTCTTTGGACCACCCACGCTGGCAGGTGTATACGGTTAAAGATTACAAACTTAACTGCGATGTTGAAAAATTATATGGTGCTGCCTTTGTTCCTTTTATTGAAAACGTGAAACCAGTTTCTGTATTTCTTGCCAAAGGCTCAGATGTGACGGTGAAGATGCCTAAGAAACTTTCTAAGTAGTTTCAAATAAATGTTTATAAATGGCAAAAATCGGTTTAGCGGAATTTTGATCTTTCGTTGTAAAATTTTCATGACAAGTGTGAGTAAGAACAAAGAACTAAAGTATGTTTTAAACAAAACGCTAGTGATTTATAATCTTCAAATTAAAAGTACGGCGATACTCACTTGGCATCATCTGTGTCACCTTTTTAAATTGTTTAATAAAGTTAGGAGTATTGGTAAACCCAGATTCATAACATGCAGTCTTCACGTCATAGTTGCCGGATCTTAATAATTTACAAGCATTGTCAATCCGAACTTCAGTTAAATATTCATGGTAGGTTTTCCTGGTATGGCCCTTAAAAAACCGGCAAAATGCCGTTGGAGAAAGAAACGCTAAAGCTGCAACATAATCTAAAGAAATAGGGTCACGGAAATTATCCAATGTATATTGATAAACATTCTTAATTCTGGTGAGTGTTTCATTATCAAGGTTGGCAGAGTTATCAATTTTATTGATGAAAGAATATTCTTCAGATTTTGCTAAAGTGTCAAGGATAGAAAGTAGATCAAGTAGCGCATCTAACCCATGTTTTTTACTAATCTTTAATAATTTTTTGCACACATCCTGCCGTGTTCTTCCAACGAATCGAAGCCCTTTACCTGAACGGTTTATTAATTCACCGATATGGTCTAATTCTTTATTTGTGAAAAAGGTACTTCCTAAAAAATCTTTTCGAAATTGTATTACAATCGCTTCCGGTGTTTCGGCGGGATATGTTTCATAAAAACTTTCATCTTTTAAACGCGTGTGTGGTACATTTTCACCATAAAGCAGCAGTTCTCCTTCTTCTATTGTTTCTATACTATTTCCTATATAGTCAGTGCCTTTGCCTCTAATGCTGTAAAGCAACTCAATCTCTGGATGAAAGTGAAAGGGGGTTTCCAAAGCCCTGTCAATTTTAATATTGAAAGAACTTTTAACCGGATAATCAATTAAAAGAAATTTTGCTTTAAAGGACATTTTGTACCATTTATTAAATTGGATTCGCTGATTATAAACTCTAAATATTTTTTTCTAAACAAATGCTAATAACCTATACATATTGGGCAATTTATATAAACTCCCGTAAAACCTAACTCTATATTTTTGAAAGGTCAATTAAAAATGATATGACCTTTTATATTCTCAATATAAAAAGTTCTTAGTTGTATTGACGATGCTTTTTATTTTAATCACAAAATTAAAACTACTAACTGTATGCAGAAATTCTTAATGAGAAATCTTTTGTTGCAAACTTTCCTGGCATTATTCTTTTGCGGCTCAGTTTGTGCAAATGGCGGCACGAATAATTTATTCGATGAGCCTTTAGCAACCCCTATTACCGGTATTGTAAAAGGAGCAAACGGGCAACCACTTGGCGATGTTTCCGTTACTTTAAAGGGCACTTCAAAAGGGACGCTTACTGATAAAGATGGTAAGTTCTCTATTGAATTAAATGGTAAAGAACCTGTGCTCGTTTTTTCTTCAGTTGGCTACCAAAGCCGGGAAGTCAAAGTCTCCAATCAAAATTATATTGATATTGTTTTGGATGGAGAAGTAAAATCTTTATCCGACGTAATAGTGGTTGGTTATGGCAATAGAAAAAAAGTTAACTACACGGGTGCAGTTAGTACCGTAGAAACTAAAGAAATTGTTGCGGCACCAGTAGCAGATATCAGCAATGCACTAACGGGCCGTTTATCCGGTTTAATTGCTGTTCAGCGAAATGGAGAGCCAGGCCGGGATGGTTCTAATCTTTTGATACGTGGCGTAAGCACTACAGGTGATAACTCACCGCTGGTAGTAATTGACGGTATTCCGAGAGGCGATTTCTCTCAATTGGATCCCAACGAAATAGAAACGGTTACTTTATTAAAAGACGCGGCTTCGGCTGCTGTGTTTGGTGTAAGAGGTGCTAACGGCGTTATTTTAGTAACTACCAAAAGAGGTAAAGCTGGCAAATCTTCTCTTTCCTTTTCTGTGCGTTCCGACTGGCAGAAACCAACCATCCTTCCTAAATATATGGATTCTTACAATTATGCAAAATTGTTAAACGAAGGTTCTGTTAATGCAGGTACCACACCTCCGTTCAGCCAGGCAGATTTGGATGCGTATAAAAATGGGACTGACCGTGATGCCTATCCTAATACAGACTGGGTAAAAGCAACACTTAAAGATTATGCTCCACAGCAACAATATAATTTATCCCTAAATGGCGGAACAGAAAAAACCAGGTATTTTATTTCTTTAGGACATGTAAACCAAAATGGTTTGTACAGCAACAGTAATTTCGGTCGCTATAACTTTAGGTCAAATATAGATGTAGATGCTACAGCCACTACAAGGATTTCGCTGGATGTTAGTGGCAGGATGGAGAATAGAAATGCCCCTTCGCAGGATGCCAACCAGTTGCTATATTATGCTTTGTATGCACCACCAATTTTCCCTGCTGTGTTTTCAAATGGTTTGCCCGGGTCATTCCCAAGTGGTAGAAACCCGGCTGAAAGAGCCAGGAGTGGTGGGTATAATAAAAATAACTCCAACACATTATTCACCAATTTAACCATAACGCAGCAATTGCCTTTTGTAAAAGGTCTTTCTGTAAAAGGGGTAATAGCGTACGACCGTAGTTTTAATTCAAATAGGACATGGCGTACACCTTATAGCGTTTATACCTACAATAAAACTACCAAGGAATATATCCCCATTAATGGGGAAGGCATCAATACCACTTCGCTTTCAGAAGGTTTTGATCAGGGCAGTTCATTAACGATGGAAGCACATTTAAACTACCAGCGTACGTTTGGAAAGCATGAAGTAAGTGGATTGTTTTTATATACGCAGAACGAAGGCAATTATAATTTTTTGAGCGGTTCCAGGGACAATTTTCTTTCCAATGCAATTGATCAGTTATTTGCAGGAAACGATGCCACACAACAAAACAATGGCGGTGCGAATGTATCTGGCAGAAGAGGTTATGTGGGTAGGGTTAATTATGTGTTCGCCAATAAATATTTGTTTGAAGGAAGCTTCAGGTATGATGGTTCTTTCAATTTTGCCCCGGGAAGAAAATGGGGTTTCTTCCCTTCGTTTTCGGCAGGATGGAAAATATCCGAAGAAAATTTTTTCAAGAATGCGATCCAGGCTTTTGATTACCTCAAAATTCGGGGCTCCTATGGTAAACTCGGTAACGATCGCATAGAGCCTTACCGTTATTTATCTTCCTACCAGTTTGGTAGTGGCTATCCATTTGGTGACGCAGGAAGCCTGGCTATTAATAAAGGCCTGAGTTCTACTGGAATCCCTGATCCTAACACCACCTGGGAAACTGCGAAATCAGTAAATATTGGTTTTGATGGTAGTATGTGGAACAGGAAATTAACCTTTGAGTTTGATTGGTTCCATAAAAGAACTTCTGATATTTTAGGTCAGCGATTACTATCTGTACCGGCAACTTTTGGGGATGTTTTGCCACTGGAAAACTTAAACATAGTGGACAACACGGGTATTGAATTTACTTTGGGATATGAAAACAAAATTTCTAAAGACGCAAATTATTTTATCAAAGGGAATTTCACTTACGCACATAACAAAATAATTTTTCAGGATGAGCCCACTACTGTAAATCCAAACCAAAAACGAACCGGAAGAAGTATTAACCAATATTTTGGATACCAGGCGATTGGATTTTTTAACTCACAAGCAGAAATTGATAAAGCGCCAACCCAACCAAATCCTGTTAAACCAGGAGATATCAGGTATGCAGATATTAACGGCGATGGTAAGATAGATGATGATGATGTTACTGCAATAGGGTCAACCCCGATACCACAAATAATTTATGGCATTTCTGGTGGGTTCAGTTATAAAAGTTTCGACGTTAACTTCCTGTTTCAGGGAGCTGCTAAAGTAAATGCTTATTTAACCGGTGAACTGGCGTGGCCATTTTATAATGGAGCTAAGTCATTGGTTGAACAAGCTGATTATTGGACACCACAAAATATGGGTGCTAAATACCCACGCATCACCGATGTGCCTACTGCTAATAATATTGCACAATCTTCTTTCTGGTTAAAAGATGCGTCTTATCTACGTTTGAAAAATGTGCAATTGGGCTATAATATCTCTAAGAATGCGCTTTCAAAATTAAAGATGAGTGCCGTACGGATATTTGTGAGTGGACAAAACTTACTTACTTTCTCAAAGTTATCAGTAACAGATCCTGAAGGCCCCGGCGATAGCGGAACAGGATTTAATGGCAATTCATCAAGAGGTTGGTTTTACCCACAACAAAAGGTACTTGCGGTAGGACTTAATGTTACATTTTAAAATTAAAGACATGAAAAATTTGAAATCAGGAATAGTATATTTATTAATTTTTGTTAGTTTTTTTGGTTGTAAAAAAGACCTGTTAGATCAGCCACCAAAAGATAAATTAACGGATGCCGCAGTATGGAGCGATTTGAAATTAGCAACACTTTATTTAAACGAGGCTTACAATGGGGTGCCATCCGGCTTTGAACGTGGTTTCTATCTACTAGACGCTGCAACTGATGAAGCAGCAACCGGTTATCCATGGGCTTATTCACATTATTGGAACCGGGGTGATTTTTCACCTTCAGATGCGCCAAAGTTTGATGCACCCTGGGGCGGAACACCCAATCCCTGGGCAAATCAATACCTGTACATTCGTAAGGTGAATGTGTTTTTAGAAAAAATTGATGCCGTGCCTGGTGATGATGCAGTAAAAAAAGTATTGAAAGGCGAAGCTTTATTTTTACGGGCTTTGTTCTATCATGAATTGTTGAGACTATATGGTGGTGTGCCAATAATTGATAAGCCCCAGTCACTGGAGAATAGTGAAGACCTGCTGGTTAAAAGAAATACTGAGGAAGAGTGCAACACTTTTATTGTAGCGGATTTAGATGCAGCAGCAGCAATACTTCCAGATAAACGCTCTGGTGCAGATGTTGGACGTGCTTCAAAAGCAGCAGCATTGGCACTTAAAGGAAGGCAACTATTGTATGTAGAAAAATGGACAGAATCTGCAGCAGCTTCCAAACTGGCTATGGCTGTTCCGGGGTATTCACTTTTCCCAAATTACGAAGAGATGTTTTGGGCAGTAAACAATAACA
>JBDTUZ010000064.1:0-26686 GCA_040007435.1 Ginsengibacter sp. | reverse complement strand
TCATACAATTTAATTTCCTGTATGTCTGCGGGCAATGAAAATCCTTTCGCTTCAAGGGCTTCTTTTACTTTGGTGATTACCTCACTTTTAATTTGCAAAACACCCTTTCTATAATCATACGTATCTGCCCAGAAATATACTTTTAAGTTAACGGTACTTACTGAAAGTTCTTCGACAACGGTGAAAGGTTTTATGTCTTGTTTTATATCTGTAATTGGCTCCATTGCTTCCAATATTGTCGCAATGGCTTGCGTAATATCATCTTCATAAGCAATGCCCACCATAAAGTTTAGCCGGATTTTTCCATCCCGTGTAAGATTGATCAGCGGTTCTTTTATCACAATAGAATTGGGTATAAATACATCGCCCTCATCAAAGGTTTTTATGTGTGTCGTGCGAAAATTAAGTGCAACAACATGCCCACTGAATTCTCTTATCACGATAGTATCATTCAAACTGAAAGGGCGATTGAATGCGAGAATAACGCCTCCTAAAAAATTCTCTGCGATGTCTTTAAAAGCAAAGCCAAAAATAAAAGCTGAGATACCTGCGCCGGCAAGCAAACCGCTGGCAACGCCCGTTAATCCTAATGTTTGCATTGCAAGAATAAGCCCGCAAATAATAACAGCAACCTTGGTTATTTTGCTGAGAAATCTAACGAATAAGGGATCGTGGTCTTCGCCTGAAAATCTTCTTTTAAGCAGCCGGGCAATGTAAGTAGCAATATAAAATACAATAACAAGAAGAACAATGGCCAGTACGATACGTGGTAAGGCCAGCAGGAATTTATTCCAGTATAAGGTCAGGGATTCCATTAACCCGCTTGTAAAAGATTTGGCGTTTTCTTTCATAGATGTTCAATTATAAAATTATTTTAATGTCGTCTTATCAAAAGATGGCATTGGTGACTGTCCGTGTTCCTCCCCGTTGGTAAAAATAAATACTCTTCGCCATAGGATGGCATTATTATAGTGATGGTAGGGTACCAGCTGGTAATGGATTTGAATTAAATAATCCAAGGCATAACTGCCATTTAATATTTATTAAGTAAGTTCTGTGTAATTATGAATAATAAATTTCATTCGAAAAATTAGTGATTTAAAATATGGAGGGAAAATCGAACGTAGGCGTGTATGGCGCATTGGCAGCTAATATTGCGGTTGCAGTAGTAAAGTTTATAGCGGCATCTGTTACCGGCAGTTCAGCAATGCTTTCTGAAGGAATTCACAGCACTGTTGACTCCAGCAATGAATTATTATTACTGTGGGGAATTCATAAAAGCAAAAAGCCCGCGGATGAGATGCATCCATTTGGTTACGGTCAGGAACTATATTTTTATACCCTTATCGTATCTGTGTTAATATTTGGTTTGGGTGGCGGTATGTCAGTTTATGAAGGCGTCATGCACATCACGCACCCGGTTGTGACTGAAGATCCTACATGGAATTATATTGTGCTCGGGTGTTCGGCAGTGTTTGAGGGTATATCCCTTGTATTGCCCTGGCGAAAATTTGCTAAGGCAAATGGTTCAGCACATTTTTGGCATAAGTTACGTGCCAGTAAAGACCCTGCTTTTTTTGTAATTATCTTCGAGAACAGCGCAGCGCTGGCCGGCCTGTTTATCGCCTTTTGCGGTGTGTTTTGCAGTCATTATTTTCATTTACCAATTCTTGATGGCGTAGCATCCATAATTATCGGGTTGGTACTGGCTTTTGTTGCCATCATATTAATTATTGAGAGCAGGAATTTATTAATAGGAGAGAGCGCTACGAAGGAAAAAATAGATAAGATCTACGCGATTGTTGATGCGGATGCAGATGTTTTAAAATTGAACAGGCCGCTTACCATGCAAATGGGCCCTGATGAATTGCTCCTTGCTCTTGATGTAAAATTTGAAACGAAATTAAACAGCGGTGATGTTACCAGGGCGGTGCAACGGCTGGAAGAAAATATCAGGAGAGAACTCCCTGATGTAAAAAAGATTTTTATTGAAGCAAGCAACCTGGCTGATCTTAAGCCTGGTAGCTAATGATCATTCCATAACGGACATTTAAGTGTGTCGTATCCTCTTCATGAATGCATTTAATCCCATCAAATCCAATTTCAAATCTTGCCGACATGAACGCTGCTGAATTCCTTTACATTTTTTACTCATCTATTTTTGGAATCTTTTCCAGCGACTCTTTTTCTTTTCCCATCTCATGAACCAATTCTTATAGGAGGAATGAGAGTAATCTTTCAGGATCTTTGATGTCTGCATTCTGACTCGTCATTATTGCAGAAGAATGATGGGGTATCATAAGCAGGGTGGTATTTGAGTTAAATTGGGTTAACGCAAAAATAAAAAAGCCCGCAAATCATTGATTTTGCAGGCTTATTTAAGTTTTCTTTAATATAAATCGTCGGGATGACAAGATGATTCATGATCACGTAAAAATAGTATTAATCAATTAGTTATAAAACCATTTAGATTTCGGTAACCAAATCGGTAACGGTTCAGGTTGTATCAAATAACTTATGCAAATATCCACGATTTTTAGGAATATATCCTTGTTTTTTTGCCAAAACCCGCTGAAAAAAAGAAGAACCGTTAAAGCCTGCATAATGGTTTTTGATAAGTATAATATTGATATAGCCGGCATCGCCTTCAGCATCATATTTGGAAGGCGGCTTATTGATAAGTTCGATCTTTTCAATGTTTTCTGCGCTAGTTGCCTTCAGCATTTGAACTACGGATCTACTGACATGTAAGTTGGCTCTCCGTTGATCACTACAGATACGCCTTTTACCATTAATAATAATATTATTTTTCAGCCTGGCAACAAATACCAGCCCCGGGATTTTTCAAGCACATCCAATTCGGTACCGCTGATCTTTTTTAAATTGATTAGGATCCTATCTACCTTTTGCTCAAGCAGAGGTTTTCTAACAGTGAAGGTTACATTTTTAGTGATATGTCCGCGTTCTTAAAATAAATAGTTTCAAGACTTAGTCCTTTTCTTTCTGAAGATATTTCAAGCAGTTGTGTATTGTCAGGGCGCATTCCTGTAAAAGTTGCGGTGACTACATAGCTCCCATTTTTTATTTTTTCAAAGAATATTTTCCGAAAGCATTTCACGTTGTGCCATTAATTAAAGTGGAGTCGAATGGTTTCAATAATAGTATATTGGCAAATGATATGGACTTTTCGTTGATATCTTTAATGAGGCCGTGGATAACATATTGCGATTTTAATTGTTGCGTTTTAAAAACACAAAAGGGGATCATTAAAAATAAGAGGGTCGGATTTTTTTGATATAGTTTTAATAATAATAATCATGTTCAAATTATCTATTGATCTTATTTGTAGGGTCAACAATCTTTATTTTGTTCGCGGAATTATGATTCACATAAAACAGCGGCATTTCTTTTTGATGACCGGGAAATACTTTGCCGAAATCCGGATCGAATCATTTTTTGAATATTCATTCTCGCTCTAACCAGATTTGATTTGGATGTGCCAACCGAAATCTTTAATTCCCTGGCGATTTCTTCATGCTTAAACCCATGAATTACATAAAGACTAAATACAATTCGGTAAGCTGGCGACAGGCACTGAACAAGCATAATGATTTCATCGTAAGACAATTTGTCTATAGCTGATGATTCAGTAGCTGAAGATTCGAAGACATCGTCGTTGAGGTCGTTAAAAAAATAATTCTTCTTATTTTTTCTATAATGATCAATGGCAGTGCAGATCATTATTTTCTTTATCCAGCCTTTTAAAGAAGCTTCAAAATTTTCGTACCTGGCCCTAAAGCTTTTTAAGTCCATAAATATTTTTAGGAATCCATCATTTACAACTTCCTGGACGTCGTCACTGCTTCGGCAATACGTTATGCAAGCAGCGAAACAAAAACTGTAGAAATAGCGATAAAATTTATACTGGCTTTCTCTATTTGCGCTAATACAAGATTTTACAAGATTTTCCAGATCTAAATGTGTTTGCAAAGCTTTTAAATTGATGTATTTGAATAATTATGTATTTAAAGAGTTTAGTTCATAAAGGATTGACAGCAAATAAATTCTATGATGGTTTTTTAAATTTTTGTTAGTAATTGTCATAGATAGCCAAAAAGTCATTGTGATTTTCATTCATAATCGCCTGGTATTTTTCGAGAAAGTAGGTGTTATGATTTTTGTTTTGCGCATAAAATTTCTTTAGCTTCTCTTGTCCGAATGCCACAATAAGATCATCTGGTGTCGCTGCATTATATAAATTCTCCGCGTCTTGTTTAAATGCTTCCCAATTGAGAATCTTTTCATAGTATTGGCTGTAAAATTCCTCGGCCCATTCAAGAATTTCAGCCATGCCTCCGATGTGTTCCGAAAAGTTGTTTCCTTTTTTTGATGGAAATAAAAACCATATCAATTTTTCTGCAAGACGATTGGCAACCATTTTTATAAAGTCAAATTGATCTTGTGTTTCCAGTATCATACTTTTATTATTGCTTGTAAAACATTGTAGTATTAATAAATACAAAATTGCGATGGTCTTTCCCAACTTTTATGAGAGGTATTCCCTATTTAATATATGACATACCCTATTTTATTTTTTTACTGAAGTTGATAATAGGACCATTATAATCCTGAAGCAAAATAGCTATCATGAAAATTTACAGCTTGAGTAAAAAAAGACAGGTTCTAACACCTGCCTTTTGGAAGCAATGGACTTCCCGCTTTTGGAGATATGTCCTACATCTTAATAGACGGCGCCGAAAATTATTTCTATTTTTTAAATTGCTGATAAACATCCATTGCGTCGGGGCCAATTCTTATCACCTTGAGGTTAGCATCATCTTCTATGTATGCCAGGTAGGTCGGAGCAGGAGTATCGATGGTTTCTATTTCCTGCACGTAATTTATCTTATAATCGTAGTAGCTGCTTTTTACAAACCCCCGCACTTTGGAGTTAAATTTTTCTTCTGTATAATTTTTTAATGAACCCTGCCAGCGCCCTTTTGTGTTGTAATACACCACCGTTTGAATCCCATTAGATGCAAATTCCGCCGTAATCCCACAATCGTTTTTTACCCATTTCACACCAGACGCATCTTTATAAGCCTTTTTAAACTCTTTAATTGCCTTGGTATTAATATCATCAGGGCTTGCTGTTTTATCAATGGCTGACATCAGCTTGTCGATTTTTACAATATTTCCCTGAGGATGGAAGTCCTTCATTTTACTTGATGTTTGAGCAATTGCACCGTTTGTTATTGCCAGTAGGAAAACTGATGTAGCTACAAAGGCAAAAAGAAATTTTTTCATTTTTTTTTAATAATTTTTAAATAAATAGTGATGTAAAATTGCATCAGCAAATTCTAATTGCTCTGAGAGGTCTTCCCTAATTTCTCATGGAGTATTCCCTAATTTATTAGTTCAACCAGGGTATGAATTTTACTAAAAAAGGCAGGTATTAATTACCTGCCTTTGGAATAAATTTGAAGCTACAGCCAAAAAGTTGCTGTGTTTTTTTTAATTCTTAATATTCGTATGCGGAACATCTTCTAAATTGTAATAAATTTTTAGGCCTCTTTCTTTTGCCAACCTTACGTCTTCATCTGCTCCCTTTGAAGTTCCGCTAATACGAAGTACTGCCTCACATTTTTCCAGAAGCCTATGAGCAACCGGGTATTGTATTTCCTGCCATGCATCATCCCCGGGTTTTTCAGAACCTGCAAGGCGAATAAGTGGTAAGGCAATCCATTCTCCGATCATAGGAACATGTCCCTTTCTAAATATTGACAATGCAACGGATTCAAGATTGTTTAAATTTTGCTGCATTAGTTCGGGATCGTCATTTGTGCCGCTTCTGTACGGCCCCGCTATAAGTATTAACATGATTTGATTTATATTTAAATAGGATGATTCTACGTTTAAGGCTGGCTTCAATTCGTACCCTAATCATAAAAATACAAAGAATAAAATGCTATTTTTTAGCTTCTGTAACATCTTTCACAGCCACAGGCCATTTGCCCACGACCGGGACACTCACGGCTTTATTAGATCCACGAACCGCATCCTGTCCAAAATGGTATAGTGGCCATCCTTTATAAGTCAACTGTTTCTTACCAAAGATGTTGATGGTTCCAAACAACGTTTTGTCTAAAACGGAAGGCACAACTATTTTCTGGTCTTCGTCTATCGGGAATATGTTGTTATTTGAAAGATCAGCCTTTGTAAACTTGTTGATGTTGAAGCTGTCGTTGGCAAAAGTATATAGCGTTCTACCTGATCCGTTAGTAAAGTAAATAGTTTTACCCGTGCCGATACTATAATCACTCTTGTAGTCAACACCATCCAAACCTGTTAGCTGTTTATTAGCAAGCATAATCGTGTAGTCGGGTTTTGCAATAAACCAAACTCCATTTATTCCTTCTCCATTTATCGAACCAGGTGCTTCAGGCTTATTTGCAGGGTTACCATAACCGTCTGTTCCGGAGGCGGAATACGTGTATAAAGGCCATCCTTTGTAAGTAACTTGTTTTTTACCACTGGCTGTAGTTATTGTTGCAAAATCGGTTGCATTTAATCCTGCGTCCAGTTTTGCAGCGGTTAAATTTGTCGTGAACGCAGGCCAGGTAAGTTCGCAGCCGCCTGTGCATGAACTTGTACTGTCTGCATCGTTTGCAAACATATATAATGTAAGCCCGTTTTTATTGGTAAGATATTGGCCAAGTGTTGCATTTGTAGCGAGGTTGATATCATTTGTATTTGCAGGTAAGCCAGGCGTTTCCGTTTTATCTTTTTTACAGCTGCTGGTTGATAATAATAGTGTGGACAATACTATGCCCATAGAAAATAATTTTTTCATTTTTTTTGTGTTTTAAACTTTTTAAAATAATTGATTAATAAACTCAGTCTGTAGTCTGCATCATGGCAGTTTTCATAAAGACTGAATGTGGGTTTTGAAGATACTTTTCAGATTCATTTTTTATTTTTCTTTATTTGGAAAGCAAGGAATATATAAATTGATTTCCCAACTATGAATCGCTAAACCGTATTTAAAGGTTGCCTGCTAATATGGAACAATAGAACTTTCACTTTATGCTTTGTTTATTGGAAAGTTTCCTAACCTTCAATGTTCACAAATCACATCTTTACTTTCGGAGATGTATGCAATAAATTTTATCATTTGTAACAAATGATTGTACTAAGTGATTATCTTTCCGGGGCCGAATAATAACTTCATAGAATTAGAAACCCCTTTTTATTCCTCCGGAGAGAGATTTCCTTGAACACCAAAACGTGTTTATATAAAAAGCTGCCTTACTTTCTGTAAGGCGGTTTAATTAAAATTAGTTTTGCTTTTTAAATTGCTGATAAACATCCATCAGTCCGTCGCTAACTCGTATCACCTTAAAGTTAGTGTCATCTTCAATAAATGCGAGATAAGTTGGCACGCCATAAGTGTCAATAGTTTCTATTTCCTGCACGTTGGTGATTTTATAATCATAATAGTTACTTTTTACAAGAGCCCGCACTTTAGGGTTAAATTTTTCATCCATGTAATTTTTTAGTGATCCATGCCAGTGCCCTTTTGTGTCGTAATACACCGCCGTTTGAATTCCATCGGATACAAAATTTGCGATGATCACCTTGTTGGATGTTATCCATTTTACTCCGGCAGCATCCTTGTAGGTTTTCTTAAAATTGTTTAATGCTTTGGCATTTGTGTTTACAGGGTTTGTCGTTTCCTCCATCGCTGGTATTAGCTTGTGGATTGTTACATCACTTTCTGTAGAATTAAATACTTTCATTTTACTTGATGTTTGAGCAATTGCTCCATTTGTAATTGCCAGCGTGGAAAATGATCCTGCTATAACGGCAAAAAGAAATTTTTTCATTTGTTTGATTTTTTAAAATAATTTTTTTTATAAATAGTGGATACAAAATTGCACCTGCTGTCTTTAATTGCTGTGAGAGGTATTCCCTAATTATCATATTAAAAACCCTTATTTTATTTTATTAATGCCACGTGTCTCCGTTGCAATATTTTTGACGATTAAAATTTAAAGCGAAAGTTCAAATGAAAATGAGGTAACAACAAAGTTTACTTTGCAGGAACTTTTAGGGATGCTGAAGTTGCTTTTTTAACAAGTAAAATTTATACACAATCTCTGGTTGATTTCAGGTTATCCTGAAATAAAAAAGACAGGATGAATCCTGTCTAACTTTGTTGGATATTGATGGTTTACCTTTTTACGGTGGATGTATTTAAATAATAGCTGTAGTATCGCGATGGCCTATTCCACATTACCTGTTGCTGGCCCAATTACAGCTTTTATTTCTTCAATCTTGTCAACAGGAAAGCCACCGCATTTTCCATGTTCGTTAATGTCTTCTTCATTTGTTGCTTCATGAATACAATAAATTTTGTCTTCAGTTACAAACGATTCAATCCAAACATACGGTTTACCCATTACGGATATCACCGCATTAGAAGTTTTTGAAATAGCCTGTAATTCTTCTGAATTCATGTTACCTGCACCAGGTACGCTTCTTTCGATAATAAACTTTTTCATTTAGTAATTTTTTAATTTTAGGTACAAAGTTATTTTTACAGATGTATAATGATATAGGGCTTTCTACCCAATTAGCAAGATGCCGCCCTCATTTTAGAATCCCCAAACGTAGCGCTTCAGTAACAGCTTTTGACCGGGAATTTACATCGAGCTTAAACAAAATACTGGTGATATGATTGTCAACGGTCTTAGGTGAAATAAAAAGAGCCTGGGCAATTTCCTTGTTCTGAACTGATTTCTGTAATAAAAATATTATGTCCAGTTCACGGTTTGTGAGCTGTGCGGGATTTGCCTTTGTGGATTCCCTTATACCTCTTGGAATATTCTTAATGCCATTGGCACGCATTTCCATTTTTATTTTTTCGCATACCACTTTTGCCCCCAATTGCTTAAAGATTAAAAGCGCATCTCTCTTATCATCATCACTGCCTTCAAATAATGCAAGTGCCTGCTCATAAGGGCAGCCCAATGTTTTCCATAATTCTGCTGCTTTGTGTGCCTGCATTTGATTGTTAAGCAAATAGCCTTCGTAGTGTTCCGGCAAGACTACTTTTTGATTTCTTGCCTTTACCAGCCAGTAGGCAAATGCGCTATTGTCATAAATGGTGCCCCGCTGCTTTACTAATTCTACTACAATGTCAAGATCAGATTTTTTTATAATCTCTTTACCGGTAATCCATTCATATTCTAACATTGCCGACATTACTGGCAACATTCTTTGCGGCTCCCGGTTTTCAAAAGCTTTTTCTTTTGCTTCGGTCAATAGCGGAAGCACATCGTTGGCACCACATCTCATCCTTATCGTAGCCACAACTACAAGCGCACCGATTTTAGACACGGGCGTCCAGTTTTCATCTTTAATATAATTATTTGCGCTGCTATATGCTTCCTTCCAATTTCCGGTTTCAAGGGCAAGGCGGGCTTTATATGGTAATAAAAATTTTACGCCTAAGCCAAGATCTCTTTCTTCGCAAAATTGGATACCTTCTTCCAATATTTTTTTTGCCACCTGAAAATCTTTCATCACAACCACATTGACTCCAAGGTTTGCCCAGGCATGACCGACATACTCTTCATGGTTATTTTTCAAAGCAATTTCTATACTCTGATGCAACAAGTCCAAACCATTCTTCCTGGTAAAGAGATTTTTTGACAGCATAGCGCCTATGCTGTTCAAAACAAAGCAAAGAACTTCTTCATCATTCAAATCTTTTGCCATCACCTTTGCTTTCTCACTCCAAAGCAAACATTCTTCCTTCTGATCTGAAAGCATTTTTAACCGCCCCAAATGGGCAAATGCCATTGCTTTGGCCATTGAAGAAGGCTCGCCCTCCAACAGCTCGATAGCCTGTGTGGCATAGAATTCTGCTTTTGTCCCATTGCCTTCAAACCACCAATACCAGGATAGCAAATGCATACAACTGCATATTTTTTCCACTTCATTTTTTTCTTTCAAAAGTTTCAGCGATTTTTCGGCGTAAATGATTGCTTCTTTAAGCTGGTTGGTTAAAAAACATTGATATGCATACAATTCGTAAAACTGAATTAATGTGTCCTTATCATTTCCCTGGTAATATTCTATTGCAGAAAGAAACAGTTTTGCTGCTTCTATATGAGCCCCAACTTCCGCAGCCTGCTTTGCAGCAAGGGGTGCATATTTAACAACCAGGTTATTGTCATTTGCATTTTTAGCATAATGTACAATCCGCTCAATTTCTCCTTTCTCTTCAAACGACCCTAAAAAAGTTTCAAGTATCATTTTGTTTAGCGCAATTCGCTTAAAGGGTGAAAGCGATTCTTCAATCGTTCGCCGGTATAGTTCATGTTTAAAAACTACTTTGTTGTTTTGAACAATGATGACGTTCATTGCAAAACAGTGATCCATTGCTTCATCCCATAAAGCTTTGATTCTAGCGAAACGTTCAATTTCCAATCCTTCAGGAACAACTGAAGTTAATTGCCAGGCATGTTTTGTCCCTTCTTCCTGGCGTTCATATACAGAGAGTATCGAATCTTTAATATTATCAGGAACACCAGGACTATAACTTGCCAAAATCTCATTTACATAAAATGGATTGCCCCCGGATACACTGTAAACATCTTCGCCACTATAACCTTTTTGCATTGACATCTTAATAACAGCCTGTTTCGATAATGGTGTCAGCATCAATTTTGTAAAAGAATCGGGCGGCAGTTGTCCTAATACATTCCGAAGGGGATGCCTTGAATGAATTTCATAGTCGCGATAGGTGAGAATAAACAGGCAAGGCAATTGCGCAATACGCCGTGCAAAAAACTTAATGAAATCAAGTGTGCCCTCATCTGCCCAGTGAATGTCTTCAAACACCAATATCAGCTTTCCTTTTTTTATGCTAACCTCCTGGAAAAAATTGACAAATAGTGCTGAACGTTCTTCCTTGGAAGGAGATACAGGCCACCGCTCCTTGTTAACCTGCCAGAGAATATCATACAAAGGCGCTAAAGGCCGTGGTGTAAAAAGGGCATCACATGCACCCTGGTAAATAGTACACTCATCTTTCTTCTCTTTACAAAATTCTTTCACCAATGCCGTTTTACCAATACCAGCTTCGCCGATTATAAATAAGCAATGCCCTTCCCCTTCTGCGACATCATTAAAGTGTGAGTGCAGCAAGTCCAAAAACTGGTCTCTTTCAATAAGTTCCATTATTGCAATTTGTAAAATGAGGAATTCATTTATTTAAAATAGGGAAAACCTCATAAACGCTAAAGCCGGATAGTTGGTTGCTTTGCATACGAATCAATTATTTATCAAAATTAGAAAATTATTAATTATGAAATCTCTTTTTATGTTGTCCGCATTTGCTGCGTTTAGCATCATTTCTCTCCACTCAACTGCACAAGGAAAAACGGCTGAGTCCCGAAAAATGCAGTTGTCTCAGAAAAATCTTTTTATAGATGTACATCAACTTACGCCAGGTAAAGTAAAGTATGAAGATGTTGCCAAGGCACATGCTAAAGACCTTGCAACAGAGAAAAAATATGGAGTACATTTTATTAAATATTGGGTTAATGAAGAAAAAGGTTTGGTGTATTGCCTTTCTTCATCCAGCGATAGTGAATCAATAAGAAAGACGCATGCAGAAGCACACGGCTTATTACCGGAATATATATACCAGGTAACCGATGGAACTGCAGCCGACTTAAATAGTCAAACTAATTTTTTCCTCGATGTTCATTACCTGGGAGCAGGAAATGTTTCTGCAAAAGATGTTGCCGGAGCACACGCTAAAGACCTTGCGGTTGAGAAAAAATATGGAGTAAACTTTATCAATTACTGGGTAGATGAAAAGGCCGGTATTGTGATGTGCTTGTCGCAGGCAAAAGATTCTGTCTCTGTTATCAATACGCACAAAGAAGCACATGGCTTAATACCTGCATACGTGTTGAAAGTAAAACAGGGTGACTGACTCCTGTAGTGATATCATAAAAGAAAAAATCAAAAATCAATTTCACAAACTTCTTGCATTGGTCAATGACACTTACGGTATGAGTTGCCTGTGCATGGTATTATTAAAATAATAAAATTAAAAACAATGAACAAAAAACAAAACACAAAAATTCGCAAGGTGCCCGGAATAAAATCCACGCTAATAATTAGTATCGCATTAGCCGCCTTTGGATGTAACAAACAAAATGTTGACACACGTGTCTTGCGAAATTTTACGCAAGTTAACCTGGTCGCAAATACATCGGAATACCATCCCGTAACCATTGATCCGACATTATTGAATGCTTTCGGTATCGCATGGTCTCCTAACGGTATCGCATGGGTTAATTCAGTAGGCGGACATGTGAGCGAACTATATAGTGGCGAAGGGGCTATAGTTAGAACGCCTGTCAATATTCCTTCTCCAACTGACAGT
This sequence comes from Ginsengibacter sp., assembly GCA_040007435.1. Classification (GTDB taxonomy): domain Bacteria; phylum Bacteroidota; class Bacteroidia; order Chitinophagales; family Chitinophagaceae; genus Ginsengibacter. Next base: position 14,217 of record JBDTUZ010000064.1, on the reverse strand, counting down.
ATCGGAGGATTGCCTACTGGCATTGTTTTTAGCGGAGGCAAGAATTTTAATTTATCTAATGGGCCATCAGTATTTCTTTTTGCCGGATTTGATGGTGTAGTCTCTGGTTGGAACCCAGCTTTAGGTAATAACGCAAAAAAAACCGGAGGTTTTGCCGGAGCGGCTTATACAGGACTGGCTATAGGATCGAATAACGGGCGTAACCTGATTTATGGAGCCAACTTCGGTGCCAATAGAATTGACGTATGGGATACTGCATTTTCCCGTGTCCCTATGTCTTTCAGAGATCCGGAATTACCAGCAGAATATTCTCCTTATAACATACAGGCGGTGGGTGAAAAGCTTTTTGTAATGTACGCACAGTTAACCACTGAAGGTGGAACTGTTGGTCACGTCGCCGGTGCAGGAAAAGGATTCGTAAGCGTTTTTAATACTGATGGGGCATTTGTAAAAAGATTTGCATCACGTGGAACTCTTAACATTCCTTGGGGCGTAACGTTAGCACCAGCCAGCTTTCTGGAAGCGCACGATATGAATACCAAAAGTCACAGTGAAACCGCGGGTAGCCAGGATGATGCAGGTAGCAACAATGCAAACCGCGATCAGAAAGAACCGGTAATACTTGTTGGTAACTTCGGAGATGGCCATATCAATGTATATAGCCTGGATTCCAGGTTCCTTGGTCAGTTGCAATCTCACGAGCGTACGATAGTTATAGACGGCCTCTGGGCATTATCATTTGCACCTTCTTCAGCAACTTCCATCAATCCGAACCGGTTGTATTTTACAGCAGGCCCTGATAATGAAGCGGATGGAGTGTTTGGGTATCTTATTAAGCAATAAAAAATTTCAACGGCTCTCCGTAAGGGGAGCCGTTAATTTTAAAAATATGATACAGATCAAATTGATTAAAGTTTTTTTCCTGGCCACGTTTATTTTAAATGTTGGGTGCCAGCTGGTTTTATTGCAGCATGAAATTTTCTCCGGCAACGGGCTAACAAACTGTGTTTACATCGCAAATCCGGGGCGCATTATAAGAATGAATGATATCTCAAATATATTAATAAAGAAAAATTATAGAGTTGCGCTAAAATCGCAAAAAGATAAGGTCATGCTTAGAGAGTTGTTGAATGAAACATTGACTCAGCGTTGTAATAAATTTAAATTAATTGAAAGAGAAATAACCTTAACAGGTAAATAAATTATATGGTTGCTGTTCATCTGTTTTAATAATTCATGAAAAGCAATTCCAATCAAAAGAGTTTTAAATGCGTATTTACTAAAAAGGCTTAAGCATGTTGAATCTATTTCAGGCACAAAAAAATAAACGGGTTGCAATACTGAAATCTAATCTAAAATAAAAAGTTATGCGATACAAATACTTAATGCTTTTGATAGTGCCTGTGTTGTTGCTTTCCTGTAAAAAAGAAACAATCTATCATCCACCACCACCTCCTCCACCAGTGGATACAACCGCAACACCGGTGTTGCTAAAGGAGATCATAATACCCCATGTGCCTTCGCCATATTATCACTTTGAATATAATGCTGCGGGTAAGGTTGTTTTTGCATCTTTCGCTTCTGACTTTAAAAGGTATGATGTTTTTTACAATTGGGACAGGATTAGTGAGATGAGAAATAATATCATAATAAATAAAGACAGGCTACAATACTCTTACGATAATGAAGGCAGGGTCTTTTTAATTAATTTTGCTGATTCTGCCGGGAGTGTTTACCAGAGAATTTTTCTCAACTACGATGGACGAAAGCTGTTCAATTTAAAATGGGAGCATAAAATAGCTGGTGGTTTTATTATTGAACGTACAATGGCGATGCTGTACTATGCAGACGGTAACCTGGAGCAAATAACAGATCATCGTTTGCCAGTTAACACCCAGGTTGAGAGTACCGTTATAGACAGATTTGAGGGATATGATGATAAAATAAATGTTGATGGTTTTGACCTGCTTCATCCCGGTTTTTTTGAGCACCTTTTTTTGTTGCCAGATGTGCAATTACAAAAAAATAATCCTGGAAAATTAACCCATACCGGCGACGGCACACACTACACAATTGATTTTTCCTATACGTATGATAACAGGAATGTGCCGTTGATAAAAACGGGAGAATTACTATATCTGAACGGTAACACTGCCGGGCAGAGATTTACCGAAACTACTATGTACACTTACTATTAATGATTATGAAGACAAGTAGGTTTATAAAAATAATTTGAAATACTAAATCATGAATACCAAAATAAGAATTGTTATCCCACTGATAGTTCTTGTTTTAGTGCTGTATTATAACTCTAAAACTTTAACCTTTTAAATAGTAAACAAATTTTGATGAAATAGCAGTCGTTGGTTTTTATTTACCAATGACCGAAGTTCAAATCAGTGCGTTATACAAGATGAAAAAGAAAGCGCCAATATTTTATATTTTGTAAAAAGGGTATAGACGATCAGATAGCGATCAGGTTTGGAATACTTGCTATTGCCGAGTTTTATATGGGGATAGGGTCGGATGTTGGTCAACAAGATCAACATCGGTCTTTGGTTTAGTTAGAATGTAGGGATGTAAGACTGGAACACCAACAGGGGAGAAAATGCAAATGTTGGCTGTTATTGTAGAATTATACGTAGGATAATTTTTACGTTGGTATCAATTAGGAAGGCCGATTTAAAAATAATTATTTAAAATTAAAACAAATGAAACTTAAATTCTTCTTATTAAAATTTGCCTTTATAGGGTTGGTAGGTTGCAAAACCAGTCAACTAATACACGCTTCAACAAAAGGAAATAAGATGTTTAAAGTAACAATTCTATATCCAAACGGAGCAGGAAAAACTTTTGACATGGATTATTATGAGACTAAACATATGCCCATGGTGGCTGGGTTTTTAAGCAAAAATTTAAAATTTTATGAAATTGATAAGGGCATAGCTGGTAGTACACGAAATGATAAAGTGCCTTATTTGGTTGTTGGTTATTTTTACATAAAGGATGTTGCTGAATATAATAAAGCAATAGGTAAAAACATAGACACAATAATCAGTGACTTTAAAAACTATACAAATATTCAACCTATTATACAGATAAGCGAAGTCAGGCAATTAGGTTTCAATAATGCAAAATATAGGATAGAGACAGAACATTAAAATATGTCACATTCACAAGACATCAAATAAAAAAAATGCCACATTCCATATCCCGGAATTTTTTAAAACAGCATCAATAAAACAAGGAGACAAAAAAAATTACACGGTGCCAATGCAATTCGGTCCGGGTGGAATTACCATTGACAAACAGGATAATCTATATGTAGTTGATCCGGTTAATTCCTGCATTCGTAAAATAACACCCGGCGGGGATATCTCCGCATTTGCCGGTTCAGGTACACTAGGCAATAAGGACGGAAATGCAGACGAAGCAAAGTTTAGCATTTATATGAGTGATATAGTTATTAATGACCAGGGAAATTTATATGTAGCCGATGATAATTATATCCGCAAAATCACCCTGCAGGGCATTGTTTCTACTATTGCCGGAAGCATCTCCGGTTATCGTGATGGAGGTGGGCCTTCTGCAAAATTTAATGGGCCATTTGGTTTGGGAATAGACAGGCAGGGTAATATATATGTTGCCGACGATAATAATAGCCGTATCCGAAAAATAAGTTTTGAATAGAAAAGCATAACAGGGGCGGTCATGGAACCGGTAGCAATAGATCACGGTTGAAAACAATTAAAGAATAAATAAAAAAATATTTTATAGGTAAATATCAAAAGACGGTGAAATCTTTAAAGTGGACCATTATGATTTCGGGTAACAAAAAATAAAAAAAATATACGGTAGCCGTTATGGCCTTTGCGCCACCTGAATAGATTTTTTTTATCTGCATTATTAAACAATTAAATAAAAAATACAATCATTGTGAAAAAGTTTGTGCTCATTTTAGTTTTGGCCTGCATGGCAATTTGTTCTTTTGGCCAGGCAAACATTAACGGAAAAATAAAAGACCAGCAGCAAAATTTACCATCTGCAACAGTGCTATTACTTGCATCAGACTCAGCCATTTTAGAAAGTGTGGTAACAGATAAGGAAGGAGAATTTACTTTTGTAAATATTTTGGCGGGCCATTACCAGATAACTTCATCAGTAGTTGGATATTCCAAAAAAACTTTACCGGATGTACTGGTAGAAGAAAAAAATATTGTTCTGCCCGACATCATCCTTGAAAAATCGGCTGTTAATCTGAATGAAGTAATTGTAAAAGCTAAAAAACCCTTGTTTGAACAGCAAATAGACAGGCTTGTAATAAATGTTCAAAGCAGTATCACTTCATCTGGCAACAGCATTTTGGAAGTACTCCAGAAATCTCCCGGAGTGGTGGTGAACCGGCAAAATAATACAATTGCCATGAATGGAAAAGATGGCGTAAGAATAATGATCAATGGCAAAATGATGCAATTGCCATTAGATGTAGTAGTGCAAATGCTGGAAGGCATGAATGCAGCAAACGTTGAAAAAATAGAACTCATTACTGTGCCTCCTGCAAAGTACGATGCTGAAGGAAATGCAGGCATCATCAGCATTGTGATGAAAGGAAGTGTTGACTTTGGGACAAATGGTTCGTTTGGTTTAACGGCTGGTTTTAGATGGGCAGAAGCACTGGGTGGAAATTTTAGCCTTAGTCACAGGGACAAAAAGTTTTCCTACTTTTTAGATTACTCAATTGTAAGAAATCACAACCTGCACATTTCTAAAATGGACCGGCAATCAATTAACAGTGCTGTTGTGCAATCTGTAAATGATTATAGCCACCGTGAAAATATAACCAACCAGCAAAACCTTAATGCGGGCATAGAATTCAAACTCAGCAATAGTACACTGATAAATTTATCATTGACGGGATATAGAAGGAATTGGGACATGACTGCTTTTGCCGACGATAACAATCATGTTACCAGCGATTCTGATATTATCACACATATCAATATTCATGAATCAAATATCTGGCAAAGTGCAACTGCAGGAATCGGAGTGCAAACGAAGATCAATTCAAAAAGCGACATTAGTTTTAACCTGGATCATCTCTACTATCACAACGATAATCCATCCACCTATGATAACAATATATTTTATCCGCAACTTGGCTTAAAGGAAGTTTCAAAAATTGATTTGGAAAAAACTACGCCTATCCGGTTTTATATCGCCAAGGCAGATTACCAGTACAATTATTCTCCTGCATTTTCGCTGGAAGCAGGAATTAAAGCTGTGTCATCACATCTTGACAATAATGTTTTAGTGCAGAAATTGGCCAATGATGTGTGGAGAATAGACTCAAATTTTACTTCTTACTCTACATTAACGGAGCAAATAGGTGCGGTTTATATTTCAACAAAATGGAAGGTCGGAAGTGAATGGCAAATTAACAGCGGCCTTCGTTACGAGTATACGCATACTTCTATCAGTACTCCAACCCAGAAAGATATTATAAACAGGAAGTATGGGTATTTATTTCCAAGCCTTTTCCTAAAAAAGGATTTTGATAAGAATAATGATGTTCAATTTTCTTATTCAAGAAGGATAACAAGGCCCACTTACAACGACATTGCGCCGTTTGTATTTTTATGGGGCCCCAATACATTTTCGGCTGGCAACACTGCATTGTATCCTTCTATTTCCGACGCATTTAAAATAGGGTATCATACAAAAAAAACAATCCTGTCTTTACAATACAGTCATTCAAAAAACGATATCAGCGCATGGCAACCGGAGGTGGATAGCCTCACAAATAATCTTACTTACCGGTCGCTAAACCTGCAATATTTAAATACTAGCTCTTTAGCTCATTCATGGTCGTTCAAGATAACAAATTGGTGGAAGGTACAAAGTAATCTTACTGCACAATACCAAGTTGCGCAAACTTCAGCCGTGCAGCATAATGTGAAATTCCATTTATACGGATTCAACATTGGCCTGGTTAACTCTGTAACCTTACCCAAAGATTATTCTGTTGAAATTAGTGCTATGTATTATTCTAAATCATTTTCCGGAATTTCGGTGTACCTGCCTGTTACATTGCTTAATGTCGGCGTTCAAAAGAAGTTTGGAGATAATGGGATATTGAGATTGGCCATAGACGATATGCTCCATTCAGGCAATTGGAGAATCAAAACTCATTCGCCTCAAAATAATGTGGATTCATATTTTAACTATGACTTTAATGCGCGGTTTTTAAGGCTCACTTATACAAGAAATTTTGGCAACAGTAAAATGAAATCAGTAAAAGTAAGATCAGGATCTGATGAAGAAAGAGGAAGAGTAGGCAATTAATTTTTTTAAAGAATAAGCCTGTTGATTTTTTTATGAGCGGGGCGAGGTACTATACTTAGCTCTGAAATTAGTTGACCCATGCACTTTTTTGGATTCAACATATACCCGGACCGTAAAGTTTAATAAAATAGGGATGCTGTAATTGTAAAATGGGGAACTCATCTTAAATACGTCGACAGTACAAGGATTTATTTTGCAGTTGCAACAGAAGATATCTTAATGTTCAAATAATAACATCCAGATCCTACGCTATTTGGTGGGGCTATTTATTCGTAGCAGTAACAGTCTTTTTAAGAACAGCAACAGAAGCCTGCAAAAATTAATACGAACAACAAAAAAGACATAAATAATTTAAACAAACAACATGAAACAATTCTATTTTATTGTCGCCTTTTTTCTTTGCCTAAACGGCGCATTTGCACAATGGACAAGGGTCGCTGCAATCCCCCAAAGCCATATTATTGCCCTTGCTGTTCATAACAGTAAACTCTATGCAGCATCCGACTCAAATATTATTTATAAAAGTGATGATGGCGTTACTTGGCGTGCTACGAGCGTAAGTAATATTCCTGTTCACTTAACCACAATGGGTTTTTATAACAATGAAATTTATATTGGCACCAATGATGTTGTTGTTTTTAACAGTGACGATGATGGTGTAACCTGGCATAGCAATGCATTAAGCGCCGTAAATGCAAGCAGGTTTGCTGTACACAACGGCATTTTGTTTGCAGCCACGTTTGGGGATGGTATATATGCACTGAATACAAATACAAACCACTGGCTGGCTTTCACTAATGGCTTGCCCTTCTATTCCTACGTTGTTCAGAACATAATTAGTTCGCCCAATTTTTTGATAGCAGGTGCAGGAAGTAACGGCACTTACTACCGGTTCAATTTCACCACTAATCAATGGGAAGAGGAATATTATCTTGACAACCGGCTGCATCCCGGCCTGCAAATTAACAGGCTGATTAACCGTGCCGACACATTGTGGGCAGTAAACGACAACAAGATTATAAGAAGCGATAACGCAGGATTAAACTGGGTTGAAGATAAGATAGGCACGCACATTGGCGCTGACAGGAATATATATGCAGGGTCAGATAATTATTATACACTCACAAATCTCTTTGCCGGAGGTACCTGGATACAGCAACGTAATAAGAATTCAGCGGTCAATACCACCTGGGCAACAAACGAAGAGTTTCTCCCCACAGGGTATGCCTGGGATATAATTGAATTCAACAACAAACTTTTTTTAGCAAAACATGATGGCCTCTATGTGAAAACCAACATTATTTTACCAGTACGTTTTATTTCTTTCAATGCAAAATGTGAAGCAGGCAAAGTTGTATTAACATGGACAACTGCCCAGGAACAAAACAGCAGTCATTTTGATATTGAGAAAAGTGCAGACGGTATCCATTGGATGGTGATTGGCCACCTGCCTGCAGCGGGCAGCAGCAGCACTGAAAAAAGTTATTCTTTTAACGATAATAACCCTGTACAAAATAATTACTACCGTATTGCTGAGTACGACCAAGATGGCAAAGTGCAGTACACAGGCGTACTCCGCTCATCCTGCAGTGGAGCAGACAATTTCACAGTGTGGCCAAACCCGGTGCATGATAATCTGTACATAAATATTATTGCTGCTAATAAATCAGGGGCGGAAATAAAAGTGTTTGATAGTAAAGGGGCTTTGGTAAAAGTTCAAAGAGAGACTGTTTTGCAGGGCAGCAATCAATTCAGGATAAATACATCATCATTGCCACAGGGTAGTTACTTATTATCTGCAGAATGGAACAACGGGCAGAATAAAAAAGCAATGCAGATAATAAAGCAATAAATACGATACTATCAGGATGAATAAGCTGATTCAGTTTTGAATAAAATAAAATTAACTAAAATAAATAATTATGAAAAAGGCATGTTTGGGATTGGTCGCACTTGTTTTTTTTTCACTGAATGCTATTGCGCAAACAGCTACCCCGTATGGAAATAATCCGGCAGTTGGCAAATACGCATCTGTAAATGGCATTCAACTTTACTATGAAATATATGGGGAAGGGCAACCCTTGCTGCTTCTCCATGGTAATGGCGGTTCAATTCGCGGGAGGGCAAATGAAATACCAATATTTTCAAAAAAATACAAAGTAATTGCGGTCGACAGCCGTTGTCATGGCAAGAGCGGATGTAATGTGGGGGATTTGAATTATGAAATGATGGCAGCTGATATAAATGGCTTGTTAGATCAACTTAAAATCGATTCCTGTCTTATCTGGGGGCAGAGTGATGGAGGCATTTTGGGTTTGATAATGGCTTTTCAATATCCGGATAAAGTGAAGAAATTAATTACAACAGGTGCCAATATCCAGGCCGATACAACTGCCATTTTTCCCCAATTGGTATCATTGATTAACATGTACCCGATGATAAAAGATACCATGCAACAAAAGCAATTTAGATTGATGGCCTTTCATCCAAATATATCTTTCGAAAAATTAAAAGCCATCAAGGCCCCTGTACTAATAATGGGCGGTGACAGAGATGCCGTTAAAACAGAACATACGGTTAAAATTTACCAGGCCATACCCAATGCACAACTTTGCATTGTACCTGGCTCAACCCATTTTTTTGCGATTGAAAAACCAGGCCTTTTTATGGAGATAGTAGCGGATTTTTTTGAACGGCCATTTGAGATGCCCTCTACAATTAAAATTTCTCAACAATGGGCAGAGCAGATTAGGAAGCAAGTGAATAATAAATAGCAATCTAATAGTTATGCAGGATTGGAGTAATGGAAAATAAAATAAAACAGTGCAGTTGATAAAAGTTTAATGATTAATCCGGGCAACCTGCAAAAATTATTTAAACAATAAAAAATATGACATGAAAAAATTTTATTTAATAGCACTGATCCTGTTTATTATAAACACGGGCTTTGCACAGTTTACAAGAATAACTTCCCTTCCGGCTTCACGTATATTCACTTTCAAAGTGAATAACAATGTTATCTATTGTTCAGGTTCAAACATTGTGTATAAGAGCATTGATGGCGGACTGGGATGGAGTTCTATGGTTATCGGGCCAGATACGATACAGATAAGTAAGATCATATTCTACAACAATAAAATGTTTGTTGGTACTTTTAATGCAGGAGTTTTTTTCAGTTCAGACAATGGCATATCCTGGCAGAATAATGGGACGAATTTTGGCCAGGTTAGCGACTTTGCTATCCACAACAATATTTTATATGCAACCACTTTTGGTGAAGGGGTATTCGTTTTAAATGCGGCAACTAATCATTGGTCGCCCTTCAATAATTTACTTCCATCTTATTCAATTGTAGTACAGCAAATAATCAGCTCGCCCAATTTTTTGATTATCGCCGCCGGGGCAAATGGTACGTTCTACCGGTATGACTTTAATATTAACGGCTGGAATGAGGAGTATTATGATGGGATACTTCACCCTGGTTTACTGATAAATAATCTCATTGATAATGGCGATACTCTTTTTGCTATGAATTTCAGACGGATCATCAGGAGCAATAACGCCGGTCTTACCTGGACAAATGATAATAATGGGATACATGCAGGTAACGGGTCTCACATGAATATATTTGCTGGAATAAATAATTATTATACATCAACCTACGTGCCCTTTACAGTAGTATCTGCTGAAGGCACATGGATCCAGCAACGTAGCAAACAAGCTGTTGCTGGTACAACATGGGCAACAAATGAAGAATTTTTGCCGGATGCTTTTGCCTATGATCTTATTGAATTCAATAACAAGTTGTTTTTAGCAACGGAGGGAGGACTTTTTGTTAAAAACCTGGATCCTATCATATTGCCGGTCAGTTTCATTTTATTCAATGCAAATTGCAAAGGTGATAAAGTTGTACTGAACTGGGTAACTGCGCAGGAGCAGAACAGCAGTCGTTTTGATATTGAAAGTAGTACCGACGGCTTTCATTGGACAGTAATTGGCAGCAAGACAGCAGCCGGAAACAGCTCAACAGAAAAAAACTATTCTTTTACTGATAATGGCCTTGAGCAAAATAACTACTGCCGTATTGCTGAGTATGACCTAGATAAAAAAATGCAATACAGTCCGGTCGTCCAGGCTTCCTGCAATAGAGGAGACGTATTAAGTCTGTCGCCAAATCCGACACGAGGTGTAGCATCAATAAATATCACAACACAGACTCGATCAAAAATACTAATGCAACTTTTCGACAGTAAAGGTGCCTTGGTTAAGACACAGAGGGGAAACCTTTTACAAGGAAATAATCAACTCAGTGTTGATATAACATCATTAATAAATGGTGTTTATTATCTGCAGGCTGAATGGAACAATGGACAGGGGCAAAAACCCATGCAGGTAATAAAACAATAAATCAGGTTCTGTATAAATATGAATGCAAGTAACAATTATAAATATGAAGAAAAACGTACTGGTCATTTGTGGCAGCCCAAGAAGAAATTCAACAAACGAAAATTTAATTAACGCAATAGCCGATTTGTTTTCAGATGTACTCAACATCAAAATTTTTCAAAGGCTTGCTGACATTCCGCATTTTAATCCCGACCTCGATACTGACGACCCACCTGATGCTGTTGCAGATTTTCGCATGCAATTACACGAGGTAGATGGAATTTTAATCTGCACGCCAGAGTATGCGATGGGTGTGCCGGATACTTTGAAGAATGCTATTGACTGGACGGTTTCGTCGATGGAATTTTCACATAAACCTGTGGCGTTGATTACAGCTTCTTTAGCCGGCCACAAAGGTCACCTTTCTTTAATGGAAACACTAAAGGTTATAGAGGCTGACATACCGGATAGCTCACGGCTTTTAATATCATTTGCAAAAACAAAAATAGGAGACAATAAAATTATAAACGTTGAAACCTTAGCGCAAGTAATTAAACTTATTGATTCACTAATGCTAACAATTGGCAATAAAACAAAAAGACATTTCAAAGCAAATAAAGAAACCAATGAAATATCATCACGTTGATGTTTTCTCAGATAAGCCTTAAAATTCGCTACTTATCCAGGAACAGGTATTTATTTCAACTAAACAATTAAAAATGAAAATGAAAATGAAATTTTTTTTTGTGGCAATTGCAAGTCTTATTGCCAGCATGGGTCTTATAAGCTGTAAAAAAGATAACGTGCCAAAGCCAGTTTGCAGAATTATCAAATTAGTTGTTTATCTATTTAGGTCTCTCTGTTGCCACGACCTTCAGGTCGTGGATCGATGTTCATGTGGCCAGGCTTTAGCCGAAATAATTTATTGTTTAGCATCCTTCAATTTAATCCGGAAAGAAATATTAAAAGGTATGGTTGTTTATTTGGCTAAAGCCAGTCCATTATTTTGTAATCCACGACCTGAAGGTCGTGGCAATTATTATAGAGAGAACTATTATTTCACTTTTGGCTGTTAAGGAAACCGCAATCAAATTTTTTTTTGGCAGGAGCTATTATCATTAACCCTCAAATAATTAATATCTATTGCATTTCAAATGCGTTATAGCAAGGATATTGGTTTATCGCCATTAATTTCTGTCAATCTTTATAACAGGCCCGGATTGATTTCCAAAGACCTCTTTCTGTAGTGCTGCAAAATCTGCGGGAGTAATTTTTTTCCCTTTAGAAGGCGACTTCAATTCTTTTTTATCTGCAGTCTTTTCAAGGTTTACTGCGGTAATAAGAAACTCTTCTTTATTAATATTTATTTGTAAAATCATTCCTGGTAATCCATTGAAATTTTCAGGTCCTGAAGACATGGGAATTTCTTCAGTGAACCATGCTTCAACATCACTGCCTCTTTCTGTTTTGCCTGTTGCCTTTTTACAATTGTATCCCAATATTGTTTTTGATTCATCTTCTAACTTCCACGTAAGGTGACGCAGAGAATCTTCGATAACATAATCTTTATCTGCAAGCTCTCTTTTTTCAACCTGCTTTTGAGTAGAAAAGTTTTTATAGTATTCAACATTAGCTCCGCCAAAACGCATTACTACATTTCCATGGCCTGTATTTTCAGTTATATCAGGCTCTTCCTCCTGTATTTTATAACTGGATTGATTGTCGGCAAAATTCAATTCGTATTTTGCTGATCGAAACTGAGGAACCATTGACTTCATTTGTTCATCCTGCATCCGCCGGTGCAAATCAATTTTTTGTTCAAATATGATTTTGCCTTCGGTGATTTGTGCGCCAACCGCCTGGAATAGCGTAGCTGCGAGTAATCCTAATACAATTTTTTTCATAACTTTTTTTTCAAAAATATCTTTTCCAGTTTTTCAAAAAGGTTAAGCATCATTTCATTAATGTTAATTAAGGTTAATGAAGAAATAAAGCATTATTTTAAACTGGTAAATTTGGCCAGCATGAAAAAGCTTCGCACGGCAAGAGCATTAATGTTGATAAGCACACTTGTGATTATTTGCTTCCAGGTTTATTGGCTGATAACTTTATATAATGATAAATACAGCAGTATTAAGAAAAATACTGATGTTGTATTTCGCGAAACATTATACAAACTGCAGGTTGACAGGTTTGCAAAAGATTCGCTCTTTAACGGCTTGCCTGGCGAAGATCTTTTTACAGTGGATATGCTGAATGTTCTTAAAAGAAGAATTGATGATACGGATCACCTGGCAGGAAATAAGAAAAGTATAGTAATCAAAATTGACCATGATGTTGATACAACAATTAAACGCGGGTTCGTTGTAAAAGATTCGGTTATCCGTAACAATATTTTTATAAGGCAGGGAGGCAGCCCAACCTTTACCCGATCAATAAAAGACAGCAGCCAGCTTTACGATTCAATTCCTATAAACATTATAGCCAGTTCATTTAAGCACGAGCTTTTAAGAACGAATATTGATATTCCATTCACGATTTCGAAAATTAATATTTCTAATGATACAAGCAAATGCATTACTGTTTTTTGCACCGGGATAGTGCCTATGGGATTATTTGGTTTGATTGGTTATAAAGCAGCATTTGAAAGCCCGCAAGCTCAAATATTTAAAAGCATGAGTATACAAATGTTGTTATCGATCTTTCTCGTTGCGCTGGTTATTAGTTCATTTTTATTTCTATACCGCAATCTCGTCGCGCAGCAAAAGCTTTCAGATATTAAAAATGAATTCATAAGTAATATTACCCATGAACTGAAGACTCCTATTGCTACCGTAAATGTTGCGATCGAAGCGCTTCAAAATTTTGGGGCGTTGTACGACCCTTTGCGTACAAAGGAATATCTTGATATTTCAGCATCAGAATTACGACGCTTAGGTTTATTGGTTGATAAAGTTTTAAAAATTTCCATGTTCGAAAAAAGAGAAATCACTTTAAAGAAGGAACGCTTTGACATTGTCGAATTAATCAAGGAAGTAATATCCTCTATGAAATTGCAGTTTGAAAAACAAAATACTGCTATTGAAATTAAATCCACCGGTACGAATTTTATTATTGAAGCAGATAAATTACACATGACAAGTGTTATATACAATTTGCTCGATAACGCTTTAAAATACAGCAAAGAAAATTCTCGAATTTTAGTTGAGATTCTTGACCAGAAGCAATACCTGGAATTTCGTGTAACTGACAATGGAATTGGAATTGCAAGTGAATACAAACATAAAATTTTTGAGAAATTTTTTCGTGTTCCCATGGAAAATACGCACAATGCAAAGGGTTATGGGCTTGGCTTAAGTTATGTAAATCATATTATCCAGAGGCACCAGGGTTTTGTTGAAGTAGAAAGTGAATTGAACAGGGGAAGTACTTTTAAAGTTAAAATCCCTTTTGTAGAAGCAGCAACTATCTATTATGATAACAACAGGA
>JBDTUZ010000063.1:0-27314 GCA_040007435.1 Ginsengibacter sp. | reverse complement strand
TTCAGCACCATGACTTTTGATCACAGCACCTTCAGGTGGTTTGCATACACTGTCTCTTTTCAACAACATTCACAGAGGTCATTAGTTCAGCCTGTTTTATTTTAACCCCGGTCTCTTCATAAGTTTCTCTTTGTAAAGTTTGGTAAGGATCTTCCTTTTTTTTAGAACGGCCACCCACGATATCCCACAATCCCGGGGCCCAGCTTTTTTTCTTTGATCGCTTTCCGAAAAGAAATTTATTTTTCTTTACTAAAAATGCCCCGGAACATACATCTCTTTTCATCTTTCATTAATATAACACTTGAATAATTTGATTGTTCGTATAAATCGAATACCTGCTATTTTCTCAAATAGCTATAAAATACCTCATAGATTTCAAGATCAAACAAATTGCATGCCTCACGTAATACAAAGGCGAGTGCGTGCATTGTAACCGCGGTGAGTATGTTAGATTGCCAGATAAAGCAGGAGTAATAAACCACAGATGAAATAAATAAGCCGCCCCTTTTTAAGAGACGGCTTAGCGGTTGATTGTTCAAAAAAAATTTATCGTTTTTACTTATCCCACCAAATTTTTGTACTCAATTTATCCGGCCCTTGCGCCGTAATTGCTGCATTTACATTATCCGTATTTACAGATAATTCGGAAGTAGGATATGTAAGCCTCCGCATAAAAGTGCCTTGAGGCACATCCGGATTATTCGGCTGCCCGTAGGGGTTAGGCGTTAACGCGGGAAATCCGCTTCTCCTGAAATTTGCCCATGCCTCGGGTCCGTTTAAAAAAGAAGCTATCCAATATTGCGTATTGATTTGATCCAATTCTGTACCGGCGCCGAGAGGGTTTGCGGCGACGTATGCATCTCTTGCAGCAGGGCTTACGGCGCTTCCCGCATCGTAGAGAGCCATTTGATCCATGTGCGCTTTTATGCCATCGGCAAAATATTGTGCCGCGGTGCCAGAAGAAATCCAGCCCTTGAATGCCGCTTCGGCCAACAATAGCTGTGTTTGAGCCGCAGTTACAAAAAATGCAGGTGCGGAAGTCTTGACAACCCGGTTTCTGTCAGCCTGGCTATAGCCGTAAAAACTAGTAAGTCCATCCGCAGTTGCCTGCGCTACAATGGTACCGTTATCATACCCGATAGGCATTCCAATTTGCTGTGTAGGATCTGTAGTGGCAGCCGCCGCGGTTTGCCCGTTTCCAGAAGTAGCGCCTATATATCGAATAGCAATAGACGATAATCTTGGATCATTTGTATTTTTCAACTGATCAACAAATGGCTTGGTTAGATAAAAATTGGCAGACTCACTTCCATTAAGCATATTACCGATAGGAAATGTGTAGTTGGCATCGTGCCTCATGTAAGCGTCATCGGCGTTGGTAAGTATTACCCCGCCGTTAAAAGCGGCCTGCACGGTGGATTGTGCTTTGGCCGGATCTACCTTAGACAATCTCATACCTGCTCTTAGCAATAGTGAATAGGCGAACTTCTTCCACTTCGCAATATCTCCGGCATACAGTACATCCTGCTTTTCAACGGTGCCTGCAGGGTTCAATGCCGCCGTGGCATCCGTTAGCTCCTGAATTATTTTTGGATAAATATCCTGCTGCTGATCATATTTCGGAAAAAAAATCTGGTCGGAATATCCTGCCCCGCCTTCAGTGTAAGGAATCGCACCATACTCATCTGATAGGATCATAAAGACATACGACTGGAATATACGGGCCATATTATAAAGATTGCTTCGTTCGGGAACGCCCGCGGTATTTACAATCACGTCATGTGTGTATTTTATCACATTTTGATAGTAAGGCGCCCATATATTACTGTTGTCCCGGCTTTCCTGGTTAAAATTAGCGCCGGCTAATACACCCCCGTTCGGTGTAATCATTTGTTGAACTATGCCCATGTCAAAAAACACGGTCGTCGTTGGAAAAGAGGTATTGATAACCGCATTGTTTAACAGAAGCGCGGGATCAATGGAAGTGGGGCTGGTTTTATTTTTATTTAAATCTTCCAGGCCTTTTTCACAAGAAGAAGCAAGCGCGAGAAAAGCACCCAGCATGGTATAACTAAATATTTTTTTCATAATTAAGATGTATTAAAATTTTACATTTAAGTTGAAACCTATTCCCCTCGTTGTTGGCAGACCGGGCGACTCAAGGCCAATGAAATTGTCAGAACCGTATCCCGCAGTTTCCGGGTCAATATTGTCAATCCATTTTTTTATCAGGAGCACATTATTAACAACGAAGTCAAGCTTAACCCCTTTCACCGGCCATGCCGCAGGCAGGAATTTCGTAAAATCGTAACCTAACGTGATTTGACGCAGCTTCCAATATCCGCCGTTATAAACAACCGCTTCCACAAGCGCTTGCGAACGCAGATGTTCCCAATAGGTTTGATTCAAAAGTACCCCCGTATTCTTGCCAGTAACTGTACCGGTATTATCAACATTTACACCGTCACCTGTTACTCCACCCTCTCTTCCTTCCAGGGTCATTTTATGCAATCCTTCCCGAATGGCATTGAAGTTTGTACCGGACAGCACTTTGTTGCCTAATTTATAGTCTATGAAAACTGTGAGGCTAATTCCCTTGTAATTAAAAGAGTTTAAAAAGCCGCCTGTCCATTTCGGCAATGCACTTCCAAACAAAACGAGATCAGCCGTACGTTGTGGTGTACCGTCTGATTTAAAAATCCGTTCTCCTTTGGCAGTATGTGCATAACCATAGCCTGCTATCTGCCCTATCTCTTCTCCCACTACATCACGGACTTCACCGTTAAATGGATGATTGCCGATGGTGATGCGTTCACCGGGTGTATTTGTAAGGATACTCAACACCCTGGTCTTATTGAAAGATGTATTGGCCGTGAAATCCCAGCTAAAAGATTTCGTACTAACGGGAACAATATTCAGCAACGCTTCAAAGCCAAGGTTGCGGCTCTTTCCACTATTAATACGTGTGTTTACAAAGCCCGAAGCATTGGAGATTTGTACCGGAACGATCTGGTCGGTAGTTATTTTTCTGTATGCCGCCACATCGAGATTCACCCGGCTGTTAAACATTTTTAATTCCAACCCTACTTCTGTTTCGGCCACCCTGCTGGGTTTCAGATTAGCATTCGGTACAGTGCCTCCGCTTCCTCCTACAGCTACAGGTGTGCCGTCAGGATTATTAATCAGATTGGAATTGATGAAATAAAATAATTGATCTGAGTATGGAGCCACATCGCCGTCACTACCTACTTCCGCGTAACCCGCCCTGATTTTTCCAAAATTTAACCAGGATATATTTTTAAGCGTCTCGGTAAAAACATACGCTCCTGAAACAGATGGATATAGTATGCTCCTGTTTGCGGCGGAAAGTGTAGAGAACCAATCGTTCCTTACAGTTCCATTCAGGTATAAAGTTCTCTTCCATGACAACTCGCCTGAGCTATATAAAGAATTCACACCTTGTTGGCTAAGGTCGTACACGGGGTTTTTTGCCCGGCCATTCTGTACTGTGTAAAGACCCCTGATCACAAAATCCGTCACCTGTACATTGTTTACGTCCGCACGCCTGCGCAATTGATTGCCGCCACCGGTGAGCGTCCCATGAAAGTCACCAAATTGCTTATTGGCGCTTACCAGGAAATCGAGATTCGATTCAGTAAAGCGACGCGATTCCTGCGTGTATATTCCGTTCACAAAACCGGGTTGTGCCGGCGCCCTCGAGGCCTGGCCGGTAGGGAAATTATTTACATCCTCGTCTCTTGACCAATAGTCCTGACCGAAACGGCCTTGTACAAAAAGCCACGGCAGCAAATCATATTTTGCGGAGATGTTCCCAAAGATCCTGTCCCTGCGAATATTGTGAAACTGCTCGGCCAATACCCAGTATGGGTTGGTTCTGTTCTTAAATCTTGAATACACATATTCGTCCTTGGTGCCGGGAACATATTTATTTTCATCCAGCACGCTAAGCGGCATTGAATTAGACAAAGCCATCAATACAGTTGGAATAGAGTTATCCTGGTTGGCTATATTTGGCGGATTCTTATTATCCTCGCGGGTATAATTGACATTGCCTGCAAAACTAAATTTCTCTGACAAGTCATAACTAAATCCCAGGTTCATGCCCTTGCGGTTAAAGGAATTATTGGGCATGATGCCTTTGTTGTCGGTATTGTTTAAAGACAAGTGGAGTCCACCTTTTTCACCACTGGTTCCCAGGGTTAACGTATTCGCAAAATTCTCCCCGTGCCTGTAAAATTCTTTGATGCGACTGCCCTGCGGTACGTAGGGAATGCCGTCGGTGTTAAATAATGTTTGCGTCATTCCGGGCTGAAACTTTTCACCAAAAGACCATTCGCCGGAAGTTGGATTCGGGGAAGTAGGGCGCACACCTTTTTCTCCCTGCCCATATACTTTTTGAAAATCGGTATAATCTAATGGCGTTTCATTGGTATAGTTTCCATTGTATGTTACGCCTATACCTTTTCCCCTGCCTTTCGTTTTTGTCGTTATCATAATTACGCCATTCTCGGCACGGGAGCCATAGAGCGCAGCGGCCGGAGCGCCTTTCAAAACAGTCATGCTTTCAATGTCGTCGGGATTGATGCTTGAAAGGCCATCGCCGCCGTCAGCATAAACACCGCCGCCGCCGACGCCAATTGTATTGTCATTGAAATTAGTATTATCTATTGGTACGCCATTTACAACTATCAGCGGGTTATTTTGCCCATTGATGCTTGACTGTCCCCGTATGCGTATTTTGGAAGTTCCGCCGGGACCGGTACCGAGAGAAGAGATATTTACACCGGCAATTTTACCTTGCAGTGCATTTACAGGATTTGGAGTCCGGTTTACTGAAAGTTCGTCGGGGTCAACATTGGTAGCGGAATATCCTAACCCCCTTGACAGCTTGGTAATGCCTAACGCCGTAACCACCACTTCATTTAGATTCTGGGCTTTACCGGCGATTTGCACATTTATGATATTTCTTCTTCCGACAGTTTCTTCCTGTGTACGAGCGCCCACGTAGCTAAACATAAGCACGTCTTCAGGCGAAGCCTTTATTTCATATTTGCCGTAAGCATTGCTGGTTGTTGCACGGCTGGTATTTTTTACCTGTACCGTAACAGCCGGAACAGGTTGGTTGTTGTCATCAGTTATCGCTCCTGTTATAGTTTGTGAATATCCGGCTGAAAAAAACAACAGTGAAAAAAGTGAAAAAAGAAGTTTGCCAAAAACAGGAGGGGAGCCCCTCTTTAATTTTTCTTTCATATACAAGTTATTTTGGGTTGAAATAATACAATCGTTGTTTTAAAGATATTTAACTTTTGAATAACAGAAAAAATTAAAAATAAGATTTTTAAATAATAGAATTTCAAATGGGAAGATTACCAGGCATGGCTGAAGGCCTTTTCAACAAAGGCTTTCATCTAAATATTTATTGAACACATATCCCGTTTCATGCTGCGATAAAAAGAAGTTTATAAAGAAAGCAAGTAATACGAAATTCAGGATTGACTTTCAACTTCGTAAATCCATGGAGAATTTTAAAAAGATAATCCGCAAATAATACGTCGCAAAAACAACTCAATTTTTTGTTATTTTTTTAGACGATATTTATACAGGCATATTATTTATGGTATAATAAGAGGATTAAACCGGAATTATCATGAAACATAAAATCGCACCTTTAATAATGTCATTTGTGCTGATATCATTTTCAGCCTTAAGTCAAGCAACTGAAAATACATCACATCCTAAACTTGATGCTTTCCGCAAGCTTAAGCAAAATTCACAAGCGGCAAATGATTCTACAGCCGCCGCAAGCACTACTGCCGCTAGTAATTTGACGACATCACCCAACCCGCAACCGCTTGCTCCTTCCACTACAGGGAAAATTGGGGCGAATCCCAATTTGTCGCCTACTCCAGTTCCAAATATTACACTGGCAACAACCACTGTGGTGACTAAAGCGCCGGAGCAATCGGCCGTGATCCAACCGCAACCGCATATTTACAGGGATACAAGATTAGGAAGCAGTACAAAGCAATATGATACTTATGAAAAGAATGATAACGGGGCCGGGGCTGTTACTACAAGCCCAAAATAATTACTGCTTTTTATAGATCCATTATTTGTCCAAACTTCATTTTAGCCATCATATATTCTTCCTATTATAGGAATTTTTTATCAGGTAATTTTTGTGTGAGTGCTACAGTTCCAAATGGAGACTATGTTGTTATGGACTCATCGAATAGTTATCCTCTGCCTATTTTCAAACGATATATTGCTGATGCATTGATAAATTGCTTACTGCCTTAATTGCAGATTTTTTCTAAATGAATGGAAGACGAAACTATCAAAATGATTTATCAGAAAAACAAAACAATTCTATTGGCTTAATTATGTTTATTGCCTGCCAAATAAATTTCGAGCCCGGTATCATCCGTGTCTGTTTTTATCCAGGAATTAATTAGATCACTCTCAATCGGTTCATAGATATCCATTTTAGCCTGGTCAGTTGGCAGCTCTTTTATGGGAACGAGCATAAGATAATGCGGCTCTGTATATTCCGCGTGATGATCAATTGTAAAGCCCTGCACTTGCAGATATTTGTATCCCTTCTCACGCAAGTTTATAAGAGCTTGCGTTGTGAGTGGCTTGTGGTTGAGATAATTTCTTTTATTTTCATTCGTCATACTTACTGATTTTCTTTATAACAAATTAATGACTGCAAAGTTTATTTACAAAAGGCTCATTTTTAAAAAAAATACGGTACAACAAACTATAATTGTACTGTGAATAATCGTACACTGTTTTTTGCTGGGGATACAATAACATAAAGATGAAATGGTGATTAACGATTCGTATCTATAAATTTGCATTTTGAATCAAATTTTTTATTTGCCGGATGGCCATACATAAAAGAATAAATCCTTTTTCAAAACAGAATAATGATACCGGGTTTGCCGGTGATAGTAATGAAGTAGGCGGCCGTTTTATTAACAAAGATGGAAGCTTTAATCTTGTGAAAGAAGGGATGGCTTTTCAAAAAAGGTTCAGCATGTTTCATGACATGCTTAACCTCCCTTTATGGAAATTCATTTTGGTAATATTTCTTTTCTATATAGCTATCAATTTTATTTTCACTTGTATTTACCTTTTACTTGGTACAAGCCAACTCGATGGATTGACGGATGGAAGTAGTTGGAAAATAGCCCGTGAAGTTTTTTATTTCAGCACACAAACATTTACCACAGTAGGCTATGGGCATGTGAGCCCTGCAGGAGATGGCGCCAATATTGTCGCAGCCGTGGAAGCACTAACGGGATTTCTTTCTCTTGCCATTGCGACAGGCCTTATCTATGGCCGCTTTTCAAAGCCAAGAAGTTACCTTGTTTTTAGTGACTATGCAGTAGTATGTCCTTATAAAGAGGTTACCGGGCTTATGTTTCGTTTTGCGGCTTTCAAAGACAAGCATACGCTTACTGATCTTGAAATAAAGGTAAATACCGGTCTGATAATTTCTCAGGAGGAGAAACCGGAGTATAAATATTTTACGTTAGAGTTGGAACGGACACGCGTTGAAAGCATGCCACTGGCATGGACTATTGTACACCCTATAGATGAGAACAGCCCGCTTTATGGCTTCACCGAAGAAGACATGAAAACAGCCGACGTGGAATTGTATGTAACACTGCGTGGTTTCGATGATGTGTTTTCTAATTTCGTACAGCAACGTACTTCTTATACGTTCAGCGAGATATTATTCAATCGCAAATTCGTTCCCATGTATCGTGAGAGCGATGATGGTAAAACGACCATACTTGAATTGCATAAATTAAATGTGCATAAAAGCGTTTGAGGTTTTGGATTTTTCTATCCAACCCCAAACGCTTCATAGTTAGTTTTATAATATTAAGTATTCCTATTGTTGCACACCGATACCACTTCCACCGCCATTCAATCTTTTGTTTTCATCTTCCGCCGATGCTTTTCTCTGTCTTGCTGCCTTCACCTGTTTGTTACCAAACCGGTATGAGAAATTTACTTTCAATTGCTGGCTTTCAAAGTTACCGCTTGCCTCCAGGTGGCTCCCGCCAAAATCGCTTATACCTTTCCAACGTAATGTATTAAAAACATCGGTAAAGCTTACTTTGATATTGCCGGACCCTTTAAATAATTTTTGTTGTACGCCAATATCGATGAATCCAAGCGACTTGCTTTTGAAAGTTCCGCCCCATACAGTAGGTGAATTAAAAAATCCTGAAAGCTCAAATGAAGGGCCTTTCTTTACGCTAAACGTTTGCTGTGAATAGAATGAAAAGGCGTCCACATTTACATTAATTGTTTTTCCTGCGCCAAAATTTGCCTGGTATGCGGAATGGTATCCATTAAATGTTGCAAAGGCGCTCCACCACTTAGTAATAGTAATGGGGGCACTTATATTTAAGCTGTAGATATTTTGGGTTGCCAGGTTCTTTTGTGTGATGAAGGCTTTATTTCCCAATGTGTCTATAATCTGTGCGAAATAATCCTTAATGTGGCTATAGCTTACAGAAGTAACATACTTATAAAGGAAGGTATGCGAAAGCTGGAAACTGTTAGTATATTGAGGATTTAAAAATGCATTTCCTTTTTGATAAGTTAGCTCATCAATCTTATTCTCAAATGGGTTAAGATTTTGGTAACTAGGGCGATCTATGCGACGGCTGTAGCTCAGGTTCAAAGTATTTTTTTGATTCAGTATATAAGTAATTGCGCCGCTTGGAAAAAAATCTGTGTAGTTACGCTTCACCAAATCATCCGGTTGAGGGTTCACGCTTATCAGGTCACCTTTGCTGTTTGTATTTTCCATTCTCACGCCTGCCTGTATTGTTGTTTTCTTACTTAACGGGCGATTATAGTTTACGTAAAGCGCCTTTACATTTTCATCATAATTAAATTTATTACTGCGGTCCGGATCTTTCACATTATTGTTTCCATACACATTATAAAAATCAAACGTGTTTTTGGTTTGCACATCAGTTATTTTACCACCGAAGCCAAGTTTGCCTTTTTTAAAGGGTTGTTCATAATCAATTTTGGCAGTATAGATGTCAATGTCAGTTGGTGTATTGTTGCGATAAATTCTTTCATCCAGCAAAATATTAGTAACGGGATCTCTGTAAAAATTTGGCTGATAGCTGCTTCCTGTGCGCCTGAAGGTTACCAGGTCAGCATCAATATTTAATTCTCTCCCGCTTGTGTCGGCATAACGGTAGTTAACATTGTAATCAATATTATTCCTGGAGCCCGGCAAGTCATTTCCTGCATATAAAATCCTGTTCGGGATGCCCGTATTTTGGGGTGTAATTACAGTAGTACTATTAGTATTTGTTTTACTATCATTAAAATTGGCGGTAACCATTACTCCAAAAATGTTTTTGGAATTTGCATAGTAATCTATTCCTGCTTTTACATTGTGCGTTGTATTATCATTGATGTTCACGCTGCGCTGGTCATAGATGCTATCTTGTTGAATGCGATACAGGTTAAAGAGAAATCTTGTATCGCCAAAATTATTGCTGTAATTACTAAAGAGATTTATTTTTTTATTGCGGTAATTGAGGCTTAGCGAATTATTGTATTTAGGCGTATGGCCAAAAGCAACCCCTGTTGATACGTTGCCGTTAGCGCCATAGTTTTTATTTTTCTTCAACCTGATATTTATAATGCCGGCATTGCCTGAAGCATCATATTTTGCTGAGGGGTTGGTGATCATTTCAATGGATTCTATATCCGCTGAATTTATGGAACGCAGGTAAGCCGCAAGGTCTCCCCCACCCATTTGTGTTGGTTTACCATCCACGTATATTTTTACACCATTCTTTCCCTGCATAGAAATATTATCATCTTTATCAACAGAAACTCCGGGAGATTTTTGCAAAAGTTCAAAGGCATTACTACCGGTTGCGTTGATGCTGCTCTCCACATTAAATACTGTTTTATCCGCTCTTACTTCTATCATTGGTTTCTTCGCCTGTACCGTAATCGCTGCAAGAGAAGTGCTGCTGTGTGATAACACAAGTGAAGGGCTATTAAAATCCAGTCCTTCCGTTACCTCAAATTTTGGTGAGTAGTTTTTGGCGTAGCCAACAGAGGTGGCAGAAAGTAAATAACTACCGGGCTTTATGGAAAGCATTTTAAAAATTCCGTCTGCGGCGGTTACCGCTGTTTTGGCAAGTGAAGAGTCTCTCGCATTTAAAAGCAATACGGTTGCTGCAGATAACGGCTTATTATTTTCATCGGTGATTTTTCCACTTAGCTGTGTGGGGGTTTGAGCAAAAGAAATAAAAGCTGATAAAATAAAGAAGGTAAAGATTAAAATCTGTTTCATGACGAGTTGAGTTTTGGAAAGCATTTTAAATTGATGCGCAAAAATATGCACCATACTTCCCCGTCAAATTGAGATTTGGATTAAACGGATATTTCCATATTTAAACGGTAAAAAAACTTTGAAAACGTATTACATGGCCTGGATTAATAAAAGCAATGCTTCATCCTTAAAGCCAGGAAGAATAAGAATAAGAATTGATAAACTCATCAATAATACGTGTAGCTTTTAATAACAACTTCATTATTATCATACACTATTTTTTCAGTGGACAACCTATTAACGGAGTCGAATGTGTATGTATGGTTTAGCGTAACGGTGGTACCTCCATCGACATTTGTAGTTGTTTTTACAAAATTTTTAGGCACAGGAAAATATGGATAAAGGGCCACAACATTTCCCGCCAGGTTTGTATAATAATCATACGTTGTTACAGAATAGTTATCTGCCAGTTTTATTATATTGCCGCCATTATCATAAGTATAATTTTCTACATTGTCTAACACAGAACCCGTCGCCTTAGAATACTCATAAGACTTAAGCGTGATAAGTTGCCGGGAGGTGTTATATATATATTTTTCAGTAAGGCTGTCATTAGTATCGTTATATTGAAAAGTACTATCCACCATCGAATTGCTGTTGAGAAAAACCACCTCATGTATCGTCAATTGATTGGAACCATAAATATCCAGTGTATAATTTGCATTTGAATATTGAAATTCAAACCTGTCCCCGGGCGATGCTGCAGATATAAGACTTATTATCCTGTCATTAGCATCGTAAGCCACGTTGAACGTAACAACATTGTGCGACCCGCCGGATGTTACATCTTCGGTATAGGTCTTTATCTTATTACTGATTGGGATTACGGGGTCACCACCTGGTATTCCTTTTTGACATGAATTGAAAATGAAAACGATCGCAATAAGAGACAGGACATTTAGGAGCCGCATAAGTTTTGTTATTAATTTTGGAGAAAGTAAATATATACTGCTCTTTCTAAGCCAGGATATTTTCATGCATAAACGTAATATCCGGGCATTTATTGGCAATTGATCAACGTGTCTATACTTATTATTTAGCGAGATAAGCCCCTAAGCCTTTTTGGAAAACTGGCTAAGTTATTGTTCCGGTAATGCGACGCAATCCCCGTTTGAAAAAACGGAGCGCTGTCAGGGAAATAAAGTTTATGGATACACTTTTAAAAAAAACGATTACTCATCATCATAAAAATTAAATTATGGAATACAGAAAATTAGGAAAATCTGACCTGGAGATTTCAGTGGTAACTTTTGGAGCATGGGCTGCCGGCGGTTGGATGTGGGGTGGCACAGAAAGGAAAGATTCTATTAAGGCAATACAAAGAGCATACGACATGGGTGTGACATCAATAGATACGGCACCCATTTACGGGCAAGGCGCCAGTGAAGAAATTGTGGGTGAGGCCATAAAAAATCTATCAAGGGATAAAGTGCAAATACTCACCAAATACGGCATGCGCTGGGACGAGAGTAAAGGCGATTTTGCGTTTAAAAGTAAAGACAATGATGGCAATGATATTGATATCTACAAATATGCGTCTGAAGATAGCATTGTGAAAGAATGTGAAGACAGTTTAAGAAGGCTCGGCACTGATTACATTGATTTATACCAAATACACTGGCCTGATATTACCACACCCATTTCCGAAACTATGGAAGCCGTTGCAAAACTTATACAACAGGGAAAAGTTAGGTACGCCGGTGTTTGTAATTATAATGCCGCTCAAGTGAAGGAAGCGCAACAATATATTAATCTTGTTTCTAACCAGGTTCCCTACAGCATGGTCAAAAGAGACATTGAAAAAGAGGTGGTTCCATATTGTCTTGAAAACAATGTTTCGATACTTGCTTATAGCCCTTTGGAAAGAGGATTGCTCACAGGCAAACTAAAACCCGGGCATCATTTTGCCAAAGGAGATCACCGTGCCGGATTGTATTTCTTCAAAGATGAAAATATTAAGCGAACTAATAAGATACTGTATACTTTAAGGCCGCTGGCAAAAGAAAAAAATGCTACACTTGCACAACTGGTTATCCGTTGGACTGTTGAGCAACCCGGTATAACCATTGCATTGGTGGGTGCAAGAAATGAAGAACAATCAATACAAAATGCAAAAGCGACCAACGTAAAATTGAGCAGGGAAGAAATTGCTTTCATAAATGAAACCTTAGAGGAGTTGGTTCTGGAAAAATTATGAGACCAATTTAACGAAGTAAACTATTGTAATGATGTCATTGAATTTCGATAGTTGTGAGACTACTTAGTGTTAAGTTAAGTATCAAATGACTTGTTCAATTACACGAATTTTAAAACCAAATTACACGGATTGCTTTACTTTATTGATGAGTTACTTTAATTTGTAATAATTCGTGTAACAAGGTTTAAGTTACAACATATCTAACGTAGCATTAGTAGCAAAGCCGGAATTATGGTTTAGCGCAGAATTTGAATTTAAAAAGAATTTCGGATAAATCATTGTTGCAGGCGGTTCAAATATTCATTTTCCCTGCGTATGCTAATTCCAATATATTTGAATCTCAAAGCAGCATTACTTTGTTTATGGAATTCAACAAAAGCCAGGTGGCGTTTACAGCTAAATCGTTTTTCTGCAAATGACAGCACCTATTCCTTCGCGTAAGAAACTCCATGTAATACAACTTGCGGCATTAATTTTTTTCACGGTCTCCGGGGGGCCCTACGGACTGGAACCTCTGCTTGGCTACGCAGGTGCGCATGGTGCTTTATTGCTTTTAATGGTTACGCCGTTGCTGTGGGATGTGCCTGCAATACTTACAGTGCTTGAACTTAACAGCATGATGCCTGTAACGGGAGGCTATTATCAATGGGTAAAAAGAACACTCGGATTGCGCTTTGGTTTTTATGAAGGATGGTGGACATGGTTATACACCTTTGTTGATCTCGCTATTTATCCAGTACTTTTTGTAGAATATGCTTCTTTTTTCTTTCCGCAAATTGAGCAGGTAAAAATTCCTGTTTGCCTTACGATCATTTGGGTAGGCGCGGCTCTCAACATTTTAGGCATTTCACCCGTGGGCAAAACAGCATCCATGTTGAGCCTGCTGGTGATCGCTCCATTTGTTGCGCTGTTTATTTTGGCCATAAAAGATACAGGTCACATTTCTTTGCCAACGCCATCTCTAAAAGGGATTTCTTTTTCATCGTTAGGGATGGCTCTTTACACAGTGATGTGGAACTTTTTTGGGTGGGATAATACCACCACCTACGCTGAAGAAGTAAATAAGCCGGCCCGTACCTATTTAAAATCGGTAGGCATTGCTTTCATAACAGTTATCGCAGTTTACATAATGGTATTATATGCCACGCTGCACTTTGGTATTAATGCAGATACATTGAGCAATGAAGGCTACCCCGCATTGGGTGTAATAGCAGGTGGAAAATGGTTGGGTGCAGCAATATCCATCGGCGGCATGGCAAGTGCTCTTGGTCTGTTTGCAGCCGTTTTGCTTTCGGTATCGCGTGTGCCGCAGGTAATGTCCGATGATGGATTGCTGCCGGCAAAAATTCACAAACTACATCCACGTTTTAAAACCCCGTATATCTCGATTATCATTTGTGCTGTTGTCGTAAGCTTTATGATTTTATGGACTTTCCAGGACCTGATTGTGATTGATGTAACACTCTATGGAGCTGGATTATTTCTTGAGTTCGTTACGTTGATAAAGTTGAGATTGACATCACCGGATGCACACAGGCCTTATCGCATACCACTTAATACGACTGGCCTTTGCATAATGCTTATTTTTCCTGTAGCCGTATTTGCCATTGCGCTCTCTGGTGCATTTTCCGAAGAAGCTAAAATGCTTACGCCTGCCTTGTTTGCAGTTGGCGCATTATTGAGTGCTGAGGTGATGTGGCAGATTACGATGTGGAATAAACGAAGGGCGTTATAACCGGTGAAATCATTTTTTCAATAACATTGGCAATCTTATTATTCAAATCAAATAGCTGCACCCCCTCTTAAAACCGAGTATCCGAAAAATTAATCCGTTTACAGGAAGTGCTGAGATTCCGAAGGTAATGTTTTCTATGCCGGATAGCATTGCATAACATTCGGCAGATATTTTTTCCGTATTGGCTTTATCACCTAAGAATAATAAAGTTGACTGATGCGTAAAACCTTCAAGTTGCCCAAGCAAGTGCACATCATTTTTTAATGGCTGTAACAAAACATTTTCTCTCACAACAAGTTTACCATTCAAAAAAATATTTGTAACATTTTGGCAACGGGAAAATTTAAATTCCTCCCTGCTTAGTTTTTCGCCGCAGGTAATTATATCGCTCCACACTAAATAATGATAAGTGTTTAAATAAATATTATTTATGGAAGAAAAGCTTGATTGCTGATGAGGTACGTTGGGATGCGGTAAAAAAGAAAGCGCCGCGTTATTTTTCAATTCAACATTTATTTGCTGGCTTGCCTTGTTAGCCATAGAAAAAATGCGCTGATAACCCTGAGTGGTAAGATGAACTTTGCAAGAATAATTGCCAATATAATTTTGGCATAATCCCTTACATCTTATTTAAGGCGAATAGTGAATTAGAAATACTGGTATTTTTGCCTGTTGAAATCATTTTATCAATTGGCATTAATGTAATATCATCTTCTAAAATAATAAAAATGAAAAAGATTCTTTTTGTAATTACTTTCCTGTTTGCATTTACGTTTGTTTTCAACATTGATACAGATGCGCAAACAAAAAAACCTAAAAAGCATTGGAGCCACAAGAAAAAAGATGCCGTTATAGGTGGCGGCGCCGGTGCTGCTACAGGAGCGATTGTAAGCAAACATCCTGTAAAAGGCGCTATCATTGGCGGAGCAGTGGGTGCAGGCGCCGGTTATGTTGTTGGTAAAAAGAAAGATAAAAAGGAGGCAAAGAAAAAATAGGAAATTTATCCCATTTGCGTGGTACTACATTTCCCTGTCCAACAAATAAGCTGCAAGCTCTTCAAGAGGTCTTTTTCTTACCGAAAGAACGGCGGTTTCTTCCAAGTGAGTCAATGCCAGTTTCAAATATTTTTGCTTTAACTCCATAGCCCAATCTTTAATATTACAGGCTTTATATATTTCAAGAACAGCTTGAATTTTGCTTTCGTCGTTTTGTAACATAAGGTTACGTAACGCGGCTACCTGCGATGTACTTCCAGCCTGCAAAGCCTGTATAAGTAAAAAAGTTTTTTTGTTGGCCAAAATATCACCGCCCGGCTTTTTGCCAAATTTTTCAGGGTCGCCAAATGCGTCTAAATAATCGTCCTGCACCTGGAAAGCGATGCCGATATTTTTGCCAAACTCATATAAATGCTCCTGGTTGCCTAAACCCGCACCACCAATTAAAGCGCCTGCCTGAAGGCTTGCACCTAACAGCACCGATGTTTTAAGGCCAATCATTTCCACGTAATTCTCCAAGTTTACATCATCATTTTTTTCGAATTCCATATCCAGTTGCTGTCCTTCACAAACCTGCTTCGCCATGGTATTGAATATCGATAATATTTTGTGGGTATATTCTCCCCGCACCTTATTCAGGTATTCATAAGCAACTACCAGCATTACATCTCCCGCAAGTAACGCCGTTGCGTCTCCATATTTTATATGCACGGTTTGCATCCCCCTTCTAAGCGGAGCCTTATCCATTATATCATCGTGCACCAGTGTAAAATTGTGAAACAATTCGATGGCGGCAGCCACATGATAAGCATCTGGTTTTACATCTTCAAACAGTTCGTTGCCCATAAGGCACAGCAATGGCCGTACTCGTTTCCCGCCGAGGGATACCAGGTATTGAGAGGCATCGTACAGCTTTTCCGGCTTCTGTGGAAAATGCCTTATATTAAATTTTTCTTCGAAAAGTTTTGAGAAGTCTTTGTATGAATGCATAAGTTTGAAGAGAAACCCCACCGTAAATTGTCTCTAAAAAAGAACAGTTAAGCCTTCAAAAGGCAAGGCTTCGATGAGTAATTATTTACAATCAATATTATTGTCGTTTACTTTTTCGCTTTTTATTGGTTTTCGCCGCTTTTTCTTTCAGACTTTCAATATTGGGTATCCACTCAAAGTCTAATTGTCTTTTTTCAAGATTAGCAGCAACGAGTTGAATTTTTATTTTATCGCCCATGCGAAATTTTTTCCCTGTACGAATTCCAACAAGTGAATAGTCAGTGTCGTCATGGCGAAAATCATCATAGTCTGAAAGATCTCTTACAGATACCAGGCCTTCGCATTTTTCATTTACAGTTTCTACCCAAAAACCAAACGAGGCAACGCCACTTATCACACCTTCCATCTCCTGGCCTATTTTATCCATCATAAACTCGACTTGCTTGTATTTATTCCCTGCACGTTCCGCCTCCATTGCCGCCCTTTCCTTCAAACTGCAATGTTTACACTTTTCTTCCATCTTTTTATCGGGGTGGATATTTTTTTCCAATACTTCCTGTAAAATCCGGTGAACCATTACATCCGGATAGCGACGTATTGGTGAAGTAAAATGACAATAGTCTTCAAACCCAAGCCCGTAGTGCCCAACATTTTCCGGTGTATAAATCGCCTTTGCCATCGTACGAATTCCTAACTGCTCAAGCACATGCTGCTCCGGCTTGCCATGTACATCAAGCATCAATTGGTTGAAAGAAGCGGCTATCGCATCTTCATCATGGATGTCGAACTTATAACCAAACTTTTTTGCGAAAGCGGCAAATGGTTTTAGCTTTTCATCATCCGGCGTATCATGAATCCTGTAAGGGAAAGGAACGGGCTTTTTGTTGAATTTTATTTTAGCAACATGTGCAGCAACGGTACGATTGGCCAGCAGCATAAACTCTTCTACAAGCTGGTGAGATTCTTTGCTCTCCTTTACTACAATCCCCAACGGCTTTCCTGTTTCATCCAACTTAAACTTCACTTCTGTGGACGAAAAATTGATAGCCCCATTTTTGAATCTCTCCTTCCTGAAATTTTTTGCTATTGAATTAAGGCATTTGATTTCCTCTTTATAAATTCCTTCGCTGGTTTCAATTATTTCCTGTACTTCATCATAATTAAACCGGTGATCGCTATGAATAAAGGTTTTGCCCAGCCAGTAATCTTTCACCTTTCCTTTACTCATCTTAAATATTACCGAGAAGGTATATTTATCTTCATGAGGCCTTAAGGAACATAATTCATTTGAAATTTTCTCGGGCAGCATAGGATTCACCCGATCGGGAAGATAAACACTGGTCGCCCTGCTATATCCTTCTTCATCAAGCGCAGAGCCGGGAGTAACAAAATGGCTTACATCTGCAATGTGAACACCAATCTCATATTCATCCTTACCAAGTTTCTTTATAGAAATTGCGTCATCAAAATCTTTTGCATCAGCAGGGTCAATTGTAAAAGTGAGTTCGCTTCGATAGTCTCTCCTCTTACCAATCTCATTATCATCAATTCTTCCATCGAGCGCATTAGCTTCTTCAAGCACCTTTGAAGAAAACTCAAGCGGAAAACCATTTTGAATGATGATCTCCTTCATGGCCATATCACCTTTGTCCTTCGCCTGTAGCACGGCAACAACGGTACCTTCCGGCTTCTTTTCTCCCTTTTCCCAATTGAGAAATTTTACCACTACCCGATCTTTAGATACTGCGCCATTTAGGTTGCGGGTACTGATATAAAAATCAGGTACCGGCTTTTGGCTATCTGCTTTGAAAAATGCAAAGTTGGCGCTTACTTCTATTTCCCCGATAAATTCGGTTTGCTTTCGCTCAACCACACCCTCTACAACACCTTCTATTCTCCTTCCGTTCGACTCCCTTATTTTCACAGTTACTGTGTCGCCATCCATAGCTTTGTTGAAATCATTGGGGCGCACTAATACATCTTTGTCTCTTCCCTCGGCAATTACATAACCGATCCCTGAACGTGTAATTTCCAATACGCCTTTTATCAATGACGAAGGCTTTTTCTTTCCCGTTTTTTTACTCATATAATTCTTTCATCCACTTTTAAAAACACATCTGTTGCTAAAATGCCGTGTGTGTAAACGCAATGTACATAATCTATTGTTAAACAAAGTTAAGGAGATCAGTCCCAATAATCCCTTCAATTGAAATTTTAAAGTATGGAAGTATTGCCGAAGGAGTGGGAAATTATAATTTTGTAAGTTTTGCTTAAATACAGAATTTTATTAGTTGTGAAAAAAAATTAATTGTGCTTTTCAAAATTTAGGATCACACATTCTAATCCAGGTAGCTATTGCAAATTATTTAGATATTAAGATTGTTAGCTACCTTTGACAGCACATTTTTTTAGCGTGTTATTTAACCTTTTAATATGCCCGAAACACCTGGTTTTTCATCTTCATCCCTTAATTATTTTGAGGCGCTCTTTAATAAGACAGAAGAGAATAATATTCTTTTATTAGATACGAAGGGGATCATTTTAGCCATTAACGATGCATTTACACAGCGCTTTGGGTATAGCCATTCGGATATAATAGGTAAACACCTGAGCATACTATTTACAGAAGAAGATAAAAGAAACGGGAAACCGGAGAAAGAAATACGTACAAGTCTGAATACAGGGCAAGCATTTGATAACAATTATTTAGTTGCGAAAGATAAATCTGTAACCTGGGTATCGGGAGAATCGGTACTTGTAGAAAGTTCAGATGGAGAGGCTAATATTTTAAAAATCATACAGGATATTCAGCAGCAAAAAAAATCTGAAACTTCCCTAGACAATCTGAATCAATTTAGCGAAAACATTCTTAGCTCGATAGAAGATGTAGTAGTAGTACTGGACGAAAGAATGAATATTATAAAAACCAACAGGGCATTTTCTGCATTATTTAAAGACGTTGGCCAACATGCAGAAAAAATGAATTTCGCAGACCTTATTAAACCCCACGACGCCTTTGAGCAGGTTGAAAGAAATATTCAAAACGCAATAAGTTCCCGCGTAGGGTTTTCAAATATTTCAATTGAAATAGAAACAAGCAACGGAGAAAAAAAGGTATTTGACATCAATTGCAACCCGATGCAAAACACCAGTGGAGAAAATAATGTATTACTGGTGATCCATGATATTACGGTGCATAAACAGGTAGAGCGTGAGAGGGAAGATGTAATCGGCTTTGTAGCGCACGAGCTTAGGAATCCACTGGCAAACCTGGTATTATGTAATGAGCTTATTAGCGAAGCCATTAAAGAAAATAATCCGGAAGCAGCCATTGATATTCTTCAAAAAAGTAAAAACAATGTATTCCGCCTTAACAAAATGATTGCCGAGCTTTATGACGCCACAAGAATTAATTCAGGAAACTTAATCCTTGACATTTCAATGTTCAACTTTGGCGACATGATAAAGGATGCCATAGAAACGATAGCAGTATTGCATCCATCTTATAAAATTGTTGTGAAGGGAGACGGTGAAAAAGAAGTGAAGGGCGACAGGTACAGGCTTATACAAGTAGTAACCAATTACCTTAGCAATGGCATTAAGTATTCCAACGGCAATACGGAAGTTGTTTTAACCATAATACCCGGGAAGGAAAAAATTACTGTTTCGGTAAAAGATGAGGGTGCAGGAATATCACCAAATCAACTGCCATTTCTTTTTGAACGATTTTTCAGGGCAGAAAAAACAAAGAATCTCGAAGGCATAGGCCTTGGGCTTTACCTGTGTAAACAAATAGTACATGCGCACAGAGGCCAGGTGTGGGCCGAAAGTGAAGAAGGCAAGGGTTCCACTTTTTATTTCTCGATTCCTGTATCGTAGATTTTGTGGAACCGGGAAGATTGCATTTAAACAGTAACTATCAACATGAACCCTTTTTCATCTTTGATACTTTTTAAATTGAATGTGCCTCCAAATGCTTCCACCCTTTCCTGCATGATGGAAAATCCGCTTCCAAATTCCAAAGTTTCAAGATCCGTTCCTGTGCCATCATCATAAATTACCATGCTTATCTTTTCTCTCAATGACCTTATTTTTATGAAAATATTTGCAGCATCAGAATGCCTTTCAATATTATGTATTTGCAATTGAGCAATCCGGTATAGCAATGTCTGAATGTCGGGTGTTGCTTCACTCATAGCCGCTGTATCCACCTTAACAGAATAGGTAATTGGATTCTCAGATTTGATTTCACTCAACAGTTCTTCCAGTACCGTTTGCAAACCAAAACCTTCCAAACCAAGCGGAGAAAGACGCTTGGCAATAGAACGAATACTTACAATGGAATAATTTAATAATTCCTTGATCTCATTTAGCTCTGATATATCTTCATAGTTTATGGCCGGCGTGGCGTGGGCGATCTTCATGTTCACTGTAGCCAATACCTGGTTAATGTTTTCGTGAAGTTCTTCGCTGATATCCCTTCGTTCCTTTTCTTCTGTGTCTATACTTACTTTAATCATTTCCCGGTGATGCTGCAGCTTTAAATTTTCAACCTGTAGCTGTAAATTATCCAGCTCTGAAAGATCTTGCATAGTACCTATCAGCCGCAAAGCTTTTTTGTCTTTATCTCTTACGACAAATAACCGGTCAAGTACTTTTTTATATTCGCCGTTTTTACATAAAAACCTGTATTGGCCCCACCAGACGGTTTCTTCACTGGCAAGCAATCGATCCAGCACATGTATGGTATCCGCCCTGTCTTCAGGATGCAGATTTGCACGCCACCAGGTATTATTATCTTCCATTTCTTCTTCCGAATATCCAAAAATGTCTGTCATAGTCTTATTATAATAAGACTGGCGGGTAATAAAATCATATTCCCAAATGCCCTCCTTTGTAGCAATAGATAACAGTTCGAATCTTTTGAGCGCACTCAAAAATTGATTCTGGTCGGTCATTATATTATCGGTTACCTCGTTGTCCATGAATTACATTTGGAAATCAAAAATAAGTGTCTTTGATCTATATAATGCCAGCAACATATTATTTTGTAAAAACACTGCTGAATTTTCTTCCCGGTTCCATAAAAGCTATGCCTTTATTTAGTAATAAGAATTTTACAGAACTTCCCGAACTAAATTTGACGCTAAAGACAATTGCAATTGATAAAAAAAACTTTATACGCCTCCACATTATCAGATGAGATAAAAACAGATAAAGCTGTTTCAAAACAACAGGCGGAGAGATTATTTACTTATTTTAAAGATAACCCGCTTTTTCGGTGGCAGGATACAAATAATGATTGCGAAGACAGGGCAAATGCCATTTGTATTCTGCTTGATGAATGGAAAATACAAAACGGTAAGAGTTGGGTTTTTAGCGGGTATGTTTTAAAAAAAACTGGCTATCTTAAAAATCGCTGGAAGTACCACGTGGCAGCCTTGTTGCCGGTAAAAGAAGATAATAAAATCAGCTATTATAGCATTGATCCCGCCACTGCAGATACACTTACAATTATCGAAAAATGGGCGGCAAATGTTACCGATTCTCCACACAGCTATTACATTATTAAAAATGGTAAATATTATATTTTTAATCCCCGCACCATAAGGCAAAATAAGTGGCACAAAAGAAATAAAGGAAACTACAATTGGACCATGCAGGGATTGAGCGGTATTAATGGCGTTTCAAGTAAAGGCAAAGCTCAACTTGCTTTTAATAAAAAAAAATTGCTCAAAACAAAAAGATCATTTAAGGAACTAATGAATACCCCGTTTCCATTGTCATAATTTGATATTTCCATATTAACATTTCATAATAAAACCTCAAGGCTTATGCGCAGTCGAACAGGCATAACTAAAAATTTATATTATGAAAAAGATTATTACACTTTTGTTTTGCACAGCGATGCTATCATCGGCTTTTGCACAAAGAAATGATCGCGATGACTGGAAAAATGATCGCGGCCGCAGCGTCTATCAAAATACACGTTCTACGATGGCCCAAAGAGACCAGGTGATTCAGAGAATCAACAGGGAATATGATTTTAAAATTCAGCAGGTAAGCTACGACAGGCAAATGAACCGTCGTGAAAAAAAACGTGCTATAAAATACCTGCAGGATCAAAGAGCACAAAAAATCAAAAGGACGTTTGCTGAATATAACAACCGGTACGTGTATAGCAACAACAGAAATCACGACGATGGAAACGATGGAAGGAACTATGGTAACCGGCATGGAAAAAACTATGATAACCGAGATGGAAAAAACTATGATAACCGCGATGGAAGAAACTATGATAACCGCGATCGAAGAAACTATGATAACCGGGATGGAAGAAACTATGGCAACGGGCATAACAACAAATGAAGATTTAAGTAAAACCAATTTAAAGCCTCTTCGGGAAAGAGGCTTTTTTATATTGCACCTTTAGGCAATAAACATCCGCATCGGTTGAGATAGATTTGTACATTTACCAATTAGAATCAAGGACTCTTTAACAACTGCCATAACAAAATGAAATATTCATTTTTTTTCTTATCGTTCTTATTATGCCTCACTTCCTGTTTTCGCAGCGATGAAGTTCCCATTAATATCGATGGATTCTCCAAGCCGGCAGAAAACCCAATATTACAATCCGACTCCTCATTTGTCTTTACTGATCCCATAACAAAACAGCTTGTGAAATGGCAAAGGGCTGATGTATTTAATCCTGCTGCGATTGTGAAGGACGATAAAGTATTTATGCTTTACCGCAGCGAAGATAATCCCGCTGCTGCTATTGGAGGAAGAACATCACGCTTAGGTTTAGCCGAAAGTGAAGATGGCATTCATTTTAAAAAATACCCATTACCTGTTTTATACCCTGACAGCGGACAATATATGCAATACGATTATCCGGGTGGCTGCGAAGATCCGCGCTTAGTACAATCGGAAGATGGAACGTATGTTGTAGCATATACCGCATGGAATAATAAAATGGCACGGTTATCCATTGCTTTTTCCAAAGATCTTATTCATTGGCAAAAAAAAGGGCCTGCATTTGCAAAAGCCTATAATGCTAAATTCTTAAATACCTGGAGCAAGTCTGGTTCAATGGTTACAAAACTTATTAATGGCAAACAAGTGCTTGCCCGGTTAAAAGGTAAATATTGGATGTACTGGGGAGAGCAGTTTATTAACCTGGCCTGGTCAGAAAATTTGTACGACTGGAATCCACTCATAAATGATAAAGAAGAATTAATCTCCTTGGCCAAACCACGGCCAAAGAAATTTGACAGTAACCTCACCGAATGTGGCCCGCCAGCTATTATAACAGAAAAGGGAATCGAACTTTTTTACAATGGTAAAAATGCAACTGATGATAATGCAGATCCTTCTTTGCCAAAGGGAACTTATTCCACAGGCAGAATTATATTTGATAAAGCCAACCCGGAAAAAATAATCAAACGATCAGATACCTGTTTTCTGAAACCAACATTACCTCACGAATTGAATGGCCAGTATAAGGCAGGAACTACGTTTGCTGAAGCGCTCGTGTTTTTTCAGGGCAAATGGTTTTTATACTATGGCACTGCCGATTCATTTGTTGGACTGGCGATTTCAGAATGAGATTATCCTGGGTAACAGCAGAAACAAATAAAAATATAGTTGGGTTATTTATCCAAATAAACGGTCTTCCCGGACTCAGCAGATTTCTTTGCGGCACTCAGAATACGCATAACTGTTACATTGGTTGCCAAAGAATATAACCCGTTTTCCGGCACTTTTATTTTTTTGCGCATAACATCGGCCAGGTAGGAAAACGGATCTTCATAAACCGGGATCTCATTTGCAGATACTACAATAGTATGCTCTGCAGAATCCGGTTGTGCCCTCAATCTCATATTGGTGCTATTGGCAGAAATGATATAGCCAGTTTGCCCGTATACTTCCATATCTTTTCTTCCAAAGGGCCAGTTCCATGATGCCTGGATGATACATTGTGCAGTGGGATATGTTACAATAATTGTTGCTTCGTCGTCAACCCTGGGATATACATCGGGCTTAAATTGCCGGGTCACAGCAGTGACAGAAACCGGTCGCTGGCCTTTCATCAAATAAGTCATCAGGTTTGCGCCATAACAACCAAAATCCATTAGGGCGCCACCACCATTTTGCACAGGGTCTGTAAGCCAATTAAAAAATTCTTTACTTACACCAATTTCTTTCGGGCCCTCGTGCCCGTCATGTATCACTACTTTTTTAATAGAACCAATATAGTTACTGTCGTTTATCAATTGATACGTCTTTGCTGTTGAAGGATACCACGATGTTTCAAAATTGGTGAGCAGTTGTATGTTGTATTTTTTTACCAATGAGTCCATTTTCAAAGCTTGTTGCAATGAGGCGGCAAGAGGTTTCTCTACCATCACATTTATACCACGCGGTGCACAAGCCTCAACTACAGCAAGGTGTTCATTTACCGGCCCGAAAGCTGATGTAACTTCTGGCTTCACGGCATCGAGCATTTTACCAAGATCGTTGTAGATGATTGCAGGATCTATACCATAACGCTTTGCATAGCGCTGCGCCAGTTCATTATTTGGTTCATATATCCCAACAAGAATTACATCGGGCTTCTTTCTTCTCAATATCCAGCCCACGTGATCGTGGCTAATACCGGCGACGGCCAAACGCACAGGAGCATTGGTAACAGTCGCAACCTGGGAATATGCCTGCAGGCCCAACAAAATGGTTGCTGATAATATTGACATCGATATTAATCCACATTTTTTCATGTTATTGATTTTTACGAAAAGTACTATTAGTTTCAGATTTTTTTTATTTAAAGTTCACAAGACAATTAATTCCATTTTCCCGAATTCCAATTTGCATGTTGGCGGGAATTTTAAACAAATTTTTCCCGTGATTTTGATGAACAAGGTACATGATACCATCAAATAGAAATAAAGCTGCGCCCTGCAGAATGATACTTTTGCCATAACCACGATATTGATCATACTTCGCAATATTTTGGTTCGCCCTTTCCTTTAAATAAAAACCTCCTGCGACGTACGCCACATCCAGGCCTGCATTAAATAAATACACCTTTTCTATGCTGATTTGTTTTTTTAGTGATTGAGAATAATCAAGGCCATCTTTATTTTTTGTAAAGAGAAAGCCTATAGATCCAAGGGTAAAATTTACTCCGCCCCATATCAAATTCATCCGGTGAAAATATTTATTGCTTCCTGTCGCAGAACCAACCTCAATACCACTATAGAGAAGATTTGCAGCACCCCATCCGCCTAAAACACCCATGCTTTGCCTGGTTATTTTTATTCTCTTCGTATTAAATTCATTAATTGAATTGAGTTGGCCGCTGCCATAATTGCAACATAGAAATAAAGAAAAAAGAATGAGGCTTTGTTTCATTAGGAAAAAAATTCTCTTATGAAAATGTACGTAAAATATAACGAAGCTTGCCGTTTAAAAAAATTCTATCTACCGCCTCCCCGCTGAGTCATTCGGTTCGCAAACTTTTTATCGGGTTTGATAAGGCTGCTTTTATAGTTTGAATGCAGATAAGCAATGCAGTTATGAATGCAAGCACTAAAATAGCTATTAAAAACGGCTGTGCTGTAATGCCAATCCTGTACGCATAAGCCTGCAGCCAGTTATGCATAATAACATAAGCAACCGGGCAGGCAACGATTGCAGAAATTAAAATGACCAGTAAAAATTCTTTCATAAATAAACCCATAATGCCGGACACGGATGAGCCTAATACTTTTCGGATACCAATTTCTTTCGTGCGCTTTTGAACACTTAAGGATATAAGGCCGAGTACGCCCAGCAACACAATAATCAACGCAAGAACTGTTGCTGTATAAGAAGCTTTCTTTAATTGTATTTCTGACTTATAGATTTTTGCCAAAGCATCATCCATAAAAGTGTATTCAAATGGAACGCCCGGCATCAATACCGACCATTTCTTTTGTAATGCACCAATAGAGTTGCCGATGCCGCCGGGTCTTATTTTAAATGAAAAATTCCTATAAATATTTGCAAGGGTCACGTGTAAAAAAGTGATCGGCTGAATCGGTTTTTGCATGGAGCCAAAATGGAAATCTTTAGTAACTCCGACTATTGTAAATACCTGCCCTCCGCCACTTTGGAATTTTAATTGCTTACCTATCGCATCTGCCGTATTGTTCCATCCAAATGCTTTGGCCTGCGCCTGGTTTATTACAATTGTAAAAGGATCAGTGAATGCGCCGGGTGCACTGAAAAATTTTCCCGCTGCCATGGAAATACCAAATGTAGAAGCATAATATTCATCAGTAACTATTTGTTCCGATGCAACCACAGTATTTGAGTCTGCATCGGCTTTATATAAAGATGCGCTTCCGGAACTATTACCATCGGGTACAGTAAAAGATAGTGTTGCATTGACTACTTGTGGCATTGCGGTAAATTGCTTACGCATATCCTCCGCTTTTGTAACGCCCTGCGGAGTCCAGTCCCTGGGTAGTTGCGCAGATAAGATGTAATCTTTATTAAAGCCAATGTCTTTACTAAAGAAAAGATTGATTTGCGAGGAAATAATTATTGCACCTATGAAGGCAATCGTTGCGGTGCCAAATTGAAATGCTACCAAAGATTTTCGAAGCCATACATTTTCTTTTACAGAAGAAAGCTTTCCTTTTAATGACTCAACGGACTTTAAAGACGACAGAACAAATGCAGGGTAAATGCCGGCAATAAACCCAATGATAAAAATAAGCATCAACGGAAATGCAACAAAATAAAGTGGGAAATCACCAAGCGGAGGAATTTCTTTTCCAAGAATATTACTGAACATCTCTTTTGACAAAATATAAATGATCAATGCAAAAACCATTGCGAAAAATACAAGGATGATTGATTCAATAAGAAACTGTATAATCAATTGTTTCTTCAATCCTCCAAGAACTTTTCGTATTCCAATCTCCCGCA
>JBDTUZ010000062.1:0-27405 GCA_040007435.1 Ginsengibacter sp. | reverse complement strand
GAAGAAATCTTTTTGATCTTTCACGTATGCAGGAATGTGGATTCCATTATGTGAGTATCGGAAGAAAAACTGTGACGGTGGATACAATCTCTTAAAGACGAATTAAAAATGAATCATAAATAGCACATGAACAAGAATAATTCAGAAGAGCCATCGAAGTTCGATTCGCCTGTAAAAAGATTAGCGGGTTCCCGCGTCCTCATTACAGGGGCCGCCGGATTTTTAGGCTCCCATTTATGCGATCGTTTTATTAAAGAGGATATGCATGTTATCGGGATGGACAATCTTATAACCGGGGATCTTAAAAATATTGAGCATCTTTTCAAGCTGAAAGAATTTGAATTCTATAATTGTGATGTTTCAAAATTTATTTATGTTCCCGGAAAGCTTGATTATATTCTGCATTTTGCATCGCCGGCGAGCCCGATTGATTATCTAAAAATTCCCATACAGACTTTAAAAGTTGGTTCTCTCGGCACACACAATTGCTTGGGATTAGCGCTTTCAAAAAATGCAAGAATACTGGTTGCCTCTACGAGCGAAGTGTACGGTGATCCGTTAGTACATCCCCAAAGCGAAGATTACTGGGGCAATGTAAACCCGATTGGCCCACGTGGAGTGTATGATGAAGCCAAGCGATTCCAGGAAGCTATAACAACTGCCTATCACACCTTTCATGGCTTAGAAACAAGGATAGTAAGAATCTTTAATACTTATGGTCCAAGAATGAGACTCAATGATGGCCGTGCTTTACCTGCCTTCATAGGCCAGGCACTTCGGGGCGAAGATCTAACGGTATTTGGAGATGGAAGCCAAACAAGAAGTTTCTGCTATGTATCGGATCTTGTTGAGGGGATCTTTAGATTATTATTAAGTGATTATGCAATGCCTGTAAATATTGGTAACCCGGACCAGATAACTCTAAAGGATTTTGCAGAAGAAATAATTGCTCTTACGGGCACGAAGCAAAAAATAGCCTATCATCCTTTGCCGCAGGATGATCCGAAGCAAAGACAACCGGCTATTACAAAGGCAAAAGAACTTTTGAAGTGGGAGCCAAAAGTTAACAGGGCAGAAGGGCTTAAGATCACTTATGATTATTTTAAATCATTATCAAATGAAGACCTATTTAAGCTTCCTAAAGAATTTGAAAGTATGAGGAAATAAATTTATGTACACAGATCTACTCAATAAAAAAAAGAAGCTCGCGATTATAGGACTTGGTTATGTCGGGCTTCCTATCGCACTCGAATTTGCAAAAAAAATTTCAGTGATAGGTTTTGATATTAATAAGGATAGAATCGAAATGATGAAGATGGGAATTGATCCAAGTAAAGAGTTGGAAAAAGAATCCTTCAATGGTTGTGATATCGAATTTACTGATAGCCTCGATAAATTACGTGAGGCGAATTTTTTCATTGTTGCGGTTCCAACGCCGGTTGATGTAAACAATGTTCCTAATTTAGTTCCGGTTCAAATGGCAAGCGAGACAATTGGTAAAGTAATCAAACACGGCGACTATGTTGTATTTGAAAGCACTGTTTACCCTGGTTGCACAGAAGAAGACTGCCTGCCGGTGATTGAAGAATTATCAGGCCTTAAAAATAAAACTGATTTTAAACTTGGCTATTCACCCGAAAGAATAAACCCGGGAGATAAAGAACACACTTTATCAAGCATTGTAAAGGTAGTAAGTGGTTGTGACGAAGAAAGCCTCGATACTATCGCGAAAGTTTATGAACTGGTGGTAAGTGCAGGCGTACACAGGGCGTCAAGCATAAAGGTAGCAGAAGCAGCAAAAATAATTGAGAATACGCAACGGGATCTCAATATTGCACTCATGAATGAGCTCTCAATTATTTTTGACAAAATGAATATTAATACCTTCGAAGTACTTGAAGCAGCCGGAACCAAATGGAATTTTCTAAAATTTCAGCCCGGGCTCGTAGGAGGTCATTGTATTGGTGTGGATCCATATTACCTTACTTATAAATCAAATAAGCTTGGATATAATTCGCAGGTAATACTTGCCGGGCGTGAGATAAATGATAGTATGGCTGCTTACATAGCAAAAAAAATATTGCAGCATATAATTAAGAATAACGGAGATTTAAAAAAAGCAAAAGTACTGGTGATGGGCGCAACTTTTAAAGAAAATGTCAGCGACATTAGGAACTCAAAAGTTGCCGATGTTATAAAAGAGCTTAAATCGTATTCTTTGCAGGTTCATGTAACGGATCCGCATGCAAGCAGTGATGAATTGATGCATGAATACGGGTTTGAACTTACAAAGGAGATTTCAAACGATTATGAAGCAGTGATTGTAACGGTACCGCACAAGGCTTATATGAATATGAACGACGGGGAATTTGCTGCCATTACAAAGCCCAATGCAATTGTTGCGGATATTAAAGGAATCTTTCGCAACAAAATAAATAGCCGCAAATATTGGAGCCTTTAGGAATACGTGAACGATATTCGCAAAAAAAATATTTTGGATCATAAATTTCACGATGCCGATCTTGGCAATTTATCTTTTCTAATTACCGGCGGAGCCGGTTTTATTGGTGGCCACATAGCGGAATATCTTCTAAGGAATGGCGCTGGTAAGGTAAGAGTCTTAGATAATATGACCAATGGGTTTGAAACCAATCTCAATATTTTACGTGGTTATTCTTCTTTTGAATTTATTGAAGGCGACATCAGGGATATTGAAACCTGCCGAAATGCCTGCAAAGAAATTGATTATGTAAGCCACCAGGCAGCACTTGGCTCAGTGCCCCGCTCCATAAAAGAACCTTCCTACACTAATGATGTGAATGTGGGAGGCTTTGTAAATATTGTGAAGGCGGCGGTTGAAAATAATATCGGCAAGCTTGTGTATGCATCTTCCTCATCAGTATACGGAGATGAACCTTCGCTGCCTAAAAAAGAAGAGAAAACGGGCAATTGTTTATCTCCGTACGCCGTGAGCAAAAAAGCAGATGAATTATATGCGCAGGTTTTTGCAGGGGTCTATGATATTCAATTAATCGGGTTCAGGTATTTCAATATCTTCGGCCCGAGACAAGATCCTGATGGCCCTTATGCCGCCGTTATTCCCCTTTTTGTAAAAGCTATTATGAATAGGTTACCCGCATATATATA
Source organism: Ginsengibacter sp. (assembly GCA_040007435.1). Classification (GTDB taxonomy): domain Bacteria; phylum Bacteroidota; class Bacteroidia; order Chitinophagales; family Chitinophagaceae; genus Ginsengibacter. Next base: position 24,258 of record JBDTUZ010000062.1, on the reverse strand, counting down.
TGGCGATGGTAACCAAACAAGAGATTTTACTTTTGTTGACAATGCCGTACAGGTGAATATTAAGGGAATGCTGTCCAAAAATATTGAGGCAAGTAATAAAGTCTATAATGTAGCGGTTGGTGAAAATTATACTGTTAATCATTTGTACGATGAAATACGACAATATTTACGGAGTGATCACAAAGCCACTCACGGCGAGCCAAGAGCAGGTGACATAAGAAATTCGTTGGCGGATATTTCACTCGCAAAAAATTTATTGGGATATCAACCTGCAACAAAATTTGACCAGGGGTTGCAAAATACTATTGAATATTTTAAAGATCTTTATTCGTAAGTTGATTCCATAAAATCAAACTTAACTACAAATTAATTATTACAAAAATGGCTTTTGAAGAAACTGGTTTCCCGGGATTACTTGTTTATCGTCCCGCGATCTTTGAAGATAAAAGAGGGTATTTTTTTGAAAGTTATAATCAAAAAACATTTTCCACTGGTGGGATAGAAATTCAATTTATACAGGACAACCAGGCTAGTTCTTCCTTTGGCGTTATCCGCGGCCTTCATTATCAAAAAGAGCCCTTTGCGCAAACGAAACTTATAAGGGTCTTAAGCGGCAAGATCATTGATGTAGCAGTTGATATACGTAAAAATTCTCCCACTTATGGCAAAGCATTTTGTATTGAACTTTCCGCGGAAAATAAAAAGCAGTTATTAATTCCAAAAGGTTTTGCTCACGGATACTCAGTAGTAAGTGAAACTGCGGAGGTCTTTTATAAATGTGATGCATTTTATAATAAAGAAAGCGAAGGAGGTATTGCTTGGAACGATCCCGCTTTGGATATTGACTGGAAAGTTCCGGGGAGCAATGCAGTAATTTCTGAAAAAGATTCTATCTACCCGCCATTATCAGGCAGCGATCATAATTTTGTTTTTAATAGCTGAAAAAATTAAGCCATGGATACGGGGGAATTTAAAAAGGTGATACTGGTAACCGGAGCAAACGGTCAGCTTGGAAGTGAATTGAGGCAAATCGCGGCAAATTTTCCTTCTTTCAATTTTTTATTTACAACACGTGAAGGCCTTCCTCTTGATAATACGGAGGCATTAATAAATTTTTTTGAGAAGCAACAGGTTCATTACTGTATAAATTGTGCAGCCTATACTGCCGTTGATAAAGCTGAAGAAGAAAAAGAGCTGGTATTTCTGATAAATTCGGAGGCCGTTGGCGCACTTGCATCCGTTTGCAGCTACCATCAGACAAAACTAATTCATATCTCCACAGATTATGTATATGATGGCAGCCGCAACGAACCTTTGAAAGAGGAATATGCTGTTGCTCCTTTAAATGTTTATGGCTGGTCGAAGCTTAGAGGAGAAGAACTTATTTTAAACCGGTATCCATCATCACTCATTATAAGAACTTCCTGGGTATATTCTTCTTTTGGAAATAATTTTGTGAAAACGATCCTGCGTTTGTGTAATGAAAGAGATAAGCTAAATGTGATAAATGATCAGTTCGGTAGCCCAACTTATGCTGCTGATCTTGCCGGGGTGATAATGAAATTTATTGAAGAAGCCGAGCTCAATAAAGACCATAGCGGCATTGTTAACTATTGCAATGGTGGCGCCACATCCTGGTACGAATTTGCCCTTGCGATCAAATCACTAACAGGAAGTGGCTGCGAAATATTTCCTATCCCGGCTTCTCAGTATAAAACAGCAGCTACAAGGCCTGCATATTCTATCCTTGATACCACTAAAATACGGGCAATGCTAAATTTGGAAATCCCTTTTTGGAAAGATAGCGTGGAAAGGTGCATAAAAACTCTCCGGAAATAATTGATCGTTTGTAATTTTTTCTGGAAATTTTATTTTAAAATTTTTGCAAACAGTTCCCAAAAATGAACATAGAAGAATTAAGAGAATACTCATTGTCACTATATTCCGCGACGGAAAGTTTCCCTTTTGGAAATGAAACACTTGTATTCAAAGTGAATAATAAAATATTTTTGCTGGCCTCCCTCACTTCCGAGATTTTACAATTCAATGTAAAATGTAATCCCGAATATGCGGAGGAGTTACGCGAAAAGTATTCATGCATTTTGCCAGGTTACCACATGAATAAAAAACACTGGAATACAATAATAGTTGATGGTTCCTTAAGCGTTTCGCAATTAAAAGGATTTATTAAGGATTCTTATTTTCTAGTTACAAAAAGAAAGTAATAATTGGAGGTACATTTACTGCTCCTGCGCCGGGTCCTTCCCAGTTACCATTATTTTGTTTTAACATCTCCCCCAATTTAGAGTTTGGATTTTCAATTACATTTGAGCCTAAACTTATCACCCGGCGCTGCATGAAAATTATTGACTGGTACATACTTAAAAAGTTTTTCGTGACTTTTTTCTTTTGCCTTTTGGCGCTCACGGTATTGGTCGTTATTATTGATCTGAGCGAAAAGACTGATGATTTTGCAAAGACAAAACTTCCTGTAAGCACAATAATTACGCAATATTACTTTGGCTTCATTCCCCGTATAGATGCAATGTTGTTTCCGCTTTTTATTTTTATCGCCGTTATATTTTTTACTTCAAAAATGGCAAACCGTTCTGAGGTAATTGCCATACTTAGCAGCGGGACAAGTTTTGGCCGATTCTTAAGACCATACGTATTTGGCGGATTGTTGTTTACTTTTTTTTTGTGGTGGTGCAATCAATACGTTCTTCCGCCAGCCAACCAAAAATGGGCGACATTTACCTCCACCTATATTGATTATAACTATGCAGCTTATCAAAACACGTCAACCATAAGTAATAAATATTTTAAGCTGGATTCATTCTCTTATGCAGGAATAAGATACTATGATACCACAAACAGGAGTGGTAACAATTTTTTTATTCAAAGATTTAATAATACCCGCCTGGTTTACAACTTAAGAGCTCAATCTATTAATTGGGATACAGCTACAAGAAAGTGGCGGCTTGCAAACGTTGTAGAGCGTAGTATTAACGGCTTAAGAAGTAAACTAACTGAATCGCCGATAAAGCAAATGAATTTTAATTTTAAACCACGCGACTTGCAACGTGATGATTATATGAAAGACAAACTCACGACTCCTGACCTCGATGAGTATATAAAACTGGAAAAATTAAGAGGGTCAGAAAACGTGAATACGTTGCTGCTCGAAAAACATAACAGGAATGCCAACCCGGTTTCTGTATTCATTTTAACGATGATCGGGGCCTCGATATCTTCCCGAAAAATACGCGGTGGCAGTGGCTTTCACCTTGCACTTGGAGTACTTATTTGCGTACTCTACATCCTTGTTGGACGGTTTTCTTCAGTTTTTGCTATGAAAGGAAATTTTAATCCTATAGTAGCTGCATGGTTACCCAACGTAGTTTTTGGAGTGTTAGCCTGGTACTTGTACAAGAAAAATTCAAAATGAATTTCATGTTTAATTATGGTTACCTCTTTGTTCAAATGAATAATTCATTTGTTTGGCGTTTCGCGTAATGTTAACTTTAGGGCTATTGCAGTATATTTTGCACCAGGCATTAAATATTTTTTTAAAAATTAGTTTTTATGGGCGTTATTCAAGACCGTTTTAAAGAAAAGGCTGACATCTTATCAGCAGAAGTTAAGGAAATTTTACACGAGCATGGCGACAAGGTAATAGGAGAGGTAAAACTCTCCCAGATTTACCAGGGTATGCGTGGCATTACAGGTCTTGTTACTGAGACTTCACTGCTTGATTCCCAGGATGGCATTAGGTTTCGGGGGTATTCAATTCCCGAACTTCAGCAAAAACTGCCAAAAGCGGAAGGAGGGAGCGAGCCCTTGCCTGAAGGATTATTTTACCTGATGCTTGTAGGTGAATTACCGAGTGAAGAAGATGCACAACATGTAAGCAATGTGTGGCAAAGGCGCAGCCATGTACCCAGCCACGTATTTTCAACTATAGAAGCGCTGCCCTTGAGTGCTCATCCCATGACCCAGTTTGTTGTTGGAATAATGGCCCTACAAACTGAAAGTCGTTTTGCGAAAAAGTATGCATCTGGCATGAGTAAAAAAGATTATTGGGCTGCAACCTTTGAGGATGCTATGGATCTTATTGCAAGATTACCGCGCATAGCGGCCTATATCTATCGCCGCAAATATAAGTTTGGAAACCATATTCAACCTGACGGTCTGCTTGACTGGGCGGGCAATTTTGCACACATGATGGGTTTTGAAGATGAAAGCTTTCGTGAATTAATGCGACTATATATGACCATACATTGCGATCATGAAGGGGGGAATGTTTCCGCCCATGCCACGCATCTTGTAGGTTCAGCATTAAGCGATCCTTACCTGGCATTTGCCGCAGGAATGAACGGGCTTGCTGGCCCATTACATGGCCTCGCAAACCAAGAGGTAATTAAGTGGATATATGATATGCGCAAAGATCTTGACACAGAATTGCCTACGAAGGATCAGATTGCTGAATATGTAGAGAAAACCCTGGCGGAAGGGAAAGTGGTACCAGGTTACGGACATGCAGTCTTAAGAAAAACTGATCCACGTTTTGATGCGCAAATGCAATTTGGTAAAAAGCATTTACCAGATGATCCATTGGTGAACACGGTGTGGAATATATATGAAGCAGTTCCACCTATTTTGCAATCTCTGGGTAAGGTAAAAAATCCCTGGCCGAACGTAGATGCCCATAGCGGAGCTTTATTAGTACACTACGGCCTCGTTGAATATGAATTTTATACAGTCCTCTTCGGGGTATCGAGGTCACTCGGTGTTCTTGCAAGCCTTTGCTGGGACAGAGCTTTAGGCTTTCCACTCGAGCGTCCTAAATCAGTTTCCAACAGAATCATAAAGCTTTGGCTGGAGGGTAAAGAAGAAATTTGGGGAGACTAAATCAATATCATGAGGGAAGTATAAAGAATCCGGTATTAAGATTGAAAATCTCTTTTATATTTGCACCCTTTAAAGAATAATTTTTTTTAAATTAGGGGGGATTAGCTCAGTTGGCTAGAGCGCTTGCATGGCATGCAAGAGGCCACCGGTTCGAATCCGGTATTCTCCACTTCTACAATTGGCGTAGTTGCATAGAGCGCCCGAACGGCAAACGGGATTGTCGCAGGTTAGATCTTTATAAACCACATGCAACCCTGGTTCCATTATGACAAAATCTTTTCTCCTTTCGCGACCATCATCAATAATTCCAACCACACCTTTTTTACTTAATTTAGTGTCTCAGTTTTAGAAAATTAGCCGGCCTTGATGAAGCAGATTTTATTCCTTTTTATTTTTGTTGCGGGTGCGTTCCAGGCCTTTGCAAGCCACATAGTGGGCGGAGAAATGACCTATGAATATGTTGGGCCTGGTGTGAGCCCCAATACAACACACTATACAATTACACTTAAGCTTTTCCGTGATGAATTGGGCGGGGGCGCTCCCATGCCGGCAAGCGTATATATCGGAATTTTTAATGGTGGCCAGCAATACCCTTCCTTTGGCCAGCCATATCTTGTAAATAAAACCCGCGAAGATGTAGTGCCCGTAAATCCATTTCCTCCATGTGTGGTGAACGCTGATCCTATAAGTTATCATGTAGGTATTTATGTGCTCAATGTCGATTTGCCTAACAGCCCGAACGGCTATACTGCTGCCTATCAAACCTGCTGCCGGGTTTCGCCCCTGGAAAATGTAGATAACAGTATTCCTGAGGGCACCGGCTCTACCTACACATGCGACATTCCGGCTTCTCCCGATGCCAGCCCTGATTTTTCGACAAACGTGAGCCTTATATGTAAAAGCAGGAGCTTCAGGCTTGATTTTAGTGCAAAGGATACAGACTCCGACTCGCTGGTCTATTCGTTTTGCAATGCCTATGATGGAGGGCTCGCAACAGGCGCCGGGCTTATAAATCCTGAGCCGCCACCTTATAATTCGGTTATTTATTATAATGGTTATACAAAATTGACTCCACTCGGCCCATCGGTTACTATTGATCCGGCAACCGGCATTATCTCCGGTACTGCTCCTGAAGTAGGAAAATATGTGGTTGGCGTATGTGTGAAATCATATAAAAATGGGTCGCTTGTAGGAGATCATCGGAAAGATTTTATTGTGAAAGTGGGTGATTGCGATTTTGCGGGGGCACAGCTTATTCCCAAGCCGGTAAGCTGTGGCGGGTTTATGGTGAATTTTTCTAATGATAACCAATCTCCGCTCAACCAAACCTATTTCTGGGATTTCGGGGTGCCTTCTCTTACCAATGATACATCCAATTTACCCAATCCTGTTTTTACTTACCCTGATACGGGTGTCTATGTTTATAAACTTGTTGTAAACAGGAACCAGCCATGTGGAGATTCAATGTCGCAGATCATAAAAGTGTACCCCGGATTCTTCCCCGGTTTTAAATGGGTGGGACAATGCGTAAATAACCCGGTACAATTCATAGATACCACCTCAACAAAATATGGCGTCGTAAATTCATGGAGCTGGAATTTCGGCGATCCGTTGACGCTTGCCGATACAGCGCACGTAAACAAACCTGTTTATACGTTCCCAAATTCTGGAAACCCAGTCGTCAGGCTTATCGTGAGCAATAGCAAAGGTTGCAACGATACGGTGAGTGTGCCCGTAAACATTATTAATAACCCTGTCGTCACTACCTCTTTTAAAGACACAACCTTTTGCGGAAAAGACTCGATCGTGTTGCATGCATCTGCCAGCAATGGTGGAACTTATAGCTGGTTGCCCTCTACCAATATATTAAATGGAAACACACCTGATGCGCTTGTGTTTCCATCAGCATTCACAAAATACACGGTTACGTTAGATGCTGGTGGCTGTTCGGCTACTGATACCGTAAATGTTAATCCGTTGCTTGATCTTGCGGCTTCTATCACACCTTCGTCAGTAAATATATGTGAGGAAGACACGGTAACTCTAAGCGCTGCCGTCAACCACAGCAATGTTCAGTTTTTATGGAGCCCTGCCGCAACGTTGTCTTCGCCGGCATCCATTTTAACACAGGCATTTCCGGCAACAACCACAACGTACACATTGAATGCACGATGGGGTAATAATTGCGTTGCTTCATCATCCCAAACAGTCAATGTAAAAAAACTTGCCATTCCTGATGCAGGGGCAGACACATCATTTTGCATTGGTACGCCAGGTGTAATGCTGAATGCATTTGGTGGCAGTGATTATATATGGACACCTGCAGCGGGATTAAGCGATCCAAATATTCCTAACCCGATGGCGAATCCGCAATCCGCAACCATATACTCAGTATCAGTAGGTATAACTGGATGCACTACACGAAAAAGTGATAGCGTATTGGTAACACCCAGGATGCCGCCTGTAATTTCATTGACTAACGATACATTGATTTGTTCTATTGATACACTTCAAATAAATGCTGCTGCCTCAATGGCAACAAAGTTTTCATGGAGCCCCAATTACAACATAAACAACCAGAATATTGCTTCCCCAATAGTGAGCCCGGACTTGCCCATTACTTATTACGTAAAAGTGATTGATGGATACAAATGCGTAAATACCGATTCTGTTTTTATAGATGTAAAGAGCTTTGTCACAATTAATGCCGGCGGGGATACTACTATATGCCAGGGAGATCCTGTCAGTCTGCAGGCAGTGGGCGACGCATTATCTTATTCATGGGCACCGGGCGCAACTCTTGATAACAGCACTTTAAAAGCGCCAACCGCAACTCCGGTAAATACGACAATTTATACTGTAACGGGGAGCATTGGAAAATGCCGCGCCACAGATGCAGTTACCATTACAGTTGTGCCATATCCAAAGGCTTTTGCAGGTAATGATACGGCAATCTGTTTCAATGGAATTGCCCAGTTAAAAGCCTTCGGCGGCAGCAATTATACTTGGTCTCCCCCAGGTTTTTTATCGGATTCAAATGTTCCAAATCCCGTCTCGAATTCTGATAGAACGATAACATATACCGTAAGCGTTACCGACACATTAGGTTGCCCTAAACCTTCTTTTGATGATGTGATTGTAACTGTGTTTCCCCCGATTGCCGCCGATGCCGGCCCACGCGATACATCCATTGTATTGAATCAACCCTTACAGTTGCATGCAATAGGCGGGCAGTCGTACACCTGGTTCCCATCAACCGGGTTAAATAATCCCAACACTGCGGATCCCGTTGCCAGACTTTCCAATAACCAGCAATATATATTAAGGGCTTCTAATGCAGCGGGTTGCAGCGGTATGGATACAATTGATATTACCGTATATAAAATTGATGCTGGATTGTATGTCCCCAATGCATTTTCACCAAATGGCGATGGTCTCAATGAAGTGTTCAGGGCGGTACCCCTCGGCATGAAGACGCTGAATTATTTCCGCATTTATAACAGATTTGGGCAGTTACTTTTTTCAACAAGCCAGCAGAACGCCGGATGGGATGGCACATTTAAAGGCAAGCCGCAAAACCCGGATGTATATGTTTGGATTGAAGAAGGAATAGATTACCTGGATAATAAAATTTCTAAACGAGGAATTGTAACATTGATTAGGTAGTTGATTTTTTCAGGATAATTTGTTATCTAATAATATTAAAAGAATTTTTATGAATCGAATTGTATTTATTACAGGTGCCACTTCAGGTATCGGCAAAGCGTGTGCAGAGAAATTTGCTCAAAATGGCGATGCAATTATTATTAATGGGAGAAGAAATGACCGGCTTTTGGAACTTAAAAAATTGCTGGAAAAAAAGTATAAAGTAAATGTGCTGTCTTTAGAATTTGATGTGCAGAACAGGGAAGAGGTTTTTGAAAAAATAAGTTCATTAAATGATCAATGGAAAAACGTTGATGTACTGGTAAATAATGCAGGCCTCGCTCTTGGAAGGGATTATTTTGATGAAGCAAATATTGATGATTGGGATACGATGCTTCAAACTAATGTGAACGGCCTTTTATATGTAAGTAAAGCCGTGCTTCCATTCATGGTAGAAAGAAAAAGCGGCCATATTATTAACATAGGATCAGTAGCAGGCGACGATATGTATGAAAAAGGGAATGTCTATTGCGCAACAAAGGCTGCTGTTGATGCTATTAGCAGATCGATGAGAATTGACTTGCTTCATCAAAATATTAAGGTAACCAATATAAAGCCGGGAGCTGTTGAAACAGAATTTTCACTCGTTCGTTTCAAGGGTGATGCAGAAACTGCCGCGAAGGTATACGATGGTTTTAAACCTGTAACCGCTTTTGATGTTGCCGATGCGATATATTATTCGGCCTCTCTTCCGGCGAACGTCTGCATAAATGAACTGGTCATCACATCTACGGCACAGGCTAATGGAGTATTCATACATAGGGGTAGTTTGCAGCAATAAATTAGCCCGAATTCCGTTAGCGATACTGAACGGATTGGCAAGAAAAGCGAACGACTTTTTTATAAAAAAATGTTCGAAACCGCTTTCAGGAGTCAGCTATTTTTATTAATATTGTTTATCCACTTTCCGCATACCCAAAAGAAACCTATTGAAAAACTTTATCCCAACTATTGCCCTATTGATTTTCTTGCAGACAAATGCAAACGGACAGGAAGTTATCCGGCAAGTGTCATGTTTTGATTCCACATTAAAAAGAGAGGCAGATAGTTTAAAAGCTGGTTTTTATAAGCAGGGGTTTGTAGTAGTCAGGGAGGCTACAATGATGATGGAGAGTGAGTACGAGATGCCTATAATTGTTCCCCTTAATGAAGGAAGTTTTTATCAATTTGTATTTATTGGAGATCTTTCTTCAAAATTGTACGAGGTAAGAATGTATGATTACAGGGAAAAGCAGGTATTCTATCAGAAACACTATGGAGACGATGCGCAGGGAAATATCATAAGCTATCCATATATTCCGAAATTTTCTGAGTATCACATGATTAAACCAGTACAGGTAAATAAAGCGAAAAAGAAAAATGTTTGCGGCTATATAATAATGTTTAAGAAAGTAAGATAGTTTTTTGTATGCTTGTTGATAACGTAATCCGGGGCCTGATTAACCCCGCGTTTTTTGTTTCCGGGAGTTAGATTAGGAGCTTTCCCGGATATTTTTTTAGCCATATTAATTCAATAGGAACTGATTCATTTTATGAGTTTCTAAGGCGCAAGAGAAAATGGCCGGACTGTTTTTCTGCATTCGGAACATTGTAATACACACAAGTTTAGAAAAATATTACAGTAAGGATTCAGATTTTTTCAAAAGGAAATGGATATGTCAATTTTTTTTTGAATCTAAAAAATCAGTAATACACAAATAGTTGGAGATTGTAGATAAAAACCTCAAAAGTCCTTTGCCAGTTTGCGTATGAGACACAAACTATGGGGTTGCCCATAGTATAATTACCCTACATTTAATTTTATCCGGCTGCGTATTAGAGATAATTTCAGCAGTACCCCATTAAGGAAGAACTATGCAAGGTTGACAACTCAAGGATCCTTTTTGCATATATAGATTTTGAAAATCATAAATATAAGAGATAGTAAATAGTTCAAGGCTTATGACAGAGAAAGGTTTATACTCATCACAATTCGAACATGATTCATGCGGTATTGGTTTTGTAGCTAATGTTAAGAGCAATAAAAGCCATCAAATTATTTCCGATGCATTAACCATTTTGGAGAATATGGAACACCGTGGCGCATGTGGTTGTGAGAATAATACAGGTGATGGCGCGGGAATCCTTATACAAACTCCCCATGAATTTTTCTTTGATGAATGTGTCAAACTTGGCATTCACCTACCCCCATATGGTAAGTATGGTGTTGGAGTATTGTTTTTTCCAAAAGAAATACGCTTAAGGGAAGAATGCCGAGACATTTTTAACAGGTGTGCTGAAACGCTGGGCTTAGAGATCATAGGATATCGTAAAATTCCCGTAAATACTCATGACATTGGCTTAACCGCATTATCTGTGGAGCCGGAGATGGAGCAGGTTTTTGTGGCTTGCCCCGATCATCTCAATAAGCCCGATGACTTCGAAAGGAAATTATTTGTATTACGAAATTATTCAGCCCAAACCATTCTTAATACGGTAAGACAGGATTCAATTGGTTTTTATATTGCCTCACTTTCTTATAAAACCGTGATTTATAAAGGGCAGTTAACAAGTTTACAAGTACGCAGTTATTTTCCTGATCTCAGTAACAAAAAAATAGTATCTGCATTCGGTTTGATCCACTCACGATTTGCGACTAATACTTTCCCTTCCTGGAAACTTGCCCAACCCTTCCGGTATATTGCACATAATGGTGAGATAAATACCTTACAGGGAAATCTGAACTGGCTGCGGACCAGTGAAAAAGGCTTTATATCTAAATTTTTTACAAAAGAAGAAATGGATATGTTGTTACCCGTTGTTGAAGCGGGGCAATCAGATTCTGCGAGCCTTGATAATATTATTGAACTTCTTATGCTATGCGGCAGGACATTGCCTCACGTGATGATGATGTTGATACCGGAGGCGTGGGATGGTAATGATAAAATGGACCCTTTGAAAAGAGCTTTCTATGAATTTCATTCCTCTTTTATGGAGCCATGGGACGGGCCGGCTTCAATTTCCTTTACCGATGGGAAAATGATAGGGGCAACGCTAGATAGGAATGGCCTCCGTCCTTCAAGATATTGTGTTACTACTGATGACAGAGTTATCATGGCTTCTGAAACAGGTGTGTTGCCTGTAGATCCGAAACTCATAAAAGAGAAAGGGAGGCTGCAACCTGGAAAAATGTTTGTGGTTGATATGGAACAAGGAAGGATCATAAGCGATGAAGAAATCAAACAAAAAATATGCTCTCAAAAGCCATACGGCGAATGGTTGAATAAATATAAAATCCGGCTTGAAGAACTGCCCGAGCCAAGGGTAATGTTCACCCACCTTGAGCATGACCAGGTTTTCAAATATCAAAAAACATTTGGTTACACGACCGAAGATATTGACGTACTAATTGCCCCGATGGCATTGGATGGTAAAGAGCCAACAGGTTCTATGGGAAGCGACGTTCCATTAGCAGTTTTAAGCGATCAGCCTCAACACCTGAGTAGTTATTTTAAACAACTTTTTGCACAGGTTACCAATCCACCCATTGATCCTATCAGGGAAAGGCTTGTAATGTCACTTGTGACATTTGTGGGTAATAATGGAAACCTCCTTGAAGAAGACCCTTTGGCATGTCATAGTCTTGCTTTAAAGCATCCGGTTCTTTCCAACAGGGAGTTGGAAAAAATAAGAAGTATTGATACAGGAATTTTCCAGGCGCATACGTTGCAGTCATATTTCATAGCAGATGGGAACTCGGGCTCTATGCAGAAAGGCCTCGATCGCCTGTGTAGATATGCCGCGGATGCAGTTGAAGATGGCTTCGAGGTTTTGATAATATCCGACAGGGCAATAGATTCCGAACATGCGGCCATCCCCTCGCTCTTAGCTACCGCTGCGGTTCATCACCACCTGATAAGAAAAGGATTACGCGGCAAAGTGGGCTTGGTAATTGAAGCGGCAGATGTTTGGGAAGTTCATCATTTTGCTTGCCTCATTGGTTTTGGAGCTACGGCTATTAATCCTTACCTCGCACTTTCTTCTATACGTGATATGAAGCTTACCGGAAAACTACAGACGGATTTGGACGCAAGGCAACTCAAGAAAAATTATATCAAAGCTGTTAACGACGGGTTATTGAAAGTTTTCTCAAAAATGGGAATCTCAACGCTGCAATCTTACCAGGGAGCACAGATCTTTGAGATAATAGGCCTTAATAAAAGTGTAGTTGATAAATATTTTAAAGGAGCCGTCTCAAGAATTGAGGGAATGGGACTTGATGAAATTGCAAGAGAAACTTTAATCAAACACTTTTTTTCATTCAGCAAAAAAAATATACCTATTGACCGTTTAACGGTCGGAGGGCTTTACCAGTGGAAACGGAAAGGCGAATTTCATTTGTTCAATCCGCAAACCATTCACTTATTACAATATTCAACGCGACTGAATGACTATAGTACTTTTAAAAAATATTCCAAACTAATAAATGACCAAAGTGAAAAAGCAGCTACTCTGAGAAGCTTATTTCAATTTAAACACAACCGGCCTTCCATATCCATTGACGAAGTAGAACCCGCAGAAAATATTTATAAAAGGTTTGCGACAGGCGCTATGTCATTTGGATCGATCTCCTGGGAAGCACACACCACTCTGGCTATCGCTATGAACCGTCTTGGTGGTAAAAGCAATACCGGCGAGGGTGGTGAAGATGAAATAAGGTATGAAAAGCTTCCCAACGGAGACTTTATGAGAAGTGCCATAAAACAGGTTGCCTCTGCGAGATTTGGAGTGACAAGTCAATACCTTACCGAGGCAGACGAATTACAAATAAAGATGGCTCAGGGCGCAAAGCCGGGAGAAGGTGGGCAATTGCCAGGCCATAAGGTTGATGATTGGATTGGGAGGGTGCGCCATGCGACACCGGGTGTTGGATTAATTTCTCCGCCACCTCACCATGATATTTATTCTATCGAAGACCTTGCGCAGTTAATTTTTGACTTGAAAAATGCAAATAGAGCCGCCAGGATAAATGTAAAACTGGTATCCAAAGCAGGTGTCGGAACTATAGCCGCCGGAGTTACTAAAGCAAAAGCAGATGTTATTTTGATATCGGGTCACGATGGAGGAACCGGCGCTTCGCCCATGAGTTCCATAAAGCATGCGGGCTTGCCGTGGGAATTAGGTCTTGCAGAAACACATCAGACGCTCGTAAAAAATAAATTGCGCAGCAGGGTAACTGTACAAACAGATGGCCAGCTAAAAACCGGCCGCGATATTGCAATTGCTACTTTACTCGGTGCAGAGGAATGGGGAGTAGCTACTGCCGCTCTCATTGTAGAAGGTTGTATAATGATGCGGAAATGTCATCTCAATACTTGCCCTGTAGGGGTTGCTACACAGAACCAGGAACTGCGCAGTCGCTTTACTGGAGATGCCGATCACGTGGTAAATCTTTTTAAATTCCTTACACAGGAATTGAGAGAGATCATGGCAGAATTGGGTTTTAGAACAATAAATGAAATGGTGGGGCAGGTTGATTATCTTCAGAAAAGGGAAAATGTAAAGCATTGGAAATATAATAACCTTGACATATCTGCTATTTTGTATAAAGAGCCTGCTGATGAATACACCGGTTTATATAAATCTGAAGAGCAGGATCATGGATTAAGTGAGGTGCTCGATTGGAAGTTATTAAAGGCTGCACAACCGGCGGTTCAATTCCGGGAAAAAATAAGCGCGTCGTTTGAAATCAAAAATACCGATCGGGCAGCAGGAACGATTCTATCCAATGAGATTACAAAAAAATATAAAGGGGAAGGATTGCCTGATGATACTATAAATTTTAAGTTGACCGGCACGGCAGGCCAAAGTTTTGCAGCTTTTAATGCAAAAGGAGTAACATTTGAACTTGAAGGAGATGCAAATGATTATTTTGGCAAAGGGTTGAGCGGTGCAAAACTCATAATTTATCCTTCCCGCGATGCGGGATTTACTCCTGAAGAAAATATCATTATCGGGAACGTCGCATTTTATGGCGCTACTTCCGGAGAAGCTTACATAAGAGGTAAAGCGGGTGAACGGTTTTGTGTACGAAATTCCGGCGCGAGTGTAGTGGTCGAGGGAGTGGGAGACCATGGTTGCGAGTATATGACTGGAGGAAATGCCGTAATCCTTGGAGAAACCGGCAGAAATTTCGCCGCAGGCATGAGTGGTGGTATTGCATACATATACGACGTACAACACAATTTTGAATCTCTCTGTAATTTAGAAATGGTAGATCTCGATATTCCCGAACAGGAAGATGAAAGATTATTACATGATTTGATCACAAAACATTTTCAATATACAAATAGCACTGTTGCAAAATTTGTATTGAATGATTTTGAAAATCAGATGAAAAATTTTGTGAAGGTTTTTCCAAAAGACTTCAAGAGAGCCTTAATGGAAAATAAGCAAAAGGTAGAAGTGAACCGATAATAAATTCGAATAAATTTTTTATCTGCAATGCTTCAGCAAAAGATTACCTATAGCATTAATTCTTAGAAAAAGTATAATTATTAAATGGGAAAGACAACCGGCTTTTTAGAATTTACAAGAGAATTACCTGATAAGCGATTACCGGAGGAAAGGCTCAATGATTACAATGAATTTGTAAACAGGTATTCTGATGAAAAGTTGAATCAGCAGTCCGGACGTTGCATGAATTGCGGAACTCCATTTTGCCATGAGGGGTGCCCTCTCGGCAATATAATCCCCGAGTTTAATGACGCAGTTTACCGCAAGAGTTGGAAAGAAGCTTATGATATTCTTTCCTCGACAAATAATTTTCCAGAATTTACAGGCCGCATTTGTCCTGCTCCATGTGAATCATCCTGTGTTTTAGCTATCAACCAACCGGCAATCACCATTGAAGAAATTGAAAAACATGTTATTGAAATAGCGTTCGACAAAGGATTTGTACAACCGAAAAAGCCTAACGTAAGATCTGGAAAGAAAATAGCTATTGTGGGTTCAGGTCCCGCTGGCCTGGCAGCTGCTGTGCAACTGAACTATGCAGGTCATACGGTTACTATTTTCGAAAGAGATGACCAGCCAGGTGGGCTTCTCCGCTATGGAATCCCTGATTTTAAAATGGAGAAATGGGTGGTGGAACGAAGAGTAAAGTTGATGGAAGAAGAGGGCATCACATTTTTGTGCAGTGTAAATGTGGGGGTAGATATCAGTATTAATGATTTGGTGCGGGAATACAATGCAATCATATTAGCCGGGGGTTCTACGATTCCACGGGATTTAAATATTCCAGGAAGGCATTTTAATGGAACCTATTTCGCTATGGATTTTTTAACGCAACAAAACAGAAGAGTGTCTGCCAAAGAAGTTAAAGCGGAAAATATTTGGGCGAGCGATAAGAATGTAGTAGTAATAGGCGGTGGAGACACGGGCAGTGATTGCGTAGGAACCTCTAACCGCCATAGAGCAAAATCTGTTACACAATTTGAATTATTGCCTAAGCCGCCAGAGATCCGGCACACTTATATGCCGTGGCCCACTTACCCTATGATATTAAAAACTACAAGCTCACATGAAGAAGGCGTAAAGCGACATTGGGCTATCGCGACTAAAGAATTTATCAGTGATGAAAATGGTAAACTTAAAGCACTTAAAATCGTGGACCTTGAATGGAAGTTTTCTGCAGATAAGAAACCGGCAAAATACGAAGAGGTTCCTGGTAGCGAAACGGAGATACCATGTGAGCTTGCCTTACTGGCGATGGGTTTTGTACATCCTCAGCATGAAGGTATGATTGAAGAAATAGGAATTGAACTTGATGACAGGGGTAACGTAAAAGCAAGTGAGAAGAATTATCAGACAAGTGTCCCCAAAATTTTCTCGGCAGGCGATATGCGTCGAGGACAATCTTTGGTTGTTTGGGCGATATCTGAAGGTAGAGAGTGCGCTAGAAAGGTCGATGAATATCTCATGGGGTATTCTCTTTTGGAAACGAAAGATCAAAATATTTTGCAGGAGATGTAAACTTTTTTCTTTTAAAAAATTACTTGTCCATGGGGCAAGTTTTTTTGGTGCTCAATCATTTAATATTAAAAATTAAAATATGTGACTTTTATTTATTCACACTGGCTGTGTAAAAAAAATATAAATAACACAACAAATTAATAATCAAATTCTTAAATAATTTAGTAAACATATTAATAAAATTAAAATATGAATTATTAAGTTCGAATTTTGAAAAAAGAATGATATGTTTGAAAAAAATAAAATTTTACAATGAAAAAAATTACTTTAGGTCAAGCTATACCATTTATTGCCTTAATGTTAATTGCGATTATCGCTCTTTTTATACCTTCCATTAAAAGTTTTGATGACGCTGGAAAATATAGTGCAGCCGACACTACCTGGATCATTGTCGCCACTGCTTTGGTCTTTTTAATGACACCGGGGCTTGCTTTTTTTTATGGGGGTATGGTGCACAGGAAAAATGTGCTTTCCACCATGATTAAGAGTTTTGTTGCTACGGGCATTGTTAGCATTTTATGGGTGACGGTTGGTTTTAGTTTATGCTTTGGAGATTCAATAGGCGGCTTTATCGGGAATCCATTTACGCACCTCTTTTTTAAGGGAGTGGCATCTGGTGCTCCGTGGAGTTTAGCGCCCACTATTCCCTTGATGTTATTTGCTCTTTTTCAATTAATGTTTGCGATCATTACGCCTAGCCTTGTAGTTGGAGCGGTAGCCGAGAGAATCCGGTTTTCTTCTTACATTCTCTTTATAGTGATGTTCGGGCTGCTGGTTTACGCACCTATTGCACATTGGACCTGGCATCCTGACGGATTCTTATTCAAATGGGGTGTGCTGGATTTTGCCGGTGGCACAGTTGTGCATATTTCCGCTGGTTGTGCTGCTTTAGCCGGGGCAATAGTTTTAAAACGCCGTAAGGTTCATTTGGAGCATAAGGAAATACCGCCTGCAAATATTCCGTACGTTTTAATTGGTACCGGGCTGCTATGGTTTGGCTGGTTTGGTTTTAACGCGGGTTCGGCCTTAGGGGCCAATGCGCTGGCAGTTTCGGCATTTGCTACAACTAATACAGCCGCAGCCGCAGCGGGACTTGCCTGGATGTTTTTTGACGTACTAAAAGGTAAAAAGCCTTCAGTGCTTGGGTTCTGTATCGGCGCAGTGGTAGGCCTTGTTGCCATTACTCCCGCCGCAGGCTTTGTCGCGATTCCGCAAAGTATATTTATAGGAGCCGTTGCTGCACTTATATCAAATGTAGCCGTTTATTATAAATCGAAATCTATTTTAGACGATACCCTCGACGTTTTTCCTTGTCATGGCCTGGGCGGCATAGTAGGAATGATTATGACGGGTATTTTTGCAAATATGAATGTAAACAGCGGTGGAAATAATGGATTGTTCTATGGAAATCCTGCCTTCTTTTTAACCCAGTTAAAAGGATTGGCAATCGTTGTATCCTATAGCTTTATAGTTTCTTATGGCATATTTAAATTCATCAATTGGGTTATGCCAATGAGGGTAAGTTCTGCTGATGAAGAAGAAGGACTTGATGCCTCTCAACACAATGAAAAATATTTACAAGGAACCTTGCTGGTAAAAAATAATGGAACTCTGTCTGAACATGAAAGGGGTTTAGCTGAGAATATTAACTTCTGAGAAAAGTTAATTAGCTATACCCCTTCCAAATTTTAATCTTTAAATCTAAAACAATGATAAGAAAAATTTTCTTAGCAACACTCGTATTCTTTTGTTTTCTTTCCTCCAAAGCACAAACAGATTCAACAACAAGCCCCGCTCCGGTTATCACCGGCTCCGTTGATGCTTATTTTCGGTACAACTTTAACGACCCAGAATCCGGCGGGACAAACAACTTCACGAGTTTTACTAATGCCCAAAACTCATTTCAACTTGGTATGGCCAGTGTGAGGGCAGACCATACCTTTGGTAAAGCTAGCGCTACCGTAGATTTAGGATTCGGCACAAGGGCTGAAGAGTTTTCATACGGAGATCCTTCTCACTCAACTTTATTTGCAGTAAAGCAGGCTTATATAAGCTATGCGGTTTCAGATAAGTTTAAATTAACAATTGGTAAATGGGCAACGCATATAGGTTATGAGGTAACCGATGCGTATCTAAATCGTAACTATAGCATGGACTATATGTTTTCTTATGGACCATTTTCACATACGGGCATAAAGGCCGATATAGGCCTGGGAGGAAAAAGCGGATTAATGCTTGGCGTAGCTAACACAACCGATGTGGTTGCCGAAGCGGGGTCCAGGAGATATGCTTTAGCCCAATTCAGCACAGGCTCGGCAGACGATAAGCTAAAAGCTTACCTGAATTATCAGGGGTCTTATGGTGGTTCTTTCAGCACTTCCCAATTTGATTTGGTTCTTACAGGAGCTGTATCAGATAAATTCAGCATTGGATATAATGGAACCGTGCAAACTGCAAAACCAAAGGGCGGTGATAGTGATAGTTGGTGGGGATCTGCGCTCTATCTCACCGCTGATCCTACTACTGCTTTCGGTATAACACTACGCGGCGAATATTTTCATAATGAGAAAGGTGTTGTAGCAGCACCGGCAAGCAATATTTTCGACCTAACTCTGTCTCCTAATTTCAGGGTGGGTAATCTAACAATTATTCCTGAGCTAAGATTGGATACCGGAAAGGATGAGATTTTTGAAAAAAGTGATGGAACCGCAACCAAAAGTACCGTAACAGGCATATTGGCAGCTACCTATCATTTTTAGTAGTCAAATTAATCTTTAATCTTTCAATAATCTCTCCATCTACTAAACTAATAGCAATGATTAAAAACAGTAACCAAAAACGAAGCCGTACTTATCTATTAATCAGTTTCATTTTCTTATTTATTATTGCATTCATAGGGTTTCCTTCCACAGTTTCCGCCCAAACAGCTCCTGCAGAACCTGCACCCGCATTGCCACAGGACGTTGCCAATATTATCTGGTTATGTCTCACGGGCTTCCTGGTATTTTTTATGCAGGCCGGCTTTGCAATGGTAGAATCTGGCATGACCAGGGCAAAAAATTCAGTCAATATAATGATGAAGAACTTGCTGGATTTTTGCTTCGGTGCTATTTTATTTTGGGCAGTTGGCTATGCCGTCATGTATTCAAGCGGGGATTCAAACTATTTCGGGTTTGATAAAGCACTTTCGTTTCTTGGATCAGCAAATGCGCCGACGGATACCGCCGGATATAGTATAAGTGCTGCATGGTTATTCCAGGTAGTATTTGCTGCAACAGCAGCTACTATAGTTTCTGGAGCAATGGCGGAAAGAACAAAGCTTATCTCCTACATTATATACTCTTGCGTAATTTCTGCTATCATTTATCCCATTAGTGGCCACTGGATTTGGGGAGGAGGATGGTTAAGTGATATGGGTATGCGTGACTTCGCCGGATCAACAGTGGTACATTCAGTTGGCGGTTGGGCGGCACTGGCCGGAGCTATTTTAGTGGGGCCAAGATTGGGTAAGTATAATAAGGATGGTACGGTTAATAATATAACAGCACATAATTTACCACTTGCTTCATTAGGTGTATTCATACTTTGGTTTGGATGGTATGGATTTAACCCGGGTTCTACACTCACTGCTGTTGCCGGGGTTTCACATATTGCGGTAACAACAACTCTTGCTGCTGCGGCCGGCGCAATTGGTGCACTTATTACTTCATGGATTAAATTTAAGAAACCAGATCTTCCAATGACTCTTAATGGCACGCTTGCGGGCCTCGTAGGTATTACGGCTCCATGTGCCTCTGTTAGTACAGGCAGTGCTGTTTTGATTGGTTTGATAGCAGGCATACTTGTATTTTTCTCTTGCATTTTCTTTGAAAGGAAATTGAAGATTGATGATCCCGTTGGTGCGATAAGCGTTCACGGCATTTGCGGCGCATGGGGCACTCTTGCTGTTGGTTTATTTGGACAGCGGTCAATTGATATCCAATATTGGGGAGATGATACTGCTATTAAAGACGGTTTATTTTATGGCGGGGGATGGCACCAGTTTGGTGTACAGGCCGCCGGTGTTTTAGCGGTCTTTGCGTTTGTATTCATTTCAATGCTGATTATCTTTTTTATAATTAAATCAATAATTGGCTTACGAGTAAGTGATGCAGAACAAATTCTGGGCTTGGATCTTGGGGAACACGGAAATGTAGCATACGGAGGATTTGCCATGGAGCCAGAGATAGTTGCAGGAACGTAATAGAACATTAGAATTTAAAATACAAATCAATTTTCTATATCGCCAGGTATGGGTATGGCGAATCGTCAACAACGAAATTAGTCCCTTGAAAATGGGTATTGCTTACGTTGACTGGCTTATCAGAAAACATGCTGTAACAAATGTTACAGTATGTTTCTCTTTTAATTTCTTTAAAAGAAAGAGCAATGGTACACACGGGTTATATGTTTTTTTCGAACCCTTCCAGCCTAAGATCTTCCATTGAGCATCTTAATAGAATTAATATAGCCCTCAGATCATCAAACATGACAAATATTTTTTATGAGTCAGGTTTAGTTTTTCATAAAAAAAATAGCATCAGCGTTACCTGTTCCAAGCTTCGAGCCTGGTTGAATTACCAGGTATTTTGTTTTGCTCTGCTAATTGCGCCCTTGTTCTTAGTGCATAAAAAATATGTTCCCTATCAGCTAGCCGAAATTAATACAATACAGAAAGAAGCATTATTACACAAGAGTTCGTGGTGTTCTTATTTGTATACAAATACTTATTCCCTGAATGATTTGGATGTTTCATTCTTGCGGAAATATTTTGAAAATAAAAAAAGGATTCTTTCAGATGCAGCACCTAAAGAAAGGAAACGAATTTTTAATCCGCCGTTTTCCCCAAGCTTTAAAGATGGTATCATTATTAGAATTCCTGAACTGAGGTTAGATGCCGGATAGAAAGTTTATCGGGTTTTCATCACCCAACTTTCTTTCCATGTTTCATAAGGCATTTCAGTCTTATGCAAGTCTTTTATGTTACTCAGAAATTATTCAAAATATCAAAATTTTTTTTATGAAATATTCTCATTTTCCGGGGATCAAACGATTATCACACAGCGGACTAATGAAATTTGTTTTGCCTGCCATATTCATATTATTTAGTGTAATTGCAATTCCGTCATTTGCGCAAGATGCAACCGGAGCAAAAACAGGAACCATTAATGATATAACCGCTGCCACAGCAGGAAAGCCAACGCTCGAGGAAATTGCTGCAGATACCGGGCACACCAAGATTGCTATCAATATTATGTGGACACTTATTGCCGGGTTTTTGGTAATGTTTATGCAAGCTGGTTTTGCAATGGTTGAAACCGGGTTTACCCAAAAGAAAAATGTTGCTCATACCATGGCTATGAATTTTATGGTATATGGCATAGGTATGCTTGGTTTCTGGATTTGCGGGTTTGCTTTTATGTTTGGAAATGGCTTGAGTGTCGCTTCCCTGGGAGGTGCCCCGGGAGTTACAGGCGGGGAATTTACTGTTCATTTGTTTGGCCATGATTTTGGGCTTTGGGGTAAAGCGGGCTTTTTTCTTAATAGTAAAGTTTATGATGTGGGGGTGTTTACATTATTCCTGTTTCAAATGGTATTTATGGATACTACTGCCACTATTCCCACAGGCGGTATGGCGGAAAGGTGGAAGTTTAAATCGTTTATCGTATTCGGTTTCTTTATATCCATGTTCGTGTATCCAATTTTTGGTAACTGGGTATGGGGCGGCGGATGGTTATCACAGCTTGGTGCAAACTTTGGCCTTGGCCATGGGCATGTGGACTTTGCAGGTTCATCAGTAGTACACGAAGTGGGAGGCGTTGCGGCTTTGGTAGGAGCGTGGGTGATTGGTCCCCGCATTGGTAAATACGGTAAAGATGGAACAATAAATACAATTCCCGGCCATAATATTCCAATGGCAATTATAGGAACATTCATCCTCGCATTTGGGTGGTTTGGTTTCAACCCGGGTTCTACCTTATCAGGAAATGATATGCGTATAGCAATTGTAGCAGTGAATACTATGCTTGCCAGTGCAGCCGGTGCTTTTGCATCTGCGCTGTATATGAAAGCCAAAACAAATAAATGGGATCCCGGAATGATGGTAAATGGCATGCTGGCCGGCCTTGTTGCCATCACAGCGCCCTGCGCTTTTGTAAATCCACTTTCAGCAGTAATCATCGGTGTTATTGCAGGGTTGTTAGTGATTTTTGCTTCATTCTTTGTTGAAAGAACTTTGAAAATTGATGATCCGGTTGGAGCATTTGCCGTGCATGGAGCAAACGGATTTTGGGGAGTTCTTTCTCTTGGCCTGTTTGCAGACGGCTCTTATGGAGATGGATGGAACGGTGTACCTGGTACTGTAAAAGGGTTATTTTATGGTGATGGTAAACAGTTTATAGCTGAATTGATTGGAGGATTAACATGCTTCATTTTTGTTTTTGCAGTGATGTATGTTTTTTTTAAGATATGCGCTAAAACGCCTATTGGACTTAGATCAAGTGCAGCAGATGAAGAAGCAGGTCTGGATATTCCTGAAATGGGTATTCATGGCTACGTAGACTAATTATGAAATGGCATGCTGTAATTAATTACATAGTTACAGCATGCTTTCTTATAACTTTTAAAACATTAACTAATGGTAAAAAGACTCATAAGAAGGGCAATCAATCCATTGAGATTTTTTATTTCGGACAGCAGGTTTATAGGCATTCTTTTAATAGCCTGTACTTTGATTTCTTTAATATGGACTAATTCTTCGGGCGGAGAATGGTACCGGGGAATCTGGAATACCGAACTATATTATGGCCTGCCGATAAAACTTCCTCATTCAGGGCTTAAATGGATCAATGATTTTCTTATGGCTTTTTTCTTTTTGTTTGCCGGCATGGAAATAAAAAGGGAGTTAGTCGAAGGTGAACTCTCCTCTTTTAAGAGAGCAGTATTACCTTTTGCTGCCGCTTTTGGAGGTATGCTTGTGCCGGCACTTATTTATACGGCTTTTAATATTAATACACCTTTTGCTCACGGTTGGGGAATACCCTCGGCTACAGATATCGCTTTCTCCTTAGGCATTGCCTCGTTATTTGGAAAAAGAGTTCCGGCAAGTCTCAAGATTTTCTTAATGGCTCTTGCAATTATTGATGACCTGGGTGCCA
Organism: Ginsengibacter sp.; assembly: GCA_040007435.1. Classification (GTDB taxonomy): domain Bacteria; phylum Bacteroidota; class Bacteroidia; order Chitinophagales; family Chitinophagaceae; genus Ginsengibacter. Next base: position 433 of record JBDTUZ010000062.1, on the reverse strand, counting down.
TTATCGTGATTGCTTTCTTTTATGGTGGTAAAGTTGAATGGATGTACTTGGTGGCCGCTGGTGTTATCTATGGCTTATTTTTGCTTTGTAATTATCGCAAGATAAAGCCGGGCATTTTACAAGCTATCCTGGGATGCTTATTGTGGTATGCGATTTTCAATTCGGGCATTGAGGCGAGTATAAGTGGCGTATTGATTGCCTTCGCAATTCCTATTAATTCCATTCCAAAATTTGAGAAGGCCATTCACAAATTTGTGAACTTTATAATTCTGCCCTTATTTGCATTGGCAAATACGGCTATTATGATACCTCCTGATATCGCCAATTCCCTGAAAGATTCCGTTAGTATCGGCATTATGTCCGGGTTGGTTATTGGCAAACCTGTAGGTATTTTTATTTTTAGTAAGGCAATGATTTCTTTAAAAATTGCACG
>JBDTUZ010000061.1:0-29849 GCA_040007435.1 Ginsengibacter sp. | reverse complement strand
CCTGCCTCAAAAACTGAAAATAAAAAAAGGCTGCCTACTTTTGAGACAGCTTCTTCTTTTTAGGAAACCGACATCATAATTTTGACTAAATCTTTTATAGTTTGCTAACTTAAATAAAACAGATGGCATTCCTGTTTCGATTTTCTTTAAGTGAATTCCTATCAGGCATGACCTTTAAAATATTTTAATTCTTTTTTTTTGACACCAAAAGGTTATATAATTTGACTTTTGAAAAATCAAAAATGAAAAGACGCAGCTTAGTTACTCTATCAATAATTCTTCTTCTTGCAATATTCATTACCGGATTTTCAATATTTAAGGAATCTAAAAGAACTACACTTACATATAAAAATTTCCAAACAGGAGAGGAACTATCTAAAATATACTGTGCAAGTTGCCATTTATTCCCCTCTCCATCTTTACTTGATAAACCGACGTGGGAAAAAGGGGTGCTTCCAAAAATGGGCTGGCGCCTTGGAATAAGAAAAGCAGGCGATGATCCTTATGCTGATATGGAAAAGGATGAAGTGGAACTCGTTCAGGCGGAAAATGTATATCCGCTTACGCCTCTTGTTACAAAAGAAAATTGGCAAAAGATAGTTAACTATTATCTTAAAACAGCGCCTCAAAAACCATTGCCCGAAAAAGGAGTTTTGCCAATTGGCAACGAATTAAAAGGCTTTCACGGTGAGGAAGTTTTTATTGGAAAGAAAATAACGCCTAAAACCTGTATGGTAAAATTTGACGCTACCTCTTCTTTGTTATACGCAGGTGATGCAGGTAATGAACTGTATGCTATAAATAAAAACCTGGAGGTTGCTGCAACATGGAAAGTAAAAAGCCCGCCGGTGGATTTGGATTTCCCTGCACCCGGAATACCACGCGTTCTTTGCATCGGTTCTGTCAGCCCTTCAGAAAAAAAAGAAGGTAGTTTATCTATAGTTGATGATGGCACCGTAGCATCGAACCAGCAAATTTATAACTTCGAAAAACTAGCACGGCCTGTTGAGTTTGCAAATGCAGATTTGAATGGTGATGGCCAAAAAGATTTGATAATTTGCCAATTTGGAAATCACACAGGCAGATTAAGTTGGTTTGATGGCGGCGATCCCGCAAAAGAACATGCCTTAAAAATCCAGGCTGGTGCCAGAAAAGTTATAGTCAAAGATTTTAACGGAGATGGTAAGCCTGATATTATAGCTTTGATGGCACAGGCACGGGAAGAATTATTACTTTTTTTAAATGATGGAAAAGGGAATTTTACTGAAAAGATTATCGCTCAATTTCCACCTGTATATGGGTTCAGTTATTTTGAACTGGCAGATTTTAATCATGACAATCACCCTGATATTCTGCTAACCAACGGAGACAATTGGGACCTTTCGCCAATAAGAAAATTTTATCACGGAATACGAATATTGATGAATGACGGGAAGAACAATTTTAAAGAGAAATTATTTATTCCTTTTTATGGAGCAAGTAAAGCGATGGCTTGTGATTTTGATGGTGATGGCGATCTGGATATTGCCGCTATATCATTTTATGACGATCCTTCCAAACCAGAAGACTCATTCATGTACCTGGAAAATAAAGGCAATTTGAAATTTACAGCATCTACAACAAAATTAGCATCCAATGGCAAGTGGTTGACAATGGATATTGGTGATATTGACGGGGATGGCGACAAAGATATATTTCTGGGATCATACATATATAGTATGGGAGAACTTACTAAACTTATGTATAAGGGTGTTGAAAAATTTCCGCAAATACTTTTTTTACGGAATGATAAAAATAAGTGATACGAGATTTGCTAAAAACTCATCTATTTTCATTAAATGCGTATGAGTATAAAACATGCTACCTGAGCAAAAATATAATTGCTTTGATTCATAGTTTAGTTTTTAGCTCAAACTACAAATCCGATTCAAATCATCACCGCAGAAAATTTAATTCAAAACCCTTATCTGTCAAGAATTTCAAAGAACTTTTATATAAATTTATCGGATACTAATGAAAATAAATATTGATCCATCATCAGAAAAAATAATTTTAAAAAACTTTTCAATGAAAAAATATTTAAACCCACAATCTTTTCTTTGTACGATTGCCATTACAGTTGCTTTTATTTTTTTCTCTGTAACAAATCTTTCAGCGCAGGAGCAGCACCAGGAATATTATCCTGATCCTGATACCGCCATTCAGCACAGGCTGGAAGAATGGCAGGACCTGAAGTTTGGCTTACTCATGCACTGGGGCGCGTACAGCCAATGGGGCGTTGTGGAGAGTTGGAGTATCTGTCCGGAAGACTTGGGTTGGGCTACTGGTGCAAGAAAAAAAGGAGAGTCGGATGATAATTATAATGAGTATGTAAAAAAATATACGAACCTTAAAACTACTTTCAATCCTGTAAAATTTAACCCGGAGAAATGGGCTGCGGCAGCAAAAGATGCCGGGATGAAATATATGGTGTTCACCACAAAACACCACGATGGCTTTTGTATGTTCGATAGTAGGTACACAGACTATAAGATCACTGATAAGGATTGTCCTTTTTCAACAAACCCACGTGCCAATGTGACTAAAGAAATATTCAATGCTTTTCGTAAAGATAATTTTTGGATAGGCGCTTATTTCTCAAAGCCGGATTGGCACAGCGAGTATTATTGGTGGAAAAAATTTCCGGCCAGTGATCGCAATCCCAATTACTCAATTGAAAAATACCCGGAGCAATGGAAAAAATTTACTGACTATACCCACAACCAACTAAATGAATTGGTGAGTGATTATGGAAAGGTTGATATTCTTTGGCTCGATGGCGGCTGGGTGCGGAAGAAAACAGATGAGGAAGTGAAGGCCGAATTGCTGGAAAAATATGACGGCAGCCGCTGGGCCCGCAATCCGCAAAGCCAGGATATTGATATGCCTCGCCTGGTAAAAGAAGTAAGGGTAAAGCAACCAAAAATAATAGTGGTCGATAGGGCTGTTCCAGGTGAGCAACAAAATTACCTCACGCCCGAACAGCACATACCAGAAACAGGTTTGCCTTACCCGTGGGAAACCTGCATGACGATGGGGAATAGCTGGAGCTACGTGCCGAATGACGTTTATAAACCGGCTGATGAGCTTATTAAAAAATTAGTGGACATTGTAAGTAAAGGCGGCAACTATTTATTGAATATCGGTCCCGGCCCTGATGGTGAACTGGATCCTGTGGCTTACCAGCGTTTGCAAGAGATAGGCGCCTGGATTAAAACAAATGGGGAGGCAATTTACGGCAGCCGTATGTTTTCGGTATTTGGCGAAGGAGAAAATATTCGCTACACACAAAGCAAAGATGGGAAGACAAAATATATTTTCCTTTTCGATTTCCCGAAGAATGAATTGCTGTTGACAAAAATGGCATTTAATAAAAATACAAGGCTGCAATTATTAGGAAGTAAATCGAAGCTTTCGTGGAAACAGAAAGAAAATACAGTTGCGATAAAGATTCCGGCTTCTTTGAAATCTGCGACTGACCACGTGTGGGTAATAAAAGTTTCTGATTAGGGCGTTTTGTTTATAGTAATTAAAAAATAATTTGCATGTTTACTAAAATAAAAAATAATCTGTGAATAATCGCAGGCAGTTTCTTCAAACAACAGGAATTCTTACCACAGGGTTATTATTGAAACAATCAGGCGCTTTTGCTTTTGATAAAAAGGATTTTGAAAGTAAAAGGCCTCCATTTGGTGAAAGGAAATTTACAAGTAAGGCTGTTGACAAAACTATTTTAAAAATAAAAAAACAAATTGCCGATCCTGAGCTTGCATGGCTTTTTGAAAATTGTTTCCCGAATACATTGGATACTACTGTTGATTTTGAAATGATTGACGGCAAGCCTGACACTTACGTGATCACCGGGGACATAGATGCCATGTGGCTTCGCGATAGCACGGCACAGGTTTGGCCTTATCTTTCTTTTGTAAAAAATGATGATCATTTACAGCAACTGGTAGAAGGCGTAATAAACCGCCAGGTAAAATGTATTCACCTCGACCCGTATGCAAATGCATTTTATAAAGATGAAAATAAAATAAGTGAATGGAAGAGCGATCTCACTACCATGAAAGCTGGTATTCATGAACGTAAGTGGGAGATAGATTCATTGTGCTACCCCGTGCGGCTGGCACACCAGTATTGGAAGCTCACCGGAAATTCAAAAGTATTCGGCAAAGATTGGGAAGGTGCGATTGCCTTAATGGTTAAGACATTTAAAGAGCAGCAACGTAAAGATGGACGTGGCCCATATACCTTTCAACGGACAACTGCCTGGGCTACGGATGGTGTTCCCTTGGCCGGCTATGGCTATCCCGTAAAGCCTGTTGGCCTTATCTGTTCTATGTTCAGGCCAAGCGATGATGCTACTCTATTTCCATTTTTAATTCCATCTAACTTCTTTGCTGTTGTGAGTTTAAAGCAGGCAGCAGAAATGGTAAGTGCTATTCATCAAAATAAATCGCTTGCCAATGAATGTAATGCTCTCGCTTATGAAGTGGAAAATGCGCTGTATAAATATGCAGTAATCAATACATCACAAGCCGGTAAAATGTATGCTTATGAAGTAAATGGTTTTGGAAGTTTTAACCTGATGGACGATGCCAATGTGCCGAGCCTTTTATCGCTACCCTATTTAAATGCCGTTAGAGCGAGTGACCCCGTCTATATAAACACGAGAAAATTTGTTCTGTCTCCAAACAATCCGTTTTTCTTCAAGGGAAGAGCAGGAGAGGGTATTGGCGGTCCGCATGCAGGAATGGATATGATATGGCCATTGAGTATTATCATGCGCGGGTTAACCAGCACCAATGAACCAGAAGTAAAGAAATGCCTGAGTATGTTAAAGAATTCCAATGCAGGAACAGGCTTCATGCATGAATCATTTAATAAAAATGATGCATCCAATTTTACGAGGAAATGGTTTGCATGGGCAAATACACTTTTTGGAGAATTGGTTCTTCATACTTCAAATAAATATCCAGCCTTATTAAAAGAAAAAATTTAATAAATATGAAAACAAAAATTTTAGTTTTAATCATTATGTCATTTACCTGTGTTGCAGTTCACGCACAAAAAAATGATATCTCGGTTATTGCATATTACACCGGCGGTCCCGCTGATATCGACAGCTTTGCCATTGATAAACTTACCCATATCATTTTCAGTTTTGCTCATTTGAAGGGAAATGATTTGAATATCAGAAACGCAGCAGATTCTGCATTGATCCAAAAACTCGTGAGCCTTAAAAAAAGATACCCGAATTTAAAAGTCATGCTTTCTTTGGGAGGGTGGGGTGGTTGCGAAACATGTTCAGATGTTTTTTCTACAAAACATGGCCGAAAAGAATTTGCAAAGTCAGTGAAAGAAATCAATAAATATTTTGGAACAGATGGAATTGATCTTGATTGGGAATACCCTGCCATCAGTGGGTTTCCCGGGCACAAATTTACGCCCGATGATAAAAAGAATTTTACAGCGCTCGTAATAAAGCTTAGAAAGAAACTGGGAAAAACAAATGAAATAAGTTTTGCCGCCGGAGGATCCAAAAGATACATTGAAAATTCAATTGAGTGGGAAAAGGTAATGAAGAAGGTAGACCGCGTAAATCTTATGAGTTATGACCTGGTAGGTGGTTATTCAACAGTTACCGGTCATCATACGCCTTTGTATTCAGCGTCCGAAAACGCCGGTTCGGTGGATGCAGGCGTAAAATTAATGGAACAACACGGAGTTCCTGCTAACAAAATTGTGATAGGAGCAGCATTTTATGGCCGCATGTTTGAAAATGTTCAGGATTCTTTAAATGGCTTATACCAGCAGGCAAAATTCAAACGGGGTATTCCAAATAAATATTTTTCAACCATGATTTCTGCAGATAGTGGTTTTATTTCTCATTGGGATAGCACAGCGCAAGCGCCTTATTCATACAATCCTGAGAAAAAACTTTTTGTTACTTATGACGATAAAAGATCTGTTGGGTTGAAAACAAAATATGTAATTGATAATGGGCTGGGAGGCATTATGTTTTGGCAACTTCGTGAAGATCCTTATGACGATGGATTACTAAAAGCCATTGATAGTATCAAAGCGGAATATAATAAACCATAATGTTGATTGTGAGAGGTGGGTTATCCATAAGTTGATGTCTCTCATACCGGGGATTTATCGTAGTTCTTTAGGAAGATATGAAGGCAAAACTAGGGAACGTTAAAATGTTCAATAAAACATGAGCTTTTTTTGAAATAATTGCCGAACTTTATCAGCCTTGGAAATACGATTCATAGAAGAGACAACCCATCTGCAAAAATTGAGAACAGGTACATCATTAAGCTGATTTTAAAACAGGTATATAAATGAGATTAAAATTATTATATGTGACTTTTTTACTTTGTGCAATTGTTTGCACATGGGTTTCCTGCATGAATAATGAAGATAGCAAAGAGCCACCTTTGCCCGACGTGGTAAGTTATAATTTTCATATTCGCCCCATCTTATCCGATAAATGTTTTAAATGCCATGGCCCTGATGTAAGCAAGCAGGAAGCAGGATTAAGGCTTGATTATGCAAAATTTGCCTATGCCCCACTTACAGAAATGAAAGGTGCCTTTGCAATAGTTCCCGGTAAGCCTGAAGAGTCAGAATTGTTGAAAAGAATTTCTTCAATCGATTCATCCTATATGATGCCCTTACCTGAATCGCATCTTGGTGCATTAACACCTTATCAAATAAAATTATTTCAAAAGTGGATTAAGCAGGGTGCGAAGTACGAAACACACTGGGCATTTATCAAGCCTAAAAAAACTGCGTTGCCTGCGGTAGAAAATAAGACCTGGCCGAAAAACGAAATTGATTATTTCATTCTTAAAAAGCAGGAAGAAGAAGGATTAAAACCAAATGCCGAAGCGGACAAAGAAAGGCTTTTAAAAAGAGTATCCCTGGATCTTACAGGCTTGCCACCATCCGAAGAAATGATGAATAAGTTTATGGCAAACAAAGATCCAAAAGCTTATAATACTGTTGTTGATGAATTACTAAACAGTCCTCAGTATGGAGAAAAAATGGCGCTCCACTGGCTTGACATCGCCAGGTATGCAGACAGCTATGGCTACCAGGATGATAATGTAAGAACACAATGGCCATGGCGCGATTGGGTGATCCATGCATTCAATGAAAACATGCCTTACGACAAATTCGTTATCTGGCAGCTTGCCGGTGATTTGTTGCCTGACGCAAATAAAGAAGAAATACTGGCAACGGCTTTTTTGCGTAATCATAAATACACCGAGGAAGGCGGTATTATTCCGGAAGAATACAGGGTGGAATATAATATTGACAAAACTAAAACCTTTGGAAGAGGCATTATCGGGTTGACGGTTGAATGTGCTCAATGCCATGATCATAAATACGACCCTATTTCTCAAAGGGAGTATTACCAGATGTTCGCCTTTTTCAATATAAGTAAAGAACCCGGCTTTGAAGGCGACGTAGGTACTTCCAAGCCCGCTAAAACCCCTATTCTTGCGATGGATAGCAGTGATCTTCATAACCTGCTTTCTTTTATCAATGACAAGGACACGGGTAAACTAACGGTATCGGTGATGGGCGATCCCGATACGCTTCGTAAAACATTTATTTTAAATCGCGGGGTATATGATCAGCCTACTCTTGAAGTAATGCCTTCGGCACCGAAATCTGTTTTGTATTTTGATACAACAAAATTGCCAAGAAATCGCCTTGGCCTTGCGGAATGGACTGTCGATAAAAATAATCCTTTGACTGCACGTGTTTTTGTGAATCAAATATGGCAGGAAGTTTTTGGCCGTGGGCTTGTAAAAACATCCGGTGATTTCGGAGCGCAGGGAGAACTGCCTTCTCACCCTGAATTGCTGGATTGGCTGGCTGTAGATTTTATGGAGCATGGATGGGATATTAAAAGATTGATGAAACAAATTGTGACAACATCTACCTACCGGCAATCGGGAGATGTTGTTGAAGAAAATTATAAAAAGGATCCTGAAAATATTTATTTGTCACGGTCACCAAGGCAGAGAGTAAAGGCAGAGTTGGTAAAGGATATTATTTTAGCAAGCAGTGGCCTGTTAGTTAAAACTATTGGGGGTCCCAGTGTAAAACCCTATCAGCCTAAAGGCCTTTGGGAAGGTGCCACATCCGGCAGAGGCGAACTCGCAACTTATAAGCAGGATAAAGGAGAAAGCCTCTACCGGAGGGGGATGTACACTTTTATCAAACTTACGGTGCCACCGCCAAATATGGCCATTTTTGACGCAAGCAACAGGGATCTTTGTGAAGTCAAAAGATCGGTAACTACTACGCCGTTACAGGCGCTCATGATGATGAACGATCCAACTGTGCTCGAAGCATCAAGGGTACTTTCGCAAAAACTTTTGGAAGAAAAAAGTTCAATGGATGAAAAAATAACGAGAGCTTTTCATCGGATTATTTGCCGTATGCCGGATAAAAAGGAAACAGAGATTCTTAAAAATTATTTTGCCGGACAGTTGCAACAATTCAAGCAAAAAGAGCTCGACGCCACTGCAACTATTAAAGTGGGAGAATATCCCAAAGATGATAAAGTTGATGTAAATGAAACAGCGGCCCTAATGAAGGTGATCTCTGCAATTTATAACATGGAAGAAGCCATAACAAAATCCTGATCATGAATAAAGAATTTTTAGAACACAATCTTGGTATTAATCGCCGTAAATTTCTTTCAAGATTAAGTTTGGGAGTCGGCAGCGTAGCGTTAGGCTCTTTATTAATCCCGGATCTTTTTGGAGGTAAAAGTGAAGAGGAAATGTTGGTCACGGGACTTCCGCAATTTGCACCGAAGGCAAAAAGAATTATTTATTTATTCCAAAACGGCGCACCCTCGCAGCTTGATCTTTTTGATTACAAGCCAAAGTTGCAGGAGATGTTTGGCGAAGATCTTCCTGCATCTATTCGTATGGGTCAGCGCCTTACAGGTATGACTGCAGATCAGAAAAAATTTCCATTGGCCGGTACCGTATTTAAGTTCAATCAATTTGGCCAGACAGGCGCATACATGAGTGAGTTGTTGCCACACATGTCTAAAGTTGTCGATGATCTTTGCATCATCAAGAGTATGTATACAGAAGCAATCAATCATGATCCCGCGCTTACTTTTTTTCAAACTGGTGCACAGGTGGGTAACCGCCCAAGCATGGGTTCCTGGATGAGTTATGGATTAGGTACCGAAAATAAAAATCTTCCTGCATTTTGTGTTTTATTGTCAAGAGGAAAAGGGAACGGGCAGGGAGTATATTCCAAATTATGGAGTAATGGTTTTTTGGATTCCGTTCACCAGGGAGTGCAATTCAGCAGCGGCGAAAATCCTGTGTTATATCTCAACAATCATGATGGCATCGATAAAAATGACAGAAGGAAAATGCTTGATGTATTGGCCCAGTTGAATGAAGAGTCTTTTAAGACAACTGCCGACCCGGAAATTCATGCGAAGATTCAGCAGTATGAATTAGCCTATCGTATGCAGACTGCAGTACCTGAAGTAACTGATCTGAGTAAGGAGCCTGAAGATACTATAAAATTATACGGGCCCGATTGTCTTGTTCCGGGAACGTATGCGGCTAATTGTTTGCTTGCAAGAAAATTATCAGAGAATGGAGTTCGCTTCGTACAACTATACCACCAGGGCTGGGATGCCCATGATAGTTTGCCGTCACAAATTAAAGGGCAGGCTATGGATACCGATCAGGCGTCAGCAGCATTGATCACCGATTTGAAACAAAGAGGATTGTTAGATGAAACGCTGGTGATCTGGGGCGGAGAATTTGGAAGAACCAATTATTGCCAGGGAAAACTTACCAAAGAAAGTTATGGCCGCGATCACCATCCGCGCTGTTTCACAATATGGATGGCAGGTGGCGGTGTGAAGCCGGGAGTGTATGGAGAAACAGATGAGTTTGGATACAACGTTGTTCAAAACGGGGTGCACGTACATGACTTCCAGGCAACCGTTTTAAACCTTATGGGACTTGATCATGAGAAATTAGTTTTTAAGCATCTTGGAAGGAGATATCGCTTAACGGATGTTTCCGGAACGGTGGTGAAGGATATTATTGCTTAGGATTATTAAACGAATTTTTTATTTTGATAACACGAATTTTAAATCACGAATTACAGGGACTATACCAATTACGCGAGTTACAAACAAATCAATTAACGAATAAGCCAATTGGACCAGTTACAAATAAACTAATTAACGAATAAACTAATTACCTAGCAATGCAACGCAGAAACTTCATTAAGAACACATCATTAACTATGGCAGCCTTAATGGTAAAGCCTTCCATCCCACTTCAACAGGATACGATTCTTGGGCAAGGAAACAAAGGATATAAACTCGATACACACTGGAGCCAGGCAGATGTTGCAAAATATCCCGTAAACGATTGTCATGAAATGATACAGGATGGCAAGGGCCGCATATTACTGCTTACGAATGAAACAAAAAATAACGTAATCATTTACGATAAGGCCGGAAAATTATTAACCACCTGGGGTAATGAATATCCCGGTGCACATGGTCTCACCTTGTTTGATGAAAACGGAACAGAAGTGTTATTCATTTGTGATAATAAAAGACACCAGGTAATTAAGACAACCATCGATGGAAGGGTCTTAATGGTGCTGGATTATCCAAAAGAAACCGGCCAGTACACTAAAGAGGAAGAATACATTCCAACAGAAACTGCGATTGCACCGAATGGCGATATCTATGTAGCCGATGGTTATGGAAAAGATTTTATTATTCAATATGATTCAAAAGGGCGTTACATAAATCATTTTGGCGGAAGAGGCAGCGAAGAAAAACACTTATTAAATGCACATGGCGTTTGCCTTGACTTCAGGGATAAAGATCAACCTAATTTAATCGTGACTTCGCGCCAGCAAAATTCATTCAAGAGATATCAAATGAACGGGGAATATATTGACACCATTTCATTGCCGGGTGCATGGGTATGCAGGCCCGTTATTAATGGGGATTATTTATATTCAGCGGTTTTACAAACGAATGCCCGGCAGGGCCAGCAGTCAGGGTTTGTAACCATTCTCGATAAGAATTATAAAGTGGTTTCCAATCTTGCAGGTTCGGTGCCCAACTATGTGAATGGTAAGCTTGACGAAATGTATCAAACCGTTAAATGCTTTTCATATCCCCATGATGTATGTGTGGATGATGAACAAAATTTATACATTGCTCAATGGAATTCGGGGAAAGTTTATCCTTATAAATTATCTCCCGTTATTTCATGAAGAAAATCTTTTTAGCGGCACTAATCTTTTTATTTTTCAATGATTGCTTCGGGCAGGAACAATTTCAATTAGCGCCTCCAATGTTGAATTATACTTCGACTTTTTTTAAAGAATCAACGGCGGTGTCATTGAAATTTGCACAACCGGGCACACAAATATTCTATACGCTAAATAAGAGCGAGCCAACCCGGCAGGACGCAGCTTATAAGAATCCGATTTTAATTAAAAAACCATTAACTGCATTAAAAGCAAAAGTTTTTGGCAATGGTTTTCTTCCTTCAGAAACCGTGCAGGTAACCTTCATAAAAGATGGGCTGAAAATAAAATCGATCAAACAATCAACTGCTAATAAAAAATTTCCAGGCAATGGTGATGCAACACTTTTTGACAACCAAGGTGGCATTGAAGACCTGCATAATAAAAATTTTCTTGGCTATCAAAATGATTCTGTTGAAATAAATGTAACATTAGAAAAGAAACAACCAATACATTCCTTGTTGTTAGATTTCCTTCAGGACAATGGAAGCTGGATTTTTCTTCCACAAAGAATACAGGTTTTTTATTTCGACAACAGCAAGAACGGTTATGAATTTTTTGGGGCTAAAGAAATTGCTCCAGGCACCATTATTAAAGGAAGCTCAACGGTTTTTGAAATGATAAATACCGGTAAAAAAATTAATAGTAATAGATTGAGAATTATCATTGAACCTTTACAATCCATTCCGGAAGGTCATCCCGGTAAAGGGACACCCGCCTGGTTATTCATTGATGAGATAAAAATTTATTAAGCGTATGCAACGTTGGAAAAATATCATTTTTAATATCACATTTGCGCTTAACATGCTATTGTTATTCCTGTTGCTATTTGATAACAGGTTACATGTACCAGCATGGCTGCAGGTGGTGGGAAGAATGCATACCATGTTTTTACATTTTCCTATCGTGATGCTGGCGCTTTGTATTTTCTGGGAATTATTTTCAGGGTATAAAAAATCATACGAAGGTGTAAAGGCGGAGATAGGTGATGAATTGTTGTTGGCTGCTGCCATTACTTCCGTGATCACTGCATTGATGGGATTGTTTCTTTCACGTGAAGCCGGCTACACGCCCGACCTGCTCGTATGGCATAAATGGGGTGGCGTTTTTATTTCTTTTCTTTCGCTGGCCTGGTATGTATTTCGTGTAAAAATGCGGCAGATAAAACCGGTATTATTAACTACGGCGCTTGCTGCTATGATCATGATCGTTGTAACGGGCCATCTTGGTTCCAACATAACACATGGCGAGGATTTTTTGCTGGCGCCCATAAATCCTGAAAAACAAAAGCCACCTGTATTGTTTGAAGATGCAGAAGTATATGCGAATATGGTGCAACCGATTTTAGAAGCGAAATGTACCAGTTGCCATAATGCACAAAAGGCAAAAGGCGAACTGGTTATGGAGACCCAGGAGTTGCTGTTGAAAGGTGGTAAAGACGGAAAGCTATGGGATTCTACTGCGAGCGATCTTGGATTATTGATGGAACGAATTCACCTGCCGCCGCAAAGTAAAAAACACATGCCGCCACAGGGCAAGCCGCAACTGACTGATGAAGAAACCGAAATTTTATACCACTGGATAAAAACCGGCGCCAGCTTTACCGCAAAAGTTGCCTCACTGCCTGAAAGAGATAGCTTACGGTTATTGGCTGCTCCGTTGTTTCAAACGATAGAAACCGATGATTATACATTTGCTCCCGCAGATGAAAAAAAGGTAAATGCACTGAATAATAATTATCGTGTTGTGCGGCCTTTGGCAATTGGTTCTCCGGCATTAGGTGTTGAATTTTTTGGTGCCGAACAATTCAAGCCTGAACAATTAAAAGAACTAATTGATATTAAAAATCAAATTGTAAAACTCAATTTGAATAAGATGCCGGTGGGGGATGAAGATCTTAAAACGATCAGCCAGTTTACTAACCTTCGTAAGCTGAATTTAGCTTTTACAAATATCACCGGGGCAACATTAAACGAGCTGGCAAAGCTGAAAGAATTAAAGCTCTTATCGCTTTCGGGTACAAAAATAAAATCAGCTAACCTGCAATCATTAACAAGCTTGCCAAAGCTTACCCAATTGTTTGTGTGGAATACACCGCTGCCACCGGAAGAAATAAAAAGACTTCAGCAACAATTGAAAACTACTGCTATCGAAACCGGTTATAAAGGTGATACCGTTGTTATAAAATTAAATCCGCCGGTAATTGAAAATGAAGAGCAGGTAATTACAACACCTGAACCGCTGAAATTAAAGCATTATATAAATGGGGTAGCGATCCGCTACACAACAGATGGTACCGAACCTGACAGCCTGAATTCTCCAGTATATAAGGATGGTGTAATGCTCGATAAAAGACAAACTATAAAAGCAAAAGCCTTTAAGCCTGGGTGGATCAGCAGTGATGTGGTTGAAAAAATATTTTACAAAGCCGGCGTTGTTCCCGATTCTGTTGAGTTGGTAAATGCGCCCGATCCGACATACAAAGGAGAAGGCGCATTAACACTGCACGATGGTAAAATCGGCAGCCTTAACTTTCGCGATGGAATGTGGCTTGCCTGGAGGACGCAGCCGATGGAAGCCTTGTTTTATTTTGATACAGAAGTGAAAGCTTCATCAGTCACCATCAGCAGTATTGTTGATATAAACAGCTACCTGATGCCGCCGCAGGAAATAGAAGTGTGGGGAGGAAAAGATAAAGCATCCTTACATTTATTAAAGCGCCAGCGACCGGAGCAACCTGCCAAAGAAAAGCCCATATACATGACAAGCTATGATGTGGACTTTGCACCTTCAGAATTTAAAGTGTTGAAAGTAATTCTTAAGCCTGTACCTAAACTACCAGCATGGCATAGAGGCAAAGGAGATAAGGGTTGGATATTTGTAGATGAGGTGTTTTTGAATTGAGGGAAATTTGTAATTTTCTGTACAAGATGAATTTTTTATGAAGTTGCAGGTGTTCTTACAGTGAGCACTATTCGCATGAAGCGCCCGCTGCCGTTGCCTTGTGTTCGTGCGGAAGATTTTGCAGTAAAGCAATCACCAACAAAACATAGGGAAGGAATGAAATAACGATAGGCAAAACTCTCATTACTTTAGATAACCAATGGCGCTAAACTGATGTTGGTGATGCTGCCCGCAAGGCCGGCACGAATACCAGACATCGGTGGCTCTTTTATTTGTTTGTAAATACTTTTATGTTGAAAGTGGAAGACCAATAAAGGCAAAAAATCATCAACTTTTATTTATAAATTTAGCTTCAGTTAGCCGGGCGGACGAAATTCTATTTCCCCCACTTCGGCAAGTCCTGAACGTAGCGGTCATGCACACTTCTTTACGCCTGGGTAATCGACTAATATTTAAATAAGATAGTATGAAAAAAGTTTTTTTTATCGTATGCTTTCTGCTTGCAGCACAGTCTTCCTTTGAGCAAACTGCAGATGCTCTTTATAAAAAGGGAGACTCTCTATATAAAGTAAAAGATTTTAGAAATTCAGCCATGGCCTATTCTATCGCAATAAAAATGCAGGGAAAAGAGGCGGATGTGAGCAATATATGGCGGGCTTCCAGCAGGTGGGCCCGGGCCAATGAGCCAGATAGTGTTTTCTACTTTTTAAACCTCCTTACAAAATCACTTGTCGTTTCCCAGGGAGATGCAAATGGTATTGAAACCGATAAAGACTTTAATTCAGTGCGAACCGATAACCGATGGAGGTCAGTGATGGATAAAATAATGGCACAGGGTATGGTTAATTATAAAGTGGATGAATTGATCTATGGAAGAAAAGACGGTGCAGCCTTAACCATGCTTCATATAAAACCAAGAATAAAGTCAAATGGTAAATCAATTGTTTGGGTAATTGCCGGTTCATGGTTTTCTTCTTACCAGCAGGCTGAAAGAACTATTCGCCCTGCTGCTATGTTTGTTGATAAGGGGTTTACTGTTTTCTTAGTTATCGTTGGGTCACAACCACGATATGCCATTCCCGATGAAATAGAAGATGTGAAAAGATCAGTCCGCTATATCCGGTACAATGCAAAACAATGGCAGATAAATCCCAATCAAATCGGTATTACCGGAGCTTCTGCTGGTGGTCATCTCTCCCTTGCAGTGGCCATGGCCGATGAAAAAATAGATAGTACGGCGCTGGATCCGGTAAATCGCATGTCATCAAGAGTGCAGGCAGCAGCAGTATTGCATCCGCCAACCGATTTCCTAAACTGGGGCGCACCAGGTTTTAGTTTTATCAACAATAAAAATTTGCAATTGGCTAACGAAGTATTTGGTGCTTTGGATTTCACTAAATGGAATGAATCGAATGCTACCTACGACCATATCGCTGATACCGCTGCAAGAAATAAGATAGCAAATGAAATTTCGCCCATCTATTATGTTTCACCTGATGATCCACCCATTTTTATTATTCATGGCGATGCTGATAGAGTGGTACCGCTGCAACAATCAGAAACATTTATTGCGAAAGTAAAAGATGCGGGCGTTGAAAATAAATTTATTATTAAGGAAGGTGGGATTCACAATTCTGCTGCCATGATGCCGGAGTTTTTGGAGTTTGCAGATTGGTTTGAGAAGAATTTGAAGTAACGGGTTAAATACAAATGGGCAGTGATGTTCGTGCAATAACTTCTCGACAAAAAAGCACGAACCGCTAACATTATGCGTATTGAAGAAAGCCCCCCGATTTAAAAGATGATTTCAAAAAATAAAAAAGCCTCCGAAGTTAATACAGCGGGGGCTTTTTGCAATGCGATGTTCAGCGACACCGCCAGTGAGGTGACTGCTATTCTTTTATGCAGTCGTTGGTGTTCCTAAAGTTGACTTTCTATTCTCATAAAGCCATCCACTGCCGTTGTCTGGTGTTCGTGCGAAAAGTTTTGCAGCAAAGCAATCACCAACAACACATGGAGGAGGAATGAAATAACGATAGGCAAAACTCTCGTTACTTTAGATAACCTATGGCCCTAAACTGATGTTGGTGATGCTGCCCGCAAGGCCGGCACGAACACCAGGCATCGGCGGCTCTTCTATTTGTTTGTAAATATTTTATGTTGAAAGTGGAAGACCAATAAAGGCAAAGGAAAAAGGTAGGATTACTGTATTCTTTGCATTATTGGGTACTAAATTTACCCTCAGTTATTTCAACAATCTTACCATTCTGGGCCATTATTTTCCCCTCAAAAGTACCCCGGATAGCTTTTACTCCTTTGTTATTTAATACTTTCAAATCCTCTATTGATTCAATAATAACATTGAAAGGCGTTCCGGACTTTTTTACTTCATACATAGAGGTTTTGGTTTGAATGCCAGCACCGTTTTTTGAATTTCCTTTAATTGTGTAGTTGCCTGTAGTTTCAACTGCATCAATAATAATAGAGATTATACCTTCGGATGTTTTACCCCAAATGGTTACTTCCTTTTTTTGGGGGACATATAAAATAATTAAGCCAGGATCCGAAGCCTTTAATAGTTTTCCGTCAACCTTACACTCAAGATACCTTGTCTGTTCAATGGCCGGCATAAGTTTTCTTTTAGCATTAATATTAGTATTAAGCGTAAGATTGGTAAAAGATAAAGCAGGAATGACTAATACAGCAAATAGAACAAACCATATTGACTTTTTCATTTTCTTATAATTTAATTTTTGTCAGAAAGACGGGGAACCATTTTTAAGTTACTTATTTTCTAACAATTATTTTGAAAAGCATGAAATAGCAGATAAACCTATTAATGAGATATCCCCAAACTAGCTCAGATATGCAGCATGGCTTTGTGGGGCTGGGTATCTGTGCCTTGACAGTACATTATACCATTAAAGTGCCCAACTCTATAATAAATAAGCAAAATAGAAATATCCTTTTCATCATAAAAATTAGTAGTAAGCAATAAAAGAAAAACTGTTATCTACAAACTTCGTGTGTAGTGAAACACTTGCAACGTCATTGCTTGATGGATTTACAGTATAAGCAACTTCCCATTCTGTACAATAAATGGTCACTGTTACGGTGGTAGCAGTTTTTGATTCATAATGCGACCCAACTGTTGTGGCTTTACCTGCATAATATGGATAAGTAGATTGGGGTGGAAAATCCTGGTGAAGTGAGGCTACAATTACAGGTTCAAAAAATGTGGTACCTCCCGGGGGGAAGGTAAAGACTATTTGGTATTGGCCGATCCCGGATTTTGATACAACAAAATTATTGGTACAAAAAGTATTAATACCTTGTGATGACACAAATCCATAAGCAGTAGGAACCATATTCACTGTGCCGGTTGATGGAACAAGCAATTTACCCGTTAATTGCATATTGCCATTAATATCTAAGTTTTCCTGCGGATTTGTAACTCCTATGCCCACATTTACTGCCGTACTTCCGGTACCACCAAGAACGAGGCAATTACTGCAACCAACTTTTGCCGAATATCCGACCGCTGTTGCATTGCTAAGATTATTTGTTGTAACATCTGCATCCCTTCCAATTCCCGTATTATTATTGCCTGTAGTATTTGTTAAAAGTGTATTCCCCCCAAGGGCAGTGTTATTTCCTCCAAGTGTATTTGAATATAGTGAATGATAACCATTGCTTAC
This sequence comes from Ginsengibacter sp., assembly GCA_040007435.1. Taxonomy (GTDB): domain Bacteria; phylum Bacteroidota; class Bacteroidia; order Chitinophagales; family Chitinophagaceae; genus Ginsengibacter. The sequence goes on along the minus strand of JBDTUZ010000061.1, from coordinate 11,856 downwards.
ATTAAAACTGCCGCCGGTGTTTCCATACAAAGCATCGTAGCCTACACCCGTATTATAACTTCCTGAGGTATTTATATTGATAGCCCTGTGCCCTATACCAATATTACCATTACCACCATTGGTGCTGGTTAATGCATTTGTACCGATGCCAATATTGGTTGATCCGGTACTTATGCTTTTGCCCGCATTAAGCCCTATAAAATAATTTGCTCTCTGATGATCCCAACGGCCTGCATTGGTATTATTTAATTTGAAGGATAGTGGCTGATCGTCTGTTGTGCCCAAAAAATTATTGGTGGATATAGTACCTGTGTTTCCTGTTGTGCTCCATCCGGTAAGTGTCGCACTGCCCGCAACAGAAGCCCAGCTACTGCCATTATAAAAATAAAAGCCGGGCGTGTTATCTGTTTGATAAATTAATAATCCAGTTGCAGGAGTCACAACGGCATTTCGCTGAGCACTAGTCATACGCGGCACCAGCATTCCTTTATCGGTACTGCTTATGTCTAGCTGTGCCGAGGCATCGGGAGTTAGAGTACCAATGCCTACATTTTGGGCAAAGCCAATATTTGCCATTAAAAAAAATGCAAGTACTAAAAAATATTTCTTCATGTTTTTTTTATTTTAATGAATCACTTCCTTGTTACGGTTAAAGTCCTTATACCATCTTTGCAAAAAACTCCTGCCCATTTTTTCCAATCTCTTGATTTAATTAAATACACAGTCTATTATCTCACTTGTATGGCCCAGGCTACAGCATTATGAATGCCATCACCAAGGGTTTACGGCAACCCCGTTTTTCGGTAGTGGCAGTAGTATCGGTATTCCCTCCTCCCGGAGGGTAGTTGAACTTTTTTTACAGAAAAAAATCACAACGCTCAGGCAAAAAAAAAGCTATAAATTTTAAAGGACATTTTCATTGCATCATAATTTTTTTGTAGAGCAAAAATTGCAAAAGATGCGTCGTAGCACAACCCCAATTAAGGTGATTAAACTAATCTTTCATTAATGGCTTTGGAAACAGCTTCGGTGGCGGAATGTACCTGTAATTTTTCGTAAATCTTCTTTATGTAAGAACGGATGGTTTCAAATGCAAGGTTCATTTGAGAAGCGATCATTTTATAACTGTTGCCTTTGCAGAGCAACGTTAATATTTCCTTTTCTTTTGCAGTAAAGTTATAGTCGGCATTGGCAGTTTGCTGCATAGCATTGATTACCATTTTAGCAATGCTGGAGCTCATGGGTGCACCCCCGTTCAATACATCATGTATAAAGGGAACCAGTTTATCGGATACATTTTTTTTCAACAAGTAGCCTGATGCGCCGGCGCATATTGCATCAAAGACATTTTTATTATCTTCAAAAACAGTAAGCATAAGTATTGCAACTGTTTTATTAAACTGGCGGATTTGCTTTACTGCCTCTATGCCGGTCATTCCCGGCATATCAATATCCATCAATATTACATCGGGATTAATCTTTCGTACATCTTCGGCTGCATGAAGGCAGTTTTCACTTGTTAGCAGCACTACAAAATCATTGGAAAGTGATAATAGTTCTTCCAGGCCTTTGCGCAAGGCATCATTGTCTTCATATATCAGTAAACTGCTTGCCATTATGGTGAATGCAAAATAAATTGATATTTTTTTACCAGGCACCCCAATTTGGGGGTGTCGCTTTTTTTCTACACGGTAAAAAACAATTCAATAGTTGTTCCTTTTCCAGGTGTTGAATAAACAGAGAAATCTGCTCCCATTTGTTTTGCTCTATTCTTCATATTCTTCACACCATTGCCTGGCTTAAAATTATCCAGGTCAAACCCAATGCCGTCGTCTTTAAGTGATATTACAAAGCTTCCTCTATCCGCCTTTTTAAAAGTGATCACAAGTGATGTACATTGACTGTACTTTGCTGCGTTGTTTATCGCCTCTTTAAAAATCAGGAAAAGATTTTTTCTTTTATCCGGAGTTAAAGAAAGGTTTTCAAATTGTCCCGACACATCAAATTGCAGCGTGATGTCCTGTGGTTCACAAATTTCTACGGCAAACTCCCTGATCCTGGTCAATAGATTTTCAAAACTGTCATTGTCAGCGCTGATGGACCATACAATATCACTCATGCTTTCCATAGTATGCTTCGCCTGCTCTCTTATTTTTTGCAAATGGCTTTCTACCAAAGCGGCATCATCTTTTTTTACCAGGGCAATCCTGCTGCTGATATCAATGCTTGATAGCGCCGAACCAATATCATCATGCAAGTCTCCTGCAAGGTGATTGCGCAATACCTGCTCTTGTAATTTTCTTTTTATTTTTCCCCGGTTAAATAAAAGCCCTCCAATAATTAATGATGCTGCAAAAAGGATAATAAAAATATATTGAACCAGCCGGCTTCTTTTATTATCTGTTTCGCTTAGCTTATTTTTTGTTGTTAACAGGTTAATCTCATGTTCTTTTTTTTCAGTCTCAAATTTTTCTTTCAGCTCATTAGTTTTTTCAAGCTGCTCCGTTACATTGATTGTATCCTTCAGTTGAGAGAACTTCTTCAAATAATTATATGCCATTTGCCAGTTACCGGATTTTTCATAAACCCCTGCCAGCTCATAAGAAATATCCACCTGGTAATTGATCATTTTTAATGTATCGCATAATAGCCACGCCTTCGTTAAATAATTTTCAGCTTCTTTATACCGGTTCAATTTAGAAAGCGTCTTCCCCACACAGAATTCCTCAAAAGCAATGTCGGCACTGTTATTTAATTTGGTGAACCTGTTATAAGCATTTGTGTAATTTGTCAATGCATCATTAAACTTATTCATGATAAAATAAGTTTCCCCGGTATGTTCCGCAATCATCGCCAACTGGTAAGGAGTTGTAGATTTTTCTTTTGCAATGGCAGCGCATTTTTCCAGGATAGCAAGACTGCTGTCGGGCTGATTGATATTGCGATATAAAATACTTAAGCTCACCCCGGTATTTATGTATTTTATATAATCATCCAGTTTTGCAAAACCATCCAGTGCTTCTTTAAAATAACCGGCTGCCTTTTCATTGTCACCCAGCTCGCGGTATACTATAGCCAATTGCCTTTTAACATCTGTCAGCAGCGGCACACTGTTTATTTTTTCACTTAGTGAATCAGCCTGGATAAGGCACCTGGTTGCCTCGTTTATTTTGTACTGCTTGGTATATACTTCTGCAAGGTTGAGATCCACTCTCGTTATATCATAATCGCTCTTAGCAGTGGTAAAAATATCTTTTGCCTTTTGAATAAAAATAATTGAAGAATCAAGATGCCCTTTGTGCATGAATGCCCAGCCTATTGAATTGTAGGCATTTGCTATTCCAACTTTGTTATTGCTTTGTGTTGCCTCACTCAATGCGTCATTGGCCACAATGATTGCGGAGTCTGCATTTTTAAATGCCATTGAAAAAGCCATAGTCGCTTTTTTAATGGCCAAACTATCTTTATTTATTTCTTGCTGTCCAAATACTGTAGTGGAAAGAAATACAGAGGCAATAAATAAATAAAAATACCTGCAGCAGTTAATCATAAAAGTTGTTCTTATCCGGTCGCGTTTAAAAAAAATCATACGAAACCAGACATGCTCTTTTTGTACAAGATAATAAATCGGTGGTTATATGGTGATGAATGCAATTAATTATATCCCCGTTCACATGACCTGGGTTGATATTCTTTTTGTTGTTTGGTATATTCTTAATTTTAGAGGAAGACCAAAAGGGGCTAAAAAAGTTTTATGAAAGTGGAGGAGATGAGTTTGGATTTTTTACACATTGGATGAGTTAATATAAATTGCCTTAGGGCTTTTGAGTATGGTCTCGTGGATATTCGCTTCAACATATAAAATAAGTAACATGGCATTAAAACATCTTAGTCCTATTTTATGGACAAAAAACCTGGAAGAAACTACTTCATTTTATGAAAATGTTTTAGGCTTTACAAGCCGTAGCAATTTTCCAAACTTTGTTTCTCTCAGTAATGGTGATGTACAAATAATGTTCGTAGTGCCAACTGAAGAACCGGATGATTGCAAAGATCTAAATGATAAAGAACCCTTTTTTATAAAACCAAAAATGACAGGTGATTTATACGTCTTTACAGATAAAGTGGACGGACTTTGGGAATCTGTTCAGGGAAAGGCAACAATTAAATCTCCTATTGCAGACAGAGAGTATTTTATGAGAGATTTTTCAATATGGGATAATAATGGCTATGAACTTTGTTTTGGACAGGATATCAGTAAAAAATAAATCCTGTAAAAAGTTAAAGAGAAGAATGAAATAATGATAAGCAAATTGTCATTACTCTATACAACCTATGACGTTAAACTAATGTTGGTGATGCTCCCTGCTAGGCCGGTAGCACAGCCTGCCCCGCTTCTTCGCGGGGAACACTAGGCATCGGCGGCTCTTTTAATTTTAATAGAAGTATTTGAGCGGAGAAGGCAAGACCAACAAGAGTAAAAATGACCAGGCGAAACACCGGCAGCGTTGCCAAATTATTTTATATGGATAGAATAGTAAACAATTTTATCTTTTCACCTTTTCCTCTCAATTCATTTTCTCCTAATGATTTTATTTGAAATTGTGAATCAAGATGAAGCTTTTCCATCAAATCATCAGAAACAAGCAGGTCAACGTTATAAGTATTGCAAAGCCCCTGGATCCGGGCCGTTGTGTTGAGCACGTCACCAGTGAAGGTGATGTCTTTTTTAATAATGCCTATTTCGCCAGTGGTCACTCTGCCAAAATGCAAAGCTGCTTTAAATCCTGGTAATAGGCCGAATTTTTCATTGTATTTTTTCCTTTGATTGTTGATTGCCGATTTAATAGCAAAAAAACATTTAATACAATTATTGTTTTGCAATCCGTCTTTGAGTTTCCATGAAACAATAATCTCATCTCCCACATATTGATAAATTTTCCCTGAGTGTTCAATAATCGGTTCAGACATGTCGGAGAAATACTCTCTGAGCATTTCGAAGTATTTAATGTGACCAATATTTTCAGCAATTGTAGTGGAAGATTTCATGTCTAAAAACATAAAAATTCTTTCCTCTTCTTTAGGTGTGTGATATTTTCCTGTAAAAAAATTAGCAAGAATGCCCTGTCCGAGGTTATCGCTTATTTCGGTATAAAAAAGTGAAAGACTAACTACTGTGGCCAGGTAAACGGCTGTGCTGAAAAAGACAAAACTTACAAAAAATTCGCGGGTGTTATTCCATACCTGTTTTGTAAAAACACCTGTTTTAAGTTCAATAGAATTATAAACAACCCTGTTTACCAGCAGGAACAAAATAATTATAGAGAGATAGATGGTTGTTTTATATATAATCTTTTTGAAAAGACTCTTTTTGAGAAACAGCTTATTGAAATATAGAATTTCAATTGTTCCGATCAATAGCCCTAACATAAGTGCAGTTATGGCGGCTGTAAAAATGGCGGTGCTGAAATGATACGGATTGCCTGTAGAAGGGTAATTAGTGAGATGGCTAAGAAGGCCTCTCTCGACCAGGGAATAAACAAGGCTGGAAAATAACCATGCCAGGGCAAAAGGAATAATCCGGAAGATATTTCTTTTAGTTGCAGGAGATAGCATTTTAGAAAAAGAGCGTTAATAATAAATTTAAAAAGAAATACTTGCTACGAAATCATGTCTGTCAATTCTGTATGTAAGTTGTATTAAAGCGTTGTCCATTTTTACAAAGTTGTTCCTTTTGCCTTCCCCAATGGATTTGAAAATTATTCAGTTTAGAATTGCTAAAAAAATTCTCCTTGCGTTAGTTTTATTTGTCTATTACCTAAATCGTCAATTATAAAAAAATGGTGTCCGTTAAAAATCCCCTTTGAAAGATAAACTGCAGACGCCAGGTCAATATAAATTTCATAGGGTTTATTTTAAGTTATTAATAAACTGAATAAAGAGAAAGCAAAAATTGACAAAGCTGCTGAGCTGAATTTCTTTGAAGGTTAACAGGCTTTAAAACTCCCTCAGATTATAGGTATGTTGATAGGTGTTGCTGACAAGTTAATCATTTTATTTATAGGCCAGGAAACAAATATAAAAGACGGCTTTGTAAAATGGCAATCATTTCATTGGCACAGATACGCCAACACCACGTTGCCTTTGCTGCACATCTGCGCCGGAGTGGAGAGATCATACTCACCCAGCCTTCCACGTATTACTGCTAACAATTCCTCTGCTTCGTCTCTGCTGTTGTCGAGATCTATTATCCCCTCGTATTTGTGACAGTTTGCACTGGCACTGCTTACCGCATCATGGGCACTCTTGCCCTGACGGTAGCCATACTAGTGTCTGGAAAATTCCTGATCCACCTTTGGCTCCAAGTGATTCTTTACCACCATTTGCGCAATACGGTCACTGACAGTGGGTATGCCTAATGCCCTTTTTCCGCCATTTGATTTTGGAATAAGTACCGTACGAACCGGTGGTGGAAAGTAACTCCCGGATGTCATGCGGTTCCACAAACCAATTCACCATCTTCACCGTACCATTTTTCAGTACCGTGAATAGTCCCAACCTTTTAGATCCGTAACATTAAATATTTTGGAATTGGATTGAGCAAAAATTACGGTTGTTGCGAAACAAAATAAAATGAAGAAGATCTTTTTCATGATAATATTTTATATAAAATATTTCAATGCAAGATAAGCAACGTCCACTGGGCGATACGTTGCTGAGAAGAAAGATTTCTAATGAGCTTTCACATAGCTTGCCAAGGCATTGCGGCTGTTTTGCGAATTAAGTAAACTATTTAATTGTAGAAAATTAGCTGGATCTGTCACGGTCTTATAAGACAGCTTGGCCAGTTCAAGTCTGTTGTTTTCTGAATTGATGAGAAGTAATAATTCCTTTATTTGGTTGGTAGTAAAAAAGTATTCAGGATTATTAAACACTTCTGTTTCGTAGCTCACTTTCAGAAATTGCAACAAAGTAAATCGGACAGAGCTCACTATCTGATCGAAATCAGCGTCAGCCATAGGAGTTTTAACAGTAGTTTGAGCCGATGTAGAACTCCAGCCCTTGCTGCGGAGAAAATCGTCGAGATCTGTCTTATTTGCCTGCGTTTGAAATAAGTCATATAGTTGTCTGAAGTTAGCGGAGTCTATAATGGAGCGATAAGATAGCTTGGCTAAGTCGAGCCGGTCGTTTTCAAATGAAATTAATGTGAGTAGCTGTTTTACCTGGCTTGTAGTGAAGTAATTATTTGAATTATTAAACGCGTCGCTCTCCGTTTCTCCCTTCAAAGCCTGTGACCATTTACTCTTAACTGTTTGTAAAAGCGAATTAAATTTATTGTCCGCCATAGGAGTTTTTACTGTGGATTGTCCGTTTGTGGTCCAGCCTTTACCCCGCAGAAAATCACTTAAATCGTCTTTACTTGCCGGGTTCTTAAATAAGCTATACAGTTGCGTAAAATTAGCAGAGTCAGTTAATGAACGGTAAGAAAGCTTTGCAAGATCGAGCCGGTCACTTTCCCCAGTAATTAAGGTTAATAACTGCCTGACCTGGTTTGTACTAAAATAATTGTTTGAATTATTGAACGCATCACTTTCAGTTTCGCCTTTTAATGCCTGTGACCACTTGCTATTTACAGCCTGCAACAATAAATTAAATTTACTTTCAACCATAGGCGTATGCACTGCATTGTTAGTTGCCGGCACATTCCAGCCTTTCGCACGTACAAATTCAATGAAATCATTTTTGTTTGACTGCACTTTAAATATATCAGCGAGCTGAACATAATTAGCAGAGTCTGTAACTGACCGAAAAGAAAGTTTGGCAAGATCTAAGCGGTCGCCCTCGGTGTTTATTAATAGCAACATTTGCCTGATTTGTGATGTGGTAAAATAATGATCAGTATTATTGAATGCTTCGCTTTCAGTTTCTCCCTTAAGAGCCTGCGACCACTTACCCCGTATGCTTTGCAATAGCTGATTAAAATCATCCGTTGTCATGGGTGATTTGTCGTTGATCTCTACGTCACCACCAGACGCATTTTCGCTAAACTGCACACGGCCCGCTGCATTCACCGTTATATCCATGTCATAGCCATCTCTTAAAACAAATACCTTGGAATATACCAGCGTTTTTTTGGAACTGGCGTTGTATTTGGGATTGTTATTACTCAGGCGATAGACCTTTAGGGTATGCTTGCCCGCTTGCAGGCTGTTAATAACAGCAATGTTTTGATCGTCGTTGATATCATATTTCTTATTTGAAAAAAAGCCGTTGCCATCAACAACAAGTTTATAGTTTTTGGTGGCACTGCTGATGCCGTCGAATATAAGGTTGACAGATTGCGTGGATTGAGCATCACCTTCCAATGCTAAAAGACTGCTTAAGAAAATTACGAAAAGGAATTTCATTGTTTTTATGTGGATATTTATCATTTTATTTTTTTTTAGATGCTGCAAGTATACAAAACAATGCATTATTATTATACACCGGCCAGCCATGATCTGCATTTGCGGTGGTCATTATAAACATATTAGTCGGCGGGTAAGGGAGAAACGTTGCTTGTTGGTGGTAAAGACCAGGTCAATTCTTCGCGAAGGGATTTTTTTTATCTTATAATACCGATTTTGGTTTGAATTAAGAAGAGGTGTTCACCACACTGGAGCAGTTATGCAGCTTAGCTTTTGTGTGGCCGGTATCTGTGCTTTGAAAATAAATTACACTAATAAAGTGTCCAGCCTTATAATTTCTAAAAACCCTTTACCCCCCTGACAGCCCCCTGATAGCCCCCTGATAGCGCAAGGTGTGTCAAGAAGTAAGAGGATAGAATAGTTCTTTTACATGCTGTTTAACTGATGAGAGTCGGCCTCTCATACACGCTGTTCAGGCGGAGTGTATAAACCACTTCATGCTGCTGCAATAAAAAGTTGCGGTAGTGAGCGATGAAGAAAAGGTGGATCAAACCATCAGGTGAGTATAAAGGAGTTTCACGTCCCATCGGGGTTTTCACCTCATTCACTATCTATAACAAAAGGGTTATGTGAAACCCCCGATGTATAACAGACTTTGAATTATGATGAACTCAACCTGTAACTCTTGTAATGTTTGGCTCAAAATGCTTAATAATTCCTTCTTCATAAAATTACGCACTGCTATGCTCATAAGAAACAAAATCAATCGCCAAAACGTCGGAGTGCTTATATTTTATGGCCATGCTGTTAAATTAGGAGAGAACAGTGAGTATAATTTCAATTCTCTTCGAGCATTGGGATTTCATTTTCGTATGCTTATTTTTTATTCGTGAATGTTTTATGAAAAGGAAAACCCCGCCTGGGCAGTGTCATTAAGTTAAGCAAATGACTGTGTAAATTGATAAATATGGTTAGATAAATAAGATAATAAGGTTGCTGACTCTTACCCTAATTTTTCTACTAAGGGCTACACTCGGTTAATAACCTTAGTAGAAAACGAATTCAATTTTTGTTAACCTTATTACCTTATCCTTAACTTATGACACTGCTCGTTGGGACAAAAAAATTTTCTCTTCGTGCTTAAGGCAAAGACCTTTTGCAGATAAAGACAAGTTATTTAAATTTACTTCATAACATCATCACGTCATGCCGGGAGATTCGTTAAATGTAAACATCAATACAAAAGGTATTGCCGCTAATACTTTTGAAGCAATTGTGATCGGCTCCGGCATCAGTGGTGGCTGGGCTGCGAAGGAACTTTGCGAACATGGTATAAAAACATTATTACTGGAACGTGGACGCAATGTGGTTCATAAAAAAGATTATCCTACGGCGTTGAAAAGCCCATGGGAATTTACACATCGCGGAAGATTGCCCTTAGCAATTGAGAAAGAAAATCCTGTAGTAAGCAAGTGCTATGCATTCGATGAAACTGCACAGCATTTTTTTGTAAAAGATAAAGAACACCCGTACATGCAGGAAAAACCCTTTGACTGGATACGTGGTTACCAGGTGGGCGGCAAATCCCTGATGTGGGCAAGAGAGACGCAGCGTTGGAGCAGGTTTGAATTTGAAGCTCCGGCACGTGATGGCTTTGCGGTTGACTGGCCGATACGGTATGATGATCTTGCGCCGTGGTATTCCCATGTTGAAAGATTTGCAGGAATCAGTGGTAATAAAGATGGCATTGAACATTTACCGGATGGTGAATTTCTACCGCCGTGGGAACTGAATTGCATGGAGAAAAAAATGCAGGAGAAAGTGAACGCATTTTACAACGACAGGAAAATGCTGCAGGGCCGTTGCGCAAACCTTACTCAGCCAACAGATCTGCAGCTTCAGCAAGGACGCGGACAATGCCAGGCCCGCAATAAATGCCAGCGGGGCTGCCCTTTTGGTGCATATTTCAGCTCCAATTCGTCCACGTTGCCCTGGGCCGAAAAAACCGGCAACCTTATGCTTCGGCCCGACTCTGTTGTTCATTCGATTATCTATGATGAGCAGAAAGGAAAAGCTATTGGTGTGCATGTCATTAATGCGCATACAAAGGAGTCAACCGAATATTTCGCAAAGATTATTTTTGTAAACGCGGCTTGTTTAAACAGTAACCTCATTTTGTTGAATTCAACTTCTGCACGTTTTCCAAAAGGATTGGGTAATGATAATGATATCCTGGGGAGATATATTGCCTTTCAAAATTACAGGGGCTCTTTAAGTGCAACTATTGATGGTTTTGAAGACAGTTATTATTATGGCCGAAGGCCCGTGTCTCCCTTAATGCCGAACTTTAGAAATGTTTACAAACAGCAAACTGATTTCCTTCGTGGTTATCTTGTTTTTTGGGGCGCTTACCGAAACAGTGGAAATGAAACAACCAATGAAACTATCGGAGGCGCATACAAAGACTCATTGAGTGAAGCGGGACCGTGGGGAGTGTACATGAGTATGCAGGGGGAAGTAATTCCCAAACACGACAATTATGTTCGGTTGAGCCAGGACCAAAAAGACGAATGGGGCATCCCACAGTTGATAACATCCGTTTCGTACGATGAAAACGATGAAAAGATGGTGAAAGATTTTTTAGAACAAGGTGCCGAAATTCTGCGGGTTGCCGGCTGCAAAAACATTGTGCCAAACGATAGTAAACAAGCGCCGGGCCTCGACATTCATGAAATGGGCGGTGCAAGAATGGGTAATGATCCGGCCACATCAATTCTTAATAAATGGAACCAGGTGCATAGTTGCAAAAATGTTTTTGTAACCGATGGAGCTTGTATGACTTCGGTCGGAAATCAGAATCCATCATTAACTTTTATGGCCTTAACTGCCCGTGCGGCAAATCATGCTATCGGGGAATTAAAGAGAGGAAATATATAAATTCCGGTATTTAAAGTTATTAAGAACACACATCGATTGAGTAAAGTCCCATCCATAAAGGCCCAGCGGCGCTGATGGCGCAAGGTTTCGTAGCAAAGGTTTTGTTAGGTTAGCTATACTTGTGCCAATGAATACTAATCCTTTCATCACGCAGAAATCTCTTGCACTACTATACTTCCAATCTTCTGCTCTAAAGAAAATACAGCTCATCGTTATCATGAAATTTATACTTTCTGCTCATAAATTAAAAGTACAAATCTGTTTACTACAACGCACAAGTATAGCTTCCGCACAATGCAATGCTACCAAACTGGCTAACGAAACTTTTCATATGCTTGGACTAATTGGGGGCATATCTGGTCAAGTATCGTTCATCCTTTGGTATCATCTTTGCCAAGACTTGTATACAATAAACTTACAATAATGAAAAAGATTACGTTAATCACCTGCTTTACTGTATCTATTTTGTTTTTTGAAAATTGTGCCCGCAATCCTGTCACAGGGAAGAGCC
>JBDTUZ010000060.1:0-32075 GCA_040007435.1 Ginsengibacter sp. | reverse complement strand
AAATACCTGCAATTTTATTTGGTTTTTCTGACAGTACCTTGCGCTAACGAAACTTCTTACATACTCGCGCCAAAGTGGGGGGGGTGTTTTTGCCTTTGCTCTTTTACAACGTGATATTGCAGGAATGAGGTGCAGGTTTGAGTGATTTGTTACTGTGCTCTATATGAATTTCAAGAGTGGGATTTATTAAAGATTGATTAGTCTGAGAGGCACAAGAAGGCTTAACTAAAGCCTATACATCATTCTTGCGCCATGATTGGTTGTGCTCGCCGAGTCCACCTTGTGAGACTCGGCTTGGACAGAAAGACTATTTTATCTTAACCCAAGTCTCTTCTAATTCCAAGTCTTTTGCACCTCCTTTTATACGCCATTTATTTCCGGCTACACTTGACGAATAAGTAAAAGATCGTCCTATCATATCTTTTGAAGTTGCATGAGTTATGGTTTCTTTATAAGTGTGACCGTTTACGTAAACAGAACCTTGCGCTGACATAGATAATGTATCAGTATCCTTATCATAAACTGTAAACATAAATTTGTTTGGAGTAATAACTTTGACCTGGTAGATTTTTGAACTATCACTACTAATTGGATTTCCTCCATAAATTCCTTTTTGTGAAACAAGCCGCCATGTTCCTACTATGTTATTTTTAGACACTTGTGCGTCTGCGATATTTGCCGTAAGAAAGAATGTGGCAGTGAGGATAAATAAGTATTTCATATAATTTTTATTTAAAAGTAAAAAAAAATACGCGGTGTTCAGGCGATTCTTTTATTAACCACTAATGACCAGGCATCCGCTTGTGACTATCACGAATTAAAGTTTTGACAGAAACAACTTTACTTTAAGAAAAAGATATTTGCATTGATAGATCTTAGATTATTTTTTTGAACATTCTTTTAATTCATGTCACGAGCGGACGCTTGCCCCATACTGGCGCAGATATGCAGCTTAGCTTTTGTGTGGCCGGGTATCTGTGCTTTGAAAGTACATTACACTATTAAAGTATCCAGCCTTATAATTTCTAAAAGGCCTTTGCCTCCATAATAATCTATTGCACTTTATTCATTCCGAATAAAAAGGTCAATCCAATTTGTAACTGCGAAGCTTAGAGAGTATAATGTATCATTATCAGCAAATTTATATTTCCTGCTCATCAAGTAAATATAACAGATGGCTTCGTAAAACGGCAGTCATTATTCATTGGCACAGATACGCTACCGCTACTTATCCTTTGCTGCATATCTGCGCCAGTATGGTGCCCCTATGAAAAAACATTCCATAATAAATTTGCTAAAATCTTTTGTTAAAAAAGAAAGTGAAATAAAGGCAAATACAACAGCGTTGAAAATTATTAATGGAAAAGATATACCTCAACTTAACACTACTAATCTAAAAATATCCAATTCATAAAATAATTTTCTGTGAAATAAATATAGGAATACAAAACCGGCTATTACTGCAGCAATATTCATCATTATCACTACAGCCACATGAGGTTTAATTTTATCAAATGGAAATTCCATAATGTAGGCTTTAAGAATTGAATATAAAAAATTCCGATAACAATTTTTAGAAGTTTTATACCATCCAATTTTTTAGTACTAAATTCATCTCCACGAGTGGATAAAATTTTTTAATAGCAGAAGGTCTTGTGACGCCATATGCATATATTGACTGCTTTAAGTATTTTTAACTTCAATATGATTTTTGGTTTATCATCAAATGAATTAATCGGCTATTCCGGGACTATAATAGCATCTATTTGGGCTGCTCGTCAAACATTTTTGAAATCCAAACATGAAAAACAAAAAATTAAATATTTGACCTATAATAAAATTTCAGAGAATATCAATTTATTTTCAAAAAATATAGAGCTACTAAAATCTTCTTATGATATAATGCAACTTAAAAGCATCGAACAAAAACAAAAAAAGTTTAGGGAGCAGTTCGACAAAAAAAAAGGGAAGTGGGAAGAAGGCTTCTTAATGGCGAAGAATTATCATCAAGAACTTGATGATAAACTTGAATTAATAAGGAATGGCATCAATAATAAAACCTTTGACAATGATACTTTAGAACAAGTAAAATCTGGTTTAGAACTTGAAATGATAGGCCTATCCGACATGAACAATTCGCTATCAAAAACTAAGAATGAAATCGATGAGGTCTTTAACAAAATTGACGAGATATCTGATATCAATTTATTCGAGGAAACTATTAGCCAGAAAATATACTCATTTTTGGATCAAGTAAAAAAATTCATAATAGATTTTAATGATATTTCTGATCTACAAATAATTTCAAGTAAGAAGGTTATTGCGCAAATTAAGGAAGTAAAGAAAAATGCGAGTAAGTTACAATCATTCCTTGAGAAGAGCATCCTTGCTAATGAAACTTCGCCTCCTGTTTCCACGATTTTTATGTCGGTCGAAATGATCCAACAGCAAACTCAAAATGATAAATTATTAGCTCTCATGCATAAAGAAATGCAATAAATACTTCTGACCCCCACACTTTTGCCTCAATTACACAAACGGATTTGCATTGCCATCGAGCAATAAAAAGTCTAATGTACCACCATTCACTTTTTCATAATTATTTCCCCAGGCATCAAGTTCCTGTTGAGTAATCTTTATATAATTTTCCAGAAGAATATTGGCCCTCTCTTTTTTTCATCATCAAAAAATCTCCATCCTGCTTCCGCAAGTAGTTGATTTATCCTGATCCTGGCGTGGGCTTCATTTTTCATTAATGAATTTGTTCGTTTCGTTTAGACTTGCACAATTGATTTTGATTTACCCCAAAAGCAATTCAACTTATTATTAAATGAAATAATAACAATTAACAACTAAGGTACTTTTATAGAGGGAGTTAGCAATCAGTATTGGTTGAGTTTCAAATATAAGAAAGAATTGATTTGTAAGCACCTGCCATTACAACAAAACGTAGAACTGCAAAATACTCCCACTGTTCCAAACATTCCTCATCTTAATCATACCAACTTGTCTTGTAATTACATGCAATATCCCAAAATGGCAGCAAACATTGCCTTCCACTGTGTTGGTTCAATTATTGATTGCAATAGCCCGAAGTCGCAAAAGGCCGTTGAGACAATGAACACACTAATATTTACCGCGCCGTGAAGAATATATGATGAAGCTTACCAAACGAAAAGCAAAAATCCTCGCAAGGGTGAAGCCTCCACTGGAGTCTATTGCCAATGTATTGATAGCCTCTGCCGGCATACCACCCGAGAGCGTGATGCATGCATCTAAAACCATTTACCGGAAAACAATCGGCAGGCTTTAGTGTTTCTATAAATGAAACCCCGCGGCAGGTTGCGCCTTGCCATTTATTATAATCACCAAATAAAATAAATTATGAAAGTAGAAATATGGTCAGATGTCGTTTGCCCTTTTTGTTATATCGGCAAAAGAAAATTTGAGAATGCATTGAAAGATTTTGATCACCCCGAAAACGTAGAGATAGAGTGGAAGAGCTTCCAGCTTGACCCTGAGGCGAAGCCCGTGGCCGGACAGTCGCTGCACCAATACCTCGCTAACCGCAAAGGCGTAACGCCGGAGAAGGGAAAAGAAATGAATGACTTCATGAGCGGCGTTGCCAAAGAAGTAGGGCTGCAATACAATATGGATAGTGCTGTTGTAAGCAACACCATGGATTCCCATCGCCTGCTGCACCTTGCCCAAAAGCATGGACTGCAAAACGAAACAAAGGAGGCGCTCTTCAAGGCTTATTATACCGATTCAAAAAACATAGGCGATACGGAAACACTGGCCGCCATTGGTGAAAGTGTGGGCCTGGATGCAAATGAAATACGCACCATGCTGCAGGGCAGTGAATTCACCAATGAAGTACGGCAGCACCAATACAAGGCTCAACAACTGGGCATACAGGGCGTACCCTTTTTTGTGTTCAATAATAAATATGCAGTATCCGGGGCACAGCCCACAGAGGTTTTTGCGGACGTATTGGAGAAGGTGTGGGATGAAGAAAAGCCTGCACCGGAAATGGTTGCCGAAGGTCCGTCGTGCACCCCGGATGGTGTATGTAACTAATGTATATAAAATTTTAAAAGAAGATAATTATGAAAGTATTAATGGTATTAACATCGCACAGTGAGCTTGGGAACACGGGGCATAAGACGGGCTTCTGGATAGAAGAATTTGCAGCGCCCTACTACACTTTGCATGATGCGGGAGCAGCCATCACCATCGCTTCACCAAAGGGCGGGCAGCCTCCCATTGACCCGAAAAGCGCGGAGCCATCTGCACAGACGGAAGCAACCAAAAGGTTTGATAAAGATGAAGACTTACAAAAATTGCTGGCACACACCATGAAACTTTCCGAAGTTTCTGCGGATGATTATGATGCCGTGTTTTACCCCGGCGGCCATGGCCCGATGTGGGATCTTACTAACGATGCAGACTCTATTAAACTGATAGAAAATTTCTGGAAGGCCAATAAACCTGTCGCGGCTGTATGCCATGCGCCTTCGGTATTGTTGAATGTAAAAGATGCCAACGGCGACCCGCTGGTAAAAGGAAAAGACGTAACGGGCTTTACCAATACGGAAGAAGCAGCGGTACAGTTAACGGACGTGGTGCCTTTTCTTTTGGAAGATGAACTGAAGGCCAGGGGAGGCAACTATTCCAAAAAGGGTGACTGGGCTTCGTATGTAGTGAAGGATGGCTTGCTGATCACGGGGCAAAATCCTGCATCGTCGGAAGAGGCAGCAGCCGAATTGCTGAAGATGCTAAGGGGTTAATGCGTTCGACACCCTTCGACAGGCTCAGGATGACACCCCCTCGACGGGCTCCCTTCGACGAGCTCAGGGTGACCCTGTGTCAATTCTTCCGCTTATTTTTACAGGGCAAAATTTTTCACTCAAAACCAACCGTCCATGCTATCGCCTGCTAAAACTTTTTCCGGTTCTGTCCCGGCCAATTATGACCAATACATGGGGCCTTTATTTTTTGAGCAGTATGCGCAGGATCTTGCAGCACGTATTGATAAGGGCAAGGTGCAACAAGCACTGGAGATAGCTTGTGGCACGGGCAGGGTTACCACACATTTGCGCAATGCATTGCCGGCGGCGGCCACACTTATCGCTACGGACCTTAACCCCGGTATGCTGGAAGTGGCCAAACAAAAAACAGCCATAGAGAATATACAGTACCAGGTAGCGGATGCACAGGAACTTTCTTTTGCGGATGATAGCTTTGATGTGGTCGTGTGCCAGTTTGGTTTCATGTTCGTACCGGATAAACCGAAAGCCTTTAGCGAAGCATATCGTGTGTTGCGGCCCGGTGGTATGCTGCTCTTCAACACGTGGGATGCTATTGAACACAACCCGCTTTCGAAAACTGTTACGGATGTGGTAAGCGCTTTTTTCCCCGGCACGGGAGCAGCCAATTTTTATACAATACCTTTCTCCATGCACGACCGGGAAGCTATAATGCAATGGCTGCAGGAGGCAGGCTTCAGCACCATCCATATTGAGCAGGTCACAAAACAACCCACAAGTGCCCACGCCTCCGACGGAGCCAGGGGCCTGATATTGGGCACACCTGTATTCCATGCCATCAACGAAATAGATACAACTGCCCCGGAGAAAGTAATAGCCCTTGCCACGGAGAAAATTGCAGCGCTATATGGCGACAACCCTTCTACCAGCGAAATGAACGCCTGGGTAGCGGAGGCATGGAAGTAATAAATTGTTTCCCGAAGGGACTTTTTCATTTTCATCATTTCAATAAAAATATAGATTACAGGGCACGCATCTTTTCTGCACAGGGGCAAAATTTATTTCCGGGAAAACTTATAACACTTTCGTGTAGTCCTAACCTTGTAAGCATCGGGAAGCGCTTGATTTTTTTCTTTTAATGTATCACCTGCGTTTCTTAAACCTGTTTTTCCCGCCAGGCAATCATCACACTTTTTTGCAAACGAACATTTGTCAACTTTCACCATGCTATCGTGCGATGCAACTTTTAAATTGCCTTTCTATTAATAACACAAGGCCCCGGAATGTGTTGCTGTTAAAGATGAGCATAAGCCCCGGCTGTAGAATGATTACTTATGATTTTACCCGTATTAAAAATAACGATAGATCACATGCCTTCATACACTAAACTCATTTGCCCCATGATCATGTCTGATGAAGAAGGCCGCCGCATCGGGCTGGGGCTGTTTAACTATTTCATCGCTGCATTCGATCAGCAAAACAGTGCCGTAAGACTCCCGGCTGTTAAGAATGATTTATTTGATAACTACATACCCTTATACAATTAAACCCACCTTTAATGCAAATAATAGCGCGGTTCTGTTTTTTAATATCCTTATTGCTTACTTTTTTTACAAGCTCTTCACAAGTGCCGGCAGGCAGTGAAAAATTACAAATGAATTTTATGACCGGGACGTGGGACTTGTTTACCAGCGGAAGCCTGATCGGCAATAGTATTGTTGATACCATATTAAACAACCACGTGATAGAAGAAACTTTTACCGAATTACCCCCGGAACCTTTTCTCGGTAAAAGCTGGATCACCTACAACGAATACACACAGCATTGGGAGATGACACAGGTTGATAACCAGGGAAACCACTCTTTTTTTACCGGCAGCTTCAAAGACAATAAAGTAATTTTTGAAAGGAATTTTAAAAACCGCAAGGGCGAGGACAGGATACATCGCCTTACGTACTACAACATCTCTGGTACTGCCTTCGACTGGACTTTTGATACATCTTCCGATAAGGGTAAAACATGGACGGTATATTATAATGTTCACTATGCAAGAAAAGCTTAGGTCCCCTGTGAGAGCCCAGCCAGCACAGAATCCGCGTACGAACAAGAGAATATTTTTTACCGCAGAGAACATCAGTAAATGCAGGCAGCAGAGAAAGGGTTTTGCCTAAATGCTGCCTCTCCTTTTTCCTTTCCTGCAGGCTACTCCTTATACTTTCCTGCAATAAAGTACGATATATATAGGGTACTTGTCCGGCATATGTTCGATTTGAAGCATCGAACAAGTACTGCAATAAATACAACCTTATAGCGTTATTCACTGCAAGTAAACTACCTGCACCCGGCGTGCAGGCATTTGTCAATCAAAAAAATGTATGGCAAAAATTCCCAATGGCATCTTAGGAGCCTTTCTCGGTAAGGCTGGCCCCGTAACCGGCTACATGCGCAACGGGCAAAACATAATACGCAGCAGCACCAGCCGCAAAGACGGCCTTATTACCCCGAAAAGAACAGCCCAGCGCCATAAAATGAAAGTGTGCTGTGAATTTACCAGGGCTTTTTCCGGCACAGGTTTTTTTAGTAAAACTTTTCCATCTTATGGGGACACGGGCTCGGGGTATAACCGGGCTACGGGCGCCCTGATGAACCTTGCCGTAGCCGGCGCCTACCCGGATACACACATTTCTTACCCCGATGTGCTGCTCTCACTGGGGCCCCTGCCCGCAGCAGAAAACGCTGCGGCTGCAGTGAACGCTGCAGGCAAACTCTTTTTTAGCTGGACAGACAACAGCGGCAAAGGCACCGCAAAGGCAAATGACCAGGTAATTCTTGTTGCTTATTTCCCCGAACTTAAGCAGGTGATTTTTTCACTGCAAGCGGCAAACAGGGCAGACAGCCAGGCAGTGTTATCTACGGGTACGGTGCACGGTTATATTGCCCAAACATGGATGGGATTTCTAAGTGCTGATGAAAGTGATGCTGCGAAAAGTGTGTACACGGGAACGGTAAGTGTATAGGCAGTGTCTTTAATGATGTGACTAAAGCGAATGCTTTACAAATAGCATTTGCTTTAAAATAAAAAGGATGATTTCCCCCTTTTATATCCTTAACGCGAATAATTCTAAAGCCCCAATCTTACTCCGCCCTGTAAACCCCCGGCAACCCTTTAATTTTTTCTTTCAATTCCTCTTTGGCATTTTCTTCAATCCATTCTTTGGCAATCTGTGTATAAGCGGCATCGCGGTAATCGAACCAATGCTGCCGCAGGGGGCTATTGTCTATTATATGCTTAAAATGGGCAAAGGGCCTTTTGCGCCCAAGCGCATTAATAAGTTGCGCCTGCAGGTTTTTGTCTTTTACGGTATCAATAAAGCCTTCCATAATCCTGAACGACTCGTGTGTAGGTACTGCTTCGAGGGCTAAAAACTTACCGGGGTTATTACGGGCTTCTGCAGCCGTATCTTCTGTTTCATCAAAACTAAACGCATCTTCACCCACGTGGATATCCACTTCCAGCGTTTCCATATTTATAAAGCAACGCATATTGTGCATAGACATGGCCTCACCCACTTCAAAATAAAACCTTTCTCTTTTGCTTAGCTGCTTCATTGTTTTAGTGCATCCTTTTCTTTCCAAAAATCCATAGTATGCCTGTATCCGTAGGGCCTTGAGGCATCGCGGGTAAGCCAGTCAGTATAAATGTCTTCTATATAGCCGGTATCAATATCTTCATAGCTTTCAAAATCCCGGCAGGTGATTTCTATGTTTTCGGTGATGGCATTCATGCTGCCCAGTATTGATTTGCTGTTGGTTTTGCTCACCACGTAACCTTCCTTTGCCAGCGCCGTTTCCTTTTCTATAAACGCTTCTTTAAACTGGTGCCGTTTCAGCAGCGTTTCGAGGCGGTTGCAAAATTCAGGCAGGGTGCCTCTAATGGTTTTGCCCTTTGTGAGTACCAGCAGCAACGATGGCTCGTGTACATACATTACCAAAAACTTTCCCGTGAAACCGGTGGCAATTAACCGGGCATACCAGGAGTGCATCTCCTGCCCGTCGCCAGGTTTGGAAATAAAGAGCGCAGGCTTTAGCCGGGATATGTTCAGCAATTTTTGAACGGCATGTACAATTATCATAAGGCAAAAATAAATATCGCTGCCGATAGTTTTTCCTTTTAAATAAAGGGTGCAGGTTATTTATATGATTGAACATTCTTTCACCTGGCAGTAACTGTCCGGCGGAGACACCGGCCAGGGAAGAAGTCGCGGGACGTGAGACACAGCGGGTGATGTCGGTCAGCGGTCAGCGTGGGCGGAATGTTTCATAGCCTTCACCAGCAGGTTGGCAATGATGGCATTTCCCTTATCAGATGGATGGAGGCCGTCGAAAGTAATATCTATTGCGGGTGGCGGGTATGGATATTCATCTTCCGCAGGGTTGAAAGGGATATCAATAAACTTCGGGTAGGGATAATTGTGATACATCCCGGTCTGCGGGTCTTTGAGGCGTTTGTATTTTACCAGGTCTTTTAAACCCATACTTTTATTATGATACAGGTCTATCACCGTAAAGTGCTCGTATGCGCCGATGCTTTTAATGGCTTCAGCAAATGCGGCCAGCGATTGTCCGTTCTTCTCTTTGTATGAACCCCATGCATTGTTTTTCATATCGTTGATATACACAAAATCTGCCCGCTGCATGGGTGTCATTAGTATCACCCTGGCATCTTTGTTCAGGCTGCGGATTTTATTGATGATGATGCGGAAAGAGCCATACACGGTTTCATTACCGGTATTGTTCCGGTAGTCGCCAAACACGCCTACCGGCCTGCCCTGCCACCAGTCGTTGGTTCCCAAAAACACGGAGTACACATCTGCTTTTACGAGGCCCAGGTTTTCTATCTCCTGTGCTATGCCGCCGGAGGTCCAGCCATTGTGCCCCTGGTTGATATAGTGTATGCCGGGCAACTGCTCTACCACCCGTGTCATATAGCCTTTGGATACCCGGTTACCTGTTTCATCCAGGTGTTCATTCAGGTAGGTAATAGAGTCGCCGATAGCCACCCATGTTATCGTTTTAGGAACAAATGCGTATGCTGCAAAAGCCACAGCAAGAAGAAGGAGTAATTTTTTCATGTATATATGGGTGATAGTGGTTAAGTAAACCCGAAGGTCTTATTTATTTTATGAATATAAAACCAATTTTCGGGCCTTTGTTGGTCGCTGACCAACAACCTTCTACTTCTTTCTATTTCTTTATGTTGATCAGCGACCAACGTTGGCAGGAAGACATTACCCATTGTAATGGGTCACCATTCCAAAATCATCAATGCCGGTTTCGTAGAATTTGGCGCTACTATAAAAATAATCTTCCGGTGTGCTGCAAAGTTGCCAGGCCTTGGTTGGTCGCTGACCAACGTTCTTTTATTTCTTTCTATTTCTTTATGTTGATCAGCGACCAACATTGGCGGGAGATAAGTATCGCGGCATACCGGCTATCCTGGCAAAACCGTTAAACAATTAAGGGATGCAGCATATGTTGCCAGCAAAAAGCCCGAAACGACGCATTGTAATTTTTATTGCTCTGAAATTTAAAAACTTCTTTGTTTTTAAATAAATTAAAAATATTATGAAATATTTAGCCCTTATTTTGAATCTTATCTAACGGAGCCACTTTTACATACATTGGCAAATTGGATTAAACCGCTTAATTTTTAGAAAACTTTTTGTAAAGGAAGGACAGTAATTTTACGGTATTGCATTCTCAGCAAATCCACTCTATGTTTGCATCGGTAATCTGAAGCGCAGTAACTACTGCTTTTCTTATTCATCCTGAGCACAACTCCAATTATCTTATAGAATTACCGCAAGTATAATTCCCTTTGAAATTCCTTAAACGCTTTGCAGCAGATCGCTGTAAAACATTTTAAGAATCTCAAAACCCCGAGAAAATGAACAAAAATTCTACTCTAACCGGTAAGGTAGCAACGCTGCTTGCCATTTTCATCCTAACTTTTATTTCAGGTATCCAGGCCGGAGCCAGCAATGGCGGAGGAACGAGAATTCCTGCCCCGAAGTTTAAATTTGTAAACCCTGTATTGGTATCAGGAGTTCACGGCCAGGTGGGCGCTAAATACCTTTTTACAAATGTTTACGAAAATAAAGATGCCTACATTACTATAGAAAATATTGTAGGTGGTGCAGTCCTTAAAGATATTGACAATACTACTACCGGGTACAACGAGGCATGGCAGCCAACTGTGGGCGGCCCCGGCACTTACGGATCTTCTTATATTAAATGGAATATAGAATTTGACAGTGCCGGTGTTCCCTATACATTTTCTTTGATAGACCTTTCTGCTGTGGATGTTGACGGAGATAATGTAAGGGTACGGGAACTAAGTGGAATCGTTGGAGGCCGGTTTGATTACAACCTTCCGGATAGTATAGTCCCCAGCTTGTTAACAATTAGCACTCTAGCAAATAATGACGATATTTTTGGAACTGACGCCGGGGATTCAGTCTTAATGGCTTTAGGGCCGGTGGCGAATCGTGCGGCAATTGACACCTTATCGCTGGATGTGAGGATTGACTATAAGTTTACCAATCGTTCAGGTTTTCAAATTTATACCGGTTCCCAGGTGGATAATAACGGGAATATGGCGGCTATAGAAACCGACCGTTTCCACAGTATTTATTTTGGAGATCTTATAGGCACGTACAACGTTCTTGCGATTAAATACCAAAGCTTTAACGCATTATGGAACAATAGTGCCGTTGATTTGAAATGGAGCATCAGCGATTACGTTACGGATAGCCATTTTGAAGTGACAAGAAGTTTCGACCAGGCTGACTTTTCAACAGCAGGAATCGTCCTGGGGGCTCAGTCGGTTAATAACGGCACGAGTCAATATGCTTTTACGGATGTAAATAAGGAGATTTTAAACCATACCACAGTTTACTATAGGTTAAAGCAGGTAAATAGTAACGGAACGTATAGCTACAGCGAGGTGAAAGCAGTTCATATCAGCAAGGGCATCAATCAAAGTATTGCCGTATCGGTGATGCCCAACCCATATATGGATAAACTGAAGGTAAATTTTGAGAGCCAAAATGCAGGAAAGGCCGAAATAAGAATGATCAGTGCAGCCGGAACGACCGTTAAAAAACTTGCGTCAACTATTAATAAGGGTACTAACAGCGTTGAATTAGGGGATCTTTCTTCCCAACGTCCGGGAATGTATGTTGTAAATATTATTGTTAATGGTGAATCAATCGGAAGTCAAAAAATCATAAAAAATTAATTTGTATATTTTCTATGCGTGATTATCGTAAAAAAGGGCGCGGCAGTCGTCCTTTTCTCTTTAGTGTACAGCCATTATACTCTTTGTTTTCCTAAGACGATAAAAAATGTTATGGTGGCAAACCAAGGCATTTGTAACCGGCCTTTGTTGGCCGCTGCCCAACAACTTTGTATTTCTTTCCATTTTTTTATGTTGGTTGGCGAGCAACATTGGCAGGAGCGAGCAACATTGGCAGCAAATTAATTTATACTTGAACAGCAAGGAAGGGCCTTGTATGAACAGATGTTTTAGATAACCCTATTGAAAGTTCGCATACTTATCAAAATTTCTATATGAAGCCTGCTTTACTACTTTCATTTTTTTTCTAACTACTTTCATTTTTTTTCATGCAAAGAACCTTCGTCAAAGACCATAAAAGCTCCGGTTTCCAACCTTGAACATATTGATGTAGTACTTGATTCAGCTACCTGGTATGCTATGAAGACAGATTCATTCTTTAATACAGCATTTGGAAATTTATATATTGACACGGCCAGTTATGGAGGTAAGCCCAGCTATGAAATAATTTATACTGGGTAGTCTCAATTTTCTGCATTTCAACCTTGCCAAAGAATTTTGGAATAACCAGGAAGGCGGTGGTGTATTGATTTTCCAGTCAGAAAAACCAGGACAGAAAGATTCATTGATAATTGCCTGGAAGCAATATTACAAAGACTCGATTTATGCCCATACCGTAAAAGAGGAAGATTTTACATTGGATGAAGTGATGGCGTGTTATAAACTGGATACCAGCAAACCAGCGGAGGCAAATGTTTTTCCCATTCTTGCTACCTACTCTGCCGACGCCTATAAAAACTGGGGCATTACAGATTCTATCGTTGATGCAAGCCTGGCCCTGAATCAATTTATGGCAAGTTAGGGTGGTGAGGCATTAAAACACCAACTCTTTAATTCAATGACGGGGTTGTATATGACGGTGAACCAAAAGGAATTTACTGAGACCAGGTCCGCTCTATTGACTGTAGGCTACGAAGAAAATAACCATACTTTTACTCATGCTGCAAACCCTCCTATTTTATAACCCTAAGTGAGGAGAAAGGAAAACCTAAATATTCAAAAGTCCGGTTTAAACTAAACCATTCAACTGCAGAGCAAGAAATTGTTTTTAGCCCGAAAGCTACGCTAAAGTTAAGTGGTAGTGAGGGCTGGTTTATATTCAACTAAATGGACAATTTTCCGGCCTTTGTTGATCCCGGACCAACAACTTCCATTTCTTTATGTCGGTCAGCGAATAACATTGCCAAGGCAGCAATAGTTGTACAAAAAAAATGGGGCGCCCCTGTGGGGCGCCCCGGGACTTCGATAGATGACTACTTAGTCGATAACGGAGAGCTTGCGCACCTCTGTATTACCTGAAATTCTCCCGGCAATGCGCACAAAATAACTTCCCTTTTGCAGGTTATTTATTTGAATCGTGTTTATATCAAGTAAAATGGTTGATCTCATTAACCGGCCCGATGCATCGAGCAACTGAACTACTGTTGGTTCCACCATGTCAGTAAGCGTGATCTTTACACTTCCATGGCTGGGATTGGGAAACAACACCAGGTTCGATCTTACACTGGAGGCTTTCACTGATTTAGTCTCCGAATAAATAAAGGCTCCGTCTTTATCGATCATTTTAATCCTGTAGAAGCTCACATTTGTACTGCTGTTTGCGTTATCAGAAAAGGTATATGCTTTAACGCTGCCGGAGAAGCCGGCTGCCAAAACAGTTCCGATCTTTTCAAACGAAGTTTTATCAAAAGCCCTTTCTATTTCAAACCGGTCTGAGCTTATTTCCTGTTGTGTTTGCCATGATACAGCCACTTCATTGCCGGCGCTGCGGCGAATACCAAAGTCAGAAAGAATTACAGGTGCTATCCCCGAAGGATTGATCTCGCAGGCGGAAGCCCCGGTGATGGCTGATGTAGCTGGATCCCTGTACGTGAGGAATGCCTTTATACGGCCCGCAGTCGGTAAGTTATCGTCGCTTATGCAATAATCTACATAGATGCTGTTCCCGTTGCATATTTTTTCAATCATCGTAAATGTTTCGGGTTGAAGCACCCCGCCAATTTTAACAGAATCTAATGTTGGAATGATGGCAGGGCACGACGTAAAGTATAGCCTGATGTGGGATGCGCAGGTAGTCGCATTGTTGTTAGTTCTTGAGAATTGATAGGGGCAGTTTGTTTGTGAAAACACTGCCGCGGAGAAAATTAAAGCACAAGCACTAAGTAAAAACTGTTTCATTTTTTGCGGTTTAAAAATTAATTAAAAAAATAAGCGCTGGTTGTACTTAGGATTGAGATACTCCGGGTGGCATTTCCAGGAAATAAAAAGAAGTATTAATATAATTGAGTCAAAATAGTAATATCCAATTGGAAGGAGATAATTTATAGGAATTGAATACGGAGAAGTATTTGGTAACGGGGCAGAGACTCCCGGAATTCAAAAAGGATGATGCCCTGGTAAAGCCTGTATTAATAATGACGGCTTTCTTTAAAGCTTTGGAAACAATAATGATAATTCAATGGAAGGATGCAGTAAGAGAGGTTTTGTGTAGTTGGTACAAATATATAAGGTGGATTTGAATAATGCAAGCATTTTGAACTTTTCCTTCCGGCCTTTGACGGCCGCCGACCAACAACGATGGCAGCGAACAACTTTGGCAGAAACTTCTGTTGATTTGTAACACACCCGGGAATAGGGATGAAAAAGCGGCATTTCCAGTATTGTTAACGGAATAATAGCCAGGACTAAGTGGCAGAAGGCAGCCTTGTACAACCGATGGTGTATTTATCTAATGAACTATATTTTCTGCCGAACCCGGGCTTGAAAAGCTTTATTTTTTACAATCATTACAGATACAATTACCGCAGAAATAATAAAGACATTAAAGACAAACAAGTCTCCTACGATTATTTGCATAAACGAATGGCCTTCTGCAAAACTAAATTCTCCATGCACAAGCATTCTTATGATGGCTACGGCCATGGTTGACCACACAAGTATCAAAAACATTGATTTTAAAACGAATTGCTTTCTTTGAAATAGGGCAACCAATACGCTTATTGCCAATGAAGCAGTTGTAATGATCGTTGTAATCATTAATCCCGAAGATTGCGATGCCGGAAAAAGCCTGGCATCAGTAAGCAGGTCAATCATGCAATGGCAAAAAGTAAGTGTGACGGCGATTTGAAAAGCGAGGTAGGGCCAACGCAGCGCCAGGACTATTAACAAGCAACCAATAAATGTAAAATTTACAAGCACCCTCCCGATCGTTGCCATTGATGTAAAGAATATCCCGCCATTGTTGTTGATCGTTTCCAGGTACGATTCAAATACCGGCACAGCTCCATATATAAAAAAGCCAAGCGCGATAGTAAGCATCAATTCACCGGTAAATGATTTATGGATCGTCACCGGGCTTTGATCATCAAAGTGCTTATGCGCATCTTTGCTGCGCCAGGCCGCATACCCGAGAAAACCTCCTAATAAGAAACCAAATGAAAATTCCATCATTTTCCACCAATCAACAATAAGGAATTGAGCGCCGTATTGGGCCCCTATCGCGAGCCAAAGCGAGCCAAGGCCAAAACCTAATGTGCCACCGATTAAACCATACCATGCAAATCGCGAAACCAACCTAAACTCTTCAGCGGCTATGTTGATTTTTAAATAAATCAATAACCCAACTGTGCCAAATAGCAGCCCTGCCCATGACTCATTTCTCGGGCGATCAAAAGGATTAGAAAAATAGAGGATCTTGGGATCATTTATTAGTTTCAGCCCTGCCAGGAATGCAATTAAAAATATCAGAAAGCCTGTAAGGATTGTTTTGTTTTTGATTCGCGGATATACTAATCCTACACCGATAAATAAACCGCTCATTAGTCCCCAAACCCCACCTTTAAGACTTGTTCCGGCAAGGCCCCACCAAATGGTACCGGGGCTGCGAAGAAAGCCTAAAGTCTGGCCATACGTCATTTCACCACCCATTGCTGTTCCTGCTGTTCCGAAGACTACTGCTATAGCGGCAAACTTAAATTGAATATCAAGCAGCATGCAGATAGCAATCATCACCATAGCACCCGGTATCATAGCTCCATAAGGGCCGCCGCCAATAAAGCCACGTAAGCCCCAGCCGAGCAGCATGGCTACTGCAGGAAAAGAAACAAAGAACAATAATGAATGTTTTTTCTTAAGTGAAACTCTTTGCTGAGAAATGGCCGATGCTTCGGGCTCCTTCATTTTTTTAAACTTTAGAGCTGTAATGATAACAAAA
Organism: Ginsengibacter sp.; assembly: GCA_040007435.1. Classification (GTDB taxonomy): domain Bacteria; phylum Bacteroidota; class Bacteroidia; order Chitinophagales; family Chitinophagaceae; genus Ginsengibacter. Next base: position 15,676 of record JBDTUZ010000060.1, on the reverse strand, counting down.
ATGCTATGTCATGATAGTATTATTTCCAATTTATTTTATAATCTACGAGACAACTCTCTATTTTTTTTATAGCGCCACGGTGACTTTCACAGAACGATCTTTAAAGTATAAAATAAACTGCTGCAACCCCGATGCTGAAAGAACGTTCAGTTATCTCGTAGTTATGCTTTAGATTTTTAAAGTTCCACCGTCGGCAAACCATCATTTATTTACAGGCTAACCTGCTCACTTTAGCAATCGGCAAAATACCTGAACTTATTTGTCCAATTGCAATTACCTTAATCGTCATTAGTTTTTAACAATCAAATTTCAGATAATGACAACAACAGAAGTAGCCAACAAATTAGTGGAACTTTGTCGCCAGGGGCAGGTTGACGAAGTACAAAAAACCTTATTTGCGGACAATGCGAAAAGTATTGAAGCAAGTGATATGATGGGCCCAAAAGTAGTAGAAGGATTAGATGCCATAAAAGCAAAGTCGGTTTCTTTCCAGGAAGGAGTGGAAGCGTTTCATAGTGCAACGATTTCCGATCCGATTGTAGGAGGCAACAGCTTTGCTGTTAGTTGGTCACTGGACGCCACCTTTAAAGGAAGGGGCAGAATGACCATTGAAGAAATATGCGCCTACCAGGTAAAAGATGGGAAGATAATTTTAGAACAATTTTTCTATTAAAATATCCCGGTCAAATAAAGTCCAATGACAAAACAAACACATGTCATTGGGCTTTATTTTTGAAGGCAACGCAGGAAACACGTGCTGTTCTGCAGGTGGGCCGAAAAGCCTGCCCGACCTTATAAGTAATCAAAACAGGTTATTGCCTTTAGTAAAAAGATTCCGGGTTCACATCTAAACTGTTTCTTACAACCTATTCGGTATAATAAAAATACACCCCATTCCTGGGCGTTTTATTTTAACGGACGGGAGAAACCATAAAGGGTGTTTTCACTCTTGCGCATGCAGGGTGGACTTATTAATTTAGCACAACGCCTTTTGAAAAAGCACCCACTGCTTCCTGTAAAGATTCCATACATCACAAAATTTTATTTAGATGGAATATCTGTTAACTCCCCACAACATTGACAGGCGTATTTTCATAAAAGGCATGGGGTTTATAAGCGCCGGCCTGCTGCTTGGCACCCTCGGAGGTTGCGAAGAACTTGCAGAAAGTATAAAAAACCGCCCCACCAGGCGAAGGCTGCGTACCGGCTCAGCGGCGGTGGACGCTGATATCGCCACTTATAAAGAAGCGGTACGGCTGATGAAAAAATTATCGGTTGACGACCCCGCCGATCCCAGGGGCTGGGATAAACAGGCTGCCATCCACGGCACAGTGGCCGGGGGTTTCAATTTCTGTCAACACAATACGGATCATTTTTTTTCATGGCACAGGGCTTACTTGTTCTATTTTGAAAAGATATGCCAGGAGCTGACGGGCAATAAAAAATTTGGCCTTCCTTACTGGAACTGGAACCAGAACCCGGATATAAATCCCGCGTTTTTAGATGTCACCAGCCCATTGTTTCTTGCAAGAACAAGGAATAGTGTCGCGGGCTTCTCTCCCACTACAACCGCAGCATTGGATCCTATTTTTACGGACACCAACTTCTTCACCTTTGGCCCACAGATTGAGGGCACACCGCATAACAACGTGCATGGTATTATCGGAGCTACTATGGGGACCGGAGGTTCCGCATTAGACCCCGTTTTCTGGACACATCACTGCATGGTTGATTACTGCTGGTATAAGTGGAATGTTGACCTCGGCAATAATAATACTAACGATGCGGGATGGCTGGGTACATCGTGGAATCATTTTTTTGATGCAAATGGTAATCCCGCGAATATTACGGCAGGAATTACTACCATTATGCCCCTGCTTAGTTATCAATACGAAGGCAGCACCATAGGCAGCCATGCGGCAGCGTTAGTAATTAAAACAAAGAAAGATTTTCAGAAGATCGAAAAAAGGATACGTGCGGGAGCTGCAATAAAATTTGATATACAACAAAGGTTGCCTGTTGCCGATACAGCAACCATTAGCATCAGTAAGCCTTTCTCCATTGAAACAAAGGCATCGGCTGCTGAACTTGCACGTATAATAAATAATGATATGGCGAAGGAAAAAGTCTTCGCACGGATTCAATATGCCTCTCTGCCGCCCACCAGCGATTTCTTTGTAAGGGTGTTTATAAATATGCAGCAAGCGAGTGCAGGCACCTCAACTGAAGACCCGCATTTTGCCGGTACATTTGCTTTTTTTGGAACAGAAGCACCTGATAATATGCCTGCGAACGGGCATCACCACGAGCCGCGTTTTCTTGTGGACATTACCAATATATTACAAAAATTAAAAAGAGCCGGTAATCTCACAGATGGCGATCCAATTTCAATGCAATTAGTTGCGGTGCCTTTTTCAGGGCAATTTGAAAAGCCTGAAACAGAGATCAGGCTGAACAAAATTGAATTAATTGTGACACCTGTTATCATCAATGCCAGATAAACCCGTAAATTACCGGGGCCAAATAATGAAAATGTTTTTTTATAACGCAAGCCGGGTGACTATTATGGCGGTACAACTATTCTTTTATACAGCGTGCCATCAAAAAACTGCCAGCCATATTACAACTAACACTAGTAACTACGATACTTTGTATTCTTTTGATATAACTAAAAAAAGCATCATACAACCGTATGACCCGGGCACAATGGGCGCTTTCTGTAAATTTTTGCAGGTAGAAGTCTCCAAAGTGATAAATCCGAAAAAACACTCAGTTACCTTCGAGTTACATTACCAAACAGACAGCGCGGAAAAAATATTCCTCGGCAGCTTTGGTCTTTACCCGTCAGATAATCCCGGTAAATTTATTGTACCTACAGGGGGGAAGTTAAACCAGCAGGGATCAATCATATTGTCATTGATATTACCCGCGGAAGTATCGTCCCGGGATACTTTAAATATCTCAGTAAAAAAGATCACATGCAGGGGCGAATAGGTGGTGGTGTCACGAAGTGGCTAAAAGAGTAGCCTGCTTTACATAAAAAAATTACCATAGATATATTCTTTAAGCAGATAGAAAAAAATCCGGGCGTTAAAAAAGTTTAAGCTAAAAAATTCCGATAAAAAAACTAAAACGAATAAATTACCTGCAGTCTCACTTCGGATTTTGTATTTCCCTTAATCACATCCAGGCCGCTTGCTATGCTGCTTTTATCAGGATAAATCGTTTGCGAGAATTTTGCCCAGAGAGATAATTTGCGGGTAACATCATAATTCACGTTTATATAATACCGGTAGCCTTTATCATAAAAAACAGGTATGGAAAAATAATATAACACATCATTTTCGTAGGCATATAGCCGGCTATCATAGCTGTCGGTTTCAAAGTATTGAAGCCGTACATTTCCTGAAAAAGGCTTTAAAATCGGTTTGAAGAGTACATCTGTAAAGACAAGGAATCCGTTAGAAGGGGCATCACTCCTTTTATCAAACCATGATAATTCAATCCGTGAGCGAAACGTAAAAGCGGGGTTCAGCCTATAACTAAACTGGGTTCTCCATCCCTGCTTCGGTCGCACTACCACAGGGTTTAAAGTAAGGTCACCGGGGTTGTAATTAATGGCCTTTTTTTCTGTTCTGTATCGTGTATATACTTCGACTTGTTTGTTTGGCTTGTAAGTAAGCTGTATCATGTATTCGTTACCGGAAGTAGGGGCATCTGTCCTAAACTTTACCGACGGAAATCTATAAAAATCCGCATAAGCATCTATCCGCAAAAAATCTACCGGCGTTACCGTAATGCCGGTATAAAAACCGCTTTCATTGGTAGGATAGGTGCTTTCGGTAAAGGCATTCGTATAAAGTGATTGATATCCCCGCGATATTTTACGATACAAAAAACTCATGTCAACATGTGAGTCGGCACTTATAAGCAGGCCGTTTACAAAAGCTTTGTCGAGATCTTCATCTATTGCCGCTTCCCCAAAAAAATGCATGTTCTTATAGGTATAACTATAATCCACACTATAGTTGCTACTCGACTTGCCGGATAGTGCATACTTATTATACAACAGCCCTGATTTTGTAATCGTATGATCAAAATTATAGTGAACCGCATTTACGCCAAGGTGAAGGCGTTCGTTAGAATATCCAATGTTCCCCCCAAAACTCAACTGGCCTTGCGAGTGTTTATCTTCCACCTCGCTTTTGGTTCTGTGATACCCTGATATTTGTAAAGAGGAAACATAATCTTCGAAATTTAAAGTATCCACTACAAAATTTGCATCCAGCTTCCGGACACTTGCAAAGCCGGTAGCTTCCCAATTGTTCTTTCTTAAAGTAATACCCACTCCCCTGTTAAAGGCAATCTCACCCGCAGAGTTATACGGCCGCAACACATCTGATTGGCGTTTAATATTAGAAATATCAGGGCTCTTTTTAAAAGCGAGGCTTTGCCATTGCGTTAATCCCTGACCCATGTTTACGGTAAAATCGCCAAGCGCCAGTGATTTGATAATGCCCAGGTTTCTTACAAATAAATGAGCTGAATAAAAATCAAAGCCATTCTTCTGGGCGCCTTTAAAGAATTGTTCACCGGCATCTTTCTCTCCTGTAATGCCATACTGCAAAAGGTTTTTAAATAAATATTTGTAACGGATAAAAAGTTTTTGAGGACTGCCGGGATAAAAATTATTGGCTGTGCTGCTATCAAGCAGGTAGCCTCTCGATTTCTCCAATACCTGTGATGTCCTTATTAAAACAGACTTGTTACCATTTTTGAAACGACTGCTCAGCGTATTAAATATTTCAATTTTACTTGCAACAGTTATATAGGGTTTTAAGCGCCTCAAAAGCGTTACATCCCATCCTGGTATCGCCTGCAGCTCATAAATATTAATAAAATTTCCAAGCAAATTTCTATAGGAAAGAAGATTGGAAATTTGGATAGGGCTTAAAAATTTAAACTCTTCGAGTTGTCCTTTATCCGCATAATTCAAATTTATGGGGTCTTTAATATAATGCTGCAGTTCCTGCAGATAGGAATCATCTTCCGTTTCCACATCATCCCCTGACTCGGTTAAGTTTTCCAGTTGTTGCTCTACAACCGGGGGCACAGAGGGTTCCGGAGGATTTTCCTGGGCGTTCACTGCAGATAAAACACAATTGAATGCTATAAAAAATGCAAAAGGTAAGACCTTCCTTATAGCGTTAGTTTTTTTCAATCTCCCTGGATTTGAAATTAACAATCAGCATAAGGCCCGGGCTGAAGCCAAGCTGCGGATGATAGCTCGCACTAAGGTCGAGCCGTATATTGCTCCAGCTAATTCCTGCACCAGCATAAGGTGATTCATTCTCCGATGCTATTCCTGCTCTGGCAAAAAATTGTTTTGCAAAATTATATTGCACTCCGGCATTTACATTCACGGGCAAATCTTCCTGCTTCACAATTTCCACACTTATTAAAAAACTTTTTGAGGGCTCGTAGCCCAATCCGAATTTATAAATGGAGCCAAGTTTTTCATTATTGGTTTTACTCAAGGTGCCTCCAACGGGGTTATAAAAATGAATGCCTGCGTGCAACTGATCTGTAAGGTGGGCAATCGCCCCTATCTCAAAATTGACAGCCGAAGAACTTTCGTAGCCCGGGATCCTGTAAGAATAATAATTGAATTTAACCCCAATATCAAGTTTGCTGCCGAGAGATCGGGCGTAAGCAATACCCAATTGGGATTCATTGTAATTTTTGAACCCAAAATAGTCAGCCTGGAATCCAAAGTTTCCTTGTTTTGTAGGTAACACAGCCACCGCGGAATACATATTTGTCTCGGCAAGGAGGAATCTTCTTTCTCCATATACTCCGATAGCCGGGCTTTTCATTTGCGCAAGCGATGCCTGATTACCAGTAAACGAAAATGCATCCACATGATTTATACTGTATGCGCCGAGGCCAATATAAGGGGCACCGAGAGGCCTTCGGAGTGCTTGTGCATTCACACAAATATTAAACAATACAAATAGGAAGAAAAGGTAAATTTTTCTCAATAGCAGCATTTTAGTGTAGAAATAAATATAGAGATTAAAATTAAGTTTCCGACGGATCGCGAAAAATTAATGATAAATGAATACAGGGGTTTAATTTTGCCCCATGCAAATACTGGATGGAAAGGTGGCATCGCAAGCCATAAAGGAAAATCTGAAAGCGAAAATCTCTACATTACAGGAACAGAAGAAGAAAGTACCGCACCTCGTTGCCGTGCTGGTAGGTAATAACCCTGCCAGTGAAACATACGTTGCTTCCAAGGTAAAAAATTGTAAAGAAATAGGAATGACTTCTACGTTGATCCGTTTTGAAGAATCCATTTCAGAAGAGGAACTTCTTGCAAAAGTTGGGGCACTTAATAATGACACAGATATTGATGGTATATTGGTACAACTTCCATTGCCAAAGCATATTTCCGAGGAAAAATTGATCTATGCCATCTCGCCGGAAAAAGATGTGGATGGTTTTCACCCGGTGAATGTTGGAAAAATGGTATTGGGTTTTCCTTCGTTTATTTCCGCTACGCCTTATGGCATCCTGTTGCTGCTGAAACACTATGGCATTGAAACGAGTGGCAAAAGTGTAGTGGTAATAGGCAGGAGTAATATAGTGGGCACGCCTATCAGTATTTTATTATCACGAAATAATGATGCGGGAAATGCAACTGTTACGCTTTGCCATTCCCGCACAAAAAATATTAAGGAACTTTGTAAAGAGGCTGATATCATTATTGCAGCAATTGGAAAGCCCCGCTTTGTGACGGAAGACATGGTGAAACACGGTGCAGTAATCATTGATGTGGGCATCAACCGTGTAAAGGATGAAACAAAAAAAAGCGGGTTTGGATTAGTGGGGGATGTAGATTTTAAGAATGTTTTTGAAAAGGCTTCTTATATAAGCCCTGTTCCGGGTGGCGTAGGATTGATGACCATTGCGGCGCTGTTGATGAATACGTATAAGGCGTGTGTCGAGAAAGTAACCGATGAACAATGAATAACGAACAATTAACTGATGATTATTTAAGTATGACTTCTGAAACAATTACCGATATTACCACAGTCCTTCCTGTTATGGAATCATTTTATACATTACAGGGTGAAGGATTTCACCAGGGGAAGGCGGCTTATTTTATAAGGCTTGCTGGTTGCGATGTTGGCTGTATATGGTGCGATGTAAAAGAAAGCTGGGATAAAGAATTATATCCTAATCAAAGTATTGAACAAATTGTATATGGCGCGAAAAACGAGCCTTGCAGGTTGGCCGTTATAACCGGCGGCGAGCCCACCATGCATAATCTGGAAAGTCTTACAACAGCTTTGAAACTTGAAGGCTTTTCTACAAATATAGAAACTTCAGGCTCGCATCTGTTGACAGGGTCATGGGACTGGATTTGTCTTTCTCCAAAAAAATTCAAGCCGCCGTTACCGGGTATATTAAAAAAGGCCGACGAGCTTAAAGTTGTCGTATTCAATAAATCAGATTTTAGTTGGGCGGAGAAATATGCCGGTTTGGTGTCGCCGGAGTGTAAATTATATCTTCAGCCAGAATGGGATAAGGCAGACATAGTAACTCCACTTATAATCGATTATATAAAAGCCCATCCTCAATGGCAGCTTTCTCTGCAGATTCATAAATATATTAATGTTCCATAAAGGAATGTACGAGGTACGAGGTTTGATGTACGATGTGCAAAAATGCGAGCTTAATCTACTGTCCTGATGCGATCACTGTTATGATCTTATTAACATTGATTTTTTTGCAGAAGTGTCAGGCCAGTTTTTATAGCCAGGCCTCATGAAGAAAATGCGGGATACCATCTTTTAGTCCTATGCGGCAATACCGGGCTTAACAATGCGTTACAGAATTTGCAGGAAAATTCTTACTACTTTTATTTATCCTAAAATAAAAAACCAATTTTGATACCTAAGTTTTTTAAAACATCACACATCGCACATCGTACATCGTACATAATTATCCTGCTTATCACCTCGTACATTTCCAATGCCCAATGGTACGATCCTGAAAAGATAGACCACAATGCAAGCACCGTCTATAACCTGGCCAACAATAAAGCGCAAATCGGGGATTATGTAACAGCAGAGAAAATGATGAACGAGGCATTGAAAATGGAACCGAAGTTTGTGGATGCATACCTCTCACTGGCAGGAATAAACGCCAGTGTAAAAAACTATGCACTTGCGGTTTCCAATTTTGAAAAAGCCCTTGCACTCGATTCTGTTTACAGCAATTATTATTTGTTGCCTTATTCAATTGACCTGGCAGGCTGTGGCAGGTTTGATGACGCGCTTAAATCGGTGAATATTTTCCTGTTAAATCCTAAATTAAATGAACGGAGCATCAAAGCAGGAGAATTCAGAAAGAAGACGTATGAATTTGCAATAGAATATGCAAAGGCTCATCCCGACAAAGACTATGTTTTTAACCCCATAAATTTAGGTGATAGTATTAATACCAGCGACCTTGAATATTTTCCGTCGCTCACTATTGATGGAGATAAAATGATTTTCACAAAACGGATAGACAGGAATGAAGACTTTTATGAAAGTGATAAAATAAATGGCCAATGGGGGAAAGCCTATCCGCTGCCTGGCAATATCAATTCATCAACCTTTAATGAAGGTGCGCAGAATATTTCACAGGATGGAACCTGGCTTATTTTTACGGGTTGCAATTTCCCGGAAGGCCTCGGGAGTTGCGATCTTTATATTTCTTATCTCACTAAAAACGGTTGGAGTGAACCAAAGAATTTAGGGCGGAATGTAAATTCAGAATTCTGGGAGTCAACGCCTTCACTATCGCCTGATAAAAAAGATCTTTATTTCAGCAGCAACGTTCCCGGCGGATTCGGCGGCAAAGACATTTGGGTGTGTCATCGCAATGAAGATGGTACATGGCAGGAGCCGCTTAATCTCGGCCCTGAAATAAATACCCCGGGCGATGAAAGCACCCCTTTTATTCACTCGGACAACCGCACATTATATTTTAATTCCAGCGGCCTCCCTGGCTATAGCGAGAAGCCGGATATTTTTGTTACCAGGAAAACTGCCGATGGCAAATGGAGCAAGCCTGAAAACTTAGGCTACCCAGTAAATACGATTGATGATGAAGGTTCTCTTGTGGTCGCATCTGATGGTAAAACCGCCTACTATTCCAGTGACCGCAGCGATACTAAGGGAGGCCTTGATATTTACACATTTGAATTGAGAAAAGATGTAAGGCCCTTGAAAACGTTGTGGGTGAAAGGCAAAGTTTTTGACAATAAAACAAAAGATGGCTTGCCCTCATCCGTTGAACTGGTGGATGTAAAAACGAGAGAGATGATAAGCAAACTCCAAACGGATGAAGAAGGAAATTATCTTGTCACCCTTCCCGTGGGTAAGGATTATGCTTTTAACGTGAAGCGTAAAGGCTATCTTTTTTATTCTGAAAATTATAATATTGGTGAGTCGTCAACTGATTCAATTTTCCAGGTTGATATTCCATTGCAACCCATTGAGGCCAATGCACGCATCGTTTTGAAGAATGTATTTTTCGAAACTAAAAAAACGGAACTTAATCCTGAATCAATTACAGAGCTTGATAATGTGGTGAGGTTATTAAATGAAAACCCAAATTTAAAAATACAGATAAGCGGCTATACGGATAACGTAGGCAAGCCTGCAGATAATCTAAAGCTTTCAACAGGGCGTGCAGTGGCAGTAGTAAATTACCTTTTGAATAAAAGAGTGAACAATGAAAGATTAACCTTTAAGGGATACGGCGAAGCAAATCCCATAGCCGAAAATAGTACGGAAGAAGGAAGGGCCAGGAACCGGCGGACAGAGCTGCGGGTGGTGAGTAACTGATCCTTCTACCCTTCGACAAGCTCAGGGCTGGCTATTCTATTCAACACAAATGAAAAATTGTGATTTTAAAACTTCAAATAGGAAGACGAAATAGTACCACGCCATCCTAAATTAGACAAAAACTTATGTGGTCTCATCTGTAAATAATTAGAAGTGCGATAACTCTAAATCTTCTTTCTCATATCTTTACTGCTTGTCAAAAGAACTTCTATACCAAATAGCATTAACCCTTATCCCAAACATTGGCGATGTGCATGCAAAGGCTTTGGTGAATCATTTTGGAGATGCCAAAGCAATATTTGATGCTCCCAAAAAACAACTCGATGCACTTGAAGGCATTGGGACCGTTCGCGCAAACTCCATTAAAAATTTTCATGATTTCGACAAGGCTGAAAAGGAAATTATTTTTATTGAAAAGTATAAAATAACGCCTCTTTTTATAACCGATGCAAATTATCCCCAACGATTATTAAATTGCTATGACAGCCCTGCAATGCTATACTACAAGGGAAACACGGATTTAAATACTTCCAGGATTGTAGCCATAGTTGGTACGAGGAACAATAGCGAATATGGTAAAACTATTTGCGAAAAATTCATTGAGGAACTCGCCGCGGAAAATGTATTGATTGTAAGCGGCCTTGCTTTTGGTATTGATAGTATTGCTCACAAAGCTTCTTTAAAAAATAATTTACAGACGATCGGTGTGTTGGCGCACGGCCTCGATATGATCTATCCATCACAAAATGGCTCTTTGGCAAAACAAATGTCCGCAAAGGGCGGGCTCCTTACTGAATTCCGGAGTAATTCAAAACCAGACCGCCAGAATTTCCCTTCAAGAAACAGGATCGTTGCAGGTATAAGTGATGCAGTAGTCGTTATTGAAACAGGAATAAAAGGTGGCTCACTTATAACTGCGGAGCTTGGCAACGGTTACAATAAAGATGTATTCGCTTTTCCGGGACGAGTACATGACGTAAAAAGTGAAGGATGTAATTATCTTATAAAAAATAACAAAGCTGCACTTATTACATCGGCCAATGATCTCCTTGAAAATATGGGTTGGGTACAAACAAAAAAGGTGTCACCAAAAAAACAAAAGGAATTATTTATCGAGCTTACACCAGACGAAAAAATAATCGTTGAGATTCTTCAAACACAGGACCAGGTTCATATTGACGAACTATATTTTAAAAGTAAGCTCAACAGCAGCAAGATTGCCGCAGCTCTGCTGATGCTGGAAATGCAAAATGTGGTAACTTCTTTACCTGGCAAAATATATAAACTAAGCCCCTGAAATATTTCCTGAATGCATATTTCTTTTAGGAGAGGATTATTTTTATTTTCCCTTTAGGTGGCGGGGCATTATCTTTGCACATGGCTACACTAAATAACCCAACTACAGTTTCAAAAAAGTTTTTCGGAGAAGGATTAACGTACGATGATGTGCTTTTAATGCCAGCATACGGTGAGGTATTACCGCGCGAGGTAAATACGAAAACGACTCTCACCAAATCAATTTCACTCAACATTCCTATGCTGAGCGCCGCGATGGATACTGTCACGGAAGCATCACTGGCTATTGCGCTTGCACGTGAAGGAGGTCTTGGTATTCTTCATAAAAACATGAGCATCGAAGCGCAGGCAGCACAAGTGCGCAAAGTTAAAAGAAGTGAGAGCGGTCTTATACTCGACCCCGTAACGCTACTGGTAGATGCCACTATCGGCGATGCGTTGCAACTTATGAGAGAGAATAAAATCGGGGGCATTCCTATTGTAGATAATAAAGGGAAGCTTGTCGGCATTTTAACCAATCGCGACTTAAGATTTGAAGATGACAACAAGCGGAAGGTAAGCGAGGTGATGACAAAGGAAAACCTGGTCACCGCACCCGAAGGAACTGACTTAAAGAAAGCGCAATCCATCCTCAGGAGTTACAAAATCGAAAAGTTACCGGTAGTAAGTAAGTCCGGCATTTTAAAAGGCCTGATAACTTACAGGGATATCCTGCAGGTGCATAATCATCCAAATTCCGCTAAGGATTCTTTCGGAAGATTATTGGTAGGTGCAGGTGTTGGAATTACTAAAGACATCAGCGACAGGATCTATGCGCTGCAACAGGTAGGCGTTGACGTAATATGCCTTGATAGTGCTCATGGGCACCATAAAGGAGTGATAGATGCACTTAAAAAAGCAAAGAAGGATTTTAAAGACATTATTGTTATCGCAGGCAACATCGCGACAGCAGCGGGAGCAAAGGCATTGGCAGAAAACGGAGCAGATGCAGTGAAAGTAGGAATAGGTCCGGGATCGATTTGTACAACACGGATTGTTGCCGGTGCAGGTGTACCTCAAATATCTGCGCTGCTGGAAGTAGCTGCCGCTTTAAAAAATAAGAACATTGGAATAATTGCCGATGGTGGCATCCGCTATACGGGGGACATGGTAAAAGCGATAGCCGCCGGCGCCAGTTGTGTAATGATGGGTGGCGTTTTTGCAGGAACAGAAGAGAGTCCTGGTGAAACCATTATTTATGAAGGGAGAAAATTCAAGCAATACCGCGGCATGGGTTCATTAGGCGCTATGGCACAGGGTAGCAGTGACCGTTACTTCCAGAATGGTGAAGAGCAAACCAAAAAATTCGTACCTGAAGGCATAGAAGGCCGTGTGGCTTATAAGGGATTTCTTTCCGAAGTGGTTCACCAGTTTACCGGTGGTTTACGTGCAGGCATGGGATATTGCGGTGCAAAGGATATCTCTTCGTTGCAAAAAGCAACATTTATTAAAATAACAAACGCGGGGATGCGGGAAAGCCATGCACATGATATTGAAATTACAAGAGAGGCGCCAAATTACAGCAGGTAAGGGTAATACTTGATTCTTGATACTTGATACTTGATACTTGATTCTTGATACCTTATACTAATGAAGCTTTTAAAAAATAAGATTGCAGTACTTTTTGTAGCATGTATATTTCTTTTTTCCGTAAAAGGATTTTCGCAACCTGATTCCTGCAACCTCCGCATAAGCTTATTAACCTGTACCCCGGGCGATGAATTGTACAGCACTTTTGGCCACAGCGCTATTCGTGTAACCAATATTGTTAGCCACTCGGATATTGTCTATAATTACGGCACTTTTAATTTTGACGAGCCTGGCTTTTACACAAAATTTATAAGGGGCAAGCTCACTTTCTATATATCAACAGAGAATTTTGATTCTTTTCTATATTCTTATCAATATGAGAACAGGGGCATTACTGAACAGGTTTTAAATTTAACCTGTGCTGAAAAATACAATATGCTCCTGCTGCTGCAGACAAACCTGATGCCCCAAAACAGGTACTATAAATATGATTTTACATTTGATAACTGTACCACAAGGCTGCGTGATCTCATAGAGAAAGGCACAGGGGGCCAGGTTCAATTTCCGCAGGTACTGCACGAAACGGCAACTTTTCGCGATCTCATTTATAAATACCTTGATTATAATGATAAACAATGGAGTAAACTGGGCATTGATATTCTATTAGGAAGCAGGCTCGACGTAAAGATGAAACCACGCGAGGTGATGTTTCTTCCCGACTACCTGATGCTGGCTTTCGATTCGGCAACAGTTGGCCATCGGCAATTGATTAGTGAGAAACATAAACTTATAGATTTAGATACGAGTGCAAAAAAAAGAGATTTTCTTACTGATCCTATTACCATATTTTCAGCTATTTTCCTGGTGGTTATTTTCCTAAGCTTTTCGAAAAAAGCAATTATAAAAAGAATCTTAGTTGCATTGGATGGGTTTCTTTTATTTATGACCGGGTTGCTGGGAATTCTTATCATTTTTATGTTGATAGGTACCGATCATCTAATGACGAAGGATAATTACAATCTGCTTTGGGCCTGGCCAACCAATGTGATCGCTGCATTCTATATCCATTCAAAAAAATCATCGGCTACAAAGTATCTTTTTCTATATGCCCTCTTTAACCTGCTTTTACTCATCTGCTGGTTCGTTACTCCCCAGCACCTGAACCCGGCATTGATGCCGGTTATTGGAATCTTAATTTTCAGAATTTTATACTATGTTTTCAGGCAGTATAAAAAATAGAATATGAAGGAGGTTATTTTCAAGAATAAAAAAGTGTTTTACCGGGTTGAAGGACAAGGAAATCCCGTAATGCTCATTCATGGCTTTGCAGAAGATGGGAGCATTTGGAATCACCAGGTTGAAAACCTGAAACAAAAATTCCAATTTATTATTCCTGATTTACCGGGCAGCGGGTCATCTGAAATGCTGGAAGGGAAAACTTCCATGTCAGACTATGCAGACGTCGTTAAAGCGATAGCGGATGTTGAAATAAAAAAAGCTTCTGTTTCGTTTACTATTATAGGCCATAGCATGGGAGGATACGTGTCTCTCGCATTTGCTGAAAAATACCCGGAAAAAATAAATGGTATCGGCCTGTTTCACTCAACATCTTTCGCAGATGATGACCAAAAAAAAGATATGAGAAATAAAGGGATAGGGTTCATACAAAATAACGGGGCTGCTACCTTTTTAAAAAATACCTCACCAAATTTATTTTCACAGAAGACAAAAAAGGAGAATCCTGCCCTTGTGGAAAATTTAATTGAGCTATCAAAAAAATTTGCAGCGGACTCATTAATTCAATATTACGAAGCAATGAGAGATAGGCCCGACCGATCTTACGTTTTAAAGTCTTTTGAAAGGCCTGTCCTCTTTATACAGGGATTACATGATACCGCCGTTCCGCTTAAATCTGGTTTGGAACAGGCTCATCTTGCACCGGTTACCTACTTTGAAATTTTAAAAGATTCCGGGCACATGGGCATGTGGGAAGACGCACCGACTGCAACAACTGTTCTTGACAATTTCTTAATGCAATTATAAATAAATTTCGTTTTGATTTTTTTTGAAATTTAATAATCACTAAAGCCTTTTTTTGCGTAATTTAAAGTTCATGAAAACGTCGTTTTTTTTCCTTACCTGCTTGTTTCTTTGCTTTTTTAATCCGTGCAAAGCGGCACACATTGTAGGGGGAGAAATGACCTATGAATACCAGGGGCCAGGTTCATCTCCCAATACCAACCGGTATATTATAACCTTAAAACTTTTTCGCGATCAGCTCACAACGGGAGCCCAAATGCCAACCAGTGTGTTTATAGGAATATTTAATAATGATACTAATAGCCAATATCCGGGCCAGGGACAATATACGGATGTAAACAAAAGTGATGAACAGTCCGTAACAGTCAATCCCTTTCCTTCCTGTATTACAAATCCACCCACGCTCAATTATCATGTGGGGATATTTACCTTTACTATTGACTTACCCGTGAACGTGAAAGGGTATACGGCGACTTACCAGACTTGCTGCCGGGTTAACCCTCTGGAAAATGTATTCAACTCTGCGGGTTTAGGCGGAACGGGTTCCACTTATAGTTGTGTGATTCCGGCAATTGCAGATAAGTCCCCCCAGTTTAATACAAGCATCGATGCCATCTGCAGAAAAAAGCCCTTCACTTTAAAATTTAATGCAGCAGATGCGGATAATGATTCTCTAGTGTATTCATTTACTCCGGCAAATAATGGAGGTACAACACAGAATTCAGGGAATGTCAATCCGGCACCGCCGCCTTATGGTTCTGTAAGATATTTAGGCAATTATTCATACCTCACCCCGCTTGGCGATCTTGCGACAATTGACCCCCGTACGGGCATCATAAGTGGCATTGCGCCTGACGTGGGAAAGT
>JBDTUZ010000059.1:0-32915 GCA_040007435.1 Ginsengibacter sp. | reverse complement strand
TGCCATGGCTGCCTAAGCGATAGCTTAGCAACCATTAGGGCCGTTGAGTGGGCTTGCCTGTTGCCACGCTCTTCCGCCGACTCAAACAAATAGCAGGCTGCTGCGATCCAAGGCTGTGCGGATTGCTTAAGACTATACAGCTAAGGAATAGGTTGGTTTGTTTTGCTCCTGCCTTTTCCCGACAATTAATGCAGAAATAAACATGTAGAAGGCTTACGGCGAATATGTTTGGACCAGGGTTCGAATCCCTGCAGCTCCACTTTTTCACTCACCAAATTATGCTAAAAGCCTGCAAACACTATGTTTGCGGGCTTTTTTGTTTTTGTGAAGGCACCAAAACTCACATTTAAACTCAAAGAAAAGGTGAGTGATTCGGTGAGTAAGTGTTCCTCAAAAAATTACTCACCAGAAATGGTCTAAGCCATTGTTTTTCAAGATGTTCAAGAGATGAACATCTTGTTTCGCCCAAGCTGCAATGCTAATTTTGTTTCACTTTAAATGATTAAATCATGAAGACAAATTTTAGCATGCTTTTCTATGTAAAAAAGCAAAAGAATTAAACATCCGGTGGAGCCCACATTTATCTAAGAATAACAGTTGATGGCAAGCGCTCAGAGATAACCACCAACCGGGAATGTAACCCGGAAAAGTGGAATAGTAAATCTGGTAGACTCATCGGAACTAAGGAAGATATTAAAAGCTTTAATGCTTTCCTTGATAATCTTCAATCCAAAGTGTATGAGGCTCATCGTTATCTTTCTGAAAATGAAAAGCCGATTACAGCAGAGACCCTAAAGAACCAATTTTTAGGAAAAATTGAAAAGGCTCGGATGTTAATTGAGGTATTTAAAGACCACAATCTAAAAGTAGGAAATTTAATAGGTAATGAATTTGCACCTGCAACTCTAAAGCGATATGAAACTTCGCTACGGCACACCCAAGCTTTTTTGAAATACCAGTATGGTGTTTCGGATATTAACATCCAGAAGATTGATAACGCCTTTGTTTCCGATTACGATTTCTATCTCAGAAGTATTCGTAGATGTGCGAATAATTCTACACTAGAATATATCAACGAAACATTCAGCCGTTGGCGGTATGTGATAAAGCCGGAGGGTCTTTGGTGGCTCTTAATAGAGAGGATATTTTTATTTCTGATAATACTTTTTTTTATGATGCAGGGGTTGTTGTTAATCTGTATTTATCTTTTTCCGTATTTTTTTATAAGAAAAATATCCGCTGATAATAGTGGTGGTAGCAATAATGAAATATATCCACAACGGTATATTTTTACCAAAAATTACGAGATAGATATTTGCTGCATTAAATATCAAAAGTGAAAAAATCAGTGGCAATGCAATTGATTTCTTTTGCCAGTAATTCTTAATAAGCCATGCACCGGTTAATATAAACAATGGTGTAGCGACTACGTGGATGCCAAAAAAAATCAGGGGGTCAACATGGTAATTTGTACCAAGTGTGATGTAATAATTTTTTATAGCATTCCAAATGCTCTCCATAGTATATTAACGGTAACACATCTTAAAAATGATTATAAATATTTTGGCCAGTCCATTGGGAAAGCTATTCATTAATAATTTGAAGGCATGAAGCCAAACGGTAAAAACTCTTTACTACCTGTGGAAAAAGACCTTTCAGAGTGAAGCCCCAATAATCCAGATAATTTTTTCTTTAAAAAACATGCTGCTTTATTTAGTTTTATTACTATTGAATCTTGTTCGGTACCTCCCCAATTCAAAACCAACTGCAAGAATTTGTTCGTTATCCTCAAAAAATGTTGAAGGGGGAAGTATGAGCATGAAAAAAATATAATAGACGAGTACGCCCTGCTGGTAACCGTAAAGTCATTCGAGGGGTTTGAAGGCCGAGTGAAGTTAATATTTATAACCCTCACCCTTGCGTTGTTCCAATTGCACACCTAAAGCTATAACCATGCGATGTTTAAAAATTAAATAGAAGTTATAGCAAATAAATTAAACTTAAACACAAAATTAGGTTGGGTTTATTGACAAAATAAGGGGCATGATCAAATCGAATAAATAGGATGAAAATTGACTTAAAGAATGTACCTGGCTATAATTCAAAAAAATAAAAACTTAATAAGTATGAAAAGCACTAAGCTAAATATTCGAAATGACAAAGGCTATAAACTTCAAGCATATTTAGAAATGCCGTTTAACCAGAAACCAAACTATTACGCCATTTTTGCGCATTGTTTTACCTGTAACAGTTCATTTAGCGCAGTAAGAAATATTAGCAGAGCACTTACCAATCAAGGCTTTGCTGTTGTGAGATTTGATTTTACTGGCTTAGTTGGTAGTGAGGGAAATTTTGTTGAAAGTTATTTTTCTGCTAATGTAGATGACCTGATTGCGGGGAGTGATTATCTAAGACAAATTGCGGGTACCAACATTATTGGTAGGTCATTCATTAGGTGGCGCAGCGGTTATTGCAGCGGCTTCAAAATTAGACCATATAAAAGAAATAGCTACCATTGAGAAACCTGGAACAGCGTGTCGGTATAGCTTGTCTCTGGCGATTTTTTCAAAGTGCAGTTTACAAATACTGCTTTGAGATTTCTGAAGTTTTATATCATTGATAATGGTTTTATAGTTTATTAATATCATTTTGGTTTTACACTGAGCGAGCTACCTCCTTAAATTCAACAAAGCATCTCTGAAATTTAGATCAAATCAGTTTCATTTATTACCAAGAATGGGCAAGTATAAATTTTCCTATCTTAGGAAGTAACACTTTAATTTTTTTATTTTAATTGAGCTTGTTTCCTGATTTTATGTGTAGTAGAATATATCCCATAAGCTACCATTACCCCTATAAAAATATATACCCAAAAAGGGATATTCTTTCCTGCAATGATGAGGTAAACATAAGCGGAAATAAAACAGGCACCGGTGAGCAACAGGGGAAGAACAAAAGGTTTTTTTTGCTTCATTTTTTTAATTGTCCATGCAAGGCAAAGAAAAAATAAAGGAATAGCTCCGATATAAATTCCCCCAAAGATGTAAGGATTTACTCCATACTTTTCGCCAAGGCTTAAAAACCAATTTGTGAAAACATGCCACCATTCCATTAGTTAAATATTTTAAACGTCATTTGTAAAAGCTTCTTAAGAAAATCCGTTAGTGATTGTTGTTTATACCCAAGAATAACTTTTTGGTTAATCCTTGAGGCAACCGGGTAAGGATAAATTTTATTGAAGATGGCATCAATCGAAAGCCCGCTTGTATTGGCAAGAATTAATTCCTGTATCAATTCTCCTGCGTTGGGAGCAATCATAGTTCCGCCTAAAATTACCTGTTTTTTAAACCACTTTTTTGTACTGATATACATGATTGCTTTACCATAGCGGTAATTATCCGTTATAGCCCTGTCATCATCTTTAAAACTTTCTTCGAGTTTTATGTACTTGATATTTCTTTGCGATAACTGCTTTTCATTCAGGCCAAATGTCGCTACCTCAGGTTCGGTAAACGTAACCCAGGACATGTGATCATTGGATAATTTTTTCTTTAAGGGGGAGAAGAGATTATTGAGAATGATGCGGGCATGAAATTCAGCAGCATGAGAAAACAGGAGATCCCCGGCAATATCCCCGCAAACAAAAACATTTTTATTAGTTGTTCTTAAATATTGGTCTTTTACAATCTTATTATCTTTTGTTTCAATCCCGGCTACTGATAATTGCAAAGGCTCTAATACCAATTCTCTTCCGATGCCTGCAAAAACTGCATCAAAGGTTTGCGTAAAAGTATCGCCGTTTTTATGTTTTAACACTGCTTCATTTGCTGAAGTAAATTTTTCAATTGAAACATTGAAATGAAAATTTAATCCCTCTTCCTTTAAGCGTTCTAATAATATGCCGGTTACTACTTCATCATCATGCCCTAATATTCTGTCTCCCCTGTCTATTACAGTTACTTCGCTGCCCAACCTGTTCAATGCCTGGCCTAATTCAATACTTATCGGGCCACCTCCTACCATTAGAAAACGGCCTGGTAAATCGTCGATGTGAAAGATATTTTCATTATCAAAATAATTGACAAGCTCAACGCCCGGCACTTTTAATTTGCGCGGCTTTGAGCCTGTAGACAACACAATTTTCTTTGCGGAGTATTTTTTTTTGTTTACTATAACTTCATCCTTTCCCGAAAATTTTCCTTCACCCAAAACAACATCTACACCCTGTTCTTTTAACCATTTCGCATTCTCATGAACCCGTATTATTTCTTGTTTTTTATAAACGTAACTTATTGCTTTTTCGATGTCTGCTTTTCCATTCACCTGCATCCCAAACTCCCCGGCAAGCCTTGCATTATGAGCAATTCTTGAAACATGAATTAATGCTTTGCTGGGAACACATCCGTCATTTAAACATTCACCGCCGATGTCTTTATCACTTTTTACTATCACCAAAGTTTTAAAACCTGCCTTGGCCATAAATAAGCAAATGCTAAGCCCTGCAGATCCTGCTCCGACTACAATGATGTCGTATTTTTTTTCTGTCATATCAGTTATGATTAGTTATGCCAGTCCTAATGTCAAATTTTCTATTCAACTTCTAAATGTAAGTTTAAAGCTTATCCTGCTGCATTAGATTTTATATATTCTCATCATATCAATATATTTCCTGGCGGAACTGTCACTTTGGGCATTTCTCCAGGGGTTGCAATACAGATTAGAAGAAGGCTAAATTTTTCTTATACAAGTTTATTTTAAAAGATTCATTCCTTGCCTTAATAAGCCTCTTTAGGAAGAGTTGATTGTTCCTTCTACAATGTATGTAGTCGTTCAAATTGAAGAAACCTGACAAATTCAAATGAAATTTTATAAAACGTCTTTTAACTATCCGTGCTTCCGGGTCATGTGGTTTTATTATTTGCCTGAGTTTATCAAGTTCTGTACTTCCCTGCGATGGTTTTATTCATCCCGGTAGTTAGTATTCGTTTGTTTTACTTTGCTCGTATCATCCTTAAGTTGAACAATATCACCACCCGGGTTGCTCTGGCAGTATTTAGTAAGTTTAAATTTACTGTTGTTTTTCAGGAGTTATTCCCTTTGTCTTATTTCCCCTATTGGTTAAAAGCTTATGATGAAAATATGTGGGTTATCTTGCTGCAATATTCACCGCTATGGCTTTATATTTTATACGAGTGGAATGCAAACAGGAGGCAAAAAATTCACTCGTCTCAAAAAATTGAGGGTTGTGATTTGCACAGGCATGTATTACGTAAATGTGAAGAAGACGGTTTGTTTTAGAACAATTGTCAGGATTATGTCACCTTTGCGACTATTTTATTACGAGACAAAACATTATACTATGAGCAAACATTATTACAATGAAGAAGACCTCAAGAAATTCGGAAAAATTGGAGAATTTCAAAAGCCCCTGGCCGATAAATTTTTTGACTGGTACGGTGAAGTATTTGCGGAAGGAACTCTTACTGCAAAGGAAAAGTCACTAATAGCATTAGCCGTTGCACATGCGGTGCAATGCCCTTACTGTATTGACGCCTACAGCAGCGATGCTTATGAAAAAGGATACAGTGAAGCTCAGATAATGGAAGCAGTGCATGTAGCAGCAGCCATTAAAGGAGGAGCGGCATTGGTGCATGGTGTTCAGATGATGAATAAGGTGAAAGAGATATCCATGTAAGGATATACCAAAGAAAATTTATAGTAAAATCAACGAATGAAGTCATTATTAGCAGAACATAATAAGCTTGCCTTTGCAAGCGAACAAATAGACATATTGGAGCATGGTATTTCTGATGAATATGTATTAATCCCATTCCAACAAAAATTGGAAGAGTCCGGTTTGTATCCATTAAAGCCAACAAACATTTCTGTTTTTCAAATTAATGTAGGCAAAATGTGCAACCAGGTTTGCAAACATTGTCATGTAGATGCCGGACCTGACAGAAAAGAAATTATGACTACTGAAACCATGCAGCAATGCCTGGATGTATTGGAAGCAAACCTTTCACTGCAAACGGTGGATTTAACCGGAGGTGCTCCGGAAATGAATCCCAACTTCAGGTGGTTTGTTGAAGAAATAAAAAAACTTGACAGGCATATCATTGTAAGGTGTAACCTTACTATCATCAGGGCAAATAAAAAATATTATGACTTACCTGAGTTTTATAAAAAACATAATATAGAAGTAGTATCATCGCTGCCATTTTATAGCAAAGACCGTACTGACAAGCAAAGAGGCGATGGTGTTTTTGAAGATTCCATTGCTGCATTACAAATGCTTAATGCCGTTGGGTATGGATTGGAAGGAAGTGATTTAAAATTGAACCTTGTATATAACCCCGCCGGAGCTTTTTTACCAGCCTCACAGGATGCTTTGGAAAAAGAATTTAAAACAGCATTAAAAAAGGATTTTGGCATCAGCTTTCATAATCTATTTGCGATAACCAATTTACCCATCAGCAGATTTTTGGATTACCTTTTGCAAAGCGGTAATTATGAAAAGTATATGGAAAAATTAATTGCAGCCTACAATCCTGTAGCTGCTGCAAATGTGATGTGCCGAAACACTATTTCAATAGGATGGGATGGCTATTTATATGATTGCGATTTTAACCAGATGCTGGAATTAATAGTGGCTTGCAAAAGCAAACACATCAAAGAGTACAATAATGATATTTTGCAAAATAGGGAAATAATAATCGGACAACATTGCTTTGGCTGCACAGCCGGTGCAGGTAGTAGCTGTGGCGGGGCAGTTGCATAATTTTATGAAAATGTAAGCGATAGGCTCAATTTTTTTGAAGCCTTTAAATAATATTCTATGTTAATTGTGTTTCTGTTTTTAGCAGTTTTCTTTCTTACTTATTCCAACGGGGCAAATGATAATTTTAAAGGTGTAGCTACACTTTGGGGGAGTGGAACATTAAATTATAAAGCAGCCTTAACCCTTGCAACTATTACCACTTTTGCCGGTTCGGTTTGTTCTTACTTTTTTGCCGAAGTACTGATAAAAAACTTTTCAGGAAATGGATTAGTACCAGGTGAAATTGCACACTCTGTGAATTTTGTTTTATCTGTGGCCCTGGCCGCAGGCGCAACCGTTTTACTGGCAACCATATTGGGTTTCCCCATTTCAACCACACACGGATTGGTCGGTGCATTGGTAGGCGCAGGTTTAGTGGCAGCGGGAACAAATGTGAATTTTAATAGCCTGGGTAAGACATTTTTTCTCCCTTTATTATTAAGCCCTGTACTTGCAGTAGTAATTGCTGCTGTTCTTTACTCACTTTTTTCAAAAGGAAGAAAAGCGGCAGGCATTACCGAAGAATCGTGTGTATGTGTTGGCAGCAAACAATGGATACCTGTTGCGGCAGCACATACAGCAAACTTTACGTCATTACAAACTACCCATATTATTGTTGGTAGCCAGGCAAATTGTGTTACTCAATACCAGGGTAAGTTTTTAGGAATCAACTTTCATACATCGCTGAATATAATGCATTACACAAGTGCCGGTATGGTGAGTTTTGCAAGGGGACTAAATGATACCCCAAAATTAGTTTCACTATTGCTGATTTGTAATTTATTTTCCTTGCCGGTAAATATATTTTTACTGGCTATTGCAATGGCAATTGGCGGGCTGTTAAATGCCAAAAAAATTGCTGAAACAATGAGTAAGAAAATTACAAAAATGAATAATGGGCAGGGCTTTACAGCTAGCTTAGTAACTGGGGGTTTGGTTATCGCTGCAAGCAAATTTGGTTTACCTGTTTCTACAACCCATGTTTCTGTAGGTAGTATATTTGGAATTGGCTTAGTAAATAAGTCTGCTGATAAAAAGGAGATCTCAAAAATTGCGCTATCGTGGCTCCTTACCTAAAAACTGCAGCAAAAGAACCCCAAAAAAGCAACCCTCTTCTGCTTTCGCAAAAGAGGGAATGCTTTGCTTTCAACAACTACAAACAAGCTTTTATTTCTTCCACAGTGTCTATGAAAGCCTTTTCTTTTTTGATGTCTTTTTTCCAGGCCAGGTCACGCTCAATCAGGTCAATTTCTTTTTTGATGGTGGCGCCGGGCTGGCCTGCTTCATTGCCCATGATGAGTACCGTATCGGAAATGGCAACGGAGGTTACAATATCATGCGATACAATGATGAGTGTTTTTAATTCATCCGACACAGATACCTGCAACAGCAGGTCTGTTACTCTATCCAGCACACATACATCCAGCCCGGAGAATGGTTCATCTAATAAAAGGAAGTCTGAACCTTTTAATAGCTGTTGTATAATGCTCGCCCGCTGGCGCTGCCCGCCGGATAATTGCTGCGGATATTTTTTCAACTCTTCCTCCAGGTGAAACTCTTTTGCATAGTGCCCGATCATAGCCGCTTCCTGTGCTTTTAATGCCGGATTCTTTTTTGCGGCTAATAACAGTAACTGATAAACGCTTCTCCATTCAAACAAATAATAGTTTTGAAAGATAACGCCCATGTCGCCGGCTTTCACGGTTTCATTGCCATGGATGGTTACCGCACCGCCAGTGGGTTGTTGCAGGCCGGAGAGTATCTTGAACAATTGGGTCTTACCAATTCCGCTCCTGCCAATCAGTGAGATTACCTGTCCCTGCTGCATACCCGGACGTATAATGTCTTTGATGCAGAAGTTGATATCTCTTAAAATTATGTTGTCATCATACTGGAGGCTAACGTTGGCTGCCTGCAGCAATGTTTTGTCTTTTATATGTGTTGTCATGTTGTAGCCTGTTTTAATTTGCTGTGAGGAAATAGCCAATGCCGCATGCTGCCCAATAAATAATCGAAGCAGAGCCCGATAATAAAGATGACGAGTTGTAGTGCAATCACATTGGTGAGGTCGTTGTACTTGTTGTATTTAATAAGCAATGAACCGATGCCTCCTTCGCTCATGCTCAGCCCTTCTACCATGGTGATCATTAACCAACTGATTGCAAAGTTTTGCCGCAGTATTTCAAACACCTGGTCGGCCTTGCCTACAATAATTACTTCGTACAAAGTTTGCCAGTTGTTGTAGCCAAGCGTTTTGCAGAGTTCATATTCCTGCTTGTCGATATTCAATATCACTGCTAAAAAAGAAGTGGTAAAGAAGGGTACGATACCAAAAATGAGCAGCGATAATTTTAATTCACTGCCGTCTTTGGTGAGCAGGGTAAAAATGAAGATCAAACCGGTCAGGGTTAAATATCTGCACTTTACAATGAACTGTGCTATGCTTTTAAAAAAAGGAATCACCGAAGCATACGCGAAGAACAACGTGATGATGATGGAATATAACATGGCTTTAAGTGTAAGCACGAGGCTTACAAGCATATTATCCAGTAGCAATTTTGTGCCGAGCAGTTTGCCAAAGGCTTCGGCTACCTGGCCGGGCTTTGGTATCAAACCATTTGATGTGGTATGCCACACGAGTAAAGTGATCAACACCTGAATGATGATCATGATGACAACGTTTTGCTTGCTGAGTTTACCGAATGGAGTGAAAAGCCCCCCCACCCCTAAAGGGGAGCTTGTAACCCTTTGCTGTTTTATTGGAATGCTTTTTATTCCGGTACTGCCTGAATCATGTATTACAGGAGCTATGGTGTTTTGAATATTTTTCATTGTAAATGTTTTTTTTGCTACCAAGGCGCTAAGGCACTAAATGGCACTAAGTCTTTATGCTTCTTTCTGTCTTCGTGACTTTGTGGCCATATCTTTTAAACAACAAAGCCATCATAATTTTAAAAGAAAGATGACCTTTCGGTCACCTTCCTTGTTCCCCGCTACAGCGGGGCCTGGAGGTTTTACTCCCCCAGCACAATTTCCACACGGCGGTTTTTGCTTTTACCTTCATTAGTGTTGTTATCTGCAATGGGTTTCGCTGATCCATAACCTTTCGCTTCCACACGGTTATTTGATAAACCTTTCTTCAACAGGTAGGCTTTTACAGCTTCCGCTCTCTTTTCTGAAAGCGGTATGTTCACTGCATCAGAGCCGCTATTGTCCGTATGGCCATACACGCCAATCTTCAATCCTTCTGCCACCACGGCGCTTTCAAAAATCTCGTCCAGCAGTTTGTAAGAAGCGGTTTTGATATTGGCAGAACCGGTTTCAAACTCAATGCTGTAACTCTTTGATGATACAGCCGAAGTGATCTCGCTGGCATAGGTTGTTTGCATGGCCTTGCCCTGCAACAGTTCGGGGTTATTGGATATCACGCTTAGCAAAAAGCTTTTGTCAACTGCCTTTTCATAAGGCAAGAATGTGGGCATCAATGATGGATACATTTTAACCATCAGGTTGCCGAATGTGTTGTACACAGCTTTGTAGCGATCTACTTTATCATCACCCAAGCCAAAAGTGTTGGCCATATCCTGCAAGTTAAATACCATACTACCGCCCAGGCTTACCTGCTGACCCTGCAAGTCTTTTTCTACCACACCATTGTAATACTTCGACCAATAAGCGGCATCTTTTTCCTGGTACACATCAGCACTCACTTTAGCAGCAAATGCTTTTGCTTCATTGAAAGAACGCACCTGGTCTCCTGCCTCTGCCAGGGCTATGATCACGTTTTCAATATCGGTCCTGTGATCGTTGGCCCATTTTTTAATGGCGATGGTTTGGTTAGGCATCTGCGATGCGTATTGCTTTGTGTTAGCAATGGTTACCAGTCCACCTTTTTTAGTAGCAACGTTTACGTCGCCGGGAGTCCAGGTGGCCACGCCATCCACACCAACTGTTGTATCACGACCAGTTGTTTTTCCATTCTCTACTACTTTTCTTTTTTCGCTGTATCCTGTAATGTACTTGTTGGGTGCATCCAGGAAATCATTTGCTGCAATGATGTTGATGGCTGCTGCATCATAAGTGGTTTCATCAGGGTTTACTTTCAACCCGTTGTCGCCGGCCCATTTCAGCAGGATGTTTAGGTCGCCATCGCGCAATACACCGGCTACTGTTTTGCCAATCGCATTTTTAGGATCCTGCTTCCAACTTGCCGGCGCCATCACCTGGTCTTCGCCAAAAGATTTACCGTGTGCTACCGGGATAATGATGGGTTGATACTCCGCACCCAATGGCTCCAGTTCTTTTGCAAGGCTGGTCATAAAGGCCGGCATACCATCACCCATAAATGTGATCAACACACCTGTTGTGTTTGGATTGGTTTTATAATCACTGGCAAACTTTACAAGGTCTGCCATCTGCCTGTTGCAATCATCCTGGCGCACATAAGTTACATCCAGGTGTGCTGCGTGGAACAGCGAATTTTTTGTCGTACGTACACCACCGTTAGCATACATTCCGGAGAACTGGCTGTTCCATGCCATACGTTCCCAGTTGATTTGTGTACCGCCGTTTACGGCTTTGTCAGATGAAGGAAGGGGTAGTAAAACTGCATTACCGCTGAGAGAGGCTTCCGGTGCATCGGGCAGTGTAACCTTGCCCAGTTCTACCGATTGGCCTACTTCTTTCGGACGGTTCTGATACCATCTTACACTCAATATGCCTGCAGTTATTACTGCTGCAATGATGAATAATTTTCCGGCTGGTTTTAATTTGATTGCCATAGTTGTATGTTTTATAGTTGTTTAAAATCTTGTTTTTGTTTTATTCGGGCAATTGTTTGCACCCCGGCTGTCTGCCCGTTTTTGCAGCCGTTGTTTTAATGCATGAACTTTTTTTGGGACGAACAGTTGAAGCATTGGTCAACTTCGTTGTGTCATGTTAATCCCGATTCAATCGTGGACTCACTTGTACTTTTGGTACTTTATTGAGCTTCTTGCGTGACACTAATCTAGCAGTCCCCTGTACCTGTCTGTAATGTTTACATCTTTCAGCTTACCGCTATTACTGTTGTTTTGCAACGCATTGTTGGTGTAGTTAAAATCTGTATTCAGATCAAAATGGTTGATGAGCTCTATAGCCTGTGCAGACTTTGCTTTGTCTTCCAAAACCTTATCATCCATAAATCTGCTGGTTACATCGATGGCCGATTTAATGTGGCCGATCTTTTCCCCGATCTGTTGTTTTAATATGGCCAGCGCTCTTTCTGCATCCTGGTTCAGTTCATCATCACCTTTAAATGCTTTCATGGCGCTGGTTACGGCAGACAGGCCGGTTGTTACCGAGTAATACAAATCTTTCTTTGCTTCCAGGTCAAGCTTTGCATCTTCCAGCATGATCCCGCTTTCTTCATAAGCAGTATCAGAGAATTTGATCAGCTTGTTCAGGTCGCCTACAATCGGCGTCACATTGTTGATGTATTCCTGGCAACGCAGTACATTATTTGCATACAGGTCAACCTGTTTTGATTGATTTTTTTCCTGCTGCAAAATTTTTACTTTTTGCACATTTAGCTGCAACTCTTTTTCTTTATCGCTGAGTTTATCCATTAGTTCACTCTGCTTACCTTTTAGCCTTGCAGATTGCTGGTACAAAGTATTCCTGTCTTTATATCCCTGCTCAATTTTTAGTTGCAGAATGTTGAAGGGATTTAACTCAATTGCCAGCCCCACACTATAATTGGCAATGAACTCAGAGAAATACCTCAGCGCCCGCCAGAACTTTTTATTGGTAACGATCATGAGTAAGAACCCCAGTATCACACCACCTATCACAAGGTTTACCATGTTCCAGGTGACGGTTACCAGCCAGGGCAACACGAATGTGAGAAAGCCGTAAGCCAGTCCGGCAAAAAGAGATACTCCGACCACAGTGGTTGCTGCGTTTTTTGGCTCAGCAAACCAACCGGGTTTTTTTGTTTGTTTAATTGCGTTGATCATCTTGTTTGTTTTTAGTTGTTAGTATTGTTGTTTCGTTGCTTTTTTACTGCACATATCAGAAACACTTTTCATTCACTATTCACGATATGTGTTGTTTTATTTTTTCAATGTCAGCCAGTATCTGCTTCTTCATTTTTTCGGAGGATATTTTGTATCCACCGGTATTGCTTTCAATCTTTTCTTCATTTTCTTTTACTTCAACCTGCAACAGTTGTATTTGATTTTGCAGATCGCTCATCTCACGGCTTAACTGATCAATCCGTTGCTGCTTGCTTTGCATCTCCTGTTGTTTTGCCTGCACCTTTTCATTGAGCGCTGCATCAACAGTGGAGTTAAAATTGACTGCGTCTGTATCCAGAATCTTTAAGTATTCAGCAGCTGTACCCAACAGTTTGCTCTTATCCAAACCCTGTACGCTTAATCCTGCAAAAGCAGCACTGTACCTCGATTTTTCATCAGTGATGGCTACCATAGCCTGCGTCATTTTTGAAAACTCATAGTAGTCCGGTCCCGGCAGATTTGACTCACTAAACAACTTATCGAAATACTGCCTGAACTTTTCAGTAGTGTTCGAAGGCAATGCCCTTTCTGATACTAACGGTGTGGAATAGTTATTTTTTTTCTCCGGCGTTATAGCAGCCTTTTTTTCTTCTGCTACTTCCACAAATGCAGAAAGAATTTTTTTACCTAAACTTGCCATGATTGTTTGTTTTTTTAGTTGTTAAAAACAGTTGTTTACATTTTCGACAGGGCATAGCGTGGCCTGAGTAACTTTAATTACTTTTTTCCAGGCGCTAACTTGAACTGTTGAAATTTTAATGAACCTCTATACTTAGATTCCGAAAGGATACGGTGGCAACCATTCAGATTCCAACCCGCATGCATCTATGCTGCCTTGCTGAACCGGAGCGCTTTTATGCGATGGCATTTTTTCCTTATTATTACCGGCCACCACTAATATTGCGCATATAAGAATGCCAATACCGATGAGCACCAGTTTAGATTTTTTCATCTTTAAGATGTTAAATAGTGGGGAGAAACGATTTACTGATTGCCTGTTGCAGACTTGTAAATCATCACGTTTTAATCTTTACTGTTTGGAAGTTTACAGGCTGGAGATTTCCGGTGGATTTTCCCTTAGTCTTACGAGGGTAAAAAGCTTTTCCAGAAATTTTTTGTACATTTTTTTTGGAGAATACTCCGTTTTTTAATTTGATGACGTAAAGATAGATAGCGCTTGAATATGCCGTATATAGATTCGATACAGACGGGATTTCTACTTTCACAAACGGTAAAAAAACGAATACGAATGGTTTGTTAATGGCTGTTCAGCGGTAATATAGGTGGATTAGTGGTAGAATAGATATTTAAACGTTGTTGCAAAAATAAAGCCTCCTGAAAAAAGTAATGGTTAAATCTAATTTTCCGGAGGCTAAAAACTATCTTGACTGATGTAAAAAAGACAAAAGTCTTTGACATATTATTAATTTGAAAAATG
The DNA here is from genome assembly GCA_040007435.1 of Ginsengibacter sp. Taxonomy (GTDB): domain Bacteria; phylum Bacteroidota; class Bacteroidia; order Chitinophagales; family Chitinophagaceae; genus Ginsengibacter. The sequence goes on along the minus strand of JBDTUZ010000059.1, from coordinate 18,601 downwards.
ATCTTCCTGATTTATTTAATCAACTGCTGAATCCTGGAAAAAAGGGTAATTAAGTCGCAACAATAAATATTGAAATGAATCATTTTATAAAATGGTTCATCTCCGTGTTGTGTAACTTTTGTAACAAATATTACCCCGCGGTTATAACATCTTTGCAGTCACCTAAACAATGATAATGAATTATTAGGGTATTTGCATATTGCCCAGTCATTAACATGGAAACAGCAGGCTTGTTCTTCGGTAAAAGATATCTCTTATCACTTCTTCTGTGTAACTAATGTTACCGGTAATTGCTTTTAATAATTTGAAATTTGTAACAATAAAAATTAATAATAATGGAAAATCAAACAATAAATGTAATGCCACGAATTGGCGATAAAGCTCCGGATTTCGACGCAGTAACTACAATAGGAAACCTGAAATTTTCAGACTATAATAAAGGAAACTGGGTGGTATTTTTTTCACATCCGGCAGATTTTACCCCGGTGTGTACCACGGAAATGAGTGGCTTTGCTATGGAGAAAGATTTCTTTGAAAAACACAATACAAAACTGATGGGATTGAGTATTGATAGTATCCACTCTCATATTGCATGGGTAAATGCAGTACAGGAAAAAACAGGTGTACTTTTTGAATTTCCGATTGTTGCTGATATAAGCATGACTGTGTCTAAACTATACGGTATGTTGCAACCTGGCGAAAGTGAAACGGCTGCTGTAAGGGCGGTGTTTATTATCGACCCCGAAGGAAAGGTTCGTTTAATCATGTATTATCCGCTTAATGTAGGCAGAAACATGGCTGAAATTAAACGGGCTTTAGTAGCTCTGCAAACATCTGATGAAAATAAATGTGCCATGCCGCTTAACTGGCAGCCCGGCGATAAAGTAATTGTACCAGCACCTAAAACTGTCGAAGGTTTAGCAGAAAGAAAGAAAAGTGATTTGGAAATGGTGGATTGGTACCTGGTTAAAAGAGCTTTGTAAATAGCTTATGAAGGAGGGTGCTTAATGAGGTGGCTTTCTTTATTCTAATAGAATAATTAGCAATAAAAAAATATACCATGGATACAAAAATAAACAACGTTGCGCCGGAACTTTACCAGCAGATAAAAAACGAAATAACCAGTAAAGACAGTGTGGTAGGTATTGATGCCGTACATACACATATCCTCATAATTAACCGGCTTATGCAAATAGAGGCAAAACTGGATGAACTTAATGAAAGAATAGCGCAATCGAAAGCTCGTGATTAATGGATTAAACAAATCAAATATTGAGCTAAAACCTGCCTGCTCTTTTTGAATGCAACAAAAGTTACCAAACACATAGAATCTGTATCCGATCTTTACATTCTAAAAAATTTAAAAATATTGCTATGACTGTAGAACAAATTTATACCGGATGTTTAGCACAGGGTGCTTATTACATCACTTCAAACGGAGAAGCAGCAATTATTGACCCACTGCGTGAAACAGCGCCTTACATAAGCAGGTTAGAAAAAGATGGTGTTAAATTGAAGTATGTTTTTGAAACGCACTTTCATGCTGATTTTGTAAGCGGCCATGTCGATTTAAGTAAAAAGACAGGAGCAGCTATTGTGTACGGCCCAAATGCCGCCTGTGAGTTTGAATGCATTTCAGCTAAAGATGGTGAAGAATTTAAAGTGGGTGATATAACTATAAAAGTATTGCACACTCCTGGCCACACAATGGAAAGCACTACCTTTTTGCTGAAGGATGAAAATGGAAAAGATTATTGCATCTTTAGTGGAGATACATTATTCCTGGGCGATGTTGGCCGTCCCGATCTTGCACAGAAAGCTGCACACATGACGCAGGAAGAATTGGCCGGTTTGTTATACGAAAGTTTGATGACTAAAATAATGCCCCTCGCTGATGATGTAATTGTATATCCTGCACACGGAGCGGGAAGCGCCTGTGGTAAAAACATGATGAAAGAAACTGTTGATTGGCTTGGCAATCAGAAGAAGATGAACTATGCTTTAAACCAACCCGATAAAGCCTCTTTCATAAAAGCCGTTACAGAAGGCTTACTTCCACCACCTGGATATTTTGGTCTAAATGTAGCGATGAATAAAAAGGGCTATGAAAGTTTTGAATCGGTATTAAATCATGGTATGAAAGCTTTAACGCCCGATGAATTTGAAGCAGCAGCAGAAACCTCGGAAGCTTTGATACTCGACACCCGAAACTCGTCTGATTTTTATAAAGGCTTCATTCCGCAATCGGTAAATATTGGGTTGAACGGCGATTTTGCGCCGTGGGTCGGTGCAATGATCGTTGATGTAAAACAACCATTGCTATTGGTTACCGACCAAGGGAAAGAAGAAGAAACAGTAACCCGGTTAAGCCGTGTTGGGTTTGACAATATATTGGGGCATTTAGACGGTGGCTTCGCAGCATGGCTTCAATCAGGCAAAGAAGCTGATACGATAGACAGAATATCTGCTGAACAATTTTCGGTTGAAGTGGATATTGCAAAAGACAGAATCCTTGACATAAGAAAAGAAACAGAATATGCGGCGGAGCATATTGAAGATGCTTACAACAGGCCACTTGCTGCCATCAATGAATGGATAAAAGATATTAACCCCGAAGAACATTTTTACATGCACTGTGGCAGCGGTTACCGCAGCATGGTGGCTGCATCAATCCTCCAGGCAAGGGGCTACAGAAACTTTACTGAAATAGACGGCGGCTTTAATGCTATAAGCGCTACAGCTTTACCTAAGACAGATTTTGTGTGCCAGAGTAAAGTAATGAAAGCATAAAAGGAAACCTTTCTTACAATAGTGATAACGATTTAAAGGCTTAGTAAAAAGAGGCGATCGAAAGATTGCCTTTTTTTATCCGCGGTGATTCGAGAGCTAAAAATTGAGCTAATTCAATAGCTACAATAGAAATAAAAGAAGGTAAATATCATTGTGGCACTTCGTCTATTATTAAGTTTATTGGGTTTAAAAGGTAATCACTGTACAAAGATTGCCTTTATCGAATAGTAACAAAAGTTACCGATAAGCCCGGTTGCCGGTTTTATCTTTACAGAAAATAAAACTTCACCATGGCAACGATACAACTTACCACACAAGGTTTCAAAGAAAAAGTATTTAACTACGAAACAGAAAAAGACTGGAAATACCAGGGAGCATTACCAGCCATCATTGATTTTTACGCTGATTGGTGTGGCCCATGCAAAATGGTGGCTCCGGTACTTGAAGAACTTTCAAAAGAGTATGATGGTAGAGTAGTTATTTATAAAGTAAATACAGATGTTGAGCAGGAATTATCCTCTGTATTTGGGATACAGAGTATTCCAACCATGCTTTTTATTGGAGCCGATGGCGAACCAATAATGCAGCCGGGTGCTTTTCCTAAACATGTTTTTAAAAAGATAATTGAAGAAAATTTATTGAGCCCCGTAAAGGTTGAAGAGCAAGATAATTAGGATTAAATTTATTGATATAGAACATTATCAGCCGGACCATTAATTTTCCGGCTGTTTTTTTTACTGAAATTTATGTAATGCGCCGTCGCCTAAAATCTGTTGTACTAGTTGCACTGCAGTTCATATTTATACTGCTGTTACTGTTAGAAACTCCATTACATAATTTATCCGCATCGTCAAACACATTCATTATCATTTCCATTCTCCTGGTATTTTGGGCAATAGTCGCCATGCAAAAAAGTAAGTTACGTATACTGCCGGAACCTTCTAATGATGCTACTTTAGTAACCGATGGCCCCTATCGTTTTATCCGCCATCCCATGTACACGGCAATTTTGCTGGGTTGCTCCAGGTTATTAATCGCACACTTTACGTGGATACGTTTTGCGTTTGCACTTTCTTTGGCAATGGTGTTAATCATTAAACTTAATTGGGAGGAAAAAATGCTTTCCGAAAAATTTAAGAGCTATGATGATTATATAAAACATACATCAAGGCTATTCCCTTTTCTTTATTAAGATTATGAATTTTGCAGGTACCACTGCCTCAAAAAGAAAGAAACAGGCGCTCATTGCAAAGTTTGGGAAGAAGTTTCCTGCAATCGGTAACAGGAGCTGTTGGGTGTAACAAATGTTACCAAACTACCCGTGGTATAGAAATATCTTTAAGTATAAATTAAATGATATGCTTAATAAAAAAATTCTCATTGTTGGTGGTGGAAACGCCGGTCTTTCTGTTGCCGCACAGCTTTTACGTAAAGATAAAAGTCTTGAGGTAATTGTCATTGACCCATCAGAGAAGCACTATTACCAGCCTGCGTGGACATTGGTGGGGGCAGGTATATTTGATATAAAAAAAACAGAACGCTCTGAAAAAAGCTGTATTCCAAAAGGAGCCACATGGATTAAAGACGCCGTAGAAATATTTCTTCCAAATGAAAATAAAGTGATTTGTAAAAGTGGTACATCGTATCAATACGATGCTATGATTGTTTGCCCCGGCATTCAACTTGACTGGAATAAAATAAAAGGCTTTAAAGAAACCTTGGGTAAAAATAATGTGAGCTGTAATTATTCTTACGATATGGCTCCCTATACATGGGAGATGATTAAAAACTTTAAAGGGGGAAAGGCAGTTTTTACTAACCCTGTTGGTCCGATAAAATGTGGTGGAGCGCCTCACAAGATCATGTACCTGGCTTGCGACTATTGGCGTAAGAAGGGCATTTTAGATAAGTGTGATGTTCATTATCTATCAGGAGGGAGCGTAATATTTGGTGTGAAAGAATATGCAGAAACACTTACTAAATTAGTTAAACACGATAATATTAAACCTCATTATAGTGTGAATGTAAACGAAATTGACGGTGCCAATAAAACTGTTTATTATGAAGAAAAAAATGCCGATGGAGTTATAGAGCGAAAGGAAATAAAGTTTGATTTATGCCATGCGGTTCCGCCACAATCTGCCCGGGATTTTATAAAAAACAGTCCGTTGGCTGATGCGCAAAATCCTTATGGTTATATCGAGGTAAATCAAAGCACTTTGCAACACAGTCGTTATCCAAATGTGTTTGCATTAGGGGATAGTATTAATGCACCATGCAGTAAAACAGGTGCTGCTATTCGTAAACAGGCGCCGGTTGTTGTTCAAAATCTGTTAGCGTTTTTATCCGGTCAGTCTATGGTTGGCGAATATACAGGCTATAGCGCCTGTCCTATTCCCACGCAATATGGCAAGTTGATGCTTGCCGAGTTTGATTACTCGAACAAACCTGCAATGACTTTCCCGTTCAACCAGGCGAAGCCGAGGTGGTCTATGTGGATGTTAAAAACTAAAGTATTGCCCTGGCTATACTGGAATAAGATATTGAAAGGGACCGCGTAGTTGCTTTTTAAAATGACTTTGAGATTTGATATGCCTTGTGAAAGTTGGGAAAAATACCGCCACATTTTTTGGCTACGCAGTAATAATTACAATGATCACTATTCAATCAATTAAAAAAATATATTATGAAAAAGAATATGGGCTTTGCCGACAGAAGTATCAGAATTATCATTGCAGCCGTGGTAGCTTATTTGTATTACAACGAAACCATTACAGGTACACTTGGTATTGTGCTACTTGTAATAGCCGGAATTTTTGTATTGACAAGTTTAGTAAGTTTTTGTCCGCTGTATAAATTGGTAGGATTAAATACCTGCCCTGCAAAGAGAGATATTTAAACCGGGATAGTAAGAAGACAAACCATTGTCAGTAACTTACTCTGCAACAATATATTATTTCTGAAATGGCAGCAATAGGCTGCCATCTTGCTTTGTAACCTTTGTTACCAAAAAGGCGATTGTTGACATGTACATTTGCATCAGTTTAATAATAAAATGACAACCCATCAAATATTTGTTGAAAACATTAAATGCAGCGGCTGTATTAACAGTATTAAAACAATCCTGCTTAAACGAAAAGGAGTTATCGCTGTGGTAATTAATAAAGAGGAAAACAAGGTTTGTGTATCGGGTATAGCTATTGAAAGAAATGACCTTGTAATGAAACTGGCCACTCTTGGCTATCCTGAAAGAGGAAATAACAACTTGATAAGTAAAGTAAAATCATTCGTGAATTGCGCCGTGGGCATGTACGATAAAATAAAATAATTATGAAACAGGCAATATTCAGCAACTGGAATTTAATGAGGTTTTTAAGACTGGCTTTAGGAATCGCAATTATAGTACAATCGGTAGTTGCAAAAGACTGGACAATGGGAATTGCGGGAGCAGTATTTACCATGATGCCCGTATTTAATATTGGTTGCTGTGGCTCCGGAGGTTGTGCTACGACTCCTCCAAAAAGAAGTTCTGAAACCACAAAAGATATTACTTATGAAGAAGTGGTTTAATACCAACCTGCTCTATATTATTGGTGCATTCGTCGGGGCCATTGCAGGTTATTTATACTGGCAACAAATCGGGTGTTCATCCGGGACCTGTATGATTACCTCGAAACCCATCAATAGTACGGTTTATGGTGCACTTATGGGCGCCTTACTGTTTGGCATATTTAAAAAAGAAAATAAAAAACAAACTATAGAAGAAGAAAAATAAAAACTTTAATAATGACTTTTAACGAGATCATACAATCAGATAAAACGGTACTGGTAGATTTTTCTGCTGAGTGGTGCGGCCCTTGTAAAGTGATGGCTCCTATTCTTAAAGATGTAAAAAAAGAGGTTGGAGATTCTGTTACGATATTAAAAGTAGATGTAGATAAAAGCCCTGGAGCTGCCAGTGAATACCAGGTGCAAGGAGTACCAACATTAATATTATTTAAAAACGGCAAGCTGCTGTGGAGACAGAGTGGGGTGATGTCAAAAGCCGGATTGGTAAGTGTAATTAAAAAATTCAAAATATAAAACTATGAGTATTCTTCAATTATTATTTGGCGGTAAACAAACCGCGGATTTGAAAAGTGTTATTGAGCAGGGAGCTTTCCTGGTAGATGTAAGAACCCCGGGAGAATTTTTAGAAGGTCATGTAAAAGGTTCTGCAAATATTCCTTTGGATACAGTGCCGTCCCAGTTAGCAAAATTCAAAAACAAGAAAAATATTATTGTGTTCTGCCGCAGTGGGGCCCGCAGTAGCCAGGCAAAATCTATACTGGAGCAGAACGGATTTACCAATGTGATAAATGGTGGTACGTGGGATTATGTAAACGAGTTTGTAAAATAGCATTGATACATTCCAAGTCTTTTATTAAAGTGTCCTGATATAAATACTAATTGTTAACAGGCAGATTTGCTTTCGACAATCCAGGTGCTAACCTGGTTTTTTAAAATTGATTTGGGTAAAATATTATAAATGAAACCGCAACACTAAAAATCAATAGCGGCAGGCAACCATCTTCTTAGGGATGTAATAGATTATTGTTGAAACAAATATGACCTTCTCGTTTATACACCTCCGGATATCCATATAAGATATACTTTTGCCAATAACTTCAAAGAACGGAAAGTAAATCTTTTCGTGAGAGGTAAACGTAACAGATCCCAAACTTTAACGCGTTTTTCTTAAACCATCATCTTAAAGTGATCCAATGAATTATAAAAGAACGTTTGATTCAATTTTTGAACCTGCCCTGGTAAAAGAGATGCACCAGTTTGGTGAAATAAAATACTATAAAGAGGGAGATATTATTATGGATTATGGAAAGTATATCCGGATGATGCCCTTGATAATAGGAGGCACGATTAAGGTATTTCGAATGGATGAAGATGGCAAAGAAATTTTACTATATTATTTATCAAGCAATGAAAGTTGTTCCATGGCCTATAGCTGCTGTATGGAGGCTAAAAAAAGTGAAGTGAAGGCCATTGCAGAAGACGATGTTGAATTGATTGCCATACCGCATTTAAAATTAGATGAGTGGCTTTGTAAATACCCAAGCTGGAAAAACTATATCATGCGGAGTTTCAATGAACGATTTTTAGAAATGCTTAAATCTATTGAAAGTATTGCGTTTCATAAGTTAGATGAGCGTCTCATCAACTACCTCAAAGAAAAGCAACGCCTTTCCGGTTCAAGTGTTATTAAGGCATCGCATTATCTTATAGCCGATGAATTAGCTACATCAAGAGTAGTAATATCGCGTCTGCTCAAGCACCTGGAAAATGATAAAAAAATTATTCTCTACCGTAATGAAATAAAGTTGCTGAAAGATCTTTGAGCCGTTTTCGTTCAATATACTGAAGGATATCAGCGTAAGCTTTGTCAAATATTTTTGTAAGTTAGTAATGTAACGTTTGGCAGGTATATCAGCCGGGATGAATCCTTTTTCACGAGCAGGCAAACGCAGAAGGCGAGGTAAGCCGTTGGTTTGTTGGTGGATATAATCTTTTATCCCAGGTGGGTTACATGATTGGCTGCTTACAATTTATGGCGCCGAAAAATTAAATGCTAAGTAGTGGCAAATTCACACTTAAGCAATATCACGATGCGGTGCTGCAGCAGAACAGTATGCCTGTAGAAATGCTGCGGAAGATTTTAGCCAACGAACCAATCGATAAAGATTATATACCGCATTGGAGATTTTATGAGCTTCCTTAATTTTTTAAAAAAATAATAGTATGAAATTGGTAAACTCATGCCATGGGATGCGGTACGTGAAGTTTTGCGCAATGTTTTTTACCTTCAAATTTTATTTCCCTGTAGCTTTTTTTTGAAAAATGACTGATTACATTATGAACAAGAATTATATTTTGGGATTTGTTATGCTCCTGGCTTTCCCCGTTTCTGAATGTATGGCCCAGTCTTATGTACCCGAATGGAACGACAGCAGAATGCAAGTAAAATCAAAAGCGAATATCAGGGCGTATGCTTTTGATCTCAGTGATGTAAGGCTGTTGCCGGGTATGTTTACGCAAGCCATGCAGGCTGATGTAAAATATCTTCTTTTACTGGACCCTGATCGTTTGCTCTCAGATTTTCGTGCACATTCCGGCTTACAACCGAAGGGCAAAAAGTACGGTGGTTGGGAATCTTCAGGTCTTGCCGGGCACACGCTCGGTCATTACTTGTCAGCGCTTTCCATGCATTATGCATCTACCGGAGATCAGGAATTTCTTAAGCGTGTGAATTATATTGTAGAAGAACTGGACGAATGTCAGCGTGCGAGAAAGACCGGGTACATAGGCGCTATTCCTAACGAGGATAGTTTGTGGATGGAAGTTGCCAAAGGCAATATTCATTCAAGAGGATTTGATCTTGATGGAGCATGGTCACCATGGTACACCGTACATAAAATAATGAGTGGGTTACTGGATGCGTATTTATATTGTCATAATACAAAGGCTTTAAAAATAGATAAAAGAATGGCGGATTGGACGGGCAAAGAAATTGCCAATCTTGATGATTCCTTAGTTCAAAAAATGCTCGTGACAGAATATGGTGGTATGAACGATGCCCTTGTAAATACGTATGCAATCACTGGAAATAAGAAATACCTCGATCTGTCTTATAAATTTTACGACAGGCCCATATTGGATTCTCTTGCAGAAAAAACAGATGTGTTGCCAGGCAAACATTCTAATACACAAATACCGAAGATAATAGGAAGTGCTCGTCGCTACCAGCTTACGGGAGATAAAAAAGATTCAGCGATCGCCAATTTCTTTTGGCAGACGGTTACCAAACACCATTCTTATGCGACAGGCGGTAACAGTAATTATGAATATTTAAGCGCCCCCGATCAATTGAATGATAAGCTCACGGACAATACCACAGAAACCTGTAACACGTATAATATGCTTAAGCTCACCCGGGAGCTTTTTGTTATCAACCCCACAGCCTCGTTAATGGATTATTATGAAAAGGCGCTGTACAATCATATTCTTGCCTCGCAAAATCATGAAACCGGTATGGTTACTTATTTTGTTTCTTTAAGAATGGGCGGAAAAAAAGAATACAGTGACGAATACAATTCGTTTACCTGCTGCGTAGGAACCGGTATGGAAAACCATGTGAAATATGGTGAGAATATTTATTACCGCAGTAAAGACGGAAGCTTGTATATCAATCTTTTTATTCCATCCATACTAACCTGGAAAGAAAAAGACGTAACAGTAAAGCAGGAAACGGGATTACCATCAACAGATAAAACAACCTTTACCATAAACACATCGGCACCGCAATCATTTGCTATTCGCATTCGTAAGCCACATTGGTCAGAGGGCGTAACCGTGAAAATAAACGGGGCGCTGAAAAACGTTTCTGCAGATAAAGACGGCTACATAGTATTGAACAGAAAGTGGATGAACAATGATAAAATAGAATTCATAACGCCACTTGATTTTTATACCGAAGCAATGCCAGATAATCCTGGCAGGAGAGCAGTATTTTACGGGCCGGTTTTATTAGCAGGCTTGTTAGGTGATAAGGAGCCGGAGCCTTCCGATATACCGGTATTTGTTACCAGCGATAATGATGCAAACAAATGGATTCAGGAAGACAGGCAAAGCCCGTTGATCTTTCACACCACCAGCAATGTTACCATCGATAAAATAAAACTTATTCCTTTCAACCGCACAGCAGATCAGCACTACACAGTTTATTGGGATGTGTTTACCCCGGCCCAATGGGTTAAACAAAAGAAAATATATGAAGAAGAGAAGCAACGAAAAAAGGAGTTGGAACTACACACAGTAGATGTACTGCGTATTGGTGAAATGCAACCGGAAAGAGACCATAACCTGGTTGCAGCAAAAACGTTTACCGGCGATGATCATAACAGGAAATGGAGAGCGGCAGAAGATAGCGGTTACATATCTTTTGAAATGAAGATTGACCCTTCTGAAAAAAATACGCTCGTATGCACTTACTGGGGAATGGACAACCGTGGAAGAAATTTTGACATCTTTGTAAACGATACAAAGATTGCGAGTGAAGACCTGAACAAATTTAAAAGCAGTAAATTTTATGAGATTGCCTATGCAATTCCGCGGGAAACAACCACTAATAAAACCACGGCAGTAATAAAATTTGTTCCTAAACCCCACAATAGTGCCGGGCCTGTATACGGTGCAAAAATGGTTAAAGGAGATGTAAGGGGATTAATAAATACTGATTAGTTATTGATTCAATAAAAAAAAATAATACCTGATGAAAAAGATATTTGTTCCTGTTTCTTTTCTTTTTATGCTTTCTGCAAATGCGCAAACAAAAGATTATCTGATACAGCCTGTTGTTTTTACACATGTGCATGTAAATGATGACTTCTGGAAACCCAAGATGAAAGTAAATGCTGAAGAAACTATTCCTTTTATTTTAGGTAAATTAAAAACACAGGGAAGGATAGATAACTTTCTTGCTGCAGCCGGTGAAAGAGACAATAAGGTTTGCTCAGAATTTCCATTTGACGATACAGATGTTTACAAATGGATTGAAGGCGCATCTTACGCAATGCAGGCGGAACCTAACCCACGACTTTCCAGGTTTCTTGATTCATTGATAACCATCATTGGCAAAGCACAGGAAAAGGATGGTTACTTATATACATTTAGAACAATCAAGCCTGCCGTGCTTCATCCCTGGCTTGGCGATAAGCGTTGGCTAAAAGACGAAGACCTTAGCCATGAGCTATATGATGCAGGCCATTTGTATGAAGCTGCCTATGCGCATTACAATGCAACCGGAAAGAGGACTTTACTAAATATCGCTCTCAAGAATGCTGACCTCTTAACAAGAACTTTTGGATACGGAAAATTGGAAATTTATCCGGGGCATCAAATAGTGGAAATTGGTTTGGTAAAATTGTACCGCATTACTGGCGAAAAAAAATACCTGGATCTTGCCAAATTTTTTCTTGATGTTCGCGGGCCTAACGGCGAAGCATACAACCAGGCAAACAAAAAAGTAATTGACCAGACGGAGGCAGAAGGACACGCAGTAAGGGCCGCTTATATGTACAGTGGTATGGCAGATGTGGCTGCGCTCACTGGCGATAAGGACTATTTAAAAGCCATTGATGCAATATGGGAAGATGTGGCCAATAAAAAATTGTATATCACCGGCGGAATCGGCGCAACAGGCAATGGCGAAGCCTTTGGTGCAGCGTATGAATTGCCGAACATGAGCGCATACGCTGAAACCTGTGCGGCCATAGCAAATGTGTACTGGAACAACCGCATGTTCCTGCTGCATGGTGATTCAAAATATATAGATGTACTGGAACGCACGCTTTACAATGGCTTGCTCTCAGGCGTTTCCCTTGATGGCACTAATTTCTTTTATCCCAATCTACTTGCTTCCGTCGGACAGCACCAAAGGAGTGAATGGTTTTCTTGTGCCTGCTGCATTACTAATATGACACGCTTCCTTCCATCAGTTCCTGGTTATGTGTATGCAAAAGATGGTAATAATTTGTATGTGAATCTTTTTATGAGTAACAGCAGTGATATCGAATTATCGTCCGGTAAAGTTAATATTATACAAACCACCAGTTATCCGTGGAAAGGGAATATCAGTATGCAAATAAATCCTTCCAAAACACAATCGTTTTCTCTTCGGATACGCATACCTGGTTGGGTGAAAGATGTGCCTGTTTCAGGAAACCTCTATTCTTCTGACGAAGAGAAGCTGCCGGTAACTATAAAAGTTAATGGCGCTTCATTGTCCTGTAAAATGGAGAAAGGATATGCGATTATAAACCGTGAATGGAAGAAAGGAGATGAAGTAAATTTTGATCTGCCCATGGAGCCGCAACATATTTTTGCAAACGAAAAGGTAAAGGCAGATAAGGGAAGATTTGCGCTGCAATACGGCCCGGTTGTGTATTGCCTTGAGGGCGTTGATAATAAAGATAGCCTTGTTCAAAACATCATAGTAGATACTTCTGCAAAAATGCAGGTGCGGTATGCATCTAATTTTCTCAATGGCGTTAATGTGATCACCATGGAAGGAAAGTCTGCAAAACGCCAGCTTAACAGTGAGGCGCTGTTAACTTCAGACCAAACAGTAAAGGCTATTCCTTATTATGCATGGGACAATCGTGGCCCTGGCGAAATGGAAGTGTGGATACCTTATACGCAGGCTGCATCAAGGCCATTGCCTGCGCCGACCGTTGCAAATACTAGTAGGATAACCGCCTCTATTAAGTCAAGAAGTTTGATGGCAATCAATGATCAATATGATCCTGTTGACTCAAAAGACGCGTCTGCGCCATATTTTCATTGGTGGCCAAAGAAAGATACCACTGAATGGGTTGCTTATACTTTTGATCAGCCGCATACGGTTTCATCAAGTGAAGTGTATTGGTTTGACGATGGGCCATGGGGTGGTTGCCGGATACCCGCTGCATGGAAGATATATTATAAATCAGATTCGGGCGAGTGGGTTCAGGTTAAAAACACAACGCCTTATGAAATCGCAAAGGACAAATATGACTTGGTAAAGTTTGAACCGGTAAAGACGATTGCATTAAAACTTGAAGTACAGCTTCCTGCAGATAATTCGACTGGCATACATGAATGGAAAGTGGAGTAATGGGTTTATGCAAAAGTTTTGCATTTGATTTTTAATGCGGAAGATTTTCCTAAAGGCCCATATTATGTAATGATATCCTCTTATAATAAAGTCTCAATAAGGCGGAAAGTTATTTTGCTTGTTATTAGAACGGGATAGAATATAGATGTGTTGTTAATAGGGAAGGGGTTTTTGAATATTTTATAATTTCCCCTCGGAATACAAACTCCGCAACTCTTTTTTATTAAATTTCCCTACACTGGTTTTGGGAATCTCTTCTATAAATACCAATTTGTCAGGCAACTGATATTTGGCGAACGACGTGGATAAAAAATTATTTAATTCCTGGAGTGATAATATTTCCTTTGGATTGTTCAAAACGATTACTGCCAGTGGTCTTTCAGTCCATAATTCATCAGGAATGGCAATCACCGAAGCTTCCTTCACTTTGGGATGGGCCATGATAGCTACTTCCAGCGCAATGCTCGATATCCATTCGCCGCCGCTTTTTATCAAGTCTTTTGATCTGTCGGTAATCTGCATGTATCCTTCAGCGTTAATTGTTCCGACATCGCCCGTTTTAAACCAGCCATCCTCACTAAAATTTTCCCGGTTGTTTGATTTAAAATAGGAATTAATAACCCATGCTCCCCTGACCTCTATTTCTCCGGCTGTGATTCCATCACGTGGAGCAATGGAGCCGTTTGCAAGAACAGCTCTTATCTCAATACAGGGAACCTGCTGCCCCTGCATGGCCCTAAGTTTTACTTTTTCGGCATCGGAAAGGGAATCATGCCCAGGTTGCAGTCTGCTTACTGTGCCAACCGGCGATGTTTCGGTCATTCCCCATGCATGTACAATCTTTATCCCAAAGTCTTTCTGAAAGTTCTCAATAAGGTTTGGCGGTGCAGCAGCTCCGCCAACCATTATTTCTTTTAACGGGAATGAAGCAGGCAGGCTTTTTTTAAGACCGGCATAAATTCCCAGCCAGAGAGTGGGTACGCCATTCGCTTTATTAGCATACTCAGCGGTGATGATAGGCATGAGAGAATCAGGCTGGAGATGTGATGAAGGAAGGATCATTACAGCGCCTGCTAATGTACATGCGAAAGGAATTCCCCATGCCATAACATGAAACTGTGGAACGCCTACCAGTATCCTGTCGTTGAATGATATATTCGCGTAATTTGGTAACGAAACCACCAGTGCATGTAAATAAGTTGACCGGTGCGAATACAAAACTCCTTTAGGTAAGCCAGTAGTACCGCTTGTATAGCACATGGCGCAGGCATCTGTCTCTTCTACCTGGACCCAATCGGCATCGTCTGGGGCATCTGCAACCAGGTCTTCGTAATCAATACAAGGTTGCAGGTTTGTCGTAAATCCTTCAGGGGCATTCAAAATTATGTATGCTTCTACGCTTGGCAGCAACGCAGCAATTGGCTCTATTAGTGAAACAAGGGTAGCATCGATAAAAATAAAACGGTCTTCGGCATTGTTTATAATGAACTCTGTTTGTGGGCCCGAAAGCCTGATATTAATGGTATGGCAAACTGCACCGCTGCCGGGTATGCCGTAATACAACTCCAGGTGTTGAAAATGATTCCATGCAAAAGTGCCAATAATATCTCCTTTTTTTACGCCCAGCTTATTTATCAGCGCATGCATCAGCTTCTTGCTTCGATTATACAAATCTGTATACGTATACTGGTGCCGTGTTTTATCGGGTAAAATACTTATGATTTCTTTCTGCGGATATACATTATATCCATGATTAAGCATCAACGGCACAGTTAACGGGTAATGCATCATCAGTCCTTTCATCATAATTATTTTAGTGAAGGTATTTCAGAATAAGATCTATTAAATGTAAAACAATTTAAGGCTTTTGGTCAGTACGGGTGAAAGTCAACTTCTTATTGATCCTGTTGATAACATCACAATAATTCACAGGACAGCTCTCAAAAAATAGCGGGATAATGACACACCGCTTTTGCCTGCAGAATTATTCAAGAATCATTTAACGTATATTAATTCAGGGTATTTTGGTATTTAATCCTATAGTTTTTTGGCTGGCTATCTTTAAATTTTTTAAACTGCCTGTAAAAAAAAGGAATGCTTTCAAAACCTGAAGCATAACAGATCTCACTTACTTGCCTATCTGTTTCTATAAGCATTTTACAGGCTTTATTAATTTTATATTCATTCAAAAATTCAAAGAAAGATTTTTTCATAGTCTTACTGAAGAACCGTGAAAAATATTCTTCACTCATGTTTACCTCTTTCGAAATATCTGTCAGTGATATTTTTTTATGGTAATTCGTTTCTATGTACTTGTACACTTTATTTATCCGCTCATTATGCGTGTGGTTGAGCTCGTAAGAAAACCCCTGCTTACATAATAGATGATGTTGATCAGTTGTTTCAGCTAATTCCTGTAAGATTTTTAGAACAAGCATTAACTTATCGAGTGACGGCACTGTTTGCAGTTCGAAGAACTTGTCTTTTAATTTTAATGCCAAAGCCTTATCAAACTTAATCCCCTTATTAGAAAGATCAAGTAGTTTCTGTATTGAATCAAATTCGCAACTTCCCATCCATGTTTTATCTGTAAATTCTTCTTTGAAATAAATAACTATTGCGCTTGCCTGTTGGTTTAGATCAGGTGAACTGATCCAGCAGTGAGGCATGTTAGGCCCTATCAGTACCAGGTCATCATCAAAGAAATTTTCTACACTGTTGCCTACATATCGCGTGCCGTGACTTTTGAGAATATAAGTGAGTTCATACTCGGGATGAAAATGCCATGGGTATTCGAATTCCTTTTCATTCTCCTGCATAACTATTTTAAACAAGTTAGATTCATCTGCAGGTATCGGTTTGAAGTGCGGTTTCATAAGCAGAAAGTAAATGATATGGCTCTAAGTAAAAACAGTTATCGGATGCTACAAATTAAGGCTAATGAAATGAATTATGAAAAATATATTTTCAGTAAAAACAAAATAGGCTAATAATTAGTCATTATCGGGTAAAGTAAACTTCTAATAGTAAATTACTTTTGACCAAATACAAATCGCTATATGAAAAGGTTTCTCTGCTCTGTCGTTTTAATAGCCGCAATATTTATTGAATGTATGGGTTCGGCGTTTGGTCAATCCACCAATAAAGTAAATACTATTTCATTGCAAGTTGATGGCTCAAAGAGATTTCAACAGGTAGATGGCTTTGGAGTAAATGCCAATACCCGTGCGTGGGATGGCGACAAATTGAAACCTGCCGTAGATCTTTTGCTTGATTCGATGCATGCTAATATATGGCGGGTGGTTGTAGAAACCGTATATAATTGGGAAGATAAAAACGATAACAATGATCCTTTCAGATTCAACTGGAATTACTATAATGAACTATATGAAACACCAAAGTTTCAGAAGGCGTGGGATATGATTGGGTATTTGAATAGTAAGGGCGTTACTGATAATTTGATGATTGATTTTATGGGCCCGGTTCCTTTATGGATGGGCGGCAAGATCGTTAAGGAAAAATATGAAGATGAATATATTGAAATGCTCGTGTCTTTTTTCTCGTACGCGAGAAAGGTGAAACATTTGCAAATAGGGTTGATCTCGATAATGAATGAACCCGATATAGAAAATGAAGGACCCACCGTTGATGCAAAACAATACAGTCGTTTGTTGAAAAAGTTTATGGACCGTATGCAGTCAATTGGATTGGGTGATATTAAATATGTAGCGCCTGATGTGGCAGGGATGGATAACGGAATTAAAACTTACATACCCGAACTGATGAAAGATTCGGCTGTGATGTCAAAAATTGCACACATAGGATTGCATAGTTATGGAGGCTATTATGCGCCGATCGATTCCCTTCTGAAACATTCTGCTTATCCCGAAAAAGATTTCTGGATGACGGAATGGAACAACTGGTGCAATGGTTGTGATAACGGAGAATTAGGTGAATATGATTACAAATTTGCTGCGAAATGTGTTGAATATATTTTTGAGTGTTTAAACAATGGTGCTACCGCAGGCCTTGTTTGGGAAGGATATGACAGTTATTATGAGCATCACGCTCCCTCTCCGTTTAGCTATTGGGGAATGCTTGCTTATGATCCCAAAACGGAGACGTATTCTCCACGGGAAAATTTTTATGCATTGCAACACGTTTTCAAATTTGTACTGCCTGGCTCGTGGCGTGTGTCGACCACTGCATCCGGCGATAGTATTTTGGCGTTGACATTTTATGATGAAACGTCAGGCGACGTTAGTATTGTTGGTATTAATAAAAAACATAGCCCGGTTTTTATAAATGGGTCACTGGAAAATGTGCCTGGAATCAAGAACCTGGAAACGTACTACACCAACAATACAGAAAATTTACACAAGGGTGCTGATATAAAAGTAAAGGGTAAAGTGTTTAAAGCCACCATACCAGCTAATTGCATTTTCACTTTAACGAGTATGGCTCCGGGAAGTAAAAATGTTTCAGCAATAAACAAAAAACCGGAACCACAAGATTGGTACACGGGCGACATTCATGTGCACTTAAATTGTGGTGAAGGAACAACCGTATTGCCTGAAAATACGCTTGCAAAAATGATGGAGCCTAATGACCTGGCTGTTATTTCAGTACTGGCAGATATGGGCAACGGAGAAGTACAGGTTAGTAAACGCGATTTGCCCAAGGTGAATGGTCAGGATGCGCCCGAATCAACGCCAACACGCATTATTCACTGGGATACGGAATGGCATTGGGATGCTACTTATTCCAACTTTAGTAACCAGGCGCTTGGTGGCCACCTGGTTTTATTAGGATTACAAAATGCCCATCAAATCTGGGATGAGTCTCCTTATAAAATTCTTGAATGGGCAAAAAAGCAAAATGCTATAACAGGCTTTGCGCACCTGGAATATTTGAATGATAGTGTTCAAAATGAATTGAACTGTTGCATACCTGTTGACTATCCTGTCGAGGCTGCATTAGGTACAATTGATTTTATATCAGAAGATGTTTTTGGAAGAACATCACCGAACAACGGTAACTATTTTAGTGAGGGAGCAATAGATGCTTACTATAAATTATTGAACTGTGGCTTTCATCTTGGCCTTG
>JBDTUZ010000058.1:0-33354 GCA_040007435.1 Ginsengibacter sp. | reverse complement strand
TTAAGTTCTTCCATTCCCAATTTTCTCATCAAAAGACTATTAATTTGCAAAAATACCTCATCGCAACCCTTCTCCGGAGAAGAAGGACAAAATTTATTATAATGTTTAATGTAATTGGTTATTGAGGTGATGGCAGATTCGTTTATTTTGACTTATTAAATATTTTCATTTCAAATAATCAACGCTTCCGTTAAAGTTCCCTCCGTCGCGGCGGAGAGAGGTTGGAGTGAGCTTCTATTATGGCAAACGCAGATACTCCTTTAATGAAACAGCATAGTGCTATCAAGATGAAATATCCTGATGCGATCCTGCTTTTTCGTGTGGGTGATTTTTATGAAACTTTTGGCCAGGATGCGATAACTACTTCACGGGTTTTAGGAATAACGCTTACAAAAAGAAGTAGCGCATCGGCCACTGCCGCCGAACTCGCCGGATTCCCTCACCATGCATTGGACACATACTTGCATAAGCTTGTAAAGGCAGGATACCGCGTGGCGATCTGTGACCAGCTTGAAGATCCAAAAACTGTAAAGGGAATTGTAAAGCGGGGCGTTACAGAATTAATAACGCCGGGCGTTGCGACTAATGATAAACTGCTTGAACATAATAACAATAATTTTCTTTGTGCCATACATATTTCGGAAAATAGAACAGGGATATCTTTCCTCGATATTTCCACCGGGGAATTTTTTATAGCAGAAGGTGATAATGAATACATCGATAAACTTTTGCAAAGCCTCAACCCCGCAGAGGTGATTTTTCAGCGAAACCAGCAAAAGCATTTTAAAAAATTATTTGGAAACAAATTCTATACGTACTCGTTAGATGAATGGATATTTTCGGAACAGTATGCTAAAGAAAGTCTTCTTAAACATTTTGGAACACAAAGCCTGAAAGGATTTGGCGTGGAAGATTTAAAGGAAGGCGTTATTGCTGCCGGTGCTATTCTTCATTACTTAAAAGACACTGAGCATCCAAACCTGCAACACATTACTTCGTTGCAGCGAATTGACAAAGCCGATCATTTATGGATGGATCGATTCACTATAAGAAATCTTGAACTGTTAGGCGGCGTCGAAGGAAATAATTCATTATTAAAAGTTCTTGATAATACTGTTTCCCCAATGGGTGCGAGGTTACTTAAACGCTGGATGGTTTTACCCCTCACCGAAATAAAAAAAATTAATGAGCGGCTGGACATTGTTGAATATTTCATAAAATCGCCGGAAGAAAAAAACAAATTTACACAGCTCATTAAGCAAGCGGGAGATATTGAAAGGCTTGTAAGCAAAATACCTCTAAAGAAAATTAACCCTCGGGAGGTTCTTCAGATTGCAAGAGGATTGAAAATTTCCGGTGAAATAAAAGACTTGTGTAATGCTTCGCAGAATGAATATTTGAAAAGATTGGGCGATTCATTAAATCCCTGTAAATACATTTGTGATAAAATATTTCGTGAGATCGTTGAGAACCCTCCTGTGGCTGCATCCAAGGGAAATATAATTGCCAAAAATGTTGACGAAACATTAGATGACCTCAAAAATATTGTTACTAACGGCAAAGAGCATTTGCTGAAACTTCAGCAAAAAGAAACTGAACTCACTGGTATCTCTTCACTTAAAATAGGCTTCAATAATGTGTTCGGATATTATCTCGAAGTCACGAACACTCATAAAGATAAGGTCCCAGAAAACTGGATAAGGAAGCAAACTCTTACAAATGCAGAAAGATATATCACGCCTGAGTTAAAGGAATATGAAGAAAAAATTACCGGTGCAGAAGATAAGATTCTCCTGATTGAGCAAAATATTTTTGAGCAACTCCTTAATGAATTACAGGATTATATTGCGCCGATGCAACTCAACGGGCATGTACTTGCAGTGCTGGATTGCATCACTTGTTTTGCAAACAACGCTTTACAATTTAAATATAAAAAACCAGCAGTCCATGAACATCATGAACTTGATTTAAAACAAAGCCGCCACCCGGTTATCGAAAGGAATTTACCACAGGGAGAAAGCTATATCGCCAATGATATTTTTTTGGATCCCGCAGCACAACAGATCATAATTTTAACAGGACCGAATATGAGCGGCAAGAGCGCTATTCTACGGCAAACGGCTTTGATTACTTTAATGGCTCACATGGGAAGTTTTGTTCCGGCAGATGAAGCAAGGATTCCATTAACGGATAAAATTTTTACACGTGTAGGCGCCAATGATAACCTAAGCAGTGGCGAAAGCACTTTCATGGTTGAGATGAATGAGACTGCAAGTATCATCAATAACATTACCTCACGCAGCCTTATTCTCTTAGACGAGATAGGAAGAGGTACTTCCACGTATGATGGTATTTCAATCGCGTGGAGTATTGTTGAGCACTTGCATAAATCACCGCATGCACCGAAAACATTATTTGCAACTCATTATCATGAATTGAATGAGCTTGAGAATAAACTTGACAGGGTAAAAAATTTTCACATCACTAATAAAGAGGCCGGTAATAAAATTATTTTTTTGAGAAAACTTGCTCCCGGTGGAAGCATTCATAGTTTTGGAATTCATGTAGCAAAGATGGCCGGTATGCCTCCTTCTCTCATCGAAAGAGCGAACGAAATCCTAAAGCAATTGGAATCAAAAAATGTAGATGACGCGGAAACACTTTCAGCAGAAAGCAATAATGGAAAGGCAACCAGGAGCATTAAAGAAAATCTCAAGCAACTTACTGCGCCAAAGCTGCAGCTAAGTATATTTGATGCACACTCACAGGCATTCGAAGAGATAAGAAATATATTGGATGCGGTTGATATCAACCGGCTCACACCAGTTGAAGCCTTATTGAAATTGCAGGAGATAAAAAGTATGGTGAAGTAGGAATTAAATCTTTTTAGATCCTATTTTTTAGAGATTCTGCCTGCCATCAAAGAAACGAACTAATTCAATTGCATTTTTTCGTGGCCTGTACCGATAGATAAGAATTATGCGTTTACCAATTAATGTTTTTCTCAGGTATTTATTTTGTTTTGAAGCCTAACCAATTTGTGGAAATTGTTTTAAAACTTTTAGTTTCCTTTCGGTTGCAGCGATAAAATTTGACAACTCTTTTTTCGTCCAATTACTTTCAAGATAAGGTATATTATCAATGTAAATTCGGATGGCTAATGATGACCAAACTATTTTGGAAACCATTTCGGATACATTTTTTTTACATCCTAATGTGAGACGCCCTTGCCTTCATCCAATTCTTTAAGAGATTCACTTATCTCATCTTTTACATCAGCCGGGATATCGTCCCACCAATCATTCTCAGCATTTACCTCCAGCATAGCATGTACCATTTTTACAACTTTTTCATCAGCTCTGTCTAAATATTCTTTAGCTTGTTTTTTTTAAAAATTTACTTCTTTCATAGTTTCAATTGATATTATAAAGATACCATCTAAATTTTATTTTTTTACAGACCTAAAGAACAATGCCTAAATTTCAGCCCATTGATACTCTAAAAAGATTGATACTTGATACTAAAAACTTGATTCTTGATACCAACAAAACTCTATTTGTAATCATACACAAGATAACCCCAGGGCTCTATTCTGAAAACGTGGGTATCATTTAATTTTTCTTTAGTTCTAATGAAAACATTCATTGGATTCCCATTAATTGATGCATCTTTTATTGTAAAACTTTGTGGTTGATTTGAAAGATTCAGAATTACAGCTACTTTATGTTTCCCGTTCTCCCTTATATAAGCAAATATCGCCTCATCATTTGCAGTTACTAATTTTTTATAAGAGGCATTTGCAG
The DNA here is from genome assembly GCA_040007435.1 of Ginsengibacter sp. GTDB lineage: Bacteria > Bacteroidota > Bacteroidia > Chitinophagales > Chitinophagaceae > Ginsengibacter. The sequence continues at coordinate 29,551 of JBDTUZ010000058.1, read as the reverse complement.
CAAGCGCAGGTTTTTTTTTACGCAAGTGAAGCAACGTGCTGTAGAAAGGCGCCATGTCATATTTGTCCCAAACAATAGGATCTTTTACAAAAAATTTCAATCTCCTTTTAAGAGTTATTTCCTGGCCGGTGTACATAAGTGGAACGCTTTGATACATCGTTTGTGAAAACACTGCTAATGCTTTCCACGCATCGCCGTACCTTTCAAACTCTGTTCCCTCCCAACTATTCCAATCATGGTTGCTGGTAAAATACAAACGATAAGAGCTCTTGGGAAAGCGCTTGATATCATCATTTATTATTGAATCGACCTGCGGAAGAGAAAGCTTTCCGGCATACATTTTTATAAATCCTTCCATCACCGTCCAGGCATAGCTTTCATCAAACCCAACATTGTGCAAAGCCGGCACTTCCGCTTCGGCAAGCATAAAAACGTCTTTCATTTTTTTTAATGAATCAATGCATTCTTTCCAAAAGTCTTCCGGGGGGCCATAAGCTGCATCGCAACGAAAGCCATCGATGTCACTTTCCCTAATCCAGAATTGCATAGCTGCAATCATACTATCCCTCATCTCACGATTATCATAATTAAGGTTCCTGGTATCGTTCCAATCTGCAGTGTAAACGGTGTTACCGTCTTTATCTCTTTTATAAAAATCAGGATGTTCTTTCATCCAGTGATTATCCGGTGCGCTATGGTTGGCAACCCAATCTGTAATCACTTTGAAACCCATGCTGTGCGCATGTTTAACCAACGCTTTCCAATCATCCATTGTTCCAAATTCAGGATTAAGGGATGTATAATCACGGGAGGCATAATAACTTCCTAACTCTGAACCATTCGCTTTTCTATTTTCAAACCCAATAGGTGTAATTGGCATAAACCATAAAACTTCGACGCCCATTTTCTTCAAGCGTGGCAGGTGTGTTTCAAAGTCTTTTATTTTTGACGAAGCCGTATATTGACGCAAGTTTACTTCATATATATTGCTTTGCTCACTCCATGCAGGGTGAGCATAGAAGCTTTTTTCATTTACTGTATTTACAACAGGAGAAATTTTTGGACTACACGAAAAGTAAAAAATACTGAAAGAAATTATAATTAATAAGGAATTTTTTTTCATAGCAATCATTTAAGCAATAGTCAATAGTTAAAAATATATGCAGATAAATTTACAGTTTTTAACAGAAGTAAACATTCAGAAATAAATCGGGCTAATTTTGAATTATTCAAATTAAAACTATGCCAAAAGAAAAGTCGATGTATTATAACGAGTACCTGCAGCTCAATAAAATTCTTGATGCGCAACATCCTGAAAGTTTTAAGCAAGGCAACGAACCGGCGCATGATGAAATGCTGTTTATTATTATACACCAGGCTTACGAATTGTGGTTCAAGCAAATTTTATTTGAGCTGGATTTTGTTATGAGTGTTTTTAAAAAAGCTAAAATCGATGATAATTCTGAGGACCTCAATCTAGTGCGGCACCGGCTAACCCGAATCACAAAAATTCTTGAATTACTCAACCAACAAATCACTTTACTGGATACAATGACTCCGCTGGATTTTCTTGAATTTAGAAATTTATTGACTCCAGCATCGGGGTTTCAAAGCGTACAATTCAGGTTGATAGAAGCAAGGTTGGGACTTGAAATGGAAGCACGCCATCAGAAAGATTACTATAAAAGAACCAACGAGGGAGGTTTTGATATTTCTGATTATCAAAAAATTAATGAAACCGAAAAGCATACTACACTCCTGCAACTCGTAAACAACTGGCTCGAGAGATTGCCTTTTTTTGAAAAGGAATTCTGGAGCAATTATCAAAATCAATTTCCACTGATCGACGGGTTACATGCATTCTGGGGCGATTACAGGAACATTTATAAAAATGGATTAACAGAAAGAGAAGCCGGTAAAATCCACGATTTTGATTTTATTTTTTTTGAACAAAAAAAAGAAGCTACTCATGACAGTGAGACTCAAGCCAAAACCGCTCTTTCTGCCAAAGCGATGCGGGCTGCATTATTCACTATGCTCTACCGCGATTTTCCTGTCTTTCAGACTTCGTATCAAATATTAGATGCCCTGGTAGAAATAGATCACCAGATGGCTACATGGAGACACAAACACCTTGTAATGGTAAGAAGAATGATAGGGCTACGCATGGGCACGGGGAATACCAGCGGCCGCGGCTATCTTGAAGGCGCTCTTAACGACCATTATATCTTTAAAGATATTGCAGGCCTTTCCACATTCTTAATTGAGAGAAAAAAATTACCTAAACTTCCGGAAGAACTAATAAGAAAGTTGAGTTATAATTAGTTGATTAGTTGATTTGGTTATTAGTTTGTTTTGTTGTTTACTTAAACCTTCAAAAGGTAAAGCCAATTAACTCATTAACCAATTAACTCATTAACCAATTAACCAATTAACCAACTAACCATCAATCATCCATCTCTTCCCTTATTTCCTCAGAAATTTTTACCAACACCTTGTCAATACGTTTTCCATCCATATCGATTATTTCAAAATGAAAACCGCGCCACTCAAAGGTATCGCCGGTTGCAGGAATGGTCTTTAACTCATGCAGAATAAATCCGGCAAGGGTATCGAAAGTATTCTCGCCTTCGTTTATCCAAACCGTTTTGTCGAACCTAGTAAGAAAGTCATAAAATTGAATCTGCGCATCAATAAGAAAAGTTCCATCCTCCCTTTCCACAATTTCATATTCATCATCTTCCGCCTCCGGCATTTCCCCCACAATCGCTTTTAGTATATCCTTGATGGTTATCATCCCTTCCATGCTGCCATATTCATCCACTATAAATGCGTAGTGAAGTTTTGTTCTTTTAATTTTTTCAAGTACCTGGTAAGCCGAATTATTTTCCGGGATAAATAAAGCTTCCTTAACGAGGCTTGCCAGCGGAACATCAGGTTGCAGGTAGATATCTTTTACAAAAACAATTCCTTTAAGATCATCAATACTTCCCTCGCACACAGGATAGACAGAGTGCTGGAACTCCTTAATTTTTTCCCGCATAGAATTTTTATCTTCATTGATATCGAACCATACAATGTCCGTGCGGTGAGTCATCAGCGATGTTATATTTCTGTCACCAAGATGAAACACCCGCTCAATAATATCTTTCTCTTCTTCCTCAATTGCTCCAAGTTCGCTTCCTTCATTTATCATAGCCTTTATCTCTTCTTCAGTTACCTGGCTATCACTATGCTTTTTTATATTAAATAATTTAAAAAAACCAGTGCTTAAAAAACTCAGTATCCAAACAACGGGATATGAAATACGGCTGAGTACCCTGATAGGGTTTGCAAAATTCTTCGCTATTTTTTCAGGCCTCAAAATGGCGATCCTTTTAGGAATCAGTTCACCAAAAAGTATGGATAAAAAAGTTACAAATATTACAATGAGCACCGTCGAAATAGTGTCAGCATATTCCTGCATGAATTTTATCTTCGCTACGTAAGGCTTTAGTGATTGTCCAAATTTCTCTCCTGAATACACACCCGTAAGAATCGCGACAAGTGTGATATAAATTTGAGTGGTAGAGAGGAAGACTTCCGGATTTTCCTGTAAGGCCAGGGCAGCCTTCGCTTTTTTATCTCCTTTGGCCGCGGCAACGTCCAGCCGGCTTTTTTTTGCTGACACCAAAGCAAGCTCTCCCATGACGAGCAAGCCATTTATCACTATCAGAAAAAATAAAATAATTAATTCCGTCATAAAAATATTTTCAATACTGAGCCGTAAGCCCAATCTTTTTATTAAAAATTTTTGCTACAATATATCCCAGGATCAAACCAATTATTGCACCACACGTTACATCGAGTGGAAAGTGCACACCTACGTACACCTGGGCATAAGAAATTAACGCCGCCCACAAAAAAACAAAAGCCCAATAAGGACTTAAATTTTTCCTGAATGTTGTAAAGATAAACATCGCCGCGGCAAAATGATTCACGGCATGTGAAGATGTAAAACTTGAGCTAACCGGGCAGTAACTCACGAGGAACCTTATTTTATCTGCAAAAGAGGGATCCTGGCATGGCCTCAGCCTAAAAAAAAATTCCTTTATAAGCCTGCTGCTTACTACATCGCTAACCAATACATTCATTAAAAAAAATAAAACCCAAAACCATCCCTTTTTGAAATTCATTGTAACAAAAAGAATAAGAAAAAAATAGAAAGGAAGCCATAAATAAGATTCCCTCACAAAGGGAATAAATCCATCAAGAAGAGGGCTGTGCCACTGCCCGTTAATCTTTGAAAACAGCCAGTAGTCAATCTGCTTCAATGCCCCGGGGATGTGCATTTCACTTTGAATATCTAATAAGGTCATTGGCAGCAAAAATAGCTATTGCTTAAATAAGTGCGTAAATATTTACTTTTGCGTCGCAGGTATAATTCCTTATTAGTCAACTTTGTTAATATTCTTTAACTCTCAAATAGTTCCATGAAAAACTTGACGTTTCCCCGCCTGATTAAATGGATGTTTTTGGCCGGGGTTACATTACTGGTGCTAATGACAGCTTTGCGGTTCGTATTTTTCTATCACTTTAAACCCGCACAATATTCATTTTCAAATTGTATAAAACCATTATTGCTGGGCCTCCGCTACGATCTCAGGATTGTGTGCGGAATATTGCTTATTGCTTATCTCGCAGGAAGTTTCCATTTGGATTATAATGAAAAAAAACGCCTTAAGGCAGGAAGTATTATCCGGCTTGTAGTTGCTTTTGTTTTGCTTACAGTAATCGTTTTACTACTTAAAAATAATCATGGCGGACTTGTCACAATTATTGCAGTTTGTATTTTATTTCTGTTGTATTTGTTTTGGCTTTTTTCAACTAAAAATTGCGACCCTTTTGTAAACCGAACTTCTAAAAAGGTGTTTAAAGGATATTTTCTACTCATCGGTATTTGCCTTACGATCCTTTACACAGTTGACTTTGAACATTATGATTACCTGCACCAGCGATTAAATGCGAGTGTGCTTAATTATACCGAAGATGCCAAAATATCGATGAGTATGGTGTGGCAAACTTACCCGGTCTTTACCCTTATTCTTATTATAATCGGCGGAAGTTTATTGGTGTACTTTTTAATAGTTGCGTGGTTGCGTATTTTAAAACCCGCCCGTTACCATGGCCATGGAATTGTAAGAATAGTTCTCAGTTATGTTTTTATTTTTCTTCTCGCACTTGGTGTTTTTGGAAGGCTAAATCAGTATCCATTGCGTTGGAGCGATGCCTTCTCTTATGATGACGATTTCAAGGCTAATCTTGCATTAAACCCTGCGCAAAGTTTTCTGAGTACATTGCAATTCAGAAGCTCAACGTATGATATTAAAAAGGTAAAAGAATATTACCCTTTAATGGCCGAATATCTCGGTGTTCAAAATCCGGACAGCAATACTTTACATTTTAAAAGAGTTTTTCAGCCCGCTCCTTTGGCTAATAAGCCAAACGTGGTTGTAGTAATTTGCGAAAGTTTCAGCGCATATAAGAGCAGTATGTGGGGCAATCCGTTAAATACCACGCCCTACTTTAATGAAATGTGCAACCAGGGTATTTTATTCGACAGATGCTTTACACCTTCCTACGGAACAGCACGTGGAATATGGGCTGTTATTACAGGAATACCGGATGTAGAATATCCAAATACATCAAGCCGCAATCCCGCTTACGTTGATCAGCATTCCATAATAAATGATTATAAAGGATATGAAAAATACTATTTCCTTGGCGGAAGTTCAAGCTGGGCCAATGTAAGAGGGTTACTTACCAATAATATAACGGGCCTTCATCTATATGAGGAAGACAGCTACAAAGCAAAAACAATTGATGTATGGGGTATTAGCGATAAGCGCTTATTTCTTGCAGCAAACGATGTTCTAAAAGATGAAAAAAAACCTTTTATTGCTGTAATTCAAACGGCAGATAATCACAGGCCCTACACAATTCCCGAAGAGGATAAAAATGAATTTGACAAAAAGAAATACTCAACCGATTCATTAAAAAGATTCGGGTTCCAAAGCAATGAGGAACTGAATGCATTTCGCTATACCGATTTTAGTTATAAGAAATTTATAGAAGCTGCAAAGAAGGAGCCTTATTTTGCTAACACCATTTTTGTTTTTGTGGGAGATCATGGCATAAGAGGCGATGCGGGCAGTATGTTCCCGAGAGCATGGTCAACAGATGGATTAACTACGCAGCACGTACCCTTGCTTTTTTATGCACCGGCATTATTAAAGCCGGCCCGCATTGATAAAACATGTTCACAAGTGGACTTGCTGCCATCTGTATCTGCACTGGCGCACATTCCATATACCAATACAACTTTTGGAAAAAATCTTTTTGATACAGTGGAAAACAATTCTCTTCGATTTAAACATCCTGCTTTTTTATACGATTATAATATCAAACAAATAGGCATAGTAACAGACGAATACGTGTATGTTCATAGCCTCCTTAGCGGCAACGAAGACTTCCGCTCATCCCGGAATGATAATCCGTTACCTGCATCACCAGGTTTTGCGGAAGATAAAAAGGCCCTGCAGCAACTTTCGCAGGCTTATTACGAAACAGCAAAATATATACTCCTTAACAATAAGAAAGCCCACTTGAATAAATAACATACACATCACAAAATTCTGGAGTATTTTTATTGCCTTCTGATAAATGATTCTTAAAGCAAAATTTTCGCGGAATGTTCCCCTCACCATCCAATGGCTCCTGGTGCTATGGTCTATTTATGTTTTAATCTTTACCCTATTCAGGGTATCCACTGTGTTCTTGTTTAAGCCGTCAGGCGTTGATTTTTCGTCACTGCTGCCCTCTTTTTTATTGGGTTTCAGGTTTGATCTAAAATGGATATCCATCGTTCTTTTACCAATTGCATTGCTTTCAATACATCAAAAATTTACACCGTTTTACTCCGCAAGAAACAAGAGGTTGTGGTCTTACTATCTCGCCATAGTCACCCTGATCATTTTATTTTTTTTTGGCGCAGATTTCGGAAACTTCAGTTATAATCATACACGCATTAATGCCAGCGCGTTGAATTTTGCCGAAGATCCTATCATATCGTTTAAGATGCTTTGGCAGAGTTACCCTATGGTTTGGATACTTACGGCACTTATCCTGGCTGTAGTGTTACTGGCTGCAGTCTTCAAAAAAACACATGTACAAACATTAAGGAGAAACATAACAGAAAATAGTATTTACAAAAAACGATGGTATGCGGGTGCGATCATTTTTTTGTGCTGGTCTCTTTATGGTACTTTTTCATTTACCCCATTAAAGTGGAATGATGCTTTTGAACTGAATGATAATTTTAAATCTTATGTCGCATTAAATCCACTTCAAAATTTTTTTTCCACTCTGCAATTTCGTAGCCCTTCTTTTGATGAGCAAAAAGCAAAAGCGTATTACCCGGTGATTTCAAAATTCCTGCAACTTGATTCATTTAGTGTTGAAATTAAACCTTACAAAAGAGAAATATCACCCAACAGCAAGGCTTTGGAGAGCAGGCCGAATGTAATATTGGTAATAGCCGAAAGCTTTAGCATGTATAAGAGCAGCATGAGCGGCAATCCTCTTGATGCAACTCCTTATTTTAAATCCATGTGCGATAGCGGCTTATTTTTTAACCGTTGCTTCACGCCAACTTTTGGAACCGCACGCGGCGTATTTGCAGTGCTCACCGGAACACCTGATGTTCAGCTTTCAAAATTTTCAACACGTAATCCCGCGGCGATACGCCAACACACCATTATTAATGACTTTGAAGATTATGATAAATATTATTTTTTAGGCGGCAGCAGCGATTTCAATAATTTCGAAGGCCTCGTAAAAAACATTGATGATATAAAAATTTACCAGGAAGGTTCTTATAAATCTGCGCTTCTTAATGTGTGGGGCATTAGCGACAAAAATCTTTTTCTCGAAGCTGAAAACGCTTTATCGAAAGAAAGAAAACCTTTTTTTGCAGTAATACAAACAGCGGATAATCATCGCCCATACAGCATTCCCCTGGAGGATTCTGATTTTGTAAAACGGGTTGTGAACGAAGACACATTAAGAAAATATGGTTTTGAATCATTAAAAGAATTTCATTCATTTTGTTACACTGACTATTGTTTTAAAAAAATGATTGAGGAAGCAAAGACGCAAAGCTGGTTCAACAATACCATTTTTGTTTTCGTGGGCGATCATGGCGTAGAAGGTGAATCATCTGCATTGTATCCAAAGGCCTGGACCTCGGGGCAACTTACGGATGAACATGTACCAATGCTTTTTTATGCGCCGGAATTAATCACCCCCCAAACGAGAAATGAAATAGTTTCTCAAATTGATGTACTACCCACACTTGCCGGCATGGTGCATCAACCATATACAAATACAACACTTGGCCGGGATCTTTTAAATGCAAAAAATAAAACGGACGCAGCATTCATCATACATCATGATGAAGGCAATATAGGTGTGGTTACTAATGATTATTATTTTGTAAAGAATCTGCGAATAAATAAGGAGGAATTAATGCCGATGAGGGATGATATGCCAACTCTTTCAAAAACTCAAAGAGATTCTGTTAACAGTAATTTAAGTGAACTAACCTCGGCGATGTACGAGACGGCAAAATGGATGCTTGTGAATAATAAATAAAGAAAGGATTAATGAACATCCTTCTTCGCAATAATTAGCATTCGCGGAGAATTTCTCACATGATATTCATTAAAGTTATAATCGCCGAATACCTCCTGTATTTGAAGTTTGTGGTAAGCAAGCATATCGGTAAAGTCTCCTAACGAAAATTTAGCCACTTTCTCCAGGTGCTCGATTGGCTTCTTCAAATTCTCATCTTCCACGACAATTTTTTTATAAAAATGCGTTTCATCAAACCACTTCGTCAGGTAATAATTTACACCATCAATATCTATTTCTGACTTATGCATAAGATGGTCTTCAGCATAGTGTACATTGAGGTAATCTAATACAAAAATTCCACCTGGTTTTATCGATTGTGCAATAGTTCTTATAGAATTATCGTGCTCCCTCCTTGTATTGAAATAACCAAAGCTGGTGAAAAAATTGAATGCATAATTAAAGTAATTTATCCAAAAGGGAAGCCGCATATCATGCACAAAAAATTCCAGGTTTTCAGATTCATATTTTTTCGCTTCGCGAATACTGTCTTCTGACAAATCAATACCCGTTACATTAAACCCTTTCGATGCCAGCATGCGTGAGTGCCGTCCTTTTCCACAAGCGATATCAAGCATAAGTGAGCCCGGCGCGGGTTTTAGATATCTAATAAGTTTATCAATGAATGCCGCAGCTTCAGCCTCGTCTCTTTTAAAATACAACTGGTGGTAATATGGTGAATTAAACCAATCTTTAAACCAAGGTTTTGAATCTGTCATACTCAAAAATACTTTAAGCAAATGTAATTGGTTATTGCCTCAATCACCAGCCAATAAGTATATATGTTTTTTGCAATTAAAAGCGCATGATCTACTATTTTTTAAAAATGATACACTCAAACTATCTTACAAAATCTATTACCAGTTGCGATGTCTCCTTTAGAACCATCAAGGTTTAGCAATTCGATATATTAGTTTTTATTTAAATTTGCAGCCTTAATGTAAATACAACATAGTGGCACTTATTAAAAGTATTTCCGGAATCAGAGGTACAATAGGAGGTAAACCGGGAATCAATCTTTCACCCCTTGACATCGTTAAATTTACCACGGCCTATGCAGGCTGGCTCCAAACTTCAAATAATAATAACCATACCATTGTAATTGGCAGGGATGGAAGAATAAGCGGGCAAATGGTAAGTAATTTATGTGCAAATACGCTCCTGGCTTGCGGCTTCAATGTAATTGATATCGGACTTACTACAACACCCACGGTGGAAATTGCGGTAAAAGAAGAAAATGCGGCAGGCGGAATTATTTTAACGGCCAGCCACAATCCGAAAGAGTGGAATGCTTTGAAATTGCTAAATGGTGATGGTGAATTTGTAAATGCAGAAGCCGGCGCAAAAATTTTAAGCATTGCTGAAAACGAAGATTTCGTGTTTGCAACCGTTGATAAAATTGGGAAATATTATTATGATAAAAGCTATCTTGAAAAGCATATTTCTGCAGTAGTAAATTACCCATTGATTGATGTGGCGGCCATCAAAAAAGCAAAACTTAAAATTGTTGTGGACGCCATAAACAGTTCCGGCGCAGTGTATATCCCGGCATTGCTGAAAGAACTCGGCGTAAAAGATATAACTGTTATTAATGAGGAGATGAATGGAAAATTTGATCACAATCCAGAGCCGTTACCAGAAAATCTTACAACTCTTAGTAGTGAAGTAAAAAAGAGGAATGCCTCACTCGGTATCGCTGTCGATCCTGATGTGGACAGGCTTTGTTTTGTATGCGAAGACGGCAGCATGTTTGGAGAAGAATATACATTAGTAGCGGTCGCAGATTATGTTTTAAGCCAAAGAAAAGGAAATACAGTAAGCAATATGTCTTCTACCAAGGCACTGAAAGAGGTGACCCAAAAACACGGTGGAGAATATTTCCCTTCCCCTGTAGGCGAAGTAAACGTGGTGCATAAAATGAAAGAAGTGAATGCAGTTATCGGAGGTGAAGGAAACGGGGGAATCATCGTTCCTGATTTTCATTATGGCCGCGATGCACTTATCGGCATTGGTTTATTCCTAACACATCTTGTCCACTCCGGTAAAAGCATCAAACAATTCCGCGGCTTGTTCCCTGATTATTTTATCTCAAAAAATAAAATTGCTCTTGAAACAAGTGTGGATGTAAAAGAAGTGTTCAAAAAAATAAAGGATAAATACAAAAACAATCCGATGAACACAGAAGATGGTTTGAAAATTGAATTTGATAAAGACTGGGTACACCTGAGAACCAGCAACACGGAGCCCATCATAAGAATTTATTCTGAAAGCAGCTTTGAAACAACTGCGGAGAATATTGCAAAAAAAATCATGAAGGATATTCATGAAGCGATATGATGATGCAATTATTTTATTAATGAGTTAATAGTCCATTAGCTCATCAGCTAATTAATACAATGGAAAGAATTTATTTTGACAATGCTGCCACCACGGCTCTTGATCCCGAAGTGCTTGACGCGATGATGCCTTATTTCACGGAGAAATTTGGCAATCCATCCTCCATTTACTCGTACGGGCGTGAGACGAGAATGGCTATAGAAAATGCAAGAAAATCTGTTGCAAAAATTTTAAACGCACACCCTGCTGAAATATTCTTTACGAGTGGAGGCACTGAAAGCAGCAACACTGCTATTACAGGTTCTGTTCATGATCTTGGATGCAAACATATCATTAGCTCGCCCCTGGAGCACCACGCTACACTGCATTGCGTAGAAAATTTGTACAACAATGGCGCCGTTGAATTAAGTCAGGTGAAAGTGTTGCCAAATGGACACATAGACATAAACGATCTTGAAAAATTGCTCGAACAAAGCAAAAAGAAATGCCTCGTTACATTAATGCATGCCAACAACGAAACAGGAAATATAACCGACATTGAAGCGGTTGGAAATCTTTGTAAAAAATATAGTGCAATATTTCATTCCGATACGGTGCAGACGGTTGGCCACTATGCCTTTGACCTGAGAAAATTACCCGTTCATTTTATTACCGGCGCAGGCCATAAATTTCATGGCCCAAAAGGTGTGGGGTTACTTTATATAAATGAAAATATAAAAATTAAGCCTTTCATACAAGGTGGCAGTCAGGAACGAAATATGCGGGCGGGTACTGAAAATATTTATGGGATTGTTGGTTTCGCAAAAGCACTGGAGTTAGCTACCCTAAACCATGATAATGACAGCCAAAAAATAAGAGCGTTAAAAAACTATATGTATAAAAAGCTGCAGGAACAAATCGGTGGTGTTTATTTTAATGGTGATGATAATGGACACAGCTTATACACTGTATTAAGCGTCGCATTTCCTAAAACAGAAAAATCAGAAATGCTGCTTTTCAATCTCGATATAAATAATATTTGTGCAAGCGGTGGCAGCGCATGCACTTCAGGCGCCGACGCAGGAAGCCACGTAATACGTGCGATCAACAACAACCCAAATTACATTACAGTAAGATTTTCATTTTGTAAATACAATACCGAAGAAGAAGTTGATTTGGTGGTGGAAAAATTGAAAGGGATGATATAGAAGAAAAGAAACAATACACACAATCATCTGCAGTTCTTTACTTCATTTTAAATCCTTCCAAAAATTTAGTGGTAAAATTACCTTTCCTGAAATCTTCGTTTTGCATTAATTGCTGGTGAAAAGGAATGGTGGTGTGAATGCCTTCTATAACATATTCACTTAACGCCCTGCTCATGGTATTTATCGCTTCATCACGTGTTTGCGCAACCGCAATAAGCTTTCCTATCATGCTGTCGTAATAAGGTGGTATTACGTAACCTGCGTAAACGTGGCTGTCTATTCTTACGCCGTGCCCCCCTGGTTGATGAAGAACTGTTACACGCCCCGGGGAAGGGCGAAAGTCATTATAAGGATCTTCGGCATTTATTCTGCATTCTATTGCATGCATCTCCGGATAGTAATTTCTTCCTGATATTTTTTCACCGAAGGCAATTTTTATTTGTTCTTTAATAAGATCATAGTTCACCACTTCTTCGGTCACACAGTGCTCTACTTGTATCCGCGTATTCATTTCCATGAAATAAAAGTTGCGGTGCTTATCCACCAAAAACTCAACAGTGCCCACACTTTCATAATTAATAGCGGATGCTGCTTTTATGGCTGCATCACCCATTTTTTCCCGAAGCTCTTCTGTCATAAAAGGCGACGGAGATTCCTCCACAAGCTTTTGGTGCCGCCGTTGAATGGAGCAATCACGCTCACTTAAATGGCATACATTTCCAAACTGGTCTCCTGCTATTTGTATTTCAATATGCCGCGGTTCTTCTACAAACTTTTCCATGTAAATGCCATCGTTTTTAAACGAAGCAGCAGCCTCTGCTTTGGCATTGTTGAACGAGCGCTCTATTTCCTTTTCCTCCCAAACCACCCGCATACCTTTACCGCCGCCACCTGCCGTGGCTTTTAGAATTACAGGGTAGCCGATTTTATTGGCCTCTTCTTTTGCATGAGCAACAGTGGCAAGCAAACCTTCTCCGCCGGGCACAACCGGTACCCCGGCTTTAATCATTGTTTCCTTTGCCGTAATCTTGTCTCCCATCCCGTTTATCATGGCGGGAGTGGGACCAATAAATTTTATGTTATGATCAATACAGATCTGGGCAAACTTTGCATTCTCTGCCAAAAAGCCATAGCCTGGGTGAATCGCATCTGCATTGGTGATTTCTACAGCGGCCATTATATGAGGCATATTTAAATAACTATCAGCGCCCGCTGGCTTCCCGATACAAACTGCCTCATCAGCAAACTTTACATGAAGGCTGTCTTTATCTGCAGTAGAATACACGGCAACCGTTCTAATACCCATTTCTTTACAAGTCCTTATGATCCGTAAAGCAATCTCTCCTCTATTTGCTATTAATATTTTTTTAAACAATGTATCTGATTTGAAAAAATAAAATAAGGTATTCTTAAACTTGTGCACTCTTTAAAAAAAAACTTGGAAAAGTTTTATAACCTGGTCGTTCCAAAAAAATTGCTTTTTCTGAAGTTGTAATATTTGAACTAAGAAGGCTCTACCAAAAACAATGGCTGATCAAATTCGACAGGGGAAGCATCTTCTACAAGTACCTTTACAATTTTCCCCGATACTTCGCTTTCTATTTCATTGAACAACTTCATTGCTTCTATTATACATACCACATCACCGGGAGCTATATTATCCCCAACACTTACGAAAACAGGCTTGTCAGGACCGGCCTGGCGATAGAAGGTTCCAATCATCGGGCTTTTGACGGTTATTGTATTATCGGACTTTGCAATTTCTTTATCAGTACTTTTTGTACCCGCGGGTGCTAAAGGAGGGAATGTAGGAGGAAGCAGATTTTGCTGAGGTTGCGCTGCTTGCAGTTGCGGTGAAAAACCTTGCTGCGAGAACTCCTGCTTTTGCTTTATAGTAATTTTAAAATCATTCTGCTCGATTTTAAGCTCGCCGATATTACTCTTGTTTACAAGCTTTACGAGTTCCTGAATTTGTTTAATATCCATGTGGAAAAATTAAATTAATGTTATGGAAAACGGGCAGCTAAGATAGGGAATGATTTAAGATATTACGAAATTCTATAAAAATAAAAAAAGAAGAAATCTGCGTAATTTTCATTAAAACCACACGAAATTCAGCACAATCGCAGCAATTATTGGCAAAAAAGAAGCAAATTTGAAAAAATCAATTTACTCCTTCACTCTTTCAACATACTCACCTGTCTTTGTATTTATTCTTATAAGTTCACCCTCATTTACAAATAGAGGAACATTAACGGTTGCACCTGTCTCAACAGTTGCAGGCTTAAGCGTACGGGTGGCGGTATCACCTTTCATTCCTGGCTCACTGTAGGTAACAAGCATTACAATTTTATCGGGAAGTTCTACTCCCATCGGCTGATCGGTTTCTCCGTTTATCAGAACAGAAACTTCCTGCCCGTCCTTTAAAAACTGAGGTGCATCAACCATCTCAGGGGCTACCGAAATTTGTTCGTAAGTAGTCGTATCCATAAAAGTATAACCAGTATCATCTTTATAAAGAAATTGAAAAGGTTTTTTTTCAACTCTTACAGGATATATAGTTTCGCCGCTGTTCCATGTTTGCTCTATAGTTCGGCTGTTATCAACGCCTTTCAATTTTGCCCATACTTTTGCTGCAGCGCGGGCCGTCTTATTTTGCCCAAATTCAATAACGGTGTACAAGCTGCCGTCAATTTTCAAGATGAGCCCTGTTCTCATATCAGAAGTAGATGCCATAAAATATTCTTTTAGGCGGCGAAGGTATAAAAAATGGCGCAAGTGAAAATATACTTTATAGCAATCTAAAAATTGATGTGGGGGAAGCAAAAAGATGATTCATTAAATGTTTTGTGAAAAAGAAGTAACGGACAATTTCAATTAGTTAAACGATAATTTCAGTAGCTTATTAAATATGCAGGTAGACTCCCCCAACTAATGTCTTTGAAATTGAATAAATCTCTTTCCCTAACTTTACAAAAAAAAATAGCCTTGAAAAATATTTTGTTTTTGTTACTGATTTTAATAGCCGGCACAAAGGGAATGTCACAAACAGATACCGCCCAGCCAGTATACCTGAGATTTCCAACAATTCCAACATTTACAGTCTATAAAGCACCCGACAGCACAGCATTCTCAAGAGAAAACCTGCAAAAAAAGAAACCGGTAATATTTATGGTGTTCAGCCCTGATTGTGAACATTGCCAGCATGAAACAGAACAGTTGCTTGCGAATATTAAAAAATTTAAGGGAACTCAAATTGTGATGGTGACCTATCTTCCATATGAAGAAATGATTGCCTTTTATAAAAATTATAAGATTGCAAATTATCCCCAGATAACGATGGCCAGGGATACGAAATATTTTTTCCCTGTATTTTTTAAAGTCTCAAATCTGCCATCTATTTTTCTATACGACAAAAAAGGTGAGTTCAAAAAAGCATTTGAAGGAAGTGTAAAAATAGATAGCATCGCTTCAGAATTATAATTTACTACTTTATAAATTTATCATTTAGCTGCCTTTCATTTAACACATCTACCCTGATAAAATAAAGGCCTGTTTTAAGGTTACTCACAGGTATACGTAACTGCTTATTGTTAGAAGCCTGCCGGAAGCGAATTATTATTTTCCCGGTTGCATCAGTAATAAGTACATTTATTACGCCCATTATTCTTTCGGTTCTTTTATAATTAAGGTTTAGAATATCCTGTACAGGGTTTGGAAATATTTGCCAGGAGGCATTATTTCCAAAGCCGGATAAATTTGCTTGTGGTGAAACGCCCTTTGTTGTGAGATTCCTAAATACGGCTTTAGGAATTTCGGCAATGGCAGTATTAGAAATGGCTACTGTGTTATCATTAATGTCATAAACCCTCACACGATAATATAATTTTCTGCTGCCTGCAACCCTGTCGCTATAAGCAAGAATGGTTGATGCTTTATAATTTCTATAAACAGGATTTGCGGCCGCTATCTTCCATACAATGCCGTCATTACTTTTTAAAAGAATATAAGCTGTTGGCGACGCGTAATTCACCATATTCCATTGAAGAGAAACAACTGAAGCCTTTACATCGGGAATAGCTGTAAGTGTTATCGCTGCCTTGCCGCTAGAGCAAGCGAGAAAAAAGCACAAAAATGCGAATGCATGCAGTTTAAACATGGAAGGTTTATTGATACGACGGTTAAATTAAATGAAAGAATAAAGTGGAGTAGTTAAAGGATTTATAAATAGCAGCAAAGGAAGACAACTAAAAAGCGATCGGTGAACAGTAACTCATGTAGTCATTTGGCAATACAGGTTAAACCTTCACAGTTTTCTGGCGGTCAGTTGCAGTTCTCGGAGGCCCCTCAAACATAATAACTGGTACCTGATTGTACCGAACTAATACATCCCAGCCTATCCCTGATATTTTAAGATGAAACATTACCTTTGGCGGGTAACCAATTTTTTGAAAAATTAAATAATTAAAAATGAAAGTAACTGTAGTAGGCGCAGGGGCAGTAGGCGCTACATGTGCCGATAACATTGCCAGGAAAGAACTTTGCGAAGAATTAATTTTATTAGATATTAAAGAAGGCGTATCCGAAGGCAAGGCAATGGATTTTCTGCAGAGTGCCGCATTGCTTGGCAGCGATACTAACATTATTGGTTCCACAAACGATTATAAAAAAACTGCCGGAAGTAAAGTGGCCGTCATCACTTCCGGAATTCCGCGTAAACCGGGAATGACACGTGAAGAACTGATAGGAATAAATGCCGGTATAGTAAAAGATGTTACCAGCAATATATTGGAACATTCACCAGATGCAATCATAATAGTTATCAGTAACCCAATGGACACTATGACCTACCTTGCCTTAAAATCAAGCGGTATTCCAAAAAACAGGATCATCGGAATGGGTGGCGCACTTGACAGCAGCAGGTTTAAATATTTTTTATCCCAGGCCATGGGTTGTTCTTCACAGGACCTGCAGGCAGTAGTAATTGGCGGGCATGGCGATACCACAATGATTCCCTTAACAAGATTGGCTACTTATAATGGCATTCCAGTATCAAGAATGCTTGATGATGCAACATTGAAGAAGGTCGCTGCCGATACAATGGTTGGCGGCGCTACACTTACCGGTTTATTAGGTACAAGTGCATGGTATGCACCCGGTGCTGCCGGAGCTGCGATGGTTGAATCCATCGTTCGTGATGAAAAGAAATTGATTCCCTGCTCTGTAATGCTTGATGGCGAATATGGTCAAAAAGATATTTGCATGGGCGTGCCCGTTGTAATAGGAAAAGATGGATGGGAAAAAATTATTGATTTTGATCTGAACGAGGATGAAAAAGCCGCCTTTGCCAAAAGTGCTGATGCTGTGAGGAATATGAACGGAGCGCTTGCACTGTAACAATTAATTTAAAATAGTCTTTAAATTCGCTGGACTTTGTACCAAGCCATTCCCCAGGTTTGAAACTTGGTACGGATTTGGCATATTCTTGTTAATTAATTATTACTTCCAATAATTTAGTTGTACTTTTTTTGCATTTAATTATCCGATATTCTAACTTTATCCTATACTACTGACTTACCTCAAGATACTTACGATACCCTCTGCAATTTTTGTTCCCGGTTGGCGTTAAAAAGATTTGAATAAAATTCTTAATATGAAATACTTTAAAGATTTAAGAAAAATTATATTAATCCCGGTAGTTTTTCTATTTATGATTGTGTCTTGTGGAAAACCTAATGGGCCTGATGTGCCTTCAACCCCTCCACCCCCTCCACCACCGGTCTCTGACACTGACCTTAAAAGTTTACCAAAAGACCAGGGAGGTGTTCAAACTGCAGTGCCTTTATTTAATGGGATAGTTTATGGGCATTATGTATATACTCCTTCTGGATACTCTTCCAACCAGGCATATTACCCGCTATTGGTTTATCTGCACGGCTCAGGCGACTCTGGTAATAGTCAGCTTCGCCCCGACGCACTGAAAAGAGTTCTCAACTACGGTCCTCCCGAGTTGATCAATAAGAAAGTATGGTCGCCTACTTATCCCATGATAGTAGTGTCACCCCAAGAAGTTTTCAAGACTTTTGCTCCTGATTCGGTTCATGAATTTATTAAATACATTGTAAGTAAATACAGGATTAATACCCATCGAATTTATCTTACAGGACTAAGTATGGGCGGAATTTCAGCGTACTATTATCTCTCAAAATACGCTAAAACTGGTTACGTTGCAGCTTCAGTTCCAATGTCAGTTCGTTTCGACATAAATCATCAACCTGATACTTTAAATCTTGTAAATTTTCCAATATGGACCTTTTGTGGCGGCGCTGACGCTCAGGTTAATCAATCTGTAAGTATTGTAAATGCAATTAATGGCTTAAAGCCAACATTAAAGGCTAAACTCACGATATTTCCCGGAGTCGGACACAATTGTTGGGATCTTGCATATTCGGGTTCCGGAATGGGAAAAGAAGATAAAAATTATGATCCTTTCAAAATGGATATTTATGATTGGATGTTTCAGTTCGCTAAATAGTTTTGTCACTAAATACAATGATCTTAAAAATTGCCAGCATTAGCCTGGCAATTTTTATTATGCAGATCTTCAATCTGGAAAATTGAATTTATCTTTTTTGAGGAAAATTTTATCAGGATACCTCTTTACAGAAATTGTTACGAAAATTCATAGTTATCAGAAATAATTGTATTTTGATAATCATTATAAAACACAAGTATTAATAGTTAATGCTGCAAAAATTATGAAACTAAAAAGATTTGTACCTAAAAGCTTGCGGTCAATTAAATATAAAATATCACTAAGAAGGCAATTAATAAATCATTTACTCAAAGATTATGGATGGGAAAAATCTATTAGTACCGACAGATGCATTGATAAAAATGGGAACCCTTTACCTTGGTTCAGCTATCCTGCCATAGATTTTTTATCTCAGCTCGATTATTCAGATAAAGAAGTTTTTGAATACGGATGCGGATTTTCCACTTTATACTGGGGCTCCAGAGCAAAGAACGTTTATTCAGTTGAAAATGATTTAAAATGGATAGAAAAAATTCAAAATGAAATACCTGCAAACTGCAAGTTAATTCCCACCACATTAGACATAGAAGAGTACTCAGGTAAAATATCTTCCTTCCAACAATTTGATGTAATTGTAATTGATGGTTATATAAAAACCCGTGTTGCCTGCTGCGAAAAATCGATAAGCCATTTAAAGCCCGGCGGAATTATCATTCTTGATAACTCAGACCGATGTCTTATTTCCGCAGCTACACTTAGAAATGCAGGTTTAATACAAAGTGATTTTACCGGCTTTGCACCTCTCAGTGCCCATGCGCAAACAACAAGCGTCTTCTTTAGCAGGGATTATAATTTTGAACCTCTTAATGCGCATCAACCTCATAAAAGTGTGGCCCAGCCAAAAATGCCTTATAGGGTTGCATAGTCCTAAATTATTCGTTTACAGGATAACAATTCTTCTTTAAAATTCTAAGGTATTCATTTTACAAACGATCCAGTGTTTTCCGCTTATTTCCGGGGATATTTTTAAAATGGCTTGGAGAAATGCCAGTCACTTTTTTAAACTGTGCGGAAAGATGTGCCACACTGCTATAACCCAACTGGTAAGCGATTTCGCTAAGATTTAATTCATCATAGACCATCAATTCCTTTACTCTTTCTATTTTTTGGTTGATCATATATTTTTCAATAGTTACACCTTCTGTTTCTGAAAACAATTTGCTTAAATATGAGTAATCCTTATGCAATTTAGCAGATAGCAAATCTGAGAATTTATACTTCGCATCCCCCTCGCCATAATGAACGTCTTTGATAATAATTGTCTTAATCTTGTCGATAAGTTGCTTTTTTTCATCGTCCAGTATTTCAAAACCCAATTGATTGAGACCGGTTTCTAAAATTTTCATCTTTTTGTTTGCCGGGGTTTTAAGTAAGGTCACCTCACCTAATTGCAACTCCGAAAAGTGTATCTTCAAATCATCAAACAGATGCCTCACCGCCGCAATACAACGGTCACAAACCATATTCTTAATATAGAGTTTCATCATTTCTATTAAAAGATTTTTCTCAAATGTTTATTTGCAGTCCCCTCTATCAGAATCAAAAATGATTTTATAAAGTAAACATTGATCTCTTTTCAAATCTATAAATTATTTTACTGCATTGAAGTTTTGATTGTCGAAATGAAAATCTAAAGTTTACGTAATCAATTAATAATTTTTTCAGATAGAAAAACATTATTGAATAACTTTCAGCCTGCTAATGGCTTACATTTCTTTTTTGTAAGTTAATTAATTTTGAAAAAATATTTTTATGCCTAACTACGACACAGTATCTGTTGCCCTTAACAGCCTAAAAGAAAGAGGTTTTACTACTGATTTCAATATAGCCTTTGATAAATTAATTTGTAGTGAAACAAATGTTTGTTTAAACCCTCATGAATTTGAAATAACCGAAGTTTACAGGTTCGAAGGAGAGACAAATCCATCTGATGAGGCGGTAGTGTATGCTGTAGAGTCAAAAGATGGAAAATTAAGAGGAGCTTTTGTAAGCGCTTATGGCACTTATGCAGATTCCCTGTCCGATGACATGATAAAAAAACTTTCAATGCACAGAAAATAATTCCTAAATAAAAACATCCCTATAAATTAATTGTATGATAGACAGAAGAAAATTTATACAGCTTTCAACATTATCAGCGCCGCTGCTTTCTGTAAAGAAAATTTTTACCGGTGGTGGTGCAGATCAAATTAAACCTATTGTGGTCTCCACATGGGATAGCGGCAAACCCGTTAATACCGAAGCATGGAAAATATTGTCTGCAAACGGAAGGGCACTTGATGCCGTGGAAGCAGGCGCCCGGTACATTGAAGGCACTATCAATTGTTGCGTGGGACTTGGTGGTTATCCTGACAGGGACGGCATTGTAACTTTGGATTCATGTATTATGGATGAATTCTCTAATTGTGGTGGTGTAGGTGGATTAGAGCGGATTCTTCACCCCGTATCCGTTGCAAGAAAAATCATGGAAACAACTCCACACGTGTTATTAGTCGGGCAGGGCGCACAACAATTTGCTGTTGAAAACGGATTTACCTTAGAACCGCAGGTGCTCTCCGACGATGCGAAAAAAGCCTACGAAAATTGGCTCAACAAGAGTGAATATAAACCGGTTATAAATATTGAGAATCAGGGTTCCGAAAATCGAGGTAAAAAAGAAAATGGACCGTTCGCGCCAAACTATTTTGAAGATGGATCGGCCAATCACGATACAATGGGATTGGTGGCTCTGGATGCTTCAGGAAATATGAGTGGCGCAGTAACAACAAGTGGTATGGCTTTCAAAATTCATGGCCGGGTTGGTGATTCTCCGCTTATCGGTGCCGGGTTATTTGTAGACAATGAAATAGGAGCCGCCACCTCCAGTGGTGTTGGGGAAGAAGTGATACGAATTTGCGGTACGCACCTCGTGGTGGAATTTATGCGCCAGGGTGATTCTCCTGAAACTGCCTGCCGTAAAGCTGTTGACAGGATTGTAAAACGTGACATGAAAAAAGCCAAAACTTTACAGGTAGGCTTTCTTGCATTGAATAAAAAAGGCCAGTACGGGGCTTATGCTGTTCAAAAAGGCTTTGCATTCTCGGTAAAAAGTAATGGTGAAGAAAAAATTATTCCATCGAAATATGTATTTGACACGGGCGGCTAAAATCTTCAGGCGGCTGCAAAAAAAAGGAGAGATTCATGAAGCTTGAAATAATAGGATTCAATATTGAAAGCTGCATTGCAGCCCAGCGGGCCGGGGCTCACCGCATAGAGCTATGCGACAACCCCATAGAAGGCGGCACTACCCCATCCTGCGGATTCATAAAAGAAGCGAGAAAAGCTTTACAGATTGACTTATATGTAATGATAAGGCCGCGAGGTGGCGATTTTTTATATAACGAAGCCGAATATGAAATGATGAAGGCTGACATTGAGATGTGCAAAAAACTTGGATGTGACGGTGTAGTTCTCGGGATACTTACACCGGAAGGTAAAGTTGATAAAGAAAAATGTAAAACTCTTACAGGCCATGCATATCCGTTAGGTGTTACCTTTCACCGGGCATTCGATAGAACTGCAAACGCTATGGAGGCAATGGAAGATATTATCGAGATTGGCTGCGAGAGAATCTTAACCTCCGGGCTGCAACCCAAAGCATTCGAAGGACAAGAATTAATTAAACAACTAATTATTCAGGCAGACGAAAGAATTATTATTATGCCAGGATCAGGTGTAACATCAGGTAATATTGTTTCACTGGCCGAAAGTACCGGTGCAAAAGAATTTCATGGCTCTGCCGGCTTTTACAAAGCAAGCGAAATGAAATATGCAAATAGCGCTATGAATGAACAATTGCAGCATATTGCAGTAAACGAAGAAGAAGTCTTTAAAATGCGGAAACTATTAGAAAGTGATTGTAAATGATATAATCTATGGGTTATGGATCTGCGTGAAACTATTCTCAAAGAACATTCAAAGAAGAATTGCGATACAATTGTTTCATGGGTTGGAGACGATCAAAAAAAGTTTGATCAGCTATTTAATCTTTTTTTGAATGCAGAATATCGCGTAACACAGCGTGCAGCATGGCCATTAAGTTATAGTGCCATCCTGCACCCTTTTCTCATAAAAGGAAATTTCGAAAAACTAATAATCAATCTAAGGAAGCCAGGGCTTCATAACTCAATCAAAAGAAATACGGTGAGGCTTCTCCAGCATGTTGATATTCCGGTGGAATACGAGGGTCCTGTAATGGAAATTTGTTTTAACTATGTTGAATCTCCCGGTGAATCTGTTGCGGTAAAAGCTTTCTCTTTATCGATACTTGGCAAACTTGCGAAACAATACCCTGAAATCATTCCCGAAATAAAACTTCTTATTGACGGACAGATATCTCATCAAAGCGCTGCATTCAAATCAAGAGCAAAAAAAGTTTTAGATGAATTTAGATTATTGTAAAGTTGTTTTATGGCAGATCTTTACCTCAGAGCCTTTTGCCATAAAAATGGAAGATGGTTTTGCATCCTTCAAAAAAGAAAATTCTTTGCCATATAAGCCACTAAAATCACAATGGATAACATAGTCGGTTACATGAAAAATCTCCCACCTCGGATGCTTTACCTCATAAGCGTACGTTTTATCATCGTTAACTTTTGTATATCCCCAATAGTGCTCTGCTATAAATTCCTCCTCGCTGCCGATCCTCATTGGCAAGGATGTTGTTTTTGAAATAGCGCTTATTTTATTCCACTTGTTTTTAAAGCGCCATTCATAACCGGTTTCCAGATAATCCGGAGCCTCGTGAAAGGAATGTTTCATTTTCATGGTGGCATATTTTTCTCCATATAAGTTATTTGCCACAAGCGTTATAGCCGGTTTGGGTACAATCTCTTTGATAAATCCAACGCCCCGCATCCAGTTACCATTGTTATTATGCTTTAAGTAAAACCGAAGGTTAACCTCCTCAAAATTGCTGTGATAAGGAATACTAAGGCCCAGCATCTTTGTATTTAAAAACATAAACCCTACAAGGCTTACATAAGTTTTGCCGCCAAAAAAATCAAGCTCTGTATTCTTTGGAACATAAGGCAACAGCACTTCCGGAGGCACGGGATAATTAGCCATAATGAGATTATTCCATTCCGCATTTAAAAAATGTGATTCCATATTATTAGGTTTTAGGCCGGTAAAAGGGGCGAAAAATTAATCTTAGATTCTGGTCGTAAGTAATATAATTGTATATCCAGTTACTAAAAACCGAGAGCCTGTTTTTAACGCCAAGTAATAAAAAAAGGTGAAGACCCATCCAGATCATCCATGCAAAAAAACCTCTGAAATGAAATTTAGGTTTGGGAATATCTACTACCGCGAGATTGCGGCCAACTGTAGCCATAGAGCCCTTATCATGGTATTCAAATTCTTCTGCAGAGCCGGGGTTTTTCTGCATTCTTAAAAAATTTTTGCCAAGTGCTTCGCCTTGTGCTATAGCTACAGATGCTACCTGCGGATGGCCGTGCGGATATTTTTCTGTTTCCATATAAGCCACATCTCCAATCGCATAAATATTTTCAATACCAGTTACCTGGTTATATTGGTCAACTTTAATGCGGTTGCCTTTTACGACAAGGCTTTTGTCAATTCCATCTGGTACATTCCCTTTTATACCTGCAGCCCATATTACCAGACAGGAATCAATAGAATCACCATTTTGCATAGAAACTGTTTTACCATCATAATTTTTCACAATAGTTTCAGTCTTCAATATTACACCAAGCTTTTTCAGGTATTCCATGGAATCGTTACTTGATTTATCCGACATGGTTCCCAATGTTTCCGGGCCTCCTTCCAGCAGGTAAATTCTCATCTTCCTGAAATCTATTTCCGGATAATCTTTTGGTAAAACGAACCTGCGCATGTCAGCTATTGCTCCACTCATTTCTACGCCCGTTGGCCCACCTCCTACAACAACTACTGTTAAAAGCTTTTGCAGATCCTCTTCCGTTTTTGCATATAATGCCTGTTCCATATTTTGAAGGAGCCTGTATTTTATCTGTAACGCTTCTACCGTGCTTTTCATGGGAAACGTAT
The DNA here is from genome assembly GCA_040007435.1 of Ginsengibacter sp. GTDB lineage: Bacteria > Bacteroidota > Bacteroidia > Chitinophagales > Chitinophagaceae > Ginsengibacter. The sequence continues at coordinate 4,633 of JBDTUZ010000058.1, read as the reverse complement.
GATCTATTAGTTGCTGGTTGCCAAAAAAATTTGTGTCTGCGCCGGTTGCAATTACAAGTGCATCAAAAGAATATTCCTGCTCATCGGTGATCACTAGTTTATTTGCAACATCAATGGATGTTACGATTCCCATCCTAAAATGAATATTATTTTCTTTGTGAAAAGCTTTTCTCAATGGAAAAGAAATATCGCTGGCATCAAGCCCTGCGGTAGCCACCTGGTAGAATAAAGGCTGAAACTGGTGAAAATTGAAACGATCGATAAGGGTAACATCAAAACCCTTCTTTTTTGTAAGTTTTCTTGCAAGTTTTAAACCACCAAAACCGCCTCCTATTATTACTATTTTCATAGCACAAAGTTAAGACAGAAAAACAGGGGCGTGGGAAATAAAGGACTTATTCTTCCTAAATTTATCCAGTAAATCAGGTGAAATTGTTTACGATATGAATTTTAAAAAATTAAATTATTGGTTTACGATTTAAAAAAATCAAACACCATTGCATAAAGAATTATTTGCTCAATATAGTAATCTCACCTTAATAGTTTCTTTTACTTTCTTCAATAACTCAAGCGCATCTCCGGACAGATTTTTATTAACATCGAGAACGACATAACCTATTTCATCGTTGGTTTTCAAATACTGTCCCAGGATGTTTATTTTATGTTTGGAAAGCTCCGTATTTATTTCAGATAATACCCCAGGCACATTATTATGTATATGCAATATCCTGTGAGTCCCTTCCTGCGGAGGCAGGCTCAATCCGGGTATCGTGTGAGATCCTGTTGTGATGCCTTTTTCCAGGAAATTGAAAAGCTTGGCGCTCACGTCCTCTCCTATATTTAACTGCGCCTCTTCAGTGGACCCCCCAATATGAGGAGTCAATATCACATTACTCAATCCCTGCAAAGGACTTACAAATGGATCGCCATTTTTTTGCGGCTCAGAAGGAAACACGTCAATAGCGGCACCACCAAGCTCTTTGTTTACCAAGGCATTTTTTAATGCGGGGATTTCAACTACCTGGCCTCTGGCATAGTTAATAAGCATGGCTGAAGGCTTAAAATGCTTCAAGGTGGCCTTATTAATTATGTTGCGGGTTGATGGTAAATCCGGTACATGAAGTGTTACGATATCGGAGAGGCGTAATAACTCCTTTAAGGAAGTTTTGCCTTCAGCATTTCCTAAAGGCATCTTTGTTTCTACATCATAGAAAAACACCTTCATACCAAGCGCTTCAGCCAGCACACTCACCTGCGAACCTATATTTCCATAACCTATAATGCCCAATGTTTTACCGCGAAGTTCGTGGCTGCCGCTGGAATCTTTAAGCCATATCCCTTCATGCGCTGCCCTATTTTTATCAGGAATTTTTCTTATAAGCATAATCGCCGATGCAATCACCAGCTCTGCAACCGAACGTGTATTTGAATAGGGCGCATTGAAAACAGTAATACCTTTTTTTGTAGCTGCGGAAAGATTCACCTGGTTTACACCAATGCAGAAACATCCGATTGCCTGCAATTTCGTGGCACTATCCAGCACAGCTTCTGTGATTTTTGATTTGGAGCGAATACCCAGGAGATGGACATCTTTAATCTCCCTGATAAGATCACTTTCACTTAATGCACCGGGCATTTGTTTTACCGAAATGTAACCTGCGTCTGTAAATTTTGTGGTTGCTGCTTTGCTAATATTTTCAAGAAACAGTATTTTGATTTTTTCTTTGGGGTAACTTGTTGCCTTTTTTTCTGCCATATAAATTTTGTAATGTAATATTGCAAATATAGTCCCTTAATCTATGAATTATTAACCATGAATTTGTCTAAAACATTTTTAATAGCAATTATTGCTTCCATTTTTTTGATTGCCTGTAACTCCGGCTCAGCAGGCAAAAGTGATCGCTCAAAGAAAGATTCGCTGGCTTACACTCCTCCACCGCCAGGCAATATTCCAAAGGCAGATTTTAATAGGTATTATAATGAGATAAAAGAGTTTTACGTGAAAGATTTTCTTGCCAGGGGATTTAATGGCGCCATATTGGTAGCAAAAAAAGGAAGAGTCATTTTCGAAGATTATCATGGCTATTTTAACCTGCAGAAAAAGGATTCGCTTACGCCGCACAGCGCTTTTCATCTTGCATCAGTGTCGAAAACATTTACTGGAATGGCAGTATTGAAACTCGCCGAGCTTGGCAAATTGAAACTTGATGACGATCTAAAAAAATATTTTCCTGAATTTCCGTATGATAATATAACTGTAAAGTTATTGCTCAGTCACAGAAGCGCACTTCCCAACTATATTTACTTTATGCAACCACTCGGTTGGAACACAAAACAGTATTGCTCTAATGAAGATATACTTGCTTACCTGGAAAAATTTAAACCGCCTCTACAAGGCACACCGGGTACGCACTTCACCTATTGCAATACTAATTATGCATTATTAGCATTGATAATCGAAAAAGCTTCCGGCAAAAGTTATCCGCATTTTTTGCAGGAATATTTTTTCACTCCCCTCGGCATGAACGACACTTATGTGTTTACTATGGCAGATAGTGCCACAGCGATGCCTTCTTATGACTGGCGCGGAAGACAGGAAGGCCTTACCTACCTGGATACAGGATTCGGCGATAAAAACATTTATAGCACCCCTGAAGATTTGTTGAAATGGGACCAGGCGCTTTATACCAACGAAATATTCAATTCAAAAACTTTAGAAGCGGCCTACACTCCTTATAGCAATGAAAAACCGGGCATAAGAAATTATGGATATGGCTGGAGAATGAATGTATATCCTGATGGAAGGAAAATAATTTATCATAACGGATGGTGGCATGGAAATAATACTGCCTTTATAAGAATGATTCAGGATTCTGTTACGATCATCGTTCTCGGAAATAAATACAACCGCGCAATTTATGATGCTAAAAAGATAGCAGCAATTTTTCAATCATCTGCCATTATGGATGATGAGGAAAAAGATGCAAATAACAATGACAACCTCACAACCGATCTAAAGCAGGATTCAATTATAGCCCATCAAAGCGATTCTGCCACGATAGAGAAAAAGGATAAGCAAATAAAAAAATAGAAAAAGGGTTTTCCACAACCGCTTAGTTTTGATCCAGTCAATGAATCAGGCGCTATTTCCAAAAAATAAGTAAGCTAAAAGTATTGCTGTAATAATTCCTACAAGATCGGCGAGCAGCATTGCGCCTATAGAATAGCGTGTATTTTTAATATTTACAGAGCCAAAATAAACGGCTACTACATAAAAAGTGGTATCTGCGGCGCCCTGGAAAATCCCCGACAATTTACTTGCAAAAGAATCAGGCCCATACGTGGCCATAGTGCTAACCATCATTCCGCGGGCTGCACCGCCACTCAGCGGCCGTATAAGCGCTGTAGGCAGCCCATCCACAAAACGGGTATCGGCCCCAAGCACCGCAAAGAAATTTTTCATGCCCGTAATAATGGCATCGAAAGTACCGCTGGTTCTAAGCATACTAACAGCTACGAGTATGCCAAGTATATAAGGTATAATGCGAATTGCCGTATCAAAACCATTTCTGGCTCCATCTACAAAAACAGAAAAGAGGTCTATCTTTTTATACACACCTCCAAGGATTATAAGGAGAAACACCAATAATATTAATCCGTTACTTAACTGGCCTGAAAATAACTGGATACCTGCAGCATTTAAGTGAGTGACGTAAAGAACAAGCGCTGCTATTATTGCAGAGATACCCAGGACCCATGCAAGTATCACCGGTTGAAACAAATTGATTTTTTGCTTAAAAGAAACTATGATCATCGCAGCCATCGTGCCTGCAAATGTCACGATCATGCAGGGCAAAAAAACATCGGTAGGGTCTGATGCGTTTTGTGCAGCCCTTACCGCTATTACACTTACGGGAATTAAATTCAGTCCCGCAGCGTGTAAACAGAGAAACATGATCTGTGAGTTGGAAGCAACATCTTTATTCACATTTAATTCCTGCAGGCTATCCATTGCTTTCAATCCAAAAGGGGTTGCGGCGTTATCAAGCCCTAACAGGTTGGCTGAAAAGTTCATGATCATGTGCCCCATTGATGGATGGCCTTTAGGAATTTCAGGAAATAATTTAGAAAAAAACGGGCCGACTATTCTGCTCAAAAGCCTTATGCCTCCTGCTTTCTCAGCGATATTCATGAAGCCAATAAATAGCGCCAGTATTCCAATAAGTTTAAGGCAGATATCTACCGCAACCCAGCATGTCTCAATAATTCCGTCGAGTTTTAGCGGATTGGCAGGGTCAGCAGCTTTACCCGTAACCATCCATTGAAAAATTTGTGAATCGCCAAGGAAAAAGCATTTAATGCCAGCTACCGTAATAGCAACAATGATAAACGCCGCCCATATTCTGCTTAAAGCCATAACTTTTTTGTTGGAAAAAAAACTAAGATAAGTAATTGAAAGATGAATTGTGAATCCGGCACCCTATGATGAAATTTTTAATTTTTAATTGAAGTTTTATTTATACCCTTTAATGATAAAAAACTTTTACTTTGCTTTTTCTAAAGAAAAATGGTAATGAAGAATTTTAATTTCAAAAAAATCCTGCCGCACATTATTGCAGTTGTAGTTTTTTTA
>JBDTUZ010000057.1:0-35188 GCA_040007435.1 Ginsengibacter sp. | reverse complement strand
ATGCTTTTACCAAACAAGAAATTCTTGACCAATGGTGGGCACCTAAACCCTGGGCCTCAAAAACAAAATTTATGAATTTTGAAGTTGGTGGAAGAAGATTTTATGCTATGGTAAGCCCGGAAGGACAAGAACATTGGTCACTTCAAAAATATACTTCCATTACTCCAATAACCAATTTCAAAATGGTGAATGCTTTTGCCGATAAAGATGAAAACCCCGAATTGCCGGGTTCTAATTGGGATTTGAATTTTACAGAACAGAACGGGATAACAAAAGTTAGTATTGCTATTTACAATGAATCCCTTGAACGTATGGAGAAACAGATTGAAATGGGCTTTCAGGGAGGATTTACAATGGGACTTAATCAATTAGAAAACCTTTTAAAGACATTATAATATGATCGAAATGAATTCATAATCATAATAAAACAATTAAAAATCAATCAAAATGGAAATTAATAAAGTAACAACATTTCTTTGGTTCAACAACCAAGCAGAAGAAGCAGCAAAATTTTACTGCTCAATCTTCAAAGATTCAAAAATAATTAACGTTAATCCAATGATGGTAACATTTGAATTAGAAGGGCAACGATTCACAGCAGCCAATTTCGGACCTCAATTCAAATTTAACGAAGCTATTTCTATTTTCATAAATTGCGAAACACAAGAAGAAGTTGACTTCTTTTGGAACAAACTCACTGCTGATGGTGGTAAAGAAGGGCAGTGCGGATGGCTGAAAGATAAATTTGGTTTATCATGGCAAATCGTTCCCACCATTCTTTCAAAACTAATGAGTGATCCAGCCAAACAAGAAAGGGTTACAAAAGCATTTATGCAAATGACAAAATTTGATATTGCAGCTTTAAAAAATGCTTAAAATATTTCTAAACTTAAAAAATAAAATTATGGCACTTATCAATCCTCACATCAACTTCAACGGAAATGCCGAAGAAGCATTTACCTTTTACAAATCAGTATTTGGCGGAGAGTTTGCAAAAATTATTCGTTTCAAAGATCTTGCAAGTTCTGAATTCAAGGTTGCAGAAAAGGAAGAAAATAAAATTATGCATATTGCTTTACCTATTGGTAAATGTAATATGCTGATGGCAAATGATGTTCCGGAAATTTTTGGAAAAACAAACGAAAATGAGAACAGAAGTAAAATTGTAATAACTGCGGAAAGTAAAGAAGAAGCAGACAGATTATTTAATGGGCTTTCAGCAGGAGGACAAATAGAAGGGCCTATTGGTGATAGTCCCTGGGGTTCGTATTTTGGTTGTTTTAGAGACAAATACGGTATTGAATGGATGGTGGATTTTGACCCAAAGCATAACGGAAAAATATAAAGCAGAATAGGTAATAAATAATTTTATATGAACATGCAAAAGCAAATTGCAGCGTATATTACCAGCCTGCCCTGAACCAAAACGCAGCGACATGCAAGCGTTGCACAGCATCACATTGAGTAGACATCGAATTATTGCAAAGCCAATCTATAAATCTTTATAATTCGAAAGCTGTGCTCGCTATAAACGGTGGCTCGCTAAAGCCTAACCAGCCTTCGACAAGCTCAGGCTGACAAACTTTTAATCCAAGGCTTTACAAACTCTTAAATTCGAGCTTTTATTTAACCAACAGTAATTATGATTAAAAAACCTTCCAACCAAAACAACATTTTAATGCTTGAACGACTGTCCGTTTATTACCATTTACTGCTGAGAAAGTAAAATTCTTGTACTCCGCTTCAGCTAATAAAAGCCCGGCCGATAGGATGTAAAAGCTCTCGTAAAACACAGACGGGATGATTAGGCGTCAATCACATATTTTTGAAAAAAAACAAATGCAAAATTGTATGAAATGGAAGTGTTTATTTTCGATACTTGTTTTTACTTCAGTAAATGTAAATGGACAAAGCGTACATAAAAATCCGGATGCAACATTTAAAATTGTCGGATACTATTTTTTGAATGCTGCGATACAAGATTCTGCGCACACAGATTCAACTTTCCTTTTTCTAAATAAGATAACCCACCTGAATATTGCTTTTTTTAACCCCGATTCTAACGGTGCTTTTAAGTTGAATCTTGCAATTGATACACTTATAAAAAGAGCACATAATAAAAATGTAAAAGTCCTGGCATCCATTGCAGGAGGTGGGCCACACCCGGTTTATAGAAGCTTATTGAAAGACGACAAAAGAGAACTATTCATAAATAAGCTGGTGCAATTAGTACAGCATTACAATCTTGATGGAATTGATGTGGACATTGAAGGAAGTGATATAGATGAGAACTATCAGAATTTTGTGACTGAATTAGCAGGCGCTCTCAGGCCACTTGATAAACTGATCACCTCCGCAATTGCAACTGCTTACAAAGATCAGCTACCTGACAAAGCATTGCAGCAATTTGATTTTGTAAATGTTATGTCTTATGACAGAACGGGACCTTGGCGGCCGGATGATCCGGGGAATCACTCTCCTTACCAAATGGCTGTTGAAGATCTTGATTATTGGCATAATGAAAGATTAATTCCAGAGAATAAATTAGTTCTTGGGCTTCCTTTTTATGGTTATGGATTTGGCCCTTCGGGATCGCAACCGGTAAGTATGGATTATAAATCTATAGTATCTCTTTACCCCGGCAATCAATCCGATACTTTACATTTTCCGGGAAATGTGACGATGTATTTTAATAATTTGGCCACGATAAAACAAAAGACAGCATTGGCAATTAAAAGAGCAAGCGGCGTAATGATCTGGCAAATATTAGGTGATGCACCCGGCGATAAATCTTTATTAAATACCATTAATGAAGTAGTTAACAAAAAGTTTAGACCACATTAGAATATTCTTTAACTGGAAAATGCATGTTAATTCTTCCCGCTTTTCCCTTCCTATCGGGGTCTTCACAACATAAACTTCCGGCCATAAAACTCTTTCCATAAAACCCCGCTGAGAAAGTAATGACTTTTTTGATCTTACAGATATTTAAAAGGCTCCGGCATTGAAATCAATTTGTTCTATGAAAGGGCGCCGGAGGATTGCTTTTTTGTGTGGTCGAAACATTCGCACAGACAACACATTTGGGTGTATTGCCGCTATTGATTAGTTTTAAGTTGCCGCAATACGAAAGTTGGGCGGAAATTTTTTGACGACCCAATAACTTTTAATTTGGACATCTTAGACTACGATAGTTTTGCTGAAACCTGCATTGAAGAACTAAAAGTTTTGCAAGACAAATTTCAAAACGAATATAATGTTGAATGGTATGAAAATTGGTTTTACAATCAATCAACAGGACTTTTGACTTTTTCAACGGGTGACCAAGAAGTAAATTTCAAATACTTTGATGTAGGTAGTTTTTCGAAAAAGTCAAACACGTGGAAATGGTCATGGGACAATGATTCCACTCTTGAAAATGTAAAAGAAACGGCAAACATTGTTAAGGAATTTGGACAAAGAGCAAATTTTTCAAAACTTATAACTGGTTATTTTAATAGTGACGAATTTGAAGCATGGGAATTTGTAGCTATTGCTGCAAGGCTTACAAATGGGATTGGAGTTTACAGACCCGTTAATGACAGAGAACTTAAAATGTTCTTTGTAGTAACTGAATTCATCGACACCGGAACAGCTAAAAAAATCAAAGACAAATATGTTGAATGTGAGGCACACGAATATCGTAGAACAGCATTTGTTTGCAAACACCTCAACCATAAAACTAAAGTCGGTTTTGAAGAAGCCTTTGAAACGATTGAAGACATGAAACTTTTGGAAGACGATGACTTTCAGGCATGGTGTGATGAATGCGAGGCAGTCAGACAAAACGAAGGAGAATGGAACAACAAGTCAATGGAATTTGCGAATATAAAAGTGGTTTGTGAAAAATGTTATTTTGAAATGAAAGAGCTAAACCTTGGACATAGATAAAACTACACCCGACAAATAAGACTTCGTCGGAAACGTAGTTCCTCCGATGAAGTCCGATGTTCTTAGCACTTGTTGTTGTTCACCCACCAGTCCGAAGCCCACCACCGCCGTTGTTCGGTATTCGTGCTGGTGGCTTTGCCGACTGGCAATCACCAACAACCAGCAGAGGGTTAATTTTCATATCTGGTTAGTAGTATAAGAGTAACCAGGAGTAATTAATTGTGCTAAAAGATTTACACGGAATAATTAGTAGGCTAAAACCGGGGTAACAATATCTTCCCGAGAATTTTTATCTCCTTTAGCACGGCCGTGCCATACACCCCCTCCGTATGTTACAATAAATATTTTCTCCGGGTCCGATGGATCCATGTCAACCCTTTTACCCCATTTAAAATTATATCCTTTTATGCGCGACCATGTTTCACCTTTATTTTCCGACCTGTATGCCGACCCGCCAAAACCACATGCATAATAGGTTTTATTTCGGGGATCATACGTTATATCATGAATATGCTGGTCTTTCGAAAGAACGGGAGTCCATGTTTTGCCATCGTCTTTTGACAAAAAAATACCTCCTCCGATATCAGGTGAAAATTTATCTTTTATAGCCCTGCCCCATGCAGACAAAAGAAGTCTCCCGCTATTTTCTTCATCCGCCATTATACTCATGGGACCATTAGTTCCACGGGGAAGAGTAACCGGTTTCCACGTTTCAGCATCATCATCAGATTGATAAACCGCGCCATCTCCCGCATTACCTATACTACCATCATCGCTTCTCCTGTTAATTACGAGAAACAATACACCATCTTTATCCCTCCGGGTTATTCGCCAGGCGAAGGGTTCGTTTCCGGTTATCCCTTTATTTTTCTGCTTCCAGGTTTTGCCTCCATCCATAGATTTATACACTCCTTTTCCAAAGGCACATACATATAAAGTACGTGTCTCCTTCTCACTGGAGGGATCAATCAGCACATGAGTCATAGCAGTCTCACCAATGTCTTCACTTATTGTCTTCCAAGATTTTCCTCCATCTTCCGTAACCACAACACCTCCTTCATAGCCTTTGATCCCATTCTTTCGAAACATTTTAGGCCGCGGTAAATCATGTACATCGCTCATTGCTGCCCAGGCTTTTCCTTTTACTTCCGGGTCAAATTCAAGCCAGTAAATACTATTCTGCCATTTACGGGGTATTCCATTATTTTTTGTGGCACTTCCCCAACTCGCTCCTCCATCTTTACTTTCCATAAGGCCGATATCGGTATTACAAATAAATATATGATTTTTATCAAAGGGATCAGAAAGCACCTGATAGCCCGTGGTTACTTCCAGTCCTCTTGATATCCAGCCTGCATCCTGTTTCTTCCTGGTGTACACCTGCTCCCAGGTTTTGCCTCCATCCAATGTTTTGACTGTCCGGCCAAAATCAGTGGTATAGCAAACATCAGGATTCGCCGGCGATACGCCTATAGAAAAAGGGTTCTCCCCCCAGGTAGGCCCAAAACGGTCATTTATCCAGCCGCTCTTAAAGTTTTCAGAAGGAACATTGCCATTCTTTTTGATAACATCCTTCCAGGGCAACGTCCATGTTTTTCCAAAATCTTCACTCTTTGCTACACCGATAAAAGTAGTATCCTCATTTGCTTTCATGCTATTATAAGAAACATACAGCACTTCGGGATGATCAGAAGATGTGGCAATGGTTCTCCATTCGGGTGAATCAGCACCCTTCATATTAAATGCGGTAAGACCATCCTGCCTGTTTTGCCAGGATGCACCTCCATCTTCAGAATAATAAATGCCGGATTTATTTCCACCAGGATCAAAATATGATTTCCCGGAAATAGCATACATAATATACTTATTCCTGTTTTTATCAAAGCCTCCTGCAAAATGGGTAAGCATATTTACTCCCTCCGGGCCTTTATTCATTTTCCATTTTCCACTATCCCGTACCGCTATACTATTATTTCCGGTTATATAAAGGGTCCGACTATCTTTTGGAGAGGACGGAATGACGTATATATTTTTTGCCCTGCCTTCCATATCTTTTTCTTTCGCCCACTTTAATCCGCCATCATTTGAAACATATAGGGCAATAGCTTTATCTATTGATATGACAGCATATAATTTTTTTGAGTTTTCGGGATCAACTGCGAGTGCCTGAACCTCTCTTATTGTACTATCCCGGGTAACCACCACCTCTTCGGCGTGATCTCCTTTTGATACCAGGCCCGTTGTTTCGGAAGGCGAGGGATAAAGCAGGTTCCATGTAATACCTTTGTCTGTACTTTTGAATAAGGCTATGGAATTCGCATATACGGTATTGGAATCCAGGGGATCAAAAACGTAGAAATGAACCGGGCTGTGAAGATTAAACATCCTCCACGATTCACCGCCATTGTAGGTAACATACGCCCCGGTCATGTCGCAACTAACAAATGCATAACCAGGGTCAAAAGGGCTTACTTCCGGATAAAACATGGCACCACCTCCCCCGTACCCAACTGTTTCCCAGGAATTTTTTTGTTCACGGGTATTTATGTCTGCATCGCCTGTAGCCCTGTTTTTCCCCGTGTCTGACGTACAGCCAACAACCGAGGTAAACATAAATACAAAGGCAAAGGTTTTGCACGTAACACCATATTTGCTTATTGATATTAAAGACTTCCCGATGCAATTCATTTTATAATATCTGTTAATTTACTATGGTTTCCCATGTAGTACGCTGGAACCAAAAGTGGTTATATAAATACTTTCAGGATCATTATTATCTACTATGACACGATGGCCCCAATGAAAATCATACCCGTTTATTTTCTTCCAGGTTTTCCCGTAATCGTCGCTGCGGTATGCAGCCCTGTTGAATGTATTACAGTATAACCTGCCGGGATGGTGTTTATCGGCAGTAACATCATACACATATTGATCTTCATCAAAAATGGACTTCCATGTGTTCCCTCCATCTTCGGAAAGAAAAATACCTCCTTTCATATCGAGGGATTGATTTCCTCCTGTAGCTTTTACCACATCCCCGCCTACAAGGTCGCTCAGGTCAATATCCGCCCAGCATGCAAGGTATACCCGGTTAGGATTTTGGGGATCTATACATATACCATTTGGAAACAATAAGCCGGCGGGCATATTTAGTTTTGACCAATTTTCCGCTCCATCAGTGGATTTATAAACGTCGCCGGGAAAAAATTCACGACCTTTCTTTCCATTCTTATATGCAGGTGTAGGGCTTACAATTAGATACAAATTGCCATTGTCCGCAAGTGTTACTTCAAATGCACATGTATTTTCTTCAATACCCTTGTTTTTTAAATTCCAGGTTTTACCATCATCAGTTGATTTGAATACGCCCTTACTGTAAACGCTTGTATACAGCGTTCGATTTCCTACAGGAGATTTTTGGTCTAATACGATGCAAGTAGCCGGTGAATTATTTCCCATGCCTTCAACGTACGGTTCCCAGGTTTTGCCTCCGTCTGCAGATATGCACACACCACCCCTCGCATTTTCCTTCCATTTGGGATTACGAGTCATCTTGCCGCGGGGAATATCGTGCATACCCGCCCATACTGACCATATTTTGTTTTTGACTGTAGGATCAAATACCATCCAGTAGCAGGTATTTACCCATTCAGCAGGAACTCCTTCTACTGACCTGCTCCAGCTTTTACCTCCATTATAAGACTGGTGATAGCCAATATCAGTATAACTTATAGCAATATGGCTGCTATCAAACGGGTCGAAATGAACGCCGTATGCAGTAGTAACATCCAATCCCCTGCTGCTGAAGGTTCCATCAGGCATGGGGTTACTATACACCTGGTTCCAGGTTTTGCCCCCATCCATTGTTTTCATTGTACGATACCAATCTGTTACGATAGCCACGTTGCCATCAGAGGGGTAAACCCCAACATCCATTAACCGGATATATTCTCCACCGAAGGCTTTCTCCACCCAGGCATCTTTAAGATTAGAAACTCCTATTCCATCTTTTACTCCATATTGCCCCGATCCACCGCCACCTTTCCACACCCAGTTCCAGCTTACTCCTGCATCATTTGTTTTAAAAGCGCCATACCAGTACAACATTTTATCATTCTTTTTTTCTTCGTAGCGGTTACAAACCACGTATGCCTGGCCTGCATCAGCTTCGGCGCAGGAGATCATTGAATAGCTGGGTTTCATTCCTGAAGATGCGTTTGTAATAACGGTATCCATTATCCTGTTCCAGGTTTCCCCTTTGTCTTCTGATTGCCAGATCTCGGTATAGCCAAATTCTCCGTTGATCTCTTTTGTGGGATCCTGGTGCAATGCGTAGATCACTATTTTATCACTATTCGACAACGTTCCTGAAGTGCACGAGAAGATAGGAGCAACGGATTTTGGGAGATCATTGTGCTGAAGCTCGTGTGAAGTTTTGTTGAATGTGTAAATCTTGTTTTCTGTAAAAATAAACAACTCGTCTTTTGCACTGGACGCATTTGTATAAAACGAAATTATTGGCTCTTCGAGGATTTCTTTTTTCCACGTTTTACATGCATCGAAAGTGTATATAAGAGACGAGCCCATGCCAATAAACAAATTGCCCGGATGCACCGGATCCACGCGAATTGCACCTATACGACCGTCACCATGATACAGTGAAGAATCCGTGGTTTCGATACTGAGTTCAGCATGGTCACCGTGATACATTTCTTTTGTGACATCGGAGGGATCAGGAAATACCCGCTTCCATGTTTTACCTCCATCGGTTGAGCGGTTTAAAAAAGTTGAACCGATATAAATGATATTTGTATCAAGTGGATCGTATGCGTATGAAGATGCTCCATTCGCAAAATTTATTTGTTGATAGGAATCACCGCCGTTTTTTGTCAGGTAGGATCCCGTCATATCACAACGCAACAAGAAATCATTGGGTGAACTATAAGAAAACGTAGGAATAAAAATAGCACCTCCGCCACCTGGTCCCAGCTTCTCCCATTTTGCATCATCAACTGATTGTTTGGTCGTTTCTATTTTAGATTTGCATGCTTGAAACAGAAAAACGGCAGATAGAATATATACATTAAGAAGTGAAAAGATGAAGGGAGCCTTTATTTTTTTATTCAATTTCAGAAAATTTTGACATGTCTCCCTGCATCATTAATAGCACCAGGTCAAGTGAAAATAACAAGTTGATCGCTTCAGCAAGTTTTCCCCTAAGGGATTGTTACAACATCCCGTCCACCAAAATGTATGTGTTGTCACATCCCCCTTTATGGTGTCGGATAGCCAGGGTTTTGCTGCAGCAAATTATTTAATCTTAAATCAGTTTCCGGGATCGGGAATAAGTAATCATCCATAGAGAAGTTTGCCCGGTCGGAGGCACGCACAGTAACATTCGGATCATCCAATATTCTTTTCCTACAGATATCAAACCAACGGTCAGAAGCTTCAAAGACAAGTTCCCAACTCCGCTCCTGTATTACAGCAGCATCAAAGTCCGCCTTTGTCATTGAGGTGGTTAGCAATGGGTGTCCTGCAATAGGTGCGTAACCATTGGCTCTGTCTATTACCTGGTTTATTGCATCTACTGCGCTTTGCGGAGCTGTTCCTCCACCTGCGGCCATGTTAGCTGCTTCTGCATAAATAAGCAGTACATCTGCATACCGAATGATCGGATAATTTGCAATAGAAGAATAGCCATTAAAATCATCTTCAGAAATATAGAAAAAGAACTTTTTACAGAAAGGTGTCTGCTCTGGAAAATCAGAATATTGGTCACCGTTCCAATGAGTAAAAAGATAAGCCTCTTTTCTAGGTTGGTCAGGCCACCTGTGTTCAAATGATGTATCAATCGCGGCATCCCCCCAGCCACCGTCAAAGTAATTCCCGGTAGTCCATATTTCAGGATCAGTAGAAACATCGTCGTAGGTTGAGTTATAGCTCCACATCATTTCCGGGCCGTATTTATTTGACAGGCTAAAGACATCCGCAGCATCATAAACGAGGTGGTAGTCTCCGGAAGTCATTACTTCCATTGCCATGTCCGCGGCCTTTTGATAATTAGAGGTTTCTTGCAAAGGGTAAGTCGCCATGGTAAGATATACTTTTGCCAGCATACCTTTTGCGGCTCCACTCGTTGGCTTACCTGGAGCACCATCCCATGATGTAGGAAGATGCTGTGCAGCATAAGTGAGATCACTTACAATCAAGGCATATACATCAGCGACAGAAGCTCTCGGCATTGGATTCGCAATAGGGTCAGGAGTATCTTCCACTATAAGGGGAACGCCACCAAACATACGCACAAGGTTGAAATAGTTGTGTGCACGTAAAAACTTTCCCTGGGCTTCGAGACCATCAAGAGTTTCCTGGGTCTCACCCTGTACATGTCCGCTTTTGATAGAGGCCAGGGCGTTGTTGATGTTCAACAGGGCTTTATAATGAACGTTCCAAAGATCTTCTCCGTTATCGGATGGAATGTTCAGGTCACCGTTGTTCAATTGGTCGTCGTTGATGAAGTTGCCATAAGCATATCCATACCCTTCCCAATAGTTCCATAAATAATTCATTGAGCCCGCGTATCCGGCCTCAATCTGAAGTGCTGAATTACCAAAATTAGCCGGGGTTACCGTGCTTATCGGTTTTTCGTCAAGCTTTTTACATGCAAAATTCAACACGGTTACGGCAAGTAACAACGAACCGAAAATTAAATGTTTAATGCGTTTCATATTTTTACAATTTAAAATGTTACGTTAAGGCCAAAAGTGATGATTTTGGCTGTGGGATAATTGCTTAAGTCAACGCCTATTTGGGCATCGTTACCATTATAAGCACTTACTTCAGGATCATACCCTGTGTAGTTAGTTATTGTCAGCAAATTGGTTCCGCTTACATAAGCTTTCACTTTCTTTACTCCAATCTTATTTGCCAGGTAAGAAGGAACTAAGTATCCGAGCGTGATATTTTTTAACCTTACATAAGATCCGTCTTCTACATAGCGCTGTAGTCTGCCTCCATCGCTACCGAGACTTACCTTACTTGCCAGACCTGCATTTTGGCGGGTAACCGCATCTATGAATCCGGGAACGTCAGTATTCTCGTTAGTCGGTGTCCAGCGGTCCAGTAATCTTACGCTGGTTCCTTCAAATGGATTCTCCAGCCGTATTCTTGCCTGGTTAAAAATATCATTGCCTTTAGAACCCTGCACAAGAAACGTCAAGTCCCAACTATCATACGAAAAATGGTTGTTCCATCCAAAAGTAAAATCCGGGATGGAGTTGCCAATGATCATTACGTCAGAAGAGTTGATTTTTCCATCTCCATTCGCATCAACATAATGTGGGTCGCCTGGTAACTGTCCGAATGCGGCTGCTTCTGCTGCTTCACTTGTTTTCCAGGTACCCTGGTATCCGTAGCCGTACATCTGTCCGAACGGCTCACCAACACGGAGCTGCATGAACCCGCTCTTTAGACTATAACCACCATAAGTAGTTCTGAATTCCAATTTGCTGACTTCGCCAAGGTCTAACACTTTATTCTTGTTCCATGAAATATTAAATCCGGAATTCCATCTGAACTTTCCAACGATCGGATCGCCGCTGATTGAGATTTCCACGCCTTTGTTTTCCACTGATCCCACGTTATCAATAATACTGGAAAACCCTGTATAGCCTGGAAGGGTGCGATTCAACAGCAAGTCTTTTGTTTTCTTATTGTAAACGTCAAACGTTCCCATCAACCTGCCATCGAATACCGCAACATCAAGTCCAATATCTGTCTGTGTGGTGCTCTCCCATTTCAGGTCTGGATTAGCAGGGTTGGCAATGATAAACCCAAGGTCGGTATTGTCATTTCCTGAATACGGATAATTTGCGCCTGAGTTTATAGCCGAGATCGTTTGGTACGCAGTGATTGCCTGGTTACCAACAACACCCCAACTGCCACGAATTTTTAATTCGGAAAAAATATTCATATTCTTAACAAACCGTTCTTCTGCGACTTTCCAGGCTACCGAACCTGAAGGAAAATATCCCCATTTATTGTTTGCTCCAAACACTGAAGACCCATCTGCACGATAACTCGCAGTTAATAAATATTTGTCAGCGTAGGAATAGTTTATTCTTCCAAGGTAGGAATTTAAAACTCTTTCGGTCACGTTAGAGTATTTGGAATTTATTTGTTCCGCACCTCCGAGGTCGTTGGCCCCCGTTTGATCAACAGTAAATTTTGTAGCAACTAATCCAGAACTTTCTGATTTTGAATACTGCTGTTCAGCGACGGCCATCAACGTGATGTGATGTTTAGATGCGATGTCTTTATCGTAGGTCAGGATATTAGAGTTTTGATAGAATGTATATAATGCATCATCAATGGAAGCATATCCCACCTTGCCACCGATGGGTTTACCTTCCCATGTTTTACTGTTGTAATAACTTTTATTATTGCCGTTCTCTATTATTGCTCCCCCCATGACTCTCAATTTTAAGCCTTCGATAATTCTAAAGTCGAGGTAAGCATTGATGTTATTTCTATTCGTATTGTTTTGTATGTCGGGCTCCTGCGCAGCTGCTAAAGGATTCCAGGTGTCGTATGCGCCATACCCGGAAGGAGCCCTGTTATAATTGCCGTCGGCATCGAAGGGTGGAGTGGTGGGATCCCAGCGTGGCGCAATATTTACGGCCTGTCCCAGGAAGCTAAGTGCAGTACCTCCGCCATACGGAGGTGAATTGCCTCCTTCTTTTGAACCTGCCCAATTTAACCCAAAGCTTACTGCTTTGCTTATATTGGCATTTATATTGGCACGTAAGGAAAATCTTTTATAAGCTGAGTTAACTAATATTCCTTGCTGATCCAGGTAGCCTCCGGAAACCATGTACTTCACATTATCTGTTCCACCACTGATTGAAAGCTGGTGATTTGTTATGGGCGCTGTCCTGTAAATTACATCCTGCCAATCAGTTCCCCCTGTGCTTTGTAACTCCTTAATGCGCTGTTCATTAAAAATCGGCGTGGGTGTGCCTGACCCATTTTGTGTTGCCTTATCTGCATTTCTTGTTATTGCATAATCTGCAGCACTCATTAAATCAAGTTTATCTCTTAGCGTTTGAGAGCCGTAGCTAAAATCATAATCAATTACCGGCTTGCCGGTTCTTCCAGTTTTTGTGGTGATCAGGATAACCCCATTTGCGCCTCTTGATCCATAGATTGCTGTTGCAGAGGCATCTTTTAAGATTTCCATCGACTGGATATCATTCGGATTCAATGAATTTAAATTTCCTCCCTGCAATCCGTCCACTACTATCAGGGCATTGTTACCACCATTGATAGAATTCATTCCTCTTACTCTAATAGTTGTAGTTGCTCCGGGAGCGCCGGCTGTATTTAAAACATACACACCTGACGCACGTCCCTGGATAGCCTGGTCAACGCGTTGTGTAGAAAGCTGGGAGAGGTCGGAACCCTTTATAGAACTAATGGCACCAGTGAGATCACTCTTTTTTTGAGTGCCATATCCTACTACTACCACTTCACTCATCGTGGTTTGGTCAGTGTCCAGGGAAACAGAAATATTATTTTGGCTGGCGTTCACGACCTGTTCTTTCGATGTGTAGCCGACAGAACTGATGACGAGGGTGACTCTCGATGAACTGACAGGAATAGAAAAACTTCCATCCGGATCTGCGGCGACGGAATTAGCGGTGCCTTTTACAGTTACTGTCGCGCCGGTGACAGGTGTGCCATCTGTGGAAGACGAGATTGTTCCCTTAAGAACTTTGTTTTGGGCGATTACATTTACTGACGCCAGCAAAAGGCAAAAAATAAAAAGTAATTTGTTAGATTGATTCATGAGCAAAATAATTAGTTATTAAAAAAATCTACCACCTCTAATCATCAGCCAAAAAGCATGGGTCTTACATCAATTAATATTGAGTCGAAAAAGAGTTTTGGTTACCGTTGTATGCTTGTAAACATTTCTCCAATCTAATTAATTATTTTATTAAATAAACCATTTTGAATCCCGCATGAATGTCCGTTTGCCTACACAAACGATTGAAATAACAAAACAAACGGTTGCGCTATTTTTTAGTTAATCATGAAATTTCTTCTCTTATTTTCAAAAGGCAGATTAAATTTTTGGTCAATCTCCGGAATAAGTAAAAAGACTTTTGTTATTAATGCTGCGATTAAATTTTTACATGCCTGCACGTGTATAATGAAACAACTTCTGTATAATCCATGTAAAAAAGAATAAATAATTTCAAAAAACCGGAAGCATATTTTAAACTCCGCAACCGTTTGCACATCGCATTTGGCAATTAAATTGATAATTTCAGCAGGCTAATTTATTAGCTGGAAAACAGGCTCCTCATACCCTGGTTAAATTACGATATTTTTTTAGAACAGATGAAAATATAAAGTCACCAGATTTTGGTGGCGGGTTTTAAGGATTAAATTACAACGTGAAGTAATTGATAAAACATGTTATTCAAATACAGAAAAAATGGTTACCTGGATTTATAAAAAAATTAGAATTTGAACTTATCTAACTTAAAAAAACATAAAATCAAATTATCAAAAGCTTATAATAAACATGAACTACTATAGCCCGGAAGATTTTACCTCTGTTGAAAAATATGATGTGCACGTACACCTGAACATGGATGACGAAACTTTCATAAAACAATCAGTAAAAGATAATTTCAAACTCATAGCCATAAATGTTGATGTAGCAGGTGAATTTCCAACGATTGAAGAGCAACAGTCACTGGCAATTAAGTTATCGGGAACATTTCCTGGCACTGTAAATTATGCCTGTACTTTTTCAGTAAAGAACTTTAATGATGATAAATGGAGTGAGGAAACCATTGCCAGTTTAAAGAATTCTTTTTCAAAAGGAGCAATAGCAGTTAAAGTATGGAAGAACATTGGGATGGAGTTAAGAGACAGCAATGATAATTTTGTAATGATTGACCATCCTAAATTCGAGCCCGTATTTGATTTCCTTATAAAAAATAATATCCCTTTGATAGGACACCTGGGCGAGCCAAAAAATTGTTGGCTGCCAATAGAAAAAATGACTGTGGGTGGCGATGTAAATTATTTCAGTAAGCATCCACAATATTACATGTATTTACATCCTGAGTATCCTTCCTATGAAGACCAGATAAATGCAAGAGATCACATGCTGGAGAAATTTCCCGGATTGCAATTTATTGGTGCCCATTTGGGTAGCCTGGAATGGAATGTAGATGAGCTGGCAAAGCGGCTTGATAAATTTCCAGAAATGGCAGTAGATACGGCATCACGCATTTCTCACCTTCAACACGAAGCAAAAACTGACTGGAAAAAAATTTATGATTTTTGTATTAAATACCAGGACAGATTAATTTACGGTACAGACATAATTATACACCCGGGAGATAATTCTTCAGAAGTTGAAAAACAATCTCACGATATCAGGTTCAGGCACTGGAACTTTTTCACATCTGGTGAAGTAATGCGTGTGCCCAAGGTTGAAGGAGAGTTCAAAGGATTAAAACTGCCCGGCGAAGTAGTGGATAAAATATATCGTACGAACGCTGAAAAATGGTTTAGGGGATTAACGCATTAACACGAGCTGACCGTCAGTATTTCCTGGCCTTCTTTACCTGTATACTGGCGATAACCAAATCTTTTGTCAGGTGAATGAAAGCTGTCATAATTCGACAATTGGATTTTGCGGATTCGTCACTGCTATGAATATGATCGAATTCAGTTTTACTTAAACGTTTATGCGTTGCAGGGGCAAAATAAAAAATCCGCCGTATAACCAACCAGATAAAACCCAGCGAATTTTATCTGTCTCTTACATCGATTTCTCCCATTGGGTACCAGCCATCTTCTTTTATTCCGGCGATCGCCAGCTTTACCCTTGGGTCATAAGAAACCGGCGATACAATTGCGATCTAAGCTGGTATTTACCCACAGGCATGTCGAACGGCATATACAATGTTTCATCATACACAATATCCCCCGGGAGCCAGGTAAGCAAATTAGCCTTGGTGGAAAGCACCTGCGTCCTTTGCAAATTTTTTAGACGGAGAGCGAATTTGTAATCTTTATAAATTGGCGCCATAATGATTTGATGAAACAGGTTTATCAATTCAGCCATGTGTACTGGAAATCAGTAAGCCACCAAAACCTTCAGGTTGCAATTAAATATGTGGACACTTCCTGCTTTTGCATCTCATTATAAAACCTCATTCGATTATTACTTTTTCTAAATGCTTTCATAGTGGCACTTTTCTCTTGCGGCAAAACGACGAAACAAAAAAATTTAGCCACGCGATGATTTACCTTAGCATCAGCAGAATTTTATGAAAGCGGAATTGACGATCCGATAGCCTTTGGTTGGATTTTATAAAACATTGAATGGCTCAAGATAACTTGGGCAATTGCTTTAAACTGATGTTGGTGTTGCCAGTTTTCTAAGCCATCAGCACAGCCAGCCCCGCTTCTTTGCCGGGAACACCAGACATCGGCGCTTTCTTTTAGTCTTGGCTAACGGGTTAAGGGACGACCAGAAAGAGCTAAAATTCTAAAAAACTTTATTTTTAGTAAGGGTTTGCAATAGAAAGTTGGAACCGCCTAAAGACACTTCTTATAAATTTAAAAAATCTTAATCAATGAATTTTGAAAAATTAGTTCCGAATATTTTTTATGCAAATATTAATGATGGTTTGAAACTTTTTGTCGACTGTTTAGGTTTTGCTATCGGACACAATGAAATAAAATCCAGCCACCCATTTTGTGTATTGGAAAAAGATGCATTACGCATAAATCTCTTTGAGAATGAAAAACTTGCTAAAGAACATAATCCTGAATTTAGATTAGTCACTATAAATATTGAAGAAGTTTATGAGAAAGTTTCTAATTATCATCCTGAATTTCTTCATCCAAACCTTAAAGAAATTACTCTTCGTCCCTGGGGTGCAAAGGAATTCGCTTTGATGGATAACCAATTGGGAATTATCATTCAAGAATGGTAAAAATAACAACCACCGATAACATATAAGATTAAACGAAGCGGAACACAGCGGAACTTCGGCTTAAATCTTTGTTGACTCATGCCATCGTTGGTCTTGTAACCAACAACCAAAATCAACATAAGCGAAGCATTTGAAAAGACACCCAATATTCCACGATTAAAAATGTATCTATATAATGGGTAAGCATTTTAAATCCATCTTCTACAAAGCTAATAATACCTTCCAATGATTTTATTTTCCACAATCATTGTTTTCATTTCCATAGGGTCAATAGGTCCCTGTTTTGCATAAACAATTTTACCGCCCGGCTCTACCAAAATAGTATAAGGTAAAGCGCCGGCCCAATTGGGATCAACGGCTTCAATAAGTTTGTATTTATCATCGCTGTTGAATAAATAATTCGTATTTGACAACATCAGTTTTTGTAATGCTTTTTGAACCTTATCTTTCTTCTCAGGATTGTCTGCGCTTATCGTAATGAATTCAAAATCCCTGAGCCTGTACATCCTGTTTATGCTTACAAATGAAGGCAATTCATTTACACACGGGCCGCACCAGGTTGCCCATACATTTATGAGGCGAAGCTTATCAGAATTATTTTTCAATAAATCTTTTACACCTGCTTCATCTATGGCATCAAGAGTTACGGGTTGTTGAGCCCACTCCTTATCTGCCTTGGCCACCAGATCTTCTTTTTCGGCCCACTTGATAGAACAGCCAAATACCTTGGTGGTTTTTGTTTCTACTTCTTTGCCAGCCAACAGAGCATCAAGTGCATTTCGTGCATCTTTATTTTTAGGCCTACCTGTAGGTTTTTCCACATCATCTATCCGGCCCTGGTATCTCAATTTTCTTTCACCATCAAAAATAAAAATATGCGGCGTTGCAACCGGGCCATAAGCCTTTGCCGTAGTCTCGGTTTCGCCGTCATATAAGTAAGGAAAATTGAACCCTTTTCTTTTAGCATGTATTTTCATTTCTTCAAAGGAATCTCCAAGATCTGCATAACCGAGCTCACTCAATTGCACTGATTTTGCATCATTCGGCATGATCGCTACAAGTGCTACTCCTCTGGAAGCATAATCTTTTTTTAACTGAATTAACCTGTCTTCATAAGCCTGGGCCGTGGGGCAATGGTTACAGGTAAAAACGATGGCCAATATTTTTGCATCTTTGAATGAAGCCAGTGAATAAGTTTTTCCATCAATGCCCGGCAATTTAAAATCAGGTGCCTTGCTTCCTATCGCCAGGGTTTCATGGTCGGCACCGAAGGTGCCAAATGTCACTACAAACAATAAGCTCAAAATTATCAGCAAAGGCTTTATTAAATATCTCATAGATCAAGGTTTTATTAAATATACTTAATCAATCAAAAATTATCAATCATAATATTTTGCATATCAATATTAAAAAAGCAGGATTTCACACCCTACTTTTAAAAAGTTATTTCAAAAGTAGAAATAAAAAATAGTTTCTATCTAAACTTGCCGCTTTTGAGCATAAGTCGCAACGAGATGCCTAAAGACTAAAAATCACAAAATCTTATTAATAGAAAAACGTCTCTGTAGGAACAGTGGCGCTTGATTTGCTTATGAAATAAACTATTACAGCGTTTATGAATTCATTAAGAATGCATTTGATGCATCCTATTGGTATTACTTATTAAATATTTGTGAATTACTAACAAATGCTATGTGCTTACTGTCCGGTGACCATGAATTTACATTGATGGTTCCCTGGCCTCCATATAAATAAGCGATAACTCTTGGGGCACCTCCTGCGACCGGCATTAAGTTTAAGGTCACTTTTTTATAAGATGGATGCCCGTTAGGCTCTATATCTATAGGAAATGAAATATACACCATCCATTTTCCGTCAGGCGAAATATGGGGAAACCAATTATGATGTTCATCAAATGTAAGTTGCTCCCTTCCTGTGCCGTCCGGCTTCATTCTCCATATCTGCATGGTGCCTGTTGGGTTCGCATTATAATAAATATATTTTCCATCGGGAGAATATTCCGGGCCGTCCACATGGCCTGAAGTATTTTTGGTGAGGGCCACTTCTGCACCGTTGCTTGCTGAAACTTTATAGAGATTGTAAATACTGCTGCCGTTTCGCTGTGCTACTATGGCGACATCTTTTCCATTTGGCGCCCACCCGTGCCAGTAAGAAGGGGTTTCTTCCGTAAGCAATTTTGGCTCACCTCCTGTTAGTGGCAATACATATACTGACGATCCGCCACCGGGTTTGCCCTGCCGTGAGTTACTAATGGCCAGCATTTTTCCATCGAACGAAATACCATGATCATTATTTATCCTGTCGGCAGAACCGGTATTTAATTTTTCCGATGTACCCCCTTCGATCTGTATCGTGTACAACAAACCTCCTTCATTAAACAGAAGCTTCTTCCCATCAGGCATATAATTGGGGGCTTCAAACTTACCTGTTGATTCATGTATCACTTTCCTTTCCCCGGTAAACACATCCATAATTTCCATACGGCAACCCAGCACTCCCTGCGCCGGTGTTACCTTTATCTGCGGATTAGGCTGGTATTTATTGTTGACTGGTTTATCAATTCGCACATTCCACATTTTTGCTTCTTCCACTTTATCAGAATCGTGAGAACAAATGTATAGTCCGATATAAACAGAATCTTTCATCGCATACATATCGGTTGAGCCAACATCCTGGAGCGGCTCGCCATAATTCGCTACTCGCATGGTTATCGTTTTACCGCTGCGTTCTAATTGTATGGTTTGAAAAATTACTTTTTTTGCAAAGAAAATTTCTTCTTCGGGATCTCTCATAAAAGCACCTCTCAAAGGCCGCCATTGTAAGACTGCAAGGCCGTCTCCATGAGTAACAGCATTATAACTTGCCGCTCCTTCATCCAACGATTCCCTGATCATCCACCCGATTTTCCGGTGGCCATTTCCCTTTTCACCAAGAAATGCAAAGTTCGCAGTCAGCAAAAAATCGCCATTTATTTTTTTATACAAATATTGAAACTCATCCCTGTTGAACCATATATTGGAACCACTGCCTTTCATATAATAAACCTGGCTCGATGCATCATAACTGACAGCACCTGCAAGCTTTGGATTACCAATATCTTTGCTGCCATCAAAAACACCCAATACGGGACTCTGGCCATAGCAGGCATTACAAAAACAAAAAATCAGCAGCAACGTTATAAATTTCATATCAGGAATTTTGCGGGTAAATAATTAATGTATTCAGCAATCGTTATAATTGTATGGTAGCGCCATAAATTCATTCAAATGTAGATTGGATTGCAAGAAATTCCATATTAAATACTACATCTCTATAGCAAAATATTCATTTTGAGCCCGTCATTACTACACAACAAATTAATAATGGGAAAACGAAGAGTTGCATTATTTTCTTTAAGAAAACGTCTGGCAGCCGATCTTACGCACTTTAAAACCTCTATCATTTATTAACTTTCTGCCATCCTGACGCAATTTTTAATTTGCTATCTTTGCCTTCCAATTAAAAAAACAGGAATAAATGGTGGGTCTTTCGCCAGATAAGAAACATGATGAAACGCAGCAGGGAAGAGCTTATGCTCCGGAAAACTATTCCTATAATGGCCACCCGCCCTCCAAAAAATTCTATATAGAAAGTTATGGCTGTGCAATGAACTTTGCTGACAGTGAGGTAGTCGCTTCCATATTGCAGGAAAAGGGCTTTGGAATCACGCAACATTTTCAGGAAGCAGATATGATTTTTATTAACACCTGCTCTATTCGTGAAAAAGCTGAACTCACGGTCCGGAAGCGACTTACCGAATTCAGAAAGGTTAAGAAATACAACCCAGGATTGCTGATAGGTGTGCTTGGCTGCATGGCAGAAAGGCTGAAGTCTAAATTTATTGAGGAAGAAAAGTTGGTTGACCTTGTGGTAGGCCCTGACGCTTACAGAACGCTTCCGGCATTAATAGAAGAAGCGGAAGGCGGCCAAAAGGGAGTGAATGTTTTATTGAGCCGTGAAGAAACCTACGGGGATATTTCACCAATAAGATTAAACAGTAATGGAGTTACCGCTTTCGTAAGTATTATGCGAGGCTGCAATAATATGTGCTCGTTCTGCGTAGTACCATTTACCCGCGGCCGTGAGCGTAGCCGCGACCCGCAATCCATTGTGAAAGAATGCAGGCAATTATTTGAAGAGGGGTTCAGGGAAGTAACGTTACTCGGGCAAAATGTAGACAGTTATTCATGGCAGGTTTCGCCTGCCGGTGGAGATGCACAGAAGACTGTTTCCTTTGCGGACCTGCTGGAAAAAGTTGCATTGGTCTCTCCATTATTAAGGGTACGATTCTCCACGTCTCATCCTAAAGACATAACGGACCAGGTGCTTTTTACAATGGCCGGGCATGAAAATATTTGCAAATATATTCACCTGCCTGTACAAAGCGGAAGCACAAGAATATTACAATTAATGAACCGCACGTACACAAGGGATTGGTATATCTCAAAAGTCAACAGGATACGTGAAGTGTTGCCCGGATGTGGAATTTCAACCGACACGATCAGTGGTTTTTGCACAGAAACTGAAGAAGACCATAAGGAAACATTAAGCCTTATACAGTATTGTCAATATGAGCTTGCTTATATGTACTACTATTCTGAGCGGCCGGGAACGCTTGCTGAAAAGCGTTTTGAAGATGATGTTGCTTTGGAAATAAAAAAGAGACGACTGCAGGAAATTGTGGATTTGCACCGTACCTATTCATTAAAAGGAATGCAAAAGGAAATAGGCAAAATGCACAAAGTATTGATCGAGGGAAATTCCAAAAAAAGTGATTCACATTGGGCTGGCCGAAGTGATAATAACAAAATGGTAGTATTTCCAAAAACAAACGGACTAAAGAAAGGTGATTATGCAAATGTGCTAATTGAAAGTTGTACCGCTGGAACCCTGATAGGGAAAGTAAAATGAAATTCATGAATAATTTAATTCAAAAATCATTGGATAAAATCATTGAATCTTGCCAAAAGCATTTCATGAAATATCCTGTACACCGCGAAAGAAAATTGATTTATTTTATTCAGGAAATATAGATGATTGTTTATTTAAAATACCTGATTCTTCGTATTGGATTTACCGGTGCTATTATGACTTTAGCTCATAAAAATATAGGAGCTGGTATAACTTCTACCGGTGCGTTTATTGCATTTGCGCTGATTGAAGCAGAGGATTTAAAAATTACAAATAAAGACGATTAATAATGGACTTACAAGCTATAAAAAACAGGTTTGGAATAATTGGCAGCTCGCCTGCTCTTGTGCATGCGTTGGATGTTGCCATACAAGTTGCCAATACGGACCTTAGTGTTTTAATCAACGGAGAAAGCGGTGTGGGCAAAGAAGTATTTTCTCATATTATACATTCGCTCTCTGCAAGAAAACATAACCCGTTTATTGCAGTGAACTGCGGCGCCATTCCGGAGGGGACTATAGACTCGGAACTTTTTGGCCATGAAAAGGGATCTTTTACCGGTGCAGTAGATAGCAGAAAGGGTTATTTCGAAACAGTAAACGGAGGCACTATTTTTTTAGATGAAATTGGCGAGATGCCCTTAGGCACACAAGCCCGTTTGCTAAGGGTGTTGGAAGCCGGCGAATATATACGCGTGGGCTCTTCTAAAGTGCAAAAAACTGATGTGAGAGTTATTGCGGCGACAAATAAAGATTTACTTGAGTTCACTCATACAGGTCGGTTCCGTGAGGACTTATATTACCGGTTAAATACAGTTCCCATAAGGGTTCCGGCATTGAGAGACCGTAAAGAAGATATTCCCTTACTCTTCCGAAAATTCGCGATTGACTTTGCCGACCGTTATAAATCCCCGCCTGTTCAGCTGGATGAAGACGCAAAAAACGTTTTGACAAATTACCCGTGGCCCGGCAACGTGCGTCAATTAAAAAATATTGCCGAGCAAACTTCCGTGCTGGCAAAAGATAAAAATATTTCTGCTGATGGTATGAGGGGCTTTTTACCCGAAACAAATTTTACAAGATTACCGGTACTTTCATCCGCGAGTCCGCAAGGTGCAAATCAAAAAGAGTTTACCAACGAACGGGAGATTTTATACAAATTGTTTTTTGATGTAAAAAAAGACGTTACAGAATTGAAGAGAATGTTTTTTGAAGTGATGCAAAATCCATCCTCAATCAATGGAAACGGAAATGGTAATCGTAATTTTCAAAATGAAAATTTACTGGAAGATTACCGGAGGGAGCAAAATAAACCAGCCTTATCATCCAACCAGCCGATGGTGATCCACAGCGATGAAATTGACAACCATCAGGAAGTAGAAGAATCTTTAAGCATAATGGATGCAGAAAAGGATCTCATAGTAAAAGCGCTTAAAAAACACCGTGGAAAAAGAAGAGACGCTTCCTCCGACTTAGGGATCAGTGAACGTACTCTATACCGCAAGCTGAAGGAGTATAATATAAATGAATAGGTTTTAGAATAGAATTTCGTCTTTGAGAACTATTAAGTTCACTTTGTTTATCCGTCTAAAATAAGTCAATTGAAAATAAAAAATCCTGCGATTACGCGTTCTGTGTTCACTTTTAAAAATGTGCTCTTATGCTTTTTATTATTGAGCCTTTCCGGCTGCGCCACTTGTAAGTATTCTACTAAAGATACCGCTCCTATTCCGCCGGAAATAAAAACATTCCGTGTAAATTTATTTGAAAATAAAGCCAGGTATATAAACCCGCAACTTGCCCCGCAACTGACAGAAAAACTAAAGCAAAAAATAATCGGGCAAACGAGATTGCGGCAAACAAACAGTGATGATGCACATTATGATATAAGCGGCTACGTGTCTGATTACAGCGTGACTACAACGGGGATCGCTAATCAAAATGCAAGTCAAAACAGGTTAAACGTTACCTTTCATCTTGTTTTTAAAAATACGCTGGATGCTACAAAAAATTTTGAAAGTGATGTCACCAGCAACTATGATTTCTCCGCCCAACTCACCTTGCCCCAGGCTGAGTCGCAATTGGGCGATGAAATTGAGAAGAATGTGACAGATGCTGTTTTCAATAAAATATTTTCTAACTGGTAATAACACATAAATTTTTCATGAATCCAGGAACTAATTATTCTGAGCCTTTTTATCACAACCTGGCACCCGGTGCTCTTGAGAAAAATGTGGAGGAGTATCCATTTAGTTCATTAGCCAGGTACCTTCTTCTACGCTCCTACCGCGAAACCGGAAACCCCGGCTTCGAAAAACATTTAAAGAGAACAGCTCTATATTTCAACAACCACAACTGGTTGCAGTTTCAATTAAATCAGGTACAACCTTCGCAAAATAGCTTTGTGGATGATTCCGGATCTAAAAATGATTTAAATGAAAATCAATTTCAAAATCATTTCGCAGTAGTGACTGATGAAGAATTAAACGTAAGCCATAACAGTGAAGATGCCGCTGAAACTGAGGAGCACTTTAATCCCGTTACGCAGACTTTAGGTTCCCATATTGAAGGGTATCCGGAAGTAGAAGATATTTACAACGGTAGCCCTGGTGACGAAAATATAAACACAGAATCAGATGATTTCACTCCTGGCTCACAAACTTTAGGAAGCCATATTGAGAACATTTTGCAGGCGGAATCACACACGGGTTATGAAACTAATACTCCCGGAATAATTTATGAAAATGAAATAATCGTTCCTGTTACAGAAACCTTAGGCACCCACCTGGAGAATATTCCTGGAGAAGAGTTTCAGCCTGCTTATGGAACTATTCCCGGAGAAATGCCTGGTAATGACGAGATGATAGTTCCCGATACGCAATCATTAGGATCGCATCATGAAGACATCCGCCACCTGCCTAATGAAGATCATACAGAACGCATATCTGCGGAAATTACTGAGGAACAAATACCTGCTTCCGATGCAGAAATACAAGAGCCGGTTGAACAATATTCAACTAACAACAATTTAGCAGAAAATAATTCTGCCGACGTAATTTTTGAAAATTCAAACACGATAGGAGAAAATTCAGATACCCATCATTCACAAATTGCTTTCGAACCGTTGCATACGGTAGATTATTTTGCATCCCAGGGCATAAAAATCACGGAAGAAGTGTTGGCCGACGACAAACTTGGAACGCAAATGAAGAGCTTTACCGAGTGGCTGAAAAGTATGAAGAAAATACACCCGTTAAAATTGCAGGAAGAAAATTCACTGGCCGAAGATATTATTCAAAGCGCGGCCGAGGTCTCCAATATTGATACTGAAGTGCTTACTGAAGCAATGGCCGAGGTGCTTATAAAGCAGGATAAGAAGGATAAAGCCATAGAAATGTATAACAAATTAAGTTTGATTAATCCCTCCAAAAGCGCTTACTTTGCAGCCAAAATTGAAAGTATAAAATCAACCTGATATGTTAATCGTTTTCGGAATAATCATAATTCTTGCTTCCATTATTTTAGGACTCATCATTCTTATACAAAATCCTAAAGGTGGGGGACTTTCGTCTTCACTTGGCGGCATAGGCAATCAATTAATGGGCGTTAAGCAAACTACTGATATACTTGAAAAAGGAACCTGGCTTTTTGCAGCGATTATTGGTGTTTTATGTCTCACTTCGGCAATGTTTATTCCAAAAACCGGTGGTAATTCGAGTCGTGACAATCTTATAAACGAAGCACCCGTTGGCACACCGTTACAACCACAAAATACGGCACCTTTGCCTGCTCAGCCACAGCCACAAACAGAATCACCATCAACTCCTAAATAAATAAATTGTAAAATATAGCTGCCTTATGGCAGGCAATAAAGCTCTGTCCAATAAAGACGGGGTTTTTTATTTACATTCATAAAGAAAGAATACTATTTTCAAAATGACATTGTTTGCTCAAATAAAACCGGGGCAGTGCCGCAAATTTTAGAAATGAAAGCTAAAAAAATTATTCTTTTTGTCTTTGTTGTGATCGCAGGAGTCGTCGTCTTTTGTGCCTGGAAGTTTTTTGGCCCGGCATTACACGCACCGGAAGGAAATTTTTTTTATATACATACCGGTTCCGGTTACGACCAGGTAAAAAATGATCTTAAAAAAAATAAATTTATCAATGGTGATTTTTGGTTTGATAAGGTGGCGAAGTATTCAGGTTACAACAAAACTGTTAAGCCCGGAAAATATAAAATAAATGAAGGAATGAGCATTGTAAACCTGGTAAAAATGTTGCGTGCGGGAAAGCAGGTACCGGTAAATCTTGTAATAACAAAATTGAGAACCCGGGAAGACCTTGCAAAAAAAATTACTAATAATTTCGAATCCGATTCTGCAGATATAATAGATTTCTTAAATAGCAACGATTCATTAATGCAGTTTAATGTAGATACAAATACATTGATGACGATGGTAATTCCAAACACCTACACTTTTACATGGAACACCACGCCTCAAAATATCCTGAAAAAATTAGCTGACGAGGAAGAAAAATTTTGGAATGAGAATAGGCTAAAAGATGCAGGCAGGCTACATCTTACGCCAAAGGAAGTTTACACACTTGCCTCTATAGTAGAAGAAGAAACCAACAAGCAGGAAGACAAAGGAAAAATTGCGAGCGTATATGTAAACAGGTTGCGAAAAGGTATGAGGCTGGCCGCAGATCCTACAATAAAGTTTGCCATGAAAAATTTTGGTCTAAAAAGAATTTATCACAAATACCTGGTGTTTCCGTCTCCTTATAATACTTACTTAAATGCAGGCTTGCCACCAGGTCCGATTTGTACTCCGTCAATAAAAACAATCGATGCAGTGCTCGAAATGCCGGAAACCAATTACATCTTTTTCGTAGCCCGTTCCGATTTCTCCGGCTTTTCCGATTTTGCATCAACATACCAGGAGCATTTAATTTATGCGAAATCGTACCAACAGGCATTGGACAGCCTGATAAAAGAAAGGCAACAAAATCAATAATTTTTTAATGACTACTTTAGATATTGAAAAATCCATTTTTTCAGCAACGTCTTATCAACCAGTTAAGCTTTGATAAAAATCGCACGGATATTTTTAAACTTTCATCCTGTTAATTACTTAAAAAGCAAAAGTAAACAATGGATAGCCCCGGGCTTCCAGGGGTTTTCCCTGTATGAAGTATTGAAAAACTTCTCCAAAGGTTTCAGTGTTCCTCACCTCACGGAAAGAGCGGCGGCAATTTCTTATAATTTTATTATGTCGGTTCCGCCTACATGCCTATTCCTTTTTACCCTTATTCCAAACCTGCCATTTATTTCCAAGCGGTCCCTTAAGACGCAATTACATAGTTTAATAATGGATATCATTCCGGCGCATACGTACAATAAGGGAGTCATCCAGTTTGTAGATGAAATTATTAATGGCTCTAAGATCGGGCTGATTTCATTTACATTTCTTCTTTCGCTTTTTTTCGCCTCCAATGCAGTAATGGGATTGATGCGTTCCTTCAACAAAGACTATATAGGATTCAAGAAAATAAAAGGCCTTAAAAAAAGATGGAATGCGATTAAACTCACAATGCTGCTTTTTGGTTTACTTCTTCTTTGCCTTATTCTCCTGTTAGTACAAAATAATATTTTAAACCTGATCGGTATAAAAAACGAAACCATTAAAGAAGTTATACTTACCGGTAAATGGTTTTTTATTATAGCACTCATCTTCTATACTTATGGATTCATCTATAAATATGCACCCTCAACTATGGAAAGATGGAAGTTAGTGTCACCAGGCGCCGTAATAGCGACGGGTCTTAGTATAATAGCTACCGTTGGCTTTTCTTCTTTTGTAAATAATTTTGGCCGCTATAATTTATTATATGGATCCTTAGGTACTGTAATGGTGTTAATGATTATGATATTCATAAACTCCCTGGCGGTTCTTATTGGCTTCGAATTTAACCTTACGATTAATACCTTAAAATCAATAGAAGAAAAAGGCGGCGACGAGCAAATGGCGAAAGATAATTTGAAAAAATAATCTTACAAGCAAAAAAAATCCTTTTCGTATTCATCTGTACTTACCACTCATAAAACAGGCTTTATGCTTACATTTTAGATCGCTTTTACCTTCTTCCTGCCTTACGGCATTGTCTTTTTGTTCTTTGCCTATTTCAAAGTAATTTTGCAACGCTTTTTTGAAATTAAAAATCTAAGAAATATGACATACGATGTAGTAGTATTAGGAAGCGGCCCGGGCGGATACCCTGCTGCAATAAGAGCTTCGCAATTAGGTAAAAAGGTCGCAATAGTAGAGCGTGAAAGCCTCGGCGGCATTTGTCTCAACTGGGGTTGTATTCCAACAAAAGCTTTACTTAAGAGCGCCCAGGTTTTTGAATATGCCAAACATGCCGCAGACTATGGTATAGAAATAAATGACCCAAAACAAAACTTTGGTAATGTAATAAAGAGAAGCCGCGGTGTGGCCGACAAGATGAACAAAGGGGTTACTTTTCTTATGAAGAAAAATAAGATTGATGTAATAATGGGAAATGGGAAACTGATAGCAAAGGATAAACTTGAAGTGACAGATAAGGATGGTAAGAAACAAGTTCTCGAAGCAAAAAACATTATAATAGCTACCGGTGCACGGGCACGTGAGTTGCCGGCCTTAAAACTCGATGGTAAAAAAATAGTTGGGTACAGGGATGCAATGAATTTACCCAGTCAGCCTAAGTCAATGATAGTTGTGGGCTCCGGTGCCATTGGAACCGAGTTCACTTATTTTTATAATAGCATGGGGACTAAAGTTACTATCGTAGAATTTTTACCCAGGATAGTGCCTGTTGAAGATGAAGATATTTCGAAAGAACTTGAAAAGAATTTCAAAAAGCAAGGCATCGAAATCATGGTGAACAGTGAGGTTGTGAGTGTAGATACCGGTGGAGAAGGAATAAAAGCAAAAATAAAAACGGCAAATGGCGAGGTAACGCTTGAGGCCGATATTCTTTTGAGCGCTGTTGGTATCACTGCTAATTTAGAAAATATTGGATTGGAAGAATTAGGAATTAAAACAGATAAAGGAAGAATTATTGTTGATGGTAATCTTCAAACAAGCGTTCCGGGAATTTATGCATTAGGTGACTGTACTCCCAACCAGGCACTTGCTCACAAGGCTACTAAAGAAGGAATAAATGCCGCAGAGCACCTTGCCGGAGAGAAGCCATCGCCCATTGATTACCTGAATGTACCCGGTTGTACCTATTGCTCACCGGAGATAGCTTCAGTCGGTTATACGGAGAAAGCGGCTAAGGATGCAGGTTACGAACTTAAAGTTGGTAAGTTTCCATTTATTGCAAGCGGAAAAGCTACGGCCGCAGGCAGCACTGAAGGTTTTGTAAAAATTATTTATGATGCTAAATACGGTGAGCTTTTAGGTTGCCACATGATCGGTAACAATGTAACAGAATTGATTGCAGAAGTAGTAACCGCACGTAAGCTGGAAACTACCGCGCATGAAATTCTAAATGCAATTCATCCACACCCAACCATGAGTGAAGCAGTGAAAGAAGCTACTGCGGTGGCTTATGGAGAGGCTACGGATATATAAGTTTCTACATATATTCAGAAATTAATCTTGAATTTATAATAAAGAACCAGGTCATTGTGTGACCTGGTTATTCATATTAGTTATCAGTTTTAGACATTTGCAACTGCTTCTTCTCCATACATTTGATCTTTAAATTTTAAAGAAGGTGATGGAATAAAATCACCAAGCCCAAGGCTGTTCCATTTTTCATCAACAGAGTCTATTGTTTTATTATCTGCTACAATAATGTTTGGCCAGTCACGGTAAAAGTCATCGAATTCTTTTGTTTTAAGTGTTCCGTCAAAACCAATACAGGCATTATATTTTGATGGATTATTATGGGAATGTTTTTTTACAATGAAATGGTCGCGTCGCGGATCCAGGTTGTTACAGAATCGCCACAATGATGTGGTAAGGTCATTAGCATTTACTGTATGTTCTACATACAATATCATTTTAACTCCGGCCATCCACTCCATTTCGCAAAGCGAATTATGAAGTTCTTTTACATGTCCTTTCTTATTCTTCTTAATGGAAATTATTAAACAGGGGATTTCCTTTTCCAACAAAGAGCTGTTTACAAACCTGACCTCGTTAAATTTTCCCGGAATGCTGTCTATTGCTTCCTTCCAGTTGCCATCAGCAAATTCATAATTCTCATCAATTTCTTCTTCATATCTAAAAGTACCGTCAATACACATCTTTCCTCCAAATCCCATTTTACTGCAGCTATGATCCAGCACGTCCATGGGCCCTTGTGAGAAATAAATATCTGTAGAAGGATTTAAATTTTTGAAGACATACTTTGCAAGGCTTTCATAGTTCGTGATGCTAAAAGAATCTGCAACCCCACCAATTACTTCGGAATTCCGGGACGCCGTTAATACTAATATTTTATTAAACATCATTTGCCCCGCACCCCACATTGCATTCATCACCTTTTGCCCCTGGCCTGCATAATCCTTTTGAATTTTTGCAATCACGAGATTATGAAATACTCCTTCTACCGGCATTTCCATGTCAAGTATTTCAGGAATCATAGTCATTTTCATAGGAGCTAAAAATATTCGTTCTGTTGCCTTACCTAGCCATGCATCTTCCTGTGGCGGAATACCAACAATCGTTGCAGGATAAACAGCATTTTTTTTGTGTGTGATTGCGGTGATATGAAATTTTGGATACCAATCGGGCAAAGAATAGTACCCGGTATGATCCCCGAAAGGGCCCTCCCAGATCAAGTCATCATTTGGATTAACAAATCCCTCAATTACAAAATCCGCATCAGCAGGAACCTCCACACCTGGTTGCGAAATGCACCTAACCAATTCAACCTTTTTCTTGCGCAAAAAACCCGCAAGCATATATTCATCCACGTTTTCAGGTAGTGGAGCCGTAGCGGAATATGCATAAACAGGATCTCCTCCTAATGCAACAGCCACGGGCATTCGCTTACCCATTTTTTTGTATTCGTTAAAATGCTTTGCCGAAACTTTATGCTTGTGCCAGTGCATGCCCGTGAGCTTTGGGCCGAAAATCTGCATACGGTACATGCCTACGTTCCGAGAATTATTATTGGGATCTTTTGTGTGAATAACTGGAAGCGTTACAAAGGGGCCGCCATCCTTTGGCCAGCACGTAATAACAGGAAGCTTTGTAATATCCGGATCATCCATAACAACCTGCTGGCACTCTCCTCTCCTCCTCACCACTTTCGGCATCCAATTGGCAAATTGGCCAAGCTTTGGCAAGAGTTTTAGTTTATCAATGATATTTTCTTTTGGAGACGAAAGCATTTTGAAAAGACTTTCAATATCACGGGCAACATCATTGAGATCGTTAACACCAAGCGCAAGACACATTCTCTTCTGGCTTCCATATCCATTCATAAGCACCGGAAATTCAAACCCGGTATTTTCAAATAATAGTGCCTTCCCGCCGTCCTTACTCTTGCTGATTCTGTCAGTAATCTCTGCAATCTCCAGATGCGGATCCACAAAATCTTTGATTCTTATTAATTCACCTTCTTTCTCCAAAAGATCTATAAATTCCTGCAAGTTGTTA
The DNA here is from genome assembly GCA_040007435.1 of Ginsengibacter sp. Classification (GTDB taxonomy): domain Bacteria; phylum Bacteroidota; class Bacteroidia; order Chitinophagales; family Chitinophagaceae; genus Ginsengibacter. Next base: position 3,595 of record JBDTUZ010000057.1, on the reverse strand, counting down.
TAAGCCATAAGATGGCAAAGGTAGGGCCGGATGCCGAGCAGAAGTTATTAAATGAGAAATATAAATGGAGAACTATAGCGAGTAATGATTTACCATATTGATTTTAATTTTCTAGAAAATTGGCAAAGCTTTTTTTTCGAAAAATATTATTCTGCATTTTAATTAAAAACATCACAATCTTAATTCACGTTTACAGGGCATCCATATTTTGAATGACGGCCAAAACCTAAACCATTTCCACTTCCCAATCTAAAGGACATTGTTAAGCCTGTAAGATAGTACCAGTCTTTATTTTTAGAACCGCCGCGAATGGTGCCTGCTGCCGGATAGGGTGCGCCATTCTTTAATTCGTTTCCCCGATAAGCGAGTTCCACCGCCTTTGATCCTCTATTAGCCAATAAGTCAGTCTGGTCAACATACCTGGTGCTTACATCATCCATGTAATCGGTAAATAATTTTCTTAGCCCGAATTCAATGCCAACATTAATGTTGTCGCTTAAAGCCAATTTTACGCCGCCGCCAAAAGGGATAGCCAATTGAGTCAAGTTGTAATTCTTCGCTCCCGCGACAAATCCTTCACCTTCCGTACTAAGTGGCTTCAAAAAATATTTCACACCTGTAGTGTCATGGGTATAGGGATTGAAATGATACAATGCAATACCTGCAAAAATGTAAGGCGTAAGTGCATGTTCATTTAGTGGCGTAATATAATATTCGCCACCAAGATTAAACTCGGTAAGATTGGATGTAAAATTCAAGTTCCTCAATACATTTCTGCCAAGTTTATCGTCGCCCGAAACCCGTGCCAAAACGACTCCGCCCTTTATAGCAAATTTATCTGTGAGATCATAAGATAATCCAAGGCCTCCGGCAAAATGTGATTGTGAAAATGTAAATCGCTTGTCCTGGAGATCGCCCTGGTAATTGGAGGCGCCGGCAAATAAATTTACATGGAATTTTTGGGCTTCTGTATGCAACGATAACAGTAGCAGGGTGATTACAGCCATTGATAATCTCATCTGGAAAATTTACTTATTGAAAATAAAGATAACGACAGAGTACAATTTAATTCAAAAATAATACCATTGAAGATAAAGGAGCTGTTAATAGTTCGTTCTTAATTTCTAAAGATTTTCACCGGCCAAAATGTAATAGAATAGAAAACGGATGTGATAAAATTAATCCCTTTGCTAATTAAAATACAGCAAATGGAATTTCATTAACAATACATTAATTGTTAATTCGACAGAATAATTTTGAACCCGTTTTAATGAGATGTTTTTTAATGAGATGATTTTTATTGAGGATTTGAAAGAGAAGGATGACGCAGGAGATGTTCAGTTACTGTTATCTGTCATACAGCCATTGCCAGGTGATTCAACTTTGGACTTATATACTTTTTATTATTTAAGATATTTCTTACTGCTGTTTTGATCTCCTTTTCAGAATCACCTTTGGCGAGGTAGCCCATCGATCCGGTCTTCAAAAGCTTTGTGGAAACTGATTCTTCATGATTTATTCCAAATAAAATAATCTTCAAATCCTGCTGTAATGAAAGGAGGTGGTTTATATGGGCAACCGAACCAATACCAGGTGTATTAACATTTAATAAAACAAGATCGTACTTGTTTTCCCGCGTTTCATGAATTGAAGTAATACAATCGTTTGCCTCTTTTACTGTGCAACTGTCAAAATTCTCTCCAATAAGAAATTTTAAAATTGATTGTACAATAGGGTTGTCGTCCACTATAAGAATATTCGCCATAAAAAATTAATATCAATTATTAAAGAGGGTTATCTATTTGCTTCGTAATGTGTATTGTCAAAAAAGCCCCTTCATATCTTAATAAAGGGGGCTTAGGGGGTATAATTTCATCGGTTAGTTAGTAATAGTGGTGGTTTTTGATACCAGAATTCAAGCGGGTGAGGTACTGATATTCATATAAAAAATTATAGAAATAATGAAATAGCGGTTTAGCATTTAAACCTCTTCCTGCTAAATTTTTTTTGATGCTCTACACGTCAAAAAATTCTCAATCGGTTCTGTGCAAAGGAAGGTTATTAAAACCCTACTAAAAATAGTACGAAAAGTTTAAGTGGTGTAATGGCTTTTTAGACGCAATTGTAGAATTAAACCTACAACACTATTACCCAAAAAACAATCGAACGGAAACCGCTTAAAAAATTTCATGAGATCATGATCGTTATTTCAGCAGGCAAAAGATGTTCAGGGGTTAAGCAAGTAATCTTTTGTTGCATAAAAAGCATAGTACTAGTTTCAGAAGAGCTTTGGCTAAAATGAAGTTTACTGATTATTCGGCATGAGGACTATACTTGGTATTTCCGGGAAAATATTTTGTTTATACAGCGAAATGTCTTCATTCTGCGTAAAGGCCTAAAGGTATTTTGATCTGCCATTTGTTTTTAAAATAGAATTACAGATTCTCACATTTTTTTAACAAGACCCTACGCCTGTTGGCATCGTTTTTTCGTAATTATCGTAAAATATAATTTCTAAACTTTTAAATCATTTAGTAAACTATGAAAAAGCTTTTTTCAATTATGAAGAGAAATAGAATTCCATTAACGGCTTTTGTTTTAATTGCATTTCTATTAAGTGCCTGCAAAAAAAATCTGGACACAGGCACGAGCCAACCAGCAGCAGGATTAATGGCAGTAAACCTTGTAGCCGATAAAGATGCCGTAGGCGTGTCTCTTTCAAATAACAATTTCACCAATTCTCCATTAAACTACACTAACTATACCGGAGGTTACAATGCGGTATATATAGGTAATAGAGATGTAGTTTCTTACGATTTTTATTCAGGTACGCCACTCGCTTCGAAGACTCAGTTATTTGAAGACAGCAGTTATTATACTCTTTTTATTGTAGGAACAAATAATAAGTACAGCAATGTAATTGTAAAGGACAATTTAGACAGCTTACCATCCGGAACCGGGGAGGCTTATGTGCGCTATATTAATGCAATTCCTGATTCCACTATTCAACCTCTCGTTACTATTTCAGCCAATGGAACCAATCTGTTCAATAGTAATGTGCCATTCACAACTGTTTCAGATTTCAAAGCCGTAACACCGGGCGATGTTTCTATTGCAGTAGATAATGGCGATTCAACGGTTAATGCAAGCAGGAATATCACCTTAGAAGGCGGTAAAGTTTACACTGTATTATTATTTGGTATACCAGGCGCAACCGATTCTACAAAAGCAGTTCAGATTAAGTATATTTTAAATGGAACAATAACTCCGTAAAATAAAAATTTAATAAAATAAAAAAAACTTCGGGGCGTCGCTTCGAAGTTTTTTTTATTGGTGAGGCTTTATATTCAACATTAACTCAAAATTTTTTAATCATTTCATATTAGATTTGCACGAATCGGTTTTCGGGATGTAGCGCAGCCCGGTAGCGCACACGTCTGGGGGGCGTGGGGTCGCAAGTTCGAATCTTGTCATCCCGACTTGACAGGACAAACTGGAATTATTTTCGTTTGTCCTGTTTTTATTTTCGCTGTAATCCTCGTCCAGCCTGTATATCATTCGGGCGACTTCATTGATGCGAGAAGTTCGAAATGAA
>JBDTUZ010000056.1:0-35432 GCA_040007435.1 Ginsengibacter sp. | reverse complement strand
AATGGAAATGATTTTACGTTAGTAATTACTGATTGTTCAAAGGATTATATTGAAAATTTATTAAAAGAAATAAAGCATCCGGAACTAATAAACCGAATACAAATACTTAATTATATTTCTTTTACTGAAGTGCCATTTTTGTACAATCTCTCAAAAATATTTTTGTATCCTTCTCACCGGGAAAGCTTTGGAATGCCGGTGGTAGAGGCAATGGCTTGCGGGATCCCGGTTATCACCTCCAACACATCAGCATTGCCGGAAATCGCTGGTGGCGCAGCTATCCTGGTAGATCCTAGAGATGAAAACGAAATGGCCAAGCATATAAACAAATTAATTACTGATGCAGAACTTTACAACAGCTATAAAGAAAAGGGGTTGACGAATGCACAGCGCTTTAACTGGAGTGATGCAGCAAAAAAAACGCTGGAAATTTATAAAGAACTGTCCTAAATGAAAATGATGAAAAAAGAAATACTGGACACCTCAGGTTATCAAAATTATACTGACATAAAAAGGCTGAAATTTATAATTGAGGCCTTAGAGGAAAATATTGCACCGAATAGTAATGTGCTGGATGTAGGCTGTGGAAATGGTCTTATTTCTATCAGCCTTGGCAAAGCGGGACATAATGTACTTGGAATAGATATAAGTGAAAAGGCTATTGAAAAGGCAAACAAAAAGAATTATCTTCCTAATGTAAAATTTGCGGTGGCTGGCGCGGAGCAATTATCTGAAACTGAAATTAAATACGATGCTGTTATTTGCAGCGAAGTTCTTGAGCATTTGGGAGAGCCTTCCAACTTATTAAAATATATTTATAAAAGTATGAAAGATGAAGGTATTTTGATAGTGACTGTACCTAACGGTAAAGGCCCGCGGGAAATGTTAATTACAAAGCCTGTTATCGCCATGCAAAAAAAAGATAACTGGGTTTGGGGTGTTGTAAAAAAAATTAAAAGCTTATTAGGATATAAGGGAACTACCTTGCAAAGTGATGCAGATGACCTTACCCATATTCAATTTTTCACCATAAAATCATTAAAGCAATTGGCTGAAAAAAATGCTTTTACAATAAAAAAAATTGGAAAGACAAATTTTCTGGAAAATGTTTTTCCGTTTTCCTTTGCAACTAAAAAAATAAAGTTTTTACAAAAGATAGATTGTGCATTAGCGGATATGTTGCCATATAATTTCACCTGTGGTTTTGTTTCTATCTGGCAGAAAACCCAATAATATGCATATCCTCAGTTATATTTTATGGGCCCTTTTTTATGCTGTAAATATTATACTTGCATTATATTTCCTTCTGCCTGTATTTTTATTTCTTATACATTGGGTGCTCCCATCGTCGGGTAAATTATTAGAAAAACGATACCCTAAGAAAACTGGTAAAGAATTTGATTTTGCAGCAATCATAACGGCCCATCAGGATGTAAAGTTAATTCCGCCATTGGCCGATTCATTTTTAAAACAGGACTATGCAAATTTTATTGTTTATATAATAGCGGACGATTGTGACACTACCGGCCTCGTATTTAAGGATGAAAGAATAAGGATAATAAAACCTGAAATTCCTTTTCATGCAAAAATAAAATCCATACACTTTGCCGTAAAAAACTTTCAAAGAAAGCACGATGCTCTTATAATTTTCGACAGTGACAATCTTGTGCATCCAAAATATCTCTCAACACTTAATAGCTACTTTCAGCGGGGCTTTCGAGCTGTTCAAACGCACATGCTTTCGAAGAATATTGATTCGACTTATGCAAAGCTCGACTCCGTCGGGCATATTTATCACACTTTTCTTGAACGGCAAATTAAAATGGACCTTGGGTTAACATCTGCAATCCTTGGCCTTGGAATCGCAATTGATATTGATTTGTATGATGAAATTATGTACAGCAGCCAATTAGGCGGCTTCGATAAAAAGTTGCAAGTGCAGCTTGCAAAAAAACTTCCAACAATAGCTTTCGCAGAAGATGCGATAGTTTATGATGAAAAAGTGGATGATGGAGAAGCATTAGAGAAACAAAGAACACGCTGGATCTTTACTTATTTTACCTACTTTAAAGACAGTATGAAATTATTTGGAAATGGCATTATTACATTGCATGCAGGCCGTTTACTGCTTGGTTTTAATATGTTAAGGCCACCTTTATTTCTCATACTTGCCTTGGCTTTTATTATGACTATAATGTCTTTTTTTGTAATGCCGGCTATTGGGTTTGTTTGGTTAATTATTCTATTTCTTTTTGCGCTAAATTTTGTTCTTATAGTTGCGACACAAAGTAGGCAAGAAGGAATGGTAAGAGCTTTGGTGCACATGCCTAAGATGATATTAAGACAAAGTGCCTCTTTACTAAAAATAAAAAAAGCTAATAAGAGTTTTTTAAAAACTGAACATCGGAAGATTATTTACATTGAAGACTTGTTGAGAAATGAGCGTACTTAAATCAATTTATTATAAATGCTGTTCCACTATTCCGATGGCATTTCTTAAAAAGCTTTACCCTTCCACCTGTCTTTTACCTTACCATCATATTGTAAGTGATGCAGAGGTTCTGCACATTAAACATTTATACAAATACAAAAATATTGCGCAATTCAAAAATGACCTCGAAGTCCTCTTAAAAAACTTTAAACCAACATCTGCAGACGATTTAATACAGCACATCAGCATAAATAACCGGCTGCCAAAAAATACTTTTCTTTTGTCCTTCGATGATGGGTTCCGGGAAGTTCATGATGTGGTTGCTCCTTTGCTGGAAGCAAAAGGAATACCCGCGGTATTTTTTATAAACCCTGCATTTATTGATAATAAAGTACTTTTTTATCGTAGCAAAGCGAGTTTGCTTATTCACGAATTATTGCAAAATAGCGATAACAAGGCTTTAATCCTGGAATACAAAGAGCTTCTAAATATTGAGGGGAATACTATTGAAGAATTAATTAGCCAGATTAAGGATTTGAAAAGTAAGGATGAAAAATTAATGGATAGCCTGGCCAAAAAAATTTCGTTATCATTCGAAAATTATCTTGAGCATGCAAAACCTTTTCTTACAACTGAGCAGTTGATTTCATTAGATGAAAGAGGTTTTACAATCGGTGCGCATAGCTGGGATCATCCTTATTATAACCAGATAAGTTTTGAAGAGCAGGTAGAGCAAACAATTAGCTCCTGCAATTTCGTGAAAGAAAAGACCGGCAGGCAGCGTATTACATTTTCATTTCCATATTCTGATGCGGCTCTCTCGCAGAAGTTGTTTGAGGAATTAAACAAAAAAGAAATCGACCTGATGTTTGGGATTCAAAATCAAAAGGAGGAATTGGATAACAAAATGGTTCATCGATTTAATGCAGAACGGCCGGATCTTACACTGGATAATCAATTAAAGGGAATGATGCTTTATATGGCCATTCAAAAAAAATTGGGAAAGCTAAAGGTGAAAAGAAGTTGAATCATTTTAATTTATCAAAATCATATAAAGTCCCGTTTTCTCCAAGCACCAGTCGATTTGGCGGCTGGTATGAATTCCCTGAAAGACTTTTCGTGGAGTCAAAACCGTTGATAGAAAGATTTCCAATATTTATCATGGTGTAAAAGACACTTTCGGAAGAGCTTACTTTTTTGTTTGAATTATTTTGCAGATTCTCCAACTTGCCCGGATATTTTTTTGCATACTCGTCATCTGTCCATATAAATAAAGGCACTTTTGCAGTAACAAGATTAGGATGATAAGAATGAAAATAAAGATCGTCATTATTGTCGTTAAGATTTTCACCATGGTCCGATACAAATAAAAACGAGCCGCTTGCGCCAGATGATTTTATAATTCCCGCAATCTCACTAAGCACATGATCGGTGTATAAGATAGAATTATCATACTCATTTATGATTTCATTTTTTGGTGGCCTTGTCATCAGCGAATGATTTCTATCTGAAGTGGGAGTAAACTTTTGAAAATTGGACGGATAACGCAACACATATCTCCAGTGGCTTCCGATTAAGTGTATGATCAGGAAAATATCCTTTTTCGGATGCGAGCTAATCACTTGTTTGATACTTGGAATCACGGCATCGTCGTAGGTGCCTGTGAAATTGGCTTCGTTTTCCCCGTGCCCGCAATACATGGCGGTGTCGCCATCATTAAAATGCATACCTATATTGCCGGTGAGCCCATAGTGAGATTGATTGGAAATCCAGGCCGAATAATATCCCGCTTCCTTAAATGCTCCCAATATACTTTTTTCTTTTTTATGAAGGTCGTAGGTAGCAGCATCGGCCCTCGTAATCAATTGGGGGACTGAAAAAATAGTCATCGTTCCACCGGATGCGACATTGTGAAAGCTCACGAAATTTTTCAACTTTTCAACTTCCGGGGAAGTATTTCTTGGATATCCGTTTACGGCCCAGTGATCGTACCTGGAAGCCTCGCCAAGAATTAAAATATAAATATGCCTGGAGGTATCAGCGGCATCTGTTTTTTTTGAACCAAATTTAAATTTTTTCGTATCCTCTTTATAGCGTTTCATATTATTCATTTCGCTTCGAATAAGCCCGATTGCATCTCCTAATCTGAAAGGATAATAAGTGCGGTAAGTATTCCGAATCATTATGTAGTAATCCGGGAGCTTCGTGCCACGTAAAAAAGGTAAAATACCAAAAGAAAGTATTCCTACAAGTGAAATGACAAGGCCTGTTTTCCAACTGACCTTTGACGGCAACCTGGAAGAGATTTTTAAAAATAGCCATCCAAAAAAAATAATTGCTGCAATAGAAAATACAATTTTCCACCCGAGTAATTCCATTAATTCTTCCTTATTGGTATCGAGTACAAGACCCACCATTTCTGCATTTACCTGTATATTCATATAGAAAACGGAAAAAAGCATTATGGGAGTAAGGGAAACAATAATAGCGAGTATCCAATAATATATTTTGAGGTTTTTGCTAAAGAGAACAACCGGAATAAAAAGGAGGGCTTGCACAATAAGAATGCCTGTAAAAGCATAGTTCAAGACTCCGTTTTTTATGAAAAAAATCAGATCTGGCAATAGTATAAGAATGGTAAGTAAAGTGGCGATTAAATAATAATAGGCAATCTTCCTAAAATTTAATCGTGTGTGGGCAGATGGCAAGAATCAAAAATTTATATTGATAATGTACGTTCCGTAGCAAGCTAAACGTGCAAACTTATGAAAATAATAAACTAACTATACTGGGTTTTATTGTATAAGAGTAAATTTTAAGTCAAAATTTTGGGAAAGAGCAATTTCATTGTATCATAGATCGCGCCGAAAAATAAGCTTGGTAAATTTCTTTATTGCATTATAGAAAATATAGCAACGAGACTATTTAATTTTTTTACAAGGAATATTGGGTCACCTTTCCAAAAGCCATATTTAAAATTTTCTTCATCAGAAAATTCCGAAGTGTAATCTTCCACATTAACATCGAATCCAGCGTCACGAAGACGATCACTATAATCAAGGCCATAGAATCTTACATGTTCTTTCAATCCAAAAGCTTTTTCCCTTTCCAGCGGATGCGTAATTGATGCGTCTTCGTATGTAACTTGTCTTCCCCTATCATAGGGGACCTGCATGGTGCCCCATCCTCCTTTTTTCATCATCCGCTGCAATTCTTTCATTGCCTTTCTGTCATCTTCTATATATTGAAAAACGTGGTTGCAAATAATTATATCATACGTGTTATCCGCGATGTCATTGTTAAGAATGTCCAGGTATGTTGTTCCTTTGGGATATAAATGCGGATAAATATCAACCGGATTGTATTCCAGATTTTTTTGCTTTTTAAGATGATTAAAGAAAGCTCCTTCCGGAGCAATATGGAGAACCTTTAAATGTTTTCGATAGATATCAGTTTTATTCTTAAAGTACATAGATAAAAGGCGGTGCCTTTCCAGCGATTCACATTTGGGGCACCACGCATTTTTCCTTCTTATGTTTCCAAAAGTTGCAAATGATCTAAATTTACTTTCACAGCAGGCGCAATACACTTTGTCTCCCCTGTATTTCCATCTGAGGTATACAAGTCTTGCCTTGTTGGCTATTACAAAAAGAATTCCTAATGACTCCTTCTGTTTAGTAGAGAGCATGCATAATGTTTATGGGAAACTATCTAAAATGTTGAATACGTTAGCAACGTGCAGATCAATTCTAAAGTGAAAATAATGCAAATGATAAAAAAGGCCAACAAAATTCCTTGTTAAGGAAAAAATCTTTGAATTTGCTTTTTTAAACTATGATTAGCCAAATGGTTTATAAAAGGCCTTACTGGCGAGCTTTAGCATAGCCTTGTCCCCGGCGCTGTCTCCATAGCAATAAACAGTCGTATAATCGTTGAGGCTATACTGCTTAAGGATTCTATTGGATTTTTCATTGTAGTTGCAATTAATGCCCGCTACTTTCCCGGTAATCCTATTGTTTATGATTTCAAGTTCTGTGGCAATATATTTAACGCCATGTGTATCGCACCAGTCCTTTATCCAGTTTGTGGCGGATGCTGACACCACAATAATTTCATCGCCGTTTGCTTTATGTTCGCTTATTTTTTGCAGGGCTTTTGGTCTTACAAGAGCAGGTAATTTTTTTTGAGCAAAGGAATTACATGATTTTGAAAATTCGCCTTCAGGTATATCTTTAAAAAACCAGGAAAGCATTTTTTCTTTAGCCTTTTGATGAGATATCAGTTTTAGCTTCATTGCAAGTATCCACGGAGAAAGCACTGCCAAGCCGGTATATAGCCGCAATTTTCCATGATGAAATTTTATGAGTTCAATCATCGTATCCTTGATTGTAATAGTTCCGTCAAAATCAAAAAACGCAATTCCCGGCATTTCTCTTATTTAAAAATAGTAAGATCCTTCATGTAAAGAATCATGTAAAAGCTAATTACCCAGAGTAGTATAGTGACCTGTATAAATCTGTCTTTATACAATATTTTTACCGGGGATTCCGAGTCACTGTTCACGAAGACGATTTGAAGATATCTTAAAATGCCTGCTATCACGAACAGGCAGGTGTAATACAGCCTGTAAGTTCCAAGACGCTCCATTACTTCGATAGACACGGTGTACATAAAATAGGAAACTACCATTACAGCACATATTAATGAAAGGGCGACATTAATAAAATCCAGGTTATAACCTTTTATAGATTGCCGCATTTCATTTCCTGAATGAATTTTGATAAGAACATCGTCCCGTCGTTTCGCAATGGCGAGAAAAAGTGCTAATAAAAAAACCATGATTGTAAGCCATTCACTTAACCCGACCCTGGCAATAACAGCACCTGCTTTTACCCTCAAAACAAATCCGATTGCAATAATTAAAATATCGAGAATTGCTATTTTTTTTAAGCCCAACGAATAAGCCAGGTTTAAAAGGAAATAGATAGACATTACAAAGAAAAATTTATCCCTGATAAAAAAGGCCCAGGTAAGGCCAACGCTCAAAAGTAAAATTGAAATTAAGAGTGCCCAATATTTATTAACAGCCCCGGAAGCAATTGCCCGTTTAGATTTTACAGGATGTTGTTTGTCATCTCCAATATCCCTATAGTCGTTTATAATGTAAATACTACTTGCTACAAGGCAAAAGCATATAAACCCTTCCGTTACCTTAATTAGGGTCTCTATATTGAGGGCAAGCCCGGCAAAAAACACAGGTATGTAAAGAAAGAGATTTTTTGCCCAGTGTTTAGGTCGAAGAAGATTAAGATAATTCTTCATAGTCCCTGATTTTTATGTGCAATAGCGGTTCTTTCAGTTATTTCCGTTTCAATAAGCCACAACATCATTGGTAGAAAAATCAAAATAATCGGCACCATGAATAACCTGGTTTGGTAAGTAACAACGCTGATATAATGGACGGCAAACCATGCAGGAACAAGAAACACGAACCATTTTTTTAAAAGGTGTGGAAATGTCCTAAACTTATATAAAATAATAAATGGAATTACACCAAAAGTGCCGATTAATTCAAAATAGGATTTCACAGCAACAGCACTGAATAAATTTAGCTTTAGCATATCGAAACCTGCTTTTGCCTTCCATAACTGCTGCGGCCGGTAACCGTAGTAAGACCTTACAGAGAAAAAAATAGCGAAGAAAATAACATAGAGTACAACTGTATTTATCCAAACATTTTTCTTGGGGAAAATTATTTTTTTAAAGCGTTCTCTTTTCAAAGCAAATTGAGAAAAATCTGTTGCGGAAATAAAATAAAGAGCTGGTATAAGCAGAGATGTTTCCCGGTTAAGTGCTGCCAAAGGAACTATAAGAAATAGCCATAATTTATTCTTATGATAGACTATCAGGTTGGCCGCAACCAGGTAAAAAATGATATCAAGATAAGTGTTGAACGACAGATCAGCCGCGGTAACTGCGTTGCCAAGAGCAAGCGCCAAAAAGTTTATCCCGAAAAAAATAAGCCATTTGCTCTTTACAAAATAACTCCAAAGCCGCCATGCAAGATAAAATATAAATATGTGCTCGGTAAACTTGAATAGAGTAAAAATAATCATGTACTTCATTACACCCTTTGTACGCATTAGATCTACAAATTCATCTGTTTCAGGAGAAGTTCCCGAGGTGCTTTCTATATTGAATTTAATTTTTTGCTCAATCGGGAAAACTTTGTCTATAGTATTATTGTAAACCCACATTATACCCTCAATAGTAAACGGGCATAGAATTCTGTATTGCCATGGATTGTAGAATTCTGAGCGGCCCTGAATTACCGCTACATGCCGCTCGTAAGTGAGTAAGCCATTACTATAATAAAAATTTCTATAAACGGGATACATAGATAAAAGTGCAAAGCAAAAACTTAGGAATAGTATCCTGCTTTTATCTTTTTTGGGCCACAACGGTGTAGTGCGGGTAAACATACATCAGTCTTTTTTCATGTTCTACAATGTCAAATCCGTTATCCTCCAGCAACTTTAAAGCTTTGGTTATCGAAATTTCGTGCCCTATTTCGCGTGAAAAGATAAGGTCGTGTATCTTATTAAAAATAACATAAGGACTCGAGCCATCAATGTCTTTTAATATTAATCTTCCTCCTGGCTTTATTTTTTCGGAAAGTTTTTTCAAAAAATCGATCTGTTTTTTAGGAGGAACATGATGTAAGACGTCCACTAAAAATACGATATCCATGTCCGCTAATTCTTCAGGGAAATGCTCGCCGTCATATATCTCAAAATTATAATCTTGATGTCCGGAATTTTTAAAAAGCAACTTTGCATTTCTTATTAATCTTTCTTTTATTTCGATTCCAAAAACGTAAGAAGGTCTTGCAAATTTTGATGAGAGCAGTAAAAGTTGGCCATTGCCACAACCTACGTCACCTACCTTTTCGCCGTCTTTTACTTTTTGTATTAAGTTTACATAAGGGCAAATTAGAGAGCGGTATTTTATCTTTAACCTATCTATCGGGCCGGTTGTAAAATGCTGTTGTTCCAGGAAGTGCATTATATCTTTATTGTCCGGCCTTTTTATTTTTTCCATTTAGTTGTTTCAGGAACCTAAAATAACCATTATCCAATAAGAACTCCAAAAACGGATAATAAAAAATACCTGTTTCGATTATGTATCCTACTTTTAGATAACGAAAATTTTTGTGGAAATACGAGCGGGGTTTCTCCTAACTTTAAAATTTAGTCCATATGAAAAAGACCATTATTAACCTGTTCTTCTTCATTTTATGCTGCATTTTTAATTCTTCAGTTTTATCCCAGCCGTTTAAAAGAATTTGTGTTATAGGGTCATCTACGGCCTGGGGATATTTCAGAGACCCAAATCCACCGTATAATCCATTGTACCCGCGGGACAGCGCGTGGACTTTTAAATTAAGCAAATATTATAAAGATCTTGGGCTGATTGATACCTTGTTTAACATTGCATCTATTGGAACCGATCCTTACACAGGTATGCCTTCCAGCTATACACCTCCGGCTCAGAGAAATCTGCCGGATGGCAGATATAATATTACGATGGCTGTAAATCTTGTACCGAAACCGGACGTGATAATCGTAAACTATCCTTCTAATAATTTTGAGTGGCAAACCGACCTGGAGATTCTTTTTTGCCTGCAAACAATTAAAGACTCTGCAAATGCAAAAGGGATTCAATGTTATATAACGACCACCCAACCGCGTAACACATTTAGTGCATCAGAAAGGCAAAAACTTAAAGATCTCCGGGATATTATTTTAAATCGTTTTGGACAGTATGCAATTGATTTTTTTACTGATATAACCGAGGTTCCCTCACTCAATATTTTGCCAATGTATTCCCTGGGTGATGGTATTCATACAAATCCTGAAGGGCAAACAGTCCTTGAGCAAGAAGTGCTGAGTAAAAATATTCTGTTAAACACCTTACCTGTAAGTTTTATGGATTTTAGAGCCTCAAAGCAAAATGAAAGCGTAAAGTTATCATGGATGGTTTCTGCTGATCAAAATATTGATCATTTCATAGTGGAAAGAAGTTCAAATTCAAAAGATTTCAATCAAATTGGAGATCTGAGAACGACGCAGTCTGCCGGCAATCAAAATTATAGTTTTGAAGATAAACTGCCTTTTAAAAGCATCAATTATTTCAGAATTGTTTTGGTAGAAAAAGATAACAAGAAAATATTTTCTAAAGTAATACCCGTTGTGTATAGTGCCAATGAGTTTTTTGTGAGCAAAATATATCCCATCCCGGCAGAGAATGAAATAAACATAAGAGTCTTTTCAGCTGCTAAAGGTGAACTATCTTTTTCCATTATTAACAATGAAGGAAAAACGGTGAAGAGAGAAACGCTGGCGGCACAACCGGATATGCTATACAATACTAATATTGCAAATTTTGCAAAAGGGACATATACCTTGCTAATTCAAAATGATTTTCAAAAAAGGAGCATTGGATTTGTAAAATAAAAATAAGTTAGTTTTACAATCCAATAATCTTGTCTAATGTGATAATCATAAAACACTTCAATTTTCTGCACAAGCACTAAGGCTTTAACATAACCACATCATAAACTTCTAAATTCTTTAAAATGAAATCTATTTTACTTAGAAAAAGACCTTTTAAAAGCAGTATCAAAAAAGTATCAGTTGCGACACTTATTTTTTTTAGTTCAGTATTTTGTTTCCAGCACTCCAATGCGCAAACAGGGGAGGCGTTGAATTTTGACGGGACAAATGATTACATAGACCTTCCTTTCATTGTTCAAAATTCATATACAAAAGAAGCGTGGATAAACCTTCCGGTAGTTTCAAACGACGGGATTTTCCATAATATTACTTCAGGAAGCCAAACAGCATTATATGTATTAAATGGACACTTAACCGCCGGACATAACCCGACATATAATACAGTGCAGGATGGTGCGGTGCTGCTTGCTAATACATGGTATCATGTAGCAGTGACTTTTGATAATAGCACTGGTACTATGGTGCTTTATAAAAATGGTGTAGTGGTACAATCGGGTACTGCTCCAGGCTATACAGAGACTGAAGGTTTTATAGGCGCTCTTTATACCGGTTCAGCGTCCAATTTTTTTGCGGGCAATATGGATGAAGTAAGATTTTGGAGTGTCGTTCGTACTCCATCCCAGGTTAGTGCCGATGCGAATTGTTCGCTTGTGGGCAACGAACCTAATTTAATTGCCTACTATAATTTAAACCAGGGAACGGCTGGCGGTAGTAACCCAACTGAAACTTCTGCTATAGACAATTCCGGCAATAGTCTGGATGGAGTACTAATCAATTTTGCTTTGACTGGTGCTACTTCTAATTGGGTAGCTCCCGGAGCCACTCTAACAGGATCATGTGCCCCTCTTCCCATTGAACTTAGCTATTTTTCTGCTGAAAAATCCGGAAATAAAGTGAGTCTTGTATGGAAGACAGTGTCAGAACACAACAATGCCGGTTTTGAAATCGAGCATTCTTTAGATGGAAATACCGGGTGGCAGAAAATCGCTTCGATTAAAGGGGCCGGTAATTCTTCGAAAGAAATAACTTATACCTATAATGATCTGTCTCCTGTAAGAGGAAATAATTTCTATCGCTTAAGGCAAACTGATTTTGACGGAACGATAAAATACAGCTATATCAGGAGTGCAAAATTTGACGGTAGCTTAAAACCAATTACTGTTTACCCTACTATCGCAAGAAGTAAAATAACGGTGAGTCTTAGTGATAATTCGTTGCTGAATACTCATATTTTTATAATAGATAACCAGGGAAGAACAGTTAAGAAAGAAATACTAAACCAACTGAGACAGGATATCGATGTGAGCTTGTTGCAAAATGGAATGTATTTCATGAAAACTGAAAAAGGCAACGTTGAAAAATTTATTAAAGAATAAAATTAAACGTTCTTAATATTAAAGAGGTATTCGAAAGAGTACCTCTTTTACATTGGGCATTATTTTTAGCGAATAATCACAAGTGAAAGAGTGTTCTTGAATATTCCCATATGGGTCAGTAGCTTATTTTAAAAAGCGTTATCGTCTCCTTTTATTAGTTGATATATCGTAAGAAACATGATTTGAATGTCAAGCCACAGGGTCCAATTTTCTAAATACCATAGATCTTTATTTACCCTGCTTTTAATTTGTTCAGGTGAAGTTATTTCTCCTCTAAAACCATTAATCTGGGCCCAGCCCGTAATACCTGGCTTTAGAAATTGCCTGATCATATATTGATCAACTGCCTTTGAGTAATCATTAGTATGTTTTATCATGTGAGGCCTGGGTCCCACCACACTCATCTCTCCCTTAAATACATTTAAAAATTGTGGAAATTCATCAAGGCTTGTTTTGCGAATGAATTTACCTATTCTCGTTATTCTCGCATCTGTTCTTGAAGCTTGCTTTAATTCGGATTCACTATTAGACTGCATACTTCTGAACTTGATACAATTAAATGGCTGGTTGTTTTTTCCCGTACGTTTTTGAGAAAAAAATATCGGCCCCCTTGATTCAATAAATATCAACAGGCCCAATAATGGTATCATCCACGACAGAATAAAAACAATAACAAAAACGCTTACTATCAAATCAAGGACTCGTTTTTTTAACCTGTTTCCCACATCATCAAGCGGTTCACTTCGCAATGATAATATAGGCAGGTCCCGGAAATAATCAACATGAACGGCCTGGTTTATAAAAGTCGAAAGATTAGGCACGATCTTAAATCTTATAAATTCCTTTTCGGCCTCATACATTAGTGAATATATTTCCTTATTCTGTTCGGGCGTAATAGTTGAGAATATTTCTTCCACATTATTGTCTTTTGAAACCTGCAGCGCATTACTTATGTCGGATAAAATGGGGTAATGCGACAGTTCATGCAAATTCTTTTGATCTTCAATAAAGCCTAATAATTGAGTACTTATTCCATCCTCCTCAAAATATCTCGCCAGTTTTTTTGCCGTTTCATTATAACCTAAAATAACAACTTTTTTTAGCAGATGATCACGCACTTTAAAATATCTTTTAATACCTAAATACAGAAAGCGATTTAAGAACAGTCCAAAGCTAAATGCTACAAGTGTAATAATTATGAACCACCTCGATAAAACGAATTCCCTTGTAAAAAACAAATATACGAGCATACTTATAACCCATAACAGGTAGACCTGAACTGTACGTTTGGTGAAATAATTGAAATTAAGAATGATTTTGCCGGCATAAGTTCTGCATATAAAAGACAAGAAAAGCCATAATGCATTAGAAATAATGAGATACTGAAAATATGTATGAAGTCCATCGGATGCGATCCTTTTTACAAAAAAAAATTCGACAGTTATGTATATGACATTTAATAGTATAAGATCCAAAGCGATAAGGCTCATTTTTAAATATCTCTCAAATTGTTTATTCATATCTTCAAAATTTTATGCAATTATCGTTCAAAATTGCATAAGGGGATTTCAGGTTGATACTGCTTTTAGCCAATAAAACTACAAAGAATCATATATTATTGTGACAATACGTTTCATGTAAGCAATTGCTCCGGCAAACAAATAATATCAATTGGCTAAATTCCTATTTAAATACTTGCCAAATGAAGATTGCTTAAGAAAACTATGCGCAGGCTGCTATATGAATTCTTTTATCATAAAATATTTTATTAGTTGATCGGGTCAAATAAATATATTTTATAGGATTCTCCATTTATAAAAATGGCAATATGTGCAATGAATTAAATTTTCTTCATTTGACATTGACATACCGGTAGCATCAAATTGCCGCGTTGATTTTGTTAGCCAGTTAGTGAAGGTTCAGGCCGTATTGAAGTGCTGATGGGAAATTTTCGGAGAAATGTTATCCAATAATGATTTCTGCCTTTCCAACAAGCTTTCTTTTTCTATTTCAGCTATTAATGTATAACCGAGTGATGGAAGTTTGGCTCTTACTGTTTTGCTTTTTATTGAGATAAATTTTCCTTCCAATTTATATGAAGGTTCATCTATAATCTGTATGGGGTCTTCTTTATCTATTTGCGTACTTTGAACTTTTATCTCCTTGTACTCATTTGTAAACTCTTTAATAATTTGGATTTCCTTGTAGTTAATCACGGCAGGTTTCCCCAACCAATATAAGAAATTCACCACTCCCTCCGCCTTACTTACCTTACACATTTGATCTTCGGAAATGTAAACAAATACATAGGATTTAAATAGCGGCTCAAAAACAACCTTACCTCGCCAGGAAACGCTTTCTTTCACACTGGTTAAAGGACAGAAATTTTCAATCTTCCATTTATTAAATAAGGAGGTAATCTTTTTTTCGTATTGCGGTTTTGTGTAAACTACGTACCAATTCTTCTGCATATTCTTTTTTTTTAAGTTAAGATTTGCAGTTATTCAAAGGATTCAATTTTTTATTCTGGTTTTATTTTGCCAATATAATCTTCCATCAATTTCATAACGCCAAGGTCAACTAAAATTTTATAATAAGTAGGTTACCCTGTTTAAATTATCATTAATATTATGGCAAGACCAAAAACATTAATGTCTATGTTATAACATGCATACCAAAGAGCAATTCTCTACAATCTATTGTAAAAGGGTTTCAAGGATTGGAGTCCTTTCTGGGGGGTGGTGGGTTGATTCTATAGTGATTGGAATACTAAAGAATGAAGGCTATGTTGAGTTTGACAGGATTTGGAATTCTGGCGGGGAAAAGCTATTAATTCCCCGGCTTTGTTTTATAAGTGCAAACATAATATTTAAAGAATTAAAATCCAAATTTCCAAATTTTAATTTTCTTTATTGTTTAAAGGGGTCACAGCGTAATCATTAGTCAATATTTTTTAAGTTATTCCCCGCTGTAAGTCATTTTGTTGGCTCTTAATGCTATATGCACATCTCAAGACCTGTGGTATCTAGTTTTTTATCTTCATATCTTCTTTTTTGTTGTGACTAACTTTTAATGCAGCAACAAACACGGCTCCGCCAATAATGTTTCCGGGTACGGCCAGGCTTATGAAATGAATGTAATTCGAAAATGTGATACTGTTTCCTGAAAGCATTGCGGCAAACATTTCAACTGAACCTACGATACAATGGTGAAGCCCTGCCGCACCAATTACAAATGTTACAAGTATGATAACAAAAATTCGGCTAATGGTTTCCGCTGTCGAAGAAATAAGCCATGCCAGCAGGCCCATAAGCCATCCGGCAAAAACAGCGCTTCCAAATAAAGAAGCCATGTTATAGTGTGGAATCTTTTCAGCTATGTGACTATATGCACGTGGGTTTATGATTTGCATTTCAACAGGCAAGGTTGCAAGGATATAGCTAAAAATAAAACACCCTATAAGATTACCTGCAAGAACTATCGCCCAAAGACGGAAAAGGCTCTTGAACCCTTTCTTGCGACTTAAAACGGGTATTACGGCAATAGTTGTCTGTTCGGTGAATAATTCTTCTCTTCCTATTATAACAAACAAAAATCCCAAAGGATAACTTACTGCAAGCAACATGTGCATCGCCGGTTCGCTTATCCAGTTTTCAAAAAGGGAAAACAATACTCCCATTAATAAAATACTAAAACCAATTTCAAGCCCTGCTGCAAGTGCCGATAAGAATAACGACCAGGAAGGTCTCGAGTGTTGCCGCAAGCCATCTTCGCTCAATTGATCAAGTATTTCATGAACCTGGCTGGGGTTAGCCGAACTTACACTTTTAGCCATACACGGCAAATATCGTTTTTTTCAAAATGATTTTTATCAATTCAATCAAGCATTAAAATAAGTGATTAGTCTTTCAGCGTATGGAAGTAATATATGTATTAGCGCCGGTTGACCTGCAGATATCGGTGGTTTGCTCATGTTAACTGTTTCCTAAAACAAAATCGTTTAAACAGGTAACACTATCTTTTTTTTATCTTGCCACACTTAAAATTTTTGAATGAAAAATATTCTACTCGTAGTTAATATCATTTTACTTTTTCTCGTGGGATTCTTATACTACTTATATTTTAATGGCAATAAGAAATCAGCTTTACAGAATATCCCTTCTGCTGTGGCGCATCATGAAAGTGAAACTGCCAGGGTCGCATATATTGATCTTGATTCATTGCAAAACAACTATGCCTATTACAAAAAAATAAAAGTTGAGTTTGAAAAGAAACAGGAAGCCGCAAATAATGAAATTACGGGTTTGCAAAAGAAATATCAAACCCGTGCTATGCAGTTACAGCAGAAAGGCCCCACCATGAATCAACAAGAACAAGAAAGTGCTATGCAGGAAATGAATAAAATGCAACAGGATCTGCAGGCCAAAAAGCAAAGCATAGATAATGATCTATATAATACTAACTCAAAGATGAAAGAGGATATTTTATCGCGAATTCAAAATTATCTAAAGGAGTATAATAAAAATGGCAAATATTCTTATATCTTTTCTTATGAACCCGGATTTATGTTTTATAAAGATTCAACTCTCAATATCACACCCGACGTAATTGCGGGACTCAACGAATTGTATAGTGAAAATAAAAAGTGATTTGACAGTGCAATCTCGAATTAATATTTATCTTCAATCCCGTTTATTAAAACGGGATTTTTTATGAGCGAACATGCTACATCCTTTAAGCCAAGCCTTCGACTTTTCGATGCCACTATGATTGTGGCCGGCTCTATGATTGGTTCCGGAATTTTTATTGTAAGTGCGGATATAACGAGAAATGTGGGTAGTGCCGGGTGGCTGATTGTAATATGGCTTCTCACCGGATTTATGACGCTGACAGCAGCACTTAGTTATGGCGAGTTGAGTGCTATGTTTCCTAAAGCAGGCGGCCAATATGTATATCTTAAAGAGGCTTATAACCCTTTAGTGGGGTTTCTTTATGGATGGAGTTTTTTCTCTGTTATTCAAACAGGTACCATCGCCGCCGTTGGCGTTGCATTTGCAAAATTCGCCGGCTATTTCTTTCCCGCACTGGATGTAAAAGATGAGAATATTATATTTCAGCTTGGGTTTTTTAAGCTCTATCCAGCCCAGCTTGTTTCTATTTTGCTCATTATGTTTCTCACCTGGACAAATACCAAAGGTGTAAAAGGTGGAAAATGGATACAAAATATTTTTACTTCAACAAAACTCATTTCTTTATTCGGATTAGTAATTGCTGGGATTATTTTTTTCAAACCGGAGGTGTGGCATGCAAACTGGACGGGCGCTTTTGATATGAAAAAACTGGGTGCTAATGGAAATATTACGGCAGTGGCGGGGGCAGGTATTTTGGGAGCAATTGCTGCAAGCATGGTTGGCTCTATATTTAGCAGTGATGCATGGAACAACGTTACGTTTATTGCCGGTGAGATTGAAAACCCAAAACGGAATATTGGATTGAGCCTTTTTCTCGGCACGCTGATAGTAACGGTAATTTACGTTTGTGCGAATCTCATGTACATAGCAGTACTTCCCTTAAACGATGTGGCTTTTGCCGGGCAGGACAGAGTTGCCGTTGCAGCAGCGAATTCGATGTTTGGAGGCATGGGAACTTATGTGATTGCGGTGATGTTGATGATATCAACATTTGGTTGTAACAACGGTTTGATACTGGCGGGCGCAAGAGTTTATTATAGCATGGCGAAAGATGGATTGTTTTTTAAAAATGCAGGGCTACTTAACAAACATTCTGTTCCTGCCTGGGCTCTTTGGTCGCAATGGGTTGTAGCATCCATATTATGCCTTAGCGGCAAGTACGGCGATTTGCTCGATATGATTTCATTTGTTGTGGTTATATTTTATGTACTCACGATAATTGGCATTTCTATTTTAAGAAAAAAAATGCCACACGTTGAGAGGCCTTACAAAGCTTTCGGATACCCAATTCTACCCGCTGTATATGTATTGATGGGAACTTCATTTTGTATATTATTAATTATTTACAAGCCCCAGTTTACCTGGCCGGGCCTAATAATTGCGGCCCTCGGTATTCCTATTTATTATTTAGTTTCGCCGAAAAAGAAATCAAATTCCTTTTAAATGCCTCCTGATTTTGATCAGCTTTTTGCCGATGTTTCCAAATTAAAAGTTGCTGTAATAGGCGATGTAATGCTCGATACATACTGGTGGGGAAATGTTGAAAGAATTTCTCCCGAAGCGCCTGTTCCCGTGGTTGCTGTAAGTAAAAGAGAAAAGAGAATTGGGGGCGCAGGAAATGTTGCATTAAATATACAGTCTATGGATGCATCGGTGGCTATCATAACTGTTTTAGGTGACGATGAAGATGGAGCGCAACTTCGGCAACTTTTGAAAGAAAATAATATTGATTGCCGTTTTATACTGGAGAGTAAAAAAAGAATAACTACCAATAAAATTCGCATCATTAGCCGCAACCAGCAAATGATGCGCCTGGATGCAGAACATACAGAAGATATAGGCGAAACGGATGAAATGAATTTATTCAACCAGGTTGAAAAATATATTCTTAACGAACGGCCCGATATTGTAATTCTGGAAGATTATAATAAAGGAATTCTTACAGAGAACATCATAAAGCAGACCATAGACATTTGCATAAAAAATAACATACCAATATCGGTTGATCCAAAAAGAAAGAATTTTTTTGCATATAAAAACGTAACACTTTTTAAACCAAATCTTCACGAGGTATTTACAAGTTTAAATATTTTGCCGGCAGAAATTTCGGATGAATTTCTTTCTAACATTCATGAGCAATTGAAGAAGAAACTGGATCATAAAATTTCAATGATCACACTCTCCGAAAAAGGAATATTTTACCAGGAGGAGGGAGATAAAAATATCATGCCATCTCACAGGAGAAATATTGCAGATGTAAGCGGCGCAGGTGATACAGTGATAGCAGTTGCCTCACTAATATATGCCTCTACGAAAAATATTTCCCTGGCTGCGGATATTGCTAATATAGCCGGGGGTATAGTTTGCGAAGAAGTAGGAACTGCAGCAATTAATAAAAACAAATTATTAGAGGAGTGCAAAGAACTGATTAAATAATTCAGTGCGATGCAGGCTTAAAAAAATAGTAATGAAAAAAATCTCTATTGCCATTCATGGAGGGGCTGGAACCATCCTGAAGGAAGATATGACTGCTGAACTTGAAGAAGCATACAGGCATGCATTACAAGAAGCTATGGATGCGGGTTATGCTGTTCTCGAAAACGGCGGCACAGCCATTAATGCGGTAAAGGCAGCAGTTGTAGTTATGGAAGATTGCCCGCTATTCAACGCAGGTAAAGGATCTGTTTTTACCAAAAAGGGTTTGAATGAAATGGATGCAGCTATTATGGATGGCCGTTCTTTAGAAGCGGGAGCTGTCGCAGGCGTAAGAAATATTCGCAACCCTATAGAACTTGCTGAAGAAGTAATGTTACATAGTGGTCATGTTTTTTTAAGCGGTAAAGGAGCTAATGATTTTGCCATCAAGCAAGGTATAAAACTGGAACCCGATGAATATTTTTATTCCGAATATCGTTACGACCAATGGCGTGAGATAAGGGATAGTGATCTTTACCAACTCGATCATAAAAGCGATAAACTTGTTGGTTTGATGAAAGATAAAAAATTTGGTACAGTAGGCGCCGTTGCTTGTGATGAGGATGGAAATACTGCGGCGGCTACATCTACTGGTGGCATGACAAATAAACGCTATGGAAGAATAGGAGATAGCCCTATGATAGGAGTGGGGACTTACGCAAACAATAAAACCTGCGCTATCTCTTGTACCGGGCACGGGGAGATTTTTATTAAAGCAGTTGCAGCTTACGATGTTAGTTGCCTTATGGAGTATAAAAATATGACGCTGCAGGAAGCATGCGAAGAAGTGGTATTACAAAAATTAGTGGCCATGCATGGAGACGGGGGGCTTATAGGAGTTGATGCTAATGGAAATGCTGCAATGGTTTTTAATAGTGCGGGAATGTATCGCGGACTGCGAAATAGCGATGGAGAAAATATAGTTGCCATTTACGGTGACTAATTGCTGGTTGTAATATTCACTTTGTTGAACCCGGTGCTCTTTAAAAACGTTTCAATAATATTCCTGCTTCTTTCCTCTGCCTGCCTGAGGATATTTTGCTGCAAGGCTCTCTTAGTAAGTTCATTTTTAATTTTTATTTTAAGAGCAGTCACCGCTTCCTCGTTCCAGTCTCCCTTCTCATCAAAGGTTTCGAAGCCGGAAGGATTAATAACGGTATTTAATATTTGCGCAGCCGGTAATGAAACGTGAATCGAATCTCCGTTTGTAATTACATCTTTCTCTGTTAACGCCTTTAAGTCAATTCCTGCAAAAACTTTCCCCCTGCCGATCATCACAAGCCTGTCAGTAGATGGAAGTAACATCATCCCTATACCTGCCGACATTATGGATGATACTCCTTTGCCGGGTTTCGCTTCATCCATCACTACTTCATCGGAATAGGTGACGGTGATTAGTTGCGAAAGTGTATTTATTTCTTTAATGATAATGGGGGTTTCTTCAATAACGACAGGCTTGCTTGCAAAAATATTTTTAAATGATGGAAGCCAGTTAATTTTTTGAAACAGAAAAATAACCAGGAAAACTGCGGCAACAATCAATGAATATTTGAATAGGGTTTTCCGCATTATTGTAATGGGGATTTAGGTTTGGAGAAACTAATATTGATATTTTGAAAACCTTCTTTTTTCAAAAAATTATTAATAAAGATTGTAGCATTGCTTTCAGCAGTTATAAATATGCCGAGGGAATCTGCACTCTCTTTTATTTGCTTCTCAGCCTGTGCGGCAAGTGCGTCTTTTTCCTGCGATGAAAAAGTTGTTCGGAACATTGAGACATCCTCATAAACAGTTTTTACATCTTCAGGTTTAATATTGATGTAAATTAATTTTGCATGGGGAATGACCAAAGTAATTTTATTTCCATCTATTATTATATCGTTTTCGGAGATTTTTGACAAGTCAATACCGGCGACAAGTGATGCTTTGCAACTCATTAGGATTTTGCGATCGCCCGGTTTATACCAGGTTTTATTGTCATTTGCTTTAATAATTTTTGTAACTACATATTCCGCTGTAGCCAGGTCACTCATTTTTTGCAAACCCAGTACCTCTTGTATTTTAGATGTTTCTTTTTTTTCTGCACAGCTTATTAAGAATGCAGGCAAAAGCAAATAGAAAATTAAATACATTCGCATACTGCAATTTACATAAACGCGAATTGTTAGCAGGCTTGTATATAATTTACTATTGAACAAAGATTAACTCAAAAATCATTTTAGCAAAACCCTGGCACAGATGAAGAAAATAGCCGTAATTGTTGCCGGCGGTAAAGGCACACGCATGAATAGTGAGTTGCCAAAGCAATTCATGCTTTTAAAAAACAAGCCGGTGTTATATTATACAATTGAAGCATTTCTCAGCGCTTACGATGATATGCAGATTATTCTTGTATTACCTGTTGGGCATATTGCAAAAGGCCAGGAAATAATTGACGGATATTTCGAACGCTCACGGTTTAGGATATGTGAGGGCGGCAGAAGCCGTTTTCATTCTGTGCAAAATGGCCTTGCATTGGTTGAGGAAGAATCGATAGTATTTGTGCATGATGGTGTAAGATGTCTTGTAACAAGCAGCTTGATAAAGAAATGTTACGAGGCCGCTTTGGCGTATGGAAATGCGGTTCCTGCAATAGACAGCAAGGATAGCTTGCGTTTACTAACAAGCAACGGAAATAAAATGCTCAAAAGAAATAAAGTGAAATTGATTCAGACACCACAAACATTTCACAGTAAAATTCTTTTGCCTGCTTTTAAAATCGATTATAAAGATACATTTACCGATGAGGCTTCAGTGGTTGAGGCGTTTGGTTTAAAAATAAATCTTGTTGAAGGCGAAGAAAATAATATTAAGATCACGACTCCATTCGATATTCAACTCGCGGAGACTTTAATGTTTGAATAGTTTTGCGAGTGGCGAAAGCCTGTTCATTTTTATACCTGCATATATTTCTTCATCTGCTCCAAAGCTACTGTAAAACCATGCGAGATTTTTTATATCACTACCTTCAAAATCAAGGAGCAGATTCGTACCGGCATGCTCTTTAATAAAATGGTCGATCATTAAATGTGATGCGCCTGAAGTTCTTCCGTTGGGATGATTACCTACTAAAATATAGTAAGCCCGGTTGCGGGAAAAAAAATAGGCGCATGATGCCACAAGTTGCTGCTGTGGGGACCATACTCCATAAGTTACCGCATTGTTTTTTTGCGCAAGAATGGAAAACAATGCTGAAAAATTTTCGTAGTCTTTATCGGTTACGGGTGAAAATCCTTTTGATTGCTCTTTTGCAAGTTTTATGACATCTTGTAGTGGAATATTTTTTTGAACAATATTGCCAACATCGGTGGCACGTTTAATATTTCTTAAATGACTTTTAGCATAAGATGAATTTATTTCTTCATAACTTTTTTGCAGATCGAGAATGTAATTTCTTCTTTCATATAAATCGTAACCTGCGATAGCAAACAGGTTGCTTTTATTTAAATAAAAATCCCAATATTTAAATTTTACGGGAATATTGTCAAGAAATGTCTTTACTATATCCCGGGAAATATCATTTCCAAAAATACCAAGCGAGGCTGCGAAGAAAGGTTGATACAAATAAAAAATTCCGAACTTCTTATTCCAGGTAAGCGGCATTACAAAAGAGTAGTCATCGGCAATCAAAGCATCCCAGTTTTTGCACATTGAATCCAGGTAAAATGAATATGCATAAATCAAACCGTTAGCCGATGAATCAATAAAATGATCCCATTTTATTTTATCAATTTTTTCATTTGGTAAATAAAATATTTTCAAGCAATCTGATTAATGAAGAATAGTTAAAGCGCTGGTTGATTAAAGATTTTTGAAAATCTAAAATTTTGTATATCTATACTGAATGAAATGTTTTTCCAGAATCTCTTGTCAGGTATGGTCGATTTAAAATAATTATCATACACTTTGCTGTAAAGAATCGGGAAATAAATATTGACCAAATCTTTTAAAACCGAAATTTGTAAGCCAGCATCATAAATAAATTTTCCGGTGGGTGCGTTTTTTTTCCATGCCTCCGCGTAGGTGCCTACATCTAAAAATACTTTCAACGGAATTTTAATTGGCAGCACCTGTAACGGATTAAATTTTTCAGGAAAATCCGTTTTGAAATTTGCAGCAGCAAGCCAGTCATCAGTCTTTCCTACCTTATCAGCTAATAAATCTGTTCGTACTTTAAAGCCTCCATCTCTTATCATTATTTGCTGTGACGAAAACTTTTCAAATTCATTTCTTCCATAAAAATAATTGCTGTATGTATAATCTTCGGAACCATTTGCGCCAGTCATATTAAGATGATACCTGTCTGTTTCAAATTGCTTCAATACAGTTTTGTCTCCGAGATAAATAAATTTGCCTCCGAACAAACGCACATCCATACCACCGCCTTTTGCATAATTGAAAAAATAATTACCATCAAAAGCGAGTCGGACAAAATCTTTTCCCTGCTCTGCCTGCAATGAAGCGACATAGCGATATAAGGCCCGATTGTTTTCTATGTCTAATTTCAATTGATTAAGATATCGGCTCACTTTTGGATAAGAGATTACGTCAACATGGTTTATGGTGTCTCTTGTGAACAATAATCCGGTTTCCTTTATGAAATAGGTTTTCCACTGTATTGATTTAGTAACCTTATTTGCGGGGTTTTTATTCTTAAATACAAGCCTGAATGAAGGAACAAATTTGGAAAATCCCTGGTAATTTTTTTTACCTGTTGAGTCCATAAAATCATCCACAGTAAATGATTCACCGCTCAAAGAAAATTCGGCTTTTCTCACAAGCCCATAACTCATGAGTGAGTATCCTATTTTGCCAATCCCTGTAAACTTGCTGCTTCCTGCAGCATACATCGGCGCGATAAAAAAATGCAGTGCTGGTTCGGGCAAAGTGTAATTGTGAATAAGTCCACCAATCATCAATTTATCGTAGTAGTTAATACCTATTGCGGGTGCCATGAAAATATAATTATGCTTATCAGTTTCTTTAAAACTAAAAAAGGATTTTATTTGGAAATCTTTTTTCTCATCCTTTTGAAGGCTTCCTTTTTGCGATTGTAATAAAAAAACAGAATCAACATTTTTAAGAGCTACATCCTCAACTACTTTTTTAAAATCTGCAGGATAGGGATGTTTAAATTTCCAACGGTTAAAATATTCATGCAGACAACTGTCAAACAACGGCTGTCCTAAATAATCTTCAAGAGCCTTCATCCATTTGCCGGTTTTATAATAAGCTATTTCATTGTAGTTTACTTCTGAAAAATTTTCAGAAGTAGTTTCTATCGGTTGATCTTTTTTTGATTCAATAAGTATTCTGTAAATAAGGTTATTAAAATCTTCCGGTAGCCTTGATTTTATGAATTTATCTTTTGAAATTGATTCATTTCCCGAAGGATATTTCATTGCTTCATACCGGTTATCAAAATAAGTATTCATGCCTTCATCCATCCAGGGATGGTCTCGTTCATTGCTTGCGAGAATTCCGTAATTCCAGTTGTGGCCTACTTCGTGCTCAATTGTGTTGTCTACAGCAATCGTAGAAGACATCGGTGAAATGCTTGTAATAGTTGGATACTCCATGCCTCCGTCAAAACCCATTTTCGCTTCTACTGCGGTTACAGTATTATAAGGGTATTCCCCAAGCCATGCGCTTCTGGTTCTTACAGCGTCTTTAATATATTGAATACTGTTCTTCCAAACTTCTTTTCCTTTAGGCGTATAAAGTGACCATGCTTCTATAACTTTTCCGGATCCTAACTTCAAAGTATCGTAGTTGACAATAAAATTTTTATTGGCAAACCATGCAAAATCATGAACATTATTTTGGGTATAGGTTAGTGTTTTTAACTCTATAGTTCTCTTAACCGGAACAGGTATTTCAGGTTTAATAGAAGGAGCGTTAACTTTTTTTGGTAGTGGCTTCTTGCCGCTAAGATTTTGTTTTTTGCTGATTGCTTTTTGCTGGTTTTTGATTGCTGGTTGTGGGACGCTGATAGCCGATGGCTGATTTCTTTCCTTCATCCATTTCACTTCCTCTTGGTTTTGCAACTCCCCGGTGGCCGCAATTACGTATTCTTTTGGAACCGTAATCTGCACATTGAAATTGCCGAACTCACTGTAAAATTCTCCCTGGTCAAGATAGGGCATAGGATGCCATCCCCTGTTATCGTAAACAGCAGGCTTGGGATACCATTGGGTTATTTGATATGTGTCGTCAACATATCCTCCCCGCGAAAAATTAAAAGGAAGTTTTTCATGAAACGGTGTAGTAATTTTTATGTTCTGCCCAGGTGCCAGGGGAGTTGGCAAAATAAGTTTTGCAACATCAATATATTGAGGATGATCTTCAAGGATGGAAGTAATTCCGTTTACTTTAAAGTCAAGGCGATTTATATAGCCCCGTTTATCATTATCGGCAAAATAAAAATCTGTTCTTCCCAATTGCAGGAGTTGTTCGCTAAAGGCGGTCTGGTCATTTTTGTATGCATTTGGCCAAAGATGAAACCAAATAAAATGGAGCGTGTCCGTCGAATTGTTTGTGTAGTTGATTATTTCAAAACCATCCAATGTGTTTTCTAAATCATTTAGCGTTACATCAATTTTATAATTTACCTGTTGTTGAAAATAGGCTTGCTGGCAGACGGCAACTTTTAGCTGTAACGATAGAAGGAAAAATAGGAAAGGTCTTTTCAAAACTGATATTTAGCCAAATATAAAAAATAGCCACGGATTACCACGGAAAGAAAAAGTAGCAATGAATTGTGGGAATTACAACGAATTAAACGATTGCTACACTCACGGAAGGTGACATTTAATCTTTAAAAAATGAAATCAAAAGAACGGGGGTATGCATTCTATTATTTTTATTTGGCAATATAATTCGTGCCAATCCGTGGCAAAACAATCTGAGGTAAAACAATTTATTTCCCTTTCCCTAAAAAAATTATTCTCAAAGTATGTATCATTATTTTGAAATCAAGGGCAAGTGAAATATTTTCTATGTAAATAATATCGTATTTCATTCTGTCAATCATTTCTTCTAAATTTTCGGCATAGCCAAACTTTACCATTCCCCAGCTTGTAAGGCCGGGTTTTACTTTTAATAACATTTTATATTCGGGATAATCTTTTGTAATTGCGTCGATATAAAATTTTCTCTCTGGCCTCGGCCCTACGAGACTCATTTCGCCCTTTAAGATATTCCATAACTGTGGAAGTTCATCGAGCCTCCAACGGCGCATAATTTTACCCCACGGAGTAATCCTGTCGTCGTTGTTGCTACTAAGCATTGGGCCATTTTTTTCCGCGTCATTAATCATCGAGCGGAATTTTATAATTTTAAAAGGCCGTCCTTTGAAACCTAAGCGTTCCTGTATGTAAAATATATTTCCATTTGATGAAAGTTTGGTTCTGATAGCAGCGTATAAGATTAAGGGCGATAATATGACAAGGCCGGTTGCAGCCACAAGTACGTCAATCAGTCGTTTTATGTTTTGCTGCCAGGCATTCATCAACCCGGAATGTATTTCAATAAGCGGGGTGCCCATCACGTTAGTAGTTCGCACAGCACCGCTCAAAAAATCAATTTTCGCAGGCATTATTTTTATGTTTACTTCTTTTTCATTCACGCTTTGTAAAATTTTATCCAGACCGGATCTTTCATTTTCTTCCACAGCAATAATTACTTCACTTATTTTATTTTTATCAATTGTTTCATTTATGTTTTGTATTCTGCCCATATCCGGAACAAATTCCGCAAGCTTACCGGCAGAGTTGTAGCCAGTATCAATGAATCCGAGAATTTTATAACCTGTTTTTTCTTTATTGGTTATAATAGATTTGTAGATGGTAAAGGCTTGTGTTCCACCACCGATTATCAGCGTATTAAACCATACTTTCTCTTTCTGCAATTGCCTATGAGCCCTTGATAAAAGTACTAACCGGAAAAGATAAGTGATTGCAAATTGCAGGATAAACAACGTAAAAAATTCATCGTAATCCAGCACATTATTATTTTTATTGCTGTTGTAAAACAGGTAAATAAAAAAAAGTATAATGCAGCCTGTGAAAGTGATAGTGAAAGTGGATAGAAGCTCAAGAAGCCTAGACTTGTAATAAATATTTTTATAAGAACCTAGCAGATGAAATAACACAAGCCATCCAATGGGTAAAAAGAATAACCCGTAAAAAAACTTCACTTTGAAAATGATCTCATTGCCAACTAAAATTTTATGTAAACAGTAAAATATAGTCCATGCGAGTAACGAAGCAATAAAATCACTGAGTACATAAGAAGCTATGTGTATCTGTTTTGCCAATGCTTACAATAAAACTTTTAAAAAATATCAGTTGATTTGGTTGCGGTTTATTTTGTCAAGTATTAAATGAGCAACCTCCATTGCCCGGAAACCGTCCATTTCGGATATGACCGTGGGCGTGTTATCTGAAATGGAATCAACGAAACTTTGCAATTCCATTTTTATTGCATTGTTTTCTTTGATGAGGGGCGCAGCAATGGCAATCGTTTTAGTTCCGCTATTGGTTTCAATATCAAAAGTAAATACGTTTTTATCTGATGGTGATTTATATTTTATCACCTCTGTTTTTTTATCTAAAAAATCAATGCTTATGTAGGAGTCTTTTTGAAACAAACGCATCTTTCTCATTTTTTTCATACTGATGCGTGATGAAGTAAGATTAGCCACACATCCATTGTCAAATTCTATTCTTACGTTGGCGATATCGGGCGTATCGCTCAACACATTTACCCCGTTCGCATATATATTTTTTACACTGCTTTTTATAAGACTAAGAATTATATCAATATCATGAATCATCAAATCCAGGATAACACTTACATCAGTACCACGGGGATTGAACTGAGAAAGCCGGTGTACTTCTATAAACATAGGGTTAAGTTCATATTCTTTTAAAGCAAGAAAAGCAGGATTAAATCTCTCAACATGGCCAACCTGCAATTTTATATTTGCTTCTTTAGCCAGCTTTACAATTTCTCTTGCTTCGGTCATGGTGTTTGCCAATGGCTTCTCCACAAATACGTGCTTACTTTTCAGTATCGCCATTTTACAAAGCTCATAGTGTGACGTTGTAGGTGCTACGATGTCTACCGCATCGCATTTGTTCATCAACTCGTCAGGATTCTCGTACCGTTTAATTCCATATTTTTCAATTATAGCTGCCGCAGTTTCATCGGCAGGATCATAGAAGCCAACCAACTGCACATTATTTATTTCCTTCCAATTGTTTAGATGAAATTTACCGAGGTGCCCGGTACCAAAAACGCCCAATGCTAACATACTTTTCAGATTAATGCGATAAAGATAATGACAGGAACACAAGCAGCATAAAGAAAACGGAAATTATAGCAAAAGAGAAATTGATGGTTACAAAAAAGCCCCTCGTTCAGGGGCTATATTATGAATCAGGAGGTTTATAATAAACGTGAATGTGAAAGATATTCTTCATTGGGGCTGTATAAAAAAAGACAAGAGCCGTTTTTTATTTTTTCAATTATAGGCTTATAAGCTTTAGCTGGTAAGGCAGGGCAGCCAAGGCTGCGGCCAAGAAAACCCTGGCGCCTTACGACATTTTCGCCAACATAAGATGCGCTATGCATTACAATAGCCCTGCTGTAAGCGTTATCATTTATACCTTTTTCTTCCCCTTCAAGATGAAGCGAGAAGCCGTGAGATCCATTGTACGTGCCTTTCGTCACATAAAAGCCAAGACTGCTTTTAAAACTTTGCGGGTCATTGGAAAATTCGTTTGCAAATTCTTTACCCGAATTACGGCCATGAGCAACATAAGTATTAAATAAGATTTTAAAATGTTTCAGATCAATCACGAACAATCTTTTTTTGCTGGATGGTAGTGAAAAATCAACGATAGAAATGATATTTTCATTTTCTAATTTGCCCATTGAGAGTAGTTGATCAAATCCTTTTATTGCACTTTCAAATGCTTTCTTTGATAAACCAATTGTATTTAGTTTTAAACTATCATACACGGAAAATTTTTTCGGGGAATTGTCAACGCTATTCGTGGTTAATGTATCGCTTGAAATGGAAGAAGGATTTGAAACCATTGGTAGATGCGGCTTCATTTTAGCAAATACAAATGGCACATGGATGAAAAAAATGAATGTAGATCCAAGGAAGACATAAAACTTTTTGATTGACTTAATCATTCAATTGGTATTTTAAACATTTAAAATATTGCATAAACTTATTGTATTTATAAGCTTATGATTTCATAGACAATGTTAGCCTGGGTATTGAACTTCTGAATTTTTATTTGTAAGCGACTTCAAAGGTAAGCTGATAATCCTTCCAATCATGAATTTCAGACAAACTTAAACAAGGTAAAAATATTCTTTAAAGCTTCCTTAACAAACAAGTCACAAAACTGTAATAATACACGTTACTAACAGACTTATTTTGAATTTTATTGCCTTTCCATCATTATTACATATATAACTATAGAAATGATGATCATGCCTCTAACTTTCGGGGGTTTTTACTATAGTTTTCTTACTATCATAGTTTTCAATTTTTCCCAGTATCCATAGTGATAATAACAACCATACTATGCCAACACAAAAGCCAGCCAACACATCGCTTGCATAATGAACACGGAGATAGACCCTGCTTAGTCCAATGGTAAGGATAAGTAGGACGAGCATGGCCGATATCAGCCATTTGAGCCATACCTGCACTGCCGTGCCCCATATAATAAAGATAAGAAGGCCATAAAAAGTAACTGACATTAATGCGTGTCCGCTGGGAAAACTAAATCCTTTCGCGGCTTGTAACAACGGCGTTAAGGGTCTTTCACGATGGAAAATTAGTTTTAACAGGAACATCAATAAGAGGCTGCTTAAAGCGACTGCGGGAACTTTTATTGAGTTCCATCGCCTTTTCTTAAAAAATAAAAATGCGGCTGTAAGTAACAGGTTGGCTGGAATAAGAAAAGTATGCGTACCAAGAAATGTAAAAAATTCCATAGTACTTGTGCGGATGTTGCTAACATGCTGAGCTATGAATCCAAATGCTTTTTCGTCAAAATTCTGAGTGCTACCATCGAAGACATTCCTGGCAATCATAATGAAGGCTATTAAGGCGCTTCCAAAAACGCCCATTAATATAAGCAGCTCTAAAGAAAAAAGCTTGAACCCCTCAAAATACTTTTTAAAATTATTTCTAAAACGGCTTATCATTCTGCACTAAAAAATTTATACTGGTTATTAATTCTAAATGACATTTTAAAAGTACGACTCAATTATCGGTATCGCGTTAGTCCAATTTGCGGGCGTAAATAAGGTTTAAAAATTTTGGGCATTTTATTGGAATTGCTCTTTATTATATTTGTAAAAAAAGTTTATAGTAACAAGGTCATCCATACTAAGCAGTCCCATCGAATACCTGAAGGGTGTTGGTCCTCAGAAGGCCGATCTTTTAAAAAAGGAGGCAGCCATTTTTACGTTTAATGACCTTCTTGAATATTTCCCGTTTCGACATATAGATAAAACACAAATTACTCAAATTGGGACGATTGATGCCGGCGCTGATTATGTGCAGGTTTTAGGCAAAATCACCTCGGTTGAAATATTGGGGGAGAAGAGAGGGAAAAGATTGGTGGCAACATTACGTGATAGTACAGGCGAAATTGAACTGGTTTGGTTCCAGGGAATTAACTGGATCGAAAAGACATTGCATATCGGAACCAAATTTCGGGTCTTTGGAAAAGCAGGTTTTTTTATGAATAGTCCACAGATAACTCATCCCGAAATGGAAATAGTTACCGAGGGAAATACTGAAGTAAAATCTTTCCTGGAACCCGTGTACCCGAGTACAGAAAAATTGAAGGCAAGGGGGTTGGGAGGAAGACAAATAGCGAAGCTTACCGGGTCGCTTCTACCCATGATCAGCAATAAGGATATTCCGGAAAATTTGCCGGTAGAATTGTTGACGAAATATCATTTAATAAACAGGTACGACGCCTTTTGCAAAATACATTTCCCCTCTTCAGCAGCAGACTATATGGCTGCGGTAAAACGACTCAAATTTGAGGAACTTTTTTTATCACAATTACGTGTGGGCCTGCTAAGGTTCCGCCGCCATTCTTTTTCCAAAGGTTTGTTATTTAGTAATGTGGGAAATTTCTTTAATGAGTTTTACATTAATCACCTCCCGTTTGAATTAACAGGTGCGCAAAAAAGGGTGATAAAAGAAATAAGGAAAGATATAGGAAGCGGGAGGCAAATGAATCGCCTATTGCAGGGAGATGTAGGTAGCGGTAAAACGATGGTTGCAATCATGAGCATGCTTATAGCTGCAGATAATAAGTACCAAAGTTGTTTCATGGCGCCCACCGAAATTTTGTCCAGGCAACATTTCCAAAGCCTGGCAACCCTGCTGGGTAATCTCCCGTTACATGTAAGGATACTTACCGGTTCGTCTACGGCAAAAGAAAAAAGGGAAATCCTCCAAGCCTGCGCAAATGGCGAAATTCATATTTTGGTAGGAACACATGCGATAATAGAAGATGCTGTTCAGTTTAAAAACCTGGGGCTTGCTATAATAGATGAGCAACATCGCTTTGGAGTTGCACAAAGGGCACGGCTTTGGAAAAAAAATGATACAAGCCCTCATGTGCTTGTAATGACCGCAACGCCTATTCCGCGTACGCTGGCCCTCACTGCCTACGGCGAATTGGATTATAGCATTATGGATGAATTGCCTCCGGGAAGAAAACCGGTAACTACCGTGCATCGCCTGGAATATTCGCGGCCGCAGGTAATGGATTTTATAAGGAGCGAAATTCAAAATGGCCGTCAGGCATATATTATTTATCCTTTAATCGAGGAATCTGCGAAGCTCGATTTTGAAAATCTAATGAAGGGGTACGAAGAAGTAAAAGCCTTTTTTCCTGAACCGGCATTTTATATCAGCATGGTGCACGGAAGACAAAAACCTGCGCAGAAACAAATAAATATGCAACGTTTTGTAAAAGGCGACACTCACATTATGGTATCAACAACCGTAATTGAGGTGGGGGTAGATGTGCCCAATGCCAGCGTGATGCTTATTGAAAGCGCTGAAAAATTTGGTCTTCCCCAACTGCACCAGTTAAGAGGCAGGGTAGGGCGGGGAAGTGAAAAAAGCTATTGCATTCTATCTACGAAAGTTAAGCTTTCGCAAGAAGCAAAAAAGCGGATTAAGATAATGTGTGAAACAAATGATGGTTTCAAAATAGCAGAAAAAGACCTGGAGATTCGGGGCCCAGGCGATGTGGAGGGAACCAGGCAAAGCGGCATTCTAAATTTTAAATTGGCAAATATCGTCGAAGACAAAAGAATACTTGAAGAAGCTCTTATTTCAGCCGAAAAAATTATAGCCAATGACCCCGAACTTTTATCACAAGAAAATAGTTGCCTCAACAACTACCTCCACACTCAAAAAAGCAAAACTGTATGGAGCAAGATATCATGAACAAATGAAATCTTTTGTTGTTAAGAACGTATTAAATCAGCCAACCCTTAATTGTAAATTTGCATCTTACAATATATTTCTTTCGTAGATTTAGATACTGGTTACATGTTAACCTTTCCAGATTCTTATTTGAAGAGCTTTGTATTTATAGATTAAATTATTAAATTATAGCCTTGAGAATTTTTAAACCTGCTTTATTATACTTTACAATTACAGCCTCAACTTTTTTTTGGGCATCTAAATCATTTTCTCAAATTGAATTTATTGAGAACAAGGGACAGTGGAATAGTGAAGTTAAATTTATGAGCCTTGCCGGCAGCGGCGCTTTTTATCTTCAGGCCAATGGCTTTACTATTGCACAACACAACCCTGATGATGTGGAAGCTTTCAAAGAAAAACGGCATGGAGAAATTTCTGAAGCACAGTTAAAGCAAGGGCTTGGCAGTAAAGTACGTTCTCATGCTTACACAGTCAATTTCGTGAATGCCCAAAACCCGCAGATAATTCCGGATAAGGCAATCCCAACGGTAAACAATTATTTTATTGGAAATGATAAAAGCAAATGGGCGACCGATTGCCGCATTTTTAAAGGAATAACTTACAAGGATGTTTATCCGGGTATTGATGTCCGTTATTATTCCGATGCGGGAAGTAATTTGAAATATGATTTTATTATTCACCCCGGTGCCGATGTGAATAAGATAGCCATGAAATATACCGGTGCCGATAAAATTTCAGTACGCAACAAAGAACTGGTAATCTCCACTACTCTCGGCGACAATAAAGAACTATCACCATATACTTACCAGGTTACTGATAATAAGAGAGAGGAACTGGATTGCCGCTATGTAGTAGATGGCGATGTGGTAAGATTTAAGGTAAAAAATTATTCTCCGGACAAGACATTAATTATTGACCCAACAGAAATATTCTTCAGTTATTCCGGAAGTACGGCAGATAACTGGGGATTTACCGCAACGTATGGCCCGGATGGCAGCTTTTACGGTGGCGGCATTGCATGGGAAAACGGGTTCCCTGCATCTACCGGGGCTTATGATAATTCATTTGATGGTGGATTTGATATTTCTATAATTAAACTTACACCTAATGGAAGCGGCAGGGTCTATGCAACCTATATCGGGGGAAGCGCTGAAGATCAACCACACAGTTTAATTGTGGATCAACAGGGAAATCTCGTTATTGCGGGAAGAACGAAGTCAGATAATTATCCAACTACGGTTCCTGTTTTTGGTAAAGGAGGGGGATGGGATATAATTGTTACCAAGTTGAATGCCGCCGGAAATGGATTAGTGGGTTCTATGAGGATTGGGGGCAGTCTAAATGATGGAGTAAATATTGAAGATGAAACTGCAGGGGCGACTTTAAAATCGCTAAAGCGGAATTACGGGGATGATGCCCGTAGTGAGGTGCTGCTAGACGCATCAAATAATATTTATGTAGCCTCCTGTACTTCTTCAATTGATTTTAGAACAACGCCGGGCGCATTTCAAACTACTGCTGGAGGCAAGCAAGATGCTGTCGTGCTAAAGATAGATCCAAGTTGCAACAATGTGCTTTTCAGCACGCTGCTTGGAGGTGCGGAAAACGATGCTTCGTACGTGCTTACAATTGGAAATAACGGTAATATTTACGTAGCTGGCGGAACAGCGAGTGGTTCTGTGGCGCCCGACAAACTGCCCGGCGTTTCTGTTGCCGGAGTTATACAACCGGCTTATGCAGGCGGTGCTTGTGATGGATTTGTAGTGGAACTTAATAATACGGGCACTTCTGTGTTGGGCGGCACCTACCTCGGAACCTCCGGAGCAGACCAGATATACGGAATTGAAACTGATAAATTCGGATTTATTTACGTAATGGGAACAACAGATGGAAAGTGGACCGTAAAAAATGCAGCCTATTCTAATCCGAATTCCGGCCAATTTATTTCAAAGCTAAAACCTGATCTTAGTGATTTTGTGTATTCAACTGTGTTTGGGTCGGGGTCAGGAATTCCCAATATTTCGCCTACAGCCTTTTTAGTTGACCGTTGTGAAAATGTATATGTCTCAGGATGGGGCGGAAAATCTAACAATGGTTTTTCAACCGGCAATACCAAAGGCATGCCTGTTACCTCTGATGCCATAAAGCGCCAAACAGATGCTTCGGGCAGCGACTTTTACTTTTTTGTACTAAAGAAAGATGCGGCATCGCAATTGTATGGAACCTTCTTTGGCCAGGAAGATCCGCCTTTAGGTGTAACTAGTCCCGATACTTTTGGTGATCACGTGGATGGAGGCACAAGCCGTTTTGATAGAAATGGAGTTATTTACCAGG
>JBDTUZ010000055.1:0-37695 GCA_040007435.1 Ginsengibacter sp. | reverse complement strand
GTTTATTTGAAATCTTAAAAATAAAACATCTTATGTATAAAAAATTAAGCTATGCTAGAGATGAAAATGCAACAGGACAGAAGGAGAAATTTTTTGCAAAAAAAATACTTCAATCATCTAATTGCTTTTACAGGAAGTATCAATGAAAAATTTTTTTTCCGATAATTTTTATCTCCTCACCTATTTGAATCGTTTTTCCAATTTCCGTTGAGGGGATATTACAATCAACAGACAGGTAATAATAATGCCTATAATTTGCCAGGGCTGACCACTGCGGCAAAGTGGAAGCACGTTGCTTTGCAAATGACTTGGGAAAAGCGTGCGTAACCTCGCCGGTTTCAGGGTTACGGGTAGGAACCACACACCTTTCGCGAGGCTGCATGCCAAACATAGTAACATCG
Source organism: Ginsengibacter sp. (assembly GCA_040007435.1). Lineage (GTDB taxonomy): Bacteria > Bacteroidota > Bacteroidia > Chitinophagales > Chitinophagaceae > Ginsengibacter. The sequence goes on along the minus strand of JBDTUZ010000055.1, from coordinate 37,294 downwards.
CCAATCTTAAATTCAATGCCTGTTCCTTCTTTTGAAAACAAATGATCTTCCCAAAATGAAGGAACATTTTCTATTTCAATAGTTGCCCTTAAACGCCTTCTTGTTTCATCTAAATCTGTAATATTAAACCAGCCGGAAACTTCCTGTAAAGTTGAAGTGGAAAGAATAGTTGCCCCGCTGATATCCGGAATATCCAAAAACCGCCCGGTTCTGTTTTGAACCAAAAAAATCTTTTCACCGAAATAATAAGAGAGGTATAATTGTATCGCTGATTTATCTTTTTGCAAATTAAAGTGAGCCCAGCTTTCTTTATCTGTCGGGCGTAATGCAATAGTTTCGTTTTCTAAATCATAAAACGATCGCAACGAATGTACCAGGGAGTTTGATTTTCCATTTATGAAGTGTCCTTTCTCGTCGGTCATTGCATATTCCCTGTCGTGCAAAAGGCATCCACCTTCTGAAATCGTTACTTTATCGACGGATATTCCATCCAGTGATTTAACGGGATAAATTGTTATTCTGCTGAGGACTGGTTGTACGTTCATGGTTTAACACGTTTGAATCTTCCAGATTTTTAAAAGCCTTTCATAAATAATTATTTGATTCTTCAACAACGTTTTTTAAAAGTGACCTATTGGTTTCTTCAATAAAACCGAACGTTTACTTTTTTAAAAAAGAGTCGTCGGTTTACTTTCACACGGGCAGCCGGTTTAATGCATGGGTATATTTTGGAAACAGCGCAAGCCATTTCTTTTGCCGGGTATCAAAGTATTCAATTGCAGGCTTACCTATTTCAAGTTTATAATCAAATCGTGGGTATCCCGGCACAAAATAACCAGGATAGAAATACTTATATTTTTCTTTTTTACAGAAAATTATTTTTTCATAAATCATATACTTTCCGAGACTGTATTTTTTATATTCAGGGTCGTATATTGAACAAATGCCCGCAGCGCTGGTATCTCCCAAATCGAAGAAGCCGGCCCCGATCAGTTTGTTTCCATCGTATAAATTTATCATGAAGGTATTATAAACATCACGTGTACTATTACCGTACAAAAGCCATTGCAATGACGGGGCACTTTCGAAAGAAACCTCTTTCCTGTAGGCCGCATATAAAGCTTCATGTTCCGGCGTATAAATTGCTTTCTTAATTTCTGTTTTGAAGTGTTTCTTTTTATGGCTTAAAGTCTCGAATTTTTTACCTGGCTGAAAATCTATTAGCGGCACTCTCAACCAAACTGTCGGATAGGTTATGCCATTGAGATTTAATACCTGGGTGGTAAAAATCTTCTGCTGTATCCTGAACCAACCTAATTCCAAAAATGCATCCAACTCTGAAGGTTCAATCTTTAAAAGCTCAATTAATTGTAATTCCACGATAAATTTATTACAATAAATATAGCAGAACTTTTTAACCTCCCCACATAATTGTGTTTCGGATAGATGGTTCTTCAAGCGCTCGGCATCCCGGGCGTTAGCGCTAATATGAAGTTCCCGTTTTATCGATTTTTTGTGCAGCGTCAGAAAAATTTCAAGTTTGTTTTTTACTTTTAAATTATCATTAGCTTTAGCGTCTTAAAAAAATTTGCGTTTATCGCGTTAAAACAAAAAACTAAAATGAGAAAGAACATATTTAACCCAATTGCATTATCCTGCAGCTTTATTTTTTTCCTTGTGGTATTGGCTGATCTCAACGGCAAGTGGACATGTATTATTAAAACTCCTGATGGGAATGAACTGCCGGTAACCTATAATTTTAAAGTAGATGGTGATAAACTCTCCGGCACTGCTGAATCTCCAAATGGTGTTGTGCCAATCGACAGCGGAAAAGTTGCTGGCGATACTTTTTCTTTTCAAGTAACAGTAGATGGAAACGATTATCCGCACAAGGGCAAAGTTTATGACGATTCATGCGGGCTCGATATAGATCTTGGGGGTCAAATCGTACACACTACATTGGCGCGGGATACTACAAGGTAATATCTTCCTAATATAATTTGATTATGATGGGTAATGCGCAATTGCAACGTTTATGCAATAAAGTCTTTGTTGTGCCCTTCAACAGGCTTATTAAGAGTACAACCCGTATATCGTTTCCGGCATACAAAAAACGTTTTAAGATTCAAGGAAAAAAAGTTTTATTTGTATTGAAACCGGGAAGCATGTTGTAGATTTTATCAATAAAATCTTTGATAAAAAAAGGCTTTGAGATAAAATCATTTGCACCAAACTCATAAATAGCAGTTTCTGCAACTTTAGGAAAACCGGAAAACATTAAAATAGGAATATGCCTGGTAAACGGGTTAGATTTTAGCCTGCTGCAAACGTCCAGGCCATCATAGTTTTTTAGAAAAACATCTAAGATTATTAATTGTGGTTCGTACTTCCTGATATTTTTAATTGCCTTAAACCAATCGGAAAAGATGGAAACATTAAACCCTTTTTTACTCAAGAACGATCCTACTAATTGTAAGAGTTCTCTATCGTCATCTATTACAACTATTTTTTGCATATTGAGGGTTATCCAAAAAGCATGCTAAACAGTCCTTTAGGTGGATAAGAATTTAGTCAAAAGTGATGAAATTTACTGGAACACGCTGAAGCGTTTTGTTAAAATTAAACCGCTGCCGTTGTACTCTATCATTACACCCACGGCAAAAATCGGAAAGGCCAATATCGATCTTTGCCAAAATAAAAAAGCCCGCATCACTGCGGGCATAAATAATTTTTAACTACGGGGTTTGGTTTTCCACCAGGCGTATCAGATTGGTGTTTTCTTTGGATTTAATTAGTTGTTGACAGGTATTGGATAAAAAAATTAGAAGTTGACTGATATCAGATTTTTATGACTTTTCTATTGGATAGTTGGATTCGGGCTCTTTTCATTGGATTTGGATATTATGATTAATGTTTCTTGAACATCAATCAACTTCTGATACAAAGATATATTTACTACACTCCCGGCGCAAGAGAAGCATTACTCAATTATTATGGTTCTGAATTTACGGAAGTACTTCGTATAATTACGATTCGCGAATAGTATACGTATTAGTTAAGATTAGATAACAAGACCCAATAGTGAGCCACCAATTTCCTGGCCCGTTAGCCTGGTAATTTCAAAAAATAAAACCTGCCGTTTTTATTTTGGCAGGTTGTACAATTTCAAAACAGGTCTGGAAGATGGCAATAAAGCCGCAACATTTTTAGAGTCTATTTAGACTTCACCTCTTTCTTATCAGCTTTATAATCTTTCTTCATTGCTTTGTGGGTTTTACCCTTGTCTCCTTTTTTCGTAACCTTTTCATGTTTTGATTTGGCTTTAGTACTATCCTGCGCATAAGATGCGGAATAGGTAAATACAGAAGAAACGAGGATTGCTGCAAACAGAATTTTTTTCATATTGAAATTTTTTAGAGATTAAAATTAATTATTCAATTAGAATCAAAATAACATTTGACATTCCCATGAGAATTCGCAAAGCATGGATGGGGATCAAGCCTAAACTGGTAACTCAAAAGCCAATCAATCCCCATAAAAAGATTTATTTCAATTAACAAAAGATAGAACTTTGAACATTGAGACACATTTGCAGCCATCATTTTCATGAAATAAAAAAGCCCGCATCTCTGCAGGCTTAAATATTTTAACTACGGGGTTTTGGTTTTCCACCTGGATATTAGGCGGGTGTTTTCTTTGGATTTAATTAGTTGTTGACAGGTATTGGATAAAAAATTAGAAGTTGACTGATATCAGATTTTTGTGACCTTTCTATTGGATAGTTGGATTAAGGTTCTTTTCATTGGATTTGGATATTTCGATTAATGCTTGTTGAACATCAATCAACTTCTGGTACAAAGATATCTTTGCTACACTCCCTGCGCAAGAGAAGCATTACTCGATTATTATGGTTCTGAATTTACTGAGGATCATCGTAGAACTACTACTGGGAACCGAATACCCGGAATTTTACGGATCAAGCGTAGAAAATAATAACTTCCCAGACTCGGTGGATACACTGGATTATATGCAGGTAAATTACTTTACGAATGAAGTGTGATTAACATTGAATTAAAAATTTTCCAACTATCGCAGTTTTGAAATATTAGCCGCCTTGCAGGTACATCAGGATCACTTTGCATTTTCATCAACCTGAAATATTCCAAAAGTATTGCGATCCAGGTCGATGAAATAACCCTGCCAGCATCTCCCGGGAATAGCAAATTTTGGCATTGCAACCTGGCCGCCATTATTCATTATTAGTTCGCTGGTCTTATCAAAATTTTCTACTTGTATTGAACAGACAAATGCATTGGTACCAGTCGCTGTTGGCGGTACCGGGGCCGGCCGTTTTAGAAGGCCACCATTTATACTATTTGTTTCTACACGGTAATATTCTATGGGCACATACTCCTCCTTTATAAATTTCCAGGAAAATACATTTTCATAAAACGCAGTGTCCCTGGCAGGATCGGAAGATTGAATTTCAAAATAACCTATTGTGTTCATGTAGCATTTGTTTGTTTTGGAATCGGCGGTCACTTTATAGCCTCGTGCTCATTCAATACAAAACTAAAAAAACTTAATAAAAAATTTCTTCAAAAATAAGCGTTGGTTGTTGAAAATATTATAGCCACAGCGAGGCTATCGTAAAAAGCAACGTCACCGTCATTACTAAAATACCGATTTTAAGAAAGCCCCGGGCGGTAATATTTATTCCTTCCCGCCGCAAGGCGACAAGCCACAGAATGGTTGCAAGGGAGCCCGTTACAGATAGATTAGGCCCAAGATCAACACCTATAAGAATGGAACTTTTTATAATGGCAGGTACATCACCAGCCTCCATCACATTGCCTGCAATAAGTCCGGCCGGAAGATTGTTCATGAGGTTACTTGCAAAGGCAACAATAAGACCACTACCCCATACCGTTGCATCAACAGATTTGTCAATTCCATTTCGTAGTATAGAAAAAAGCTTATGAGTCAATCCTGTTTTATTAATGGCTTCCACGATTACAAAAAGACCGGCAACCAATAAAAGCACCGACCATGTTACTCCTTTAATAACGATGCGGGGATCTTTCCTGGCTCTTATTATCACAACAGCAGCAGTTAGAAGGCCGGTAAGAATTGTAGGCAAACCAAGCGGCACACTGAGCGCTGAAGCCGTGAGCAAGATGACTATAGTTGCTGCAATCCCCCATAAAGCACTTCGACCGCCGGCAGGTAGTGTTGGAAGAATAATATCCGCTTCAATTTTTTTCCCAATTGCTTTTCGCTGGGTGAAGTACAACATTATATAGGTTACAACTATTGCGCACAATGATGGCAACAGGTATTGCGAAAGCCACTCCAACAAAGGAGGGATGTGTTTTCCATAGATCACAAGGTTGGCTGGATTCGAAATGGGAAGCACAAAGGAAGCTGCATTAGCAATAAATGCGCAGATGAATACATACGGCAACGGATTTTTTACTTTAGCTGCCCGGGTAACTGCAACTACGGCCGGCGTTAGTACAACAGCCGTCGCATCATTTGATAAAAATATAGTGACTACAATTCCCACCAGGTAGATCAAAATAAAAAGCCTGGTAGCAGATCCATTCGCCATTTTTGTTGCGTAAGCGGCAAGCCAGTCAAAAAGCTTTTCTTCGCGGGCAGTTTCTGCAAGCAACATCATACCAGCTAAAAATAAATAAACATCTGTACCGGCAGCAACTCCCTTGAGACCCTCAGAAGGTGATATAAGCCCCGAGAATATTAATAGAAGAGCGCCGGCTGTGGCCCATACCGCCTCACGTGTTCCAAATGGGCGTATGATAACTCCGGCAACAGATAAAAATGCAATACTCCAGGTGGCGATGTGATTCATATTTTATTACGAGGAACAAATGTAATCTACATCATGCTTGTCCTGTAACTTCCTTCAGGAAATCAAAATATTATTGCCCGCCTTAATGGATTGGATAATTGTTTTCGCAGCTATCCTCCCGGTTTCAGCGGCGCCATTCATGAACCCCTGGAAATTGGCGCTGCAATGCTCCCCTGCAAAATACAGGTTCCCGATATTTTTTATTTCAGCGCCTCTTATAGTGGTATACTGCCCTACTTTGTAAGAGGCATAACTACCTTTCGTAAACGGATAATCCGGCCAGTGCATTCTTTTTACGTTCCCATTAAATGCGGCTCCGCATCCGGGCCACATTGCCTGCATTTGTTGAATAAATTGCGGGGCCTGCGATTGCGGTGTACCGTTACCGAGAGCAAGTCCTTTATTACCTCCCTGGTAAATGGTATAGCCACCTGCCGCGCCCGGCTGTATCCAGCTATTATCCCACCCTGTCTGTATTACCTCGTTCGTAAAAACATAACCACTATGCTGGTAGTTGCGCCACACCCGGTTATTGAATCCAAGCAACAACTTTGAATTGATGCCATAGCCAAGATTATTGATCGCATTCTTTTTCCAGGGAGGCAACGGCACATCAAGTTCTATTTCTCTTAATAATGTAAAGGGGATTGCAGCTATTATAATGTCAGCATTCACGGATATAGTAGAACCGTTGGCGTTCATAAAATATAAAATATACCCATTATTCGTTTGCGTAATTTTTACAAGTTTATGTTCAAGATTCACACTATTCTTTACCTGTGCATATAAAGCCCGGGTAAGGGACTGGTTACCTCCCTCGATCTTGTATCTTTCGTCACTCGACCCGAATATATGAAAGCCGTTTGCCGTATTGGCGGAAAATAGAAACAGGAAATTTATCGATGATTGCACATCGGTTTCAAGACCATATTCGGTAAGATAAGCTGTCTCAATTCCTTTGCGTATAAAGCCGCTCATACCTATAGAATCCAGGTATGCTTTGATACTCATACTATCAAAGTATTCTGTGATTGCATCGTGGTCATCGTATGTCATTACCCCAGGCAAAGATTTTATATCCGCTTTGATTCTCGCAGCATAAGGATGAAATGCCGTAATCACTTCATCTTCCGTATAAAACCTTCCATCAATGTAAAAACTATCTCTCACGTAGGCAGATTCTGCCTGGGTACCTGTGTCCAGCAGATTTAGGTTAAACTCGGTGCAAAGATTAATTATATCCTTGTGGTTGGAATCTATGAACTCTCCCCCAAGCTCAGTATAAAGACCAGGAGCGAGAATATCAGTCTTGGTAAAAATTCTGCCGCTGATTCTTGAAGATCCCTCATAAACAGCAGAATCGTAACCGCGTTGTTGTAATTGGTAAGCACAATTAAGTCCCGCTATACCAGCTCCAACAATTACAATTGCCGGTTGATTTTTCTTATTGGAAACTCCCCCTGTATCTGATGGCTGTCCGGGCACAAAATCTGTAATTTTTTTACAACTGTTTAATATCCCTGCAGCACCTACAGCTATACCTGCCTTTGCCATATTGCTTATGAACTTTCTCCTCTGCTCCGAATGATGCTGGTATATTTCACAAACCTGTTCCGTGTGTGACCTTTCCTTCCCCTTGGTTTGAATGGTAATATTATATGCTCTGCTCAGTAGATTAAGCAACTGAGAGCGATAGCTTTTGCTTTGGTTCATAAATGATAATAAATTGAATATTAAAAATAAGCCTGGTGCAATTACAAAATAAGATTAAGGCGTTCACTCCTAAAATTCACTTAAAAACCTTACACGCACCGGGCAAAGGAACTACATACGACTGGCAAATGAACTACATGTATTTTTTTCCAAACTAGAGGAACTCTGCTAACTTGAAGTTTATAAAATTGATTTTGTATCCGCGATACATCAACTAATAGAATCTTACAGTCCATTGTCTGCTCCAAGTACTGCCTGGAGATAATTTCTGCATACCTTCTTTACAGATCAATTTATGGTTGTGATCGACTGAATCTGCAATACCGCACCAGGGTTCAATGCAAACGAAATTGCCTCCCTTTGCAGCCCATAAACCAAGAAAAGGAAACCCTGCAAAATTGAATTCAATTCCATGATCGTGCGTGGCCGTTTTAAGAGCAACTTTATCCGAGTTTAAATCTTTAAAAACCAGTGCGTCTTTTTCAAAAAGTTTGTGGCTAAGATCCACCCGGGCAGAATTGTCAAAAAAGGGTAACGGTTCGCGCTCTACAAGTCCATCGTTATTTATCGGCCACCGGCCAGCAGTTTCTAATGCATTAAATTCCAAAAAATAATCTTCATAAGAGGTGTCCGTCATTACTGGTATTTTAAAAGCGGGATGCCCACCAATGGAAAAATACATACCTGTGATGCCGGTATTTTTCACTTCGTAAGTCACTTTCAGCAGATTTTTATCAAGAGCATATTTTATAAAAAGCTCAAAAGTAAAAGGATAATTTTCGAATGAAGCAGCAGTATCTTTCAATAAAAAAACAGAATATTGCTCATTGTGCTCCCCTATTTCAAATTCTGAATCACGAGCAAAGCCATGGCGTGATAGTTTATAAGTTTTATCGTGGTACAGATAAGTATTATTTCTTAAAGTACCTACTATTGGGAACAATATTGGCGATGTTTTCCCCCATACTGCCGGGTCGCCACTCCATATATACTCCAGTTGAGTATTCTTTCCTCTTACACTAAAGAGCTCTGCACCTTTTGATTTTACTGCAATTTTTAAATATTCATTTTCCAGCGTTATATCCATAAAGTTTTGATGAGCGTAAATTTTTCATTAGATAAAGATTGAAGGTAATAAGAAATCAGAATCCCCAATGCCCTTTCCCCTTCCATTAAAATCAATACATTTTCCCTAACAATTTATGAGCCGTGTGTATTAAAAATATAATTATGGGACGATTTAGTTAGATCATCGTGGCTTAATCTCCGGATTCATGAAGTAATGAAGACACCTCTATCATGTTTGTAACTTGCGTGTAAAACTTTATGTAATAGGCATTCATGGTATAATTTTTGAACAATATGGGCGATTTATTGTCGTCCATTTTATCAATAACAACGCTTAATTTTTCAAAACTCTTTCTAAACTTTCCCTCATTATGAAATTTTTTTACTCATCATGCAGGGCATACATTGTAACTGCCTTATTATTCCTTACAACCGGCTTGCATACTAATGCCCAGACGCTGAATGCTCATCCTAACGTTTATCTCACTTCAAATGCACACGGTTATTATGATTATTTGCCGCTAGGGTATAACCCTTCTGCCAGCCAAACGTACCCCGTGCTTATTGCGTTTGGGGGGCTGAGCCAAAACGGGGATGGTTCCGCGGCCCAGCTTGATTATGTTTTTTCTAATTGGGGTGGCCCGGGATGGCAGATTATAAATGGGAAATTCCCTTCTTCACTAACGGTGAATGGGCAGCTATTCAGGTTCATTGTTATCCTCCCGCAATTTAGCAGCAATGCGTCACCTAAAGGTGTGGACGATCTTATCTCATACGTAATTGCGCATTATAAAGCGGATCCGTCCAGAATTTATCTCACGGGTAATAGTTCAGGAGGCGGCACTTGCTGGGATTACCCCGGCGCAAGTGTTCAAAACGGGTTACGGGTTGCAGCCATAGTTCCGACTTGTGCGGCCGCTTCTTATAATACCACAAAGGCAAATAACATTGCAGCGGCCAACCTGCCTGTGTGGGCTACCCATAATAAAATAGACCCCACTGTTTCACCCAATACAACTATTAATTTTGTAAATGGGATTAATGCTGCGCCGGTTCCTCCAAATCCCCGGGCTAAGATGACTATTTTTAATGACTCAGGACACAATTGCGCAGATTCTACTTTTAATACAACTTATGGAATCGGCGCATACGCCTGGATGCTGCAATATAAGCGAGGCTCCGCACCACCCGCAAACCAGCCACCAGTAGCAAATGCGGGTGCGGATGTAAACATTACTTTGCCTGCAAATTCTGTACAATTAAACGGTAATAACTCTTACGACCCTGACGGTACCATCACCTATAGCTGGGCTAAAATTGCCGGGCCTTCGCAGTTTAGTATAAACAACAGCACAATTGTAAATCCTGTGCTCAGTAATCTTGTTGCAGGCACCTATACTTTGCGGCTTACCGTTACCGATAATAATGGAGCTACAGCCACTGACGACATAAACATAACTGTAAAAGCAGCCGGCGTAAATCAGCCGCCGGTTGCAAATGCAGGCCCGGACGTAATTCTTGTACTCCCGGCTAACAGCGTAACACTCAACGGAAGCGGAACGGATCCGGATGGAACGATAACTAAATATGCATGGGCACAGGTTTCCGGACCTTCTACAAGTACCATAAGTAACACTTCAACTCCGCAAACCACGATCAGTAATCTTGTTGCTGGGGTATATGTTTTCAAGTTGACGGTTACAGATAATAATGGCGCTACGGACCTTAACCAAATGCAGCTAACTGTAAAGCCAGGTACCGGAAATCAACCACCAGTTGCAGATGCCGGCCCGGATGTAATTCTTGTGCTACCGACCAACAGCGTAACAATTAACGGCGTGGGAACAGACCCGGACGGGACTATCACTAAATATGCATGGTCACAGGTTTCAGGCCCATCTACAGGCACCATAAGCAGCCCTGCAACTTCTCAAACAATAATCAGCAACCTTATTACCGGAACATATATTTTCAAGTTGACGGTTACGGATAATAATGGTGCTTCCACATCTGATCAAATGCAGTTGACGGTAAAACCTTCGACCGCAAATCTGCCACCGGTTGCGAATGCAGGCCCGGATATAATTCTTGTACTTCCAACTAACAGTGTAACACTCTACGGCAGCGGAACAGATCCAGACGGTACCATTACAAACTATGTATGGACACAAGTTTTGGGGCCTTCCACAAGTTCTATAGGCAGCCCAGCAAGTCCGCAAACAACAGTTAGCAACCTGGTAGCAGGAAGATATGTTTTCAAGTTGACAGTTACAGATAACAACGGAGCAACCGACCTGAATCAAATGCAGTTAACCGTAAAGCCATCGGCTGGCGGATCGTCACCCTCGAAATACATTTATGTAAATCTATACGGCGGATCTAATCCTTATAATAATGCTGCGTGGAATAACTGGAATATTGGCCCTTCAACAGCTACAAACATTTCATCGGGCTTGTTTAACTATTCCGACGGTACTTCCTCAAATATAAAAGCTGTAATAAGTAACAGCATCACCACCAGTGATAATGGTGCTACATACGGCAGTGGAATGGCGCCACCGGAAGTGCTAAGGTATTCTTGTGATAATGCGCTGCCGCGAACCTTAACCATATCAGGTTTATCCACCTCCTTGCAATATAGTATTGATCTTTATGCAAGCAGGTATAGTTTTGGCAACAGCACCATATTTACAATAAATGGCTCCGCAGTTACCGTTAACACTTACAACAATTTGACCAACGCGGCTGTATTTACCAACATTAGTCCAAATACACAGGGGCAGATTGTAGTGGATATAAAGTCGCTAACAAGCTACAATTACCTCAATGGGTTTAAAATTACAGAGCAGGGAACTTCTCTTCCTGGATTTACAGGTGGCATGAACTCCGCTTCCACTTCTTCCGGCAATGTGGCAAGTAGTGAAAAGCCAGGATTAACCGGTTCAACTTCGGTTAAGGTTTTCCCTAATCCCGTCGCTAATAATTTGCTTCTGGAGGTTAATAACCCTTTGCGTGGAAATATGAAAGTTGACATTATAAGTGCAAGTGGTGCGGTTGTCAAACAAATGCTAACGATACACTCATCACCGCTTAGCCAAATAAATATAAAAGTGAGCGAATTGCCGGCTGGCGTTTATCTTGTAAAAGTTCAAATCGGCAATTGGTTCACTTCCAAAAAAATAATAAAATCAACTAAGTAATCATCTAAATTTATAGATACTAATTTAAAATATATAAAACCAGGCCGGGACTAAGTCCGGCCTGGTTTTATGCATTTTAGCAATAAGACTTTTTTCTTTACCAGAAATACTCCGTACCATACCCCTGTTGTTTTGTATCCGTTAACTTTTTTGTAACATAGTTACTACAAAACAATTTCTTCAACTACTACTAATGCCCTCCGCTTACGCCTTTATTTTTGTACGGTATTTACGCATTATTCCAAACCTAAAAAACCAATCATGCAATCCCTTAGAAATCTATCCGATGAACAACTTATTGTATTGTATCAACAAGGAAACGCTCACGCTATTTCAATACTTGTTAATCGCTACAAAGACAAAATCTACACCTCTATTTGTGTATTGGTGAAAGACAAACACCTGGCAGAAGATTTTTTCCAGGATACCTTTTTCAAAATTATAGATACCATTTCGCTGGGCAAGTATAAAGAAGAAGGTAAATTTCTACCATGGGCCATCATGATAGCACGCAATCTTTGTATGGATCATTTTAGAAAGATCAAACGTACACCCGCTATTAAAACAAGTGAAGGCATGGATATTTTTGATTGTCTCAATTTTTCTGAGGCAGGCGCAGATGATTGTATCATTAGAAGGCAAACAGAGGGTGAAGTTGCAAAAATTCTCGAATCTCTTCCAGAAGATCAACGTGAAGTAGTAGTGATGAGGCATTATGCTAACATGAGTTTTAAAGAGATTGCAGCAGTAACCAATTGCAGCATCAATACATCGCTGGGCCGTATGCGCTATGCCCTTATCAACTTAAGAAAATTAATGTCGGAAAAACAACTCGCCTTATAATTAAGCCACCAGAACCAAACCTTTACCGGCGGCCCGCTGTAAGGCGGGCTGTCAAAAAAGGTTCCTGATGGAACGGTACAATATTACCAGTATTTTTTTGCTGCGCCGCCGTTGCTCCTATGACGAACATTCCGGCCAAGGAAAGATTTGTTCGTAAAAAAACACCAACCAAAACACATTGTTGCATGGTATGCCTGCCATGTAGTTGTGCAACCAGGACTTAAATAAACAATCTCCAAACTCTCACAAACACAAACGTAACAGCGAATATAGAAAACATAATACCGACGAATTTTTTGCTATTAGAACTGTTCCTTTTAAAACCGGCCATTTCAAAAATCATTGCGATTATTCCTAATAGCCCGACGTAATATTGGTATCCAAAACTTAATAGTTCGGTCACTCCAAAAAGCGCCCGTGTTTTACCATCCGATCGTAAGTATGTCATTGCGATCCTGCAATTTATAAAAAACGTTATAGCAATTGAAATCAGGCTAAGTAAAATGGAGATTTGCAAATAGTGTCTTTTCAAGATAATGTTTTGTATCATGAATGTGCTATAAAAATACTGACTCTAAAGCAGTGGAAGGCTGCATTTCCCACCACTATGTTTGTTCAACGAATAAGCAGGTTAAAAAATACCATTCATAACAAATCCCGGCAACTAGTAAACTTCAATTTTATCATTATTTCTTATTTACAATTCTGACGAAGGCCGATGTTTGCAATAGTCTTTCTCCATTAACGAATTTAGTACCCGATTAAAAATTATTATTTTCAGCGAATGGCAAATCCGCTGTCATAGCAATTAAAAAACGAAAAATGGAACATAAAGCTACATCAATTCGACCCTTTATCGGGGCTGAGAACTTTGAGCTGTCACGCAGTTTTTACCGCGATCTTGGTTTCGCGGAAAGCGTCTTATTTCACAATATGTCTTATTTCAAAACCGAAGGATTAGGATTTTATTTACAAGATGCTTATGTAAAAGATTGGATAGATAATTCAATGATTTTTTTAGAAGTTGACGATGTTAGCCGTTATTGGAAAGAGCTTTCAGCATTGGATCTGGCAGCTAAATATAAACGTGTAAAACTCACTCCTATTCGTGAATATGACTGGGGCAGAGAATGTTTCATGCACGACCCCTCGGGGATACTATGGCACTTTGGAGAATTTAAAAAGTAAGCTTAGCGAATGCACAGGTATCACCCGAAAAGCTTTTCACAAGAACGCAATTCACCCACTCCGTCCTTGTGTGAAGCCTTAGAAGACTTTGAATAAAATTTATATTCCCGGCTTGTAAGAAATCTCCCTGGTATAGTATTACTGCGAGATTGCCACAATCCTGATTGCACCTGTTTGAGCGTGGAAGCAAATAAAACTACTTTCTTTAATTAAATTAAAGCAATATTTGTGCATCAAACTAACTGATATGTTACCAGCTTATAGATATTCTCCCATTAAGGTTCGTCATTTTAATATTAATAAGAAAGAAACAGAATCCTGTTTACACGATCCAGGAAAACTAAAATTGTTACATCGGGAATTAATTCCCAAATATCTTATTTACGATATATCGGATAATGCTGCCGAATACAGGGCAGATATAAGATATACATTCAGGCTTGCTGCCAAAGAAGGTAAAATAAGTTTTGTAAGTTATATTTCCGAGCAATCATTTTATATGAAATATGTTGATGATAAACATACCATGAATCAAATAAAAGACATGTATGAAAATTCAGCATTAGAGTCGGGCCGTGAATTTGAAAAGCTCACTGAAATAAAGAACCTGCCTAAAGAATTAAAATTTCCTTCTTTCCATTTTCCGGATTCTGCAATGCAGGAACTATTTGCATTATTAACAGCAAAAGCCGGTAAGCGGCATTCCTGATCCTTTATCGTCAAACAGATGTTGCGCCTTCGAAGCAATATTCCTTTATGCATTACACAAGATTACCACATCCCGGCAGCTATCATGATCCGGAATAAATCATCGACTCAAACTAAGCGGGGAAAATTTTCGCAAAAGCGGTTAGAAACATTTTTTATATAAAAGCAATTTATTAGCTTTAAAGTAACTATCATCCCCAAAAACATAACACATGGAAAAGTTCTTTACAATGACGATGACGGCGAATGTTCTGAAAGACTATATTGATAACCTCGATTTTAAATATTTTACTTTCAGGTATGAAAAAAAACCGGCCGGTATTGCTTTAGCATGCGCGGCTATGACCATATTTGATACTATTAAGGAACCGAAAGTTGCGCTTGTTCAAAGCTCACTCTCGAGCCTTGAGGTTGACTATTTGGGCATCTTAATTCTTGAGAGGGATACTTTAAGAAAAGCAGGCTTTACAACGGGCTCAGGCTTTTCTATGGAGCCGATGCAATACGTTGATGCGACATTTCCGGCAGGAATCAAACATTACGTAAGCTATAAAATAGAAAGCCTTGACGCTGCCTTTGTTATAAGCCCCTTTGGTCTTAATCCATCTCCGCCAAGAAATCCATAATTGAAAGAATGAATTGCCATATTGCAATAATGTGCAACTCCGATTATTCTGTCGATAAAGGCTTCGAACTTTTTGAAGCGCCAAAATATAGACGTGTTTTTATTGAATAATCTCCCCGCAAGAATACCCCCGGTACTGATTTATCACATATCCTCCATCCTTTCAATCTTTTCATACAAATATTTCCAACATTTTTATAAAATATTCTTAGCGCATTAGGGTAAACTTTTCTTTAGTTGTTATAGTGGCAGGTAACAATTATCAATAACACTAAAGAAGAACAATGAAATTATTTTTAAGCCTCGCTCTATCTCTTTTGCTTTTTACTGCAAGAGCACAATACACGCAGCAATTAAAAGGCATGGTAACAGAGCAGGTATTGCAAAGCCCGTTGCAGGGTGCTACCGTAAGTATTGCCAGCCTCGGCAAATCAGTAATCACCAACGAAGACGGCATTTTCAGGTTTGCCAACGTGCCGGTTGGCATATATCGTATTACGGTTTCTTATGCAGGTTTTAAGGAAAATGTGTTGGAAAATATTGCGATCAATTCCGGTAAAGAAGTATTTGTGAATGTAACACTGGAAGCAGTGATCGTAAAAGAAAAAGAAGTGATTGTAAAAGCGAACGGTAAAAAAAACAAACCGGTTAATGATATGAGCGTGGTGAGTGCGAGGGCATTCACCGTGGAGGAAACGCAAAAATATGCCGCGGCGGTAAACGATCCGTTGCGCATGGCTACTGCTTTTGCGGGGGTACAGGCCGCTGACGATGGCAATAATAGTATTATCATTCGCGGTAATTCATCTACTGGTTTATTGTGGCGGATGGAGGGTATGGACATACCCAATCCCAATCACTTTGGCACACCGGGTAACAGTGGTGGTGGTATCTCCATACTCAGCTCACAATTGCTGGCCAACTCAGATTTTGTAACCGCTGCTTTTGCCGCAGAATACGGCAATGCATTAAGCGGCGTGTTTGATTTGAAATTAAGAAAAGGCAATAATGATAAAAGAGAATATACATTGGAGGCTGGTGTGCTTGGGCTAAACGCTGCCATGGAAGGACCTTTCTCTAAAAATTATAAAGGCTCATACCTTATCAATTACCGTTACTCTACGCTGGCATTGCTCAACAATGTGGGTGTGTTGGGTAGCGACGGATCTACCAATTTCCAGGACCTGTCTTACAACATTTACCTGCCCGCTAAAAAGCTCGGCGTGTTTACACTCTTTGGCTTTGGCGGATTGAGCGATGATGTATTTAAAGCAAAAAAAGATTCTTCAAAATGGGAAAGCAGTGATGACCGCTATACCAATAAATTTATTTCCAACACAGGTATGGCGGGCTTAACACATTCAATACTCCTTGGTGACAGGCTCAACATTAAATCCGGTATTGGTTTTTCCAAAACCAAAATAGGCTATGATGCGGATTATACAAAAGATGATTATACGATGTCCGCCTCGTACATTGATAAATTCAACACCAGTAAATTGACTTTCAATACAACAATCAATTATAAATTCAGCAACAGGATAAACATGCGTGCCGGTGGCATTGCTTCTTTTATCGGTTATAAATTTTACCAGGTCTATCGCAAGTCTGAAATCGAGCCACTCAGGGAAACGCTGAATACATCCGGCAATACAGCCACCCAACAGTTATTTGCACAATGGCAATACAAACCATCAAACAATTTCAGTGTAATTGCGGGACTGCATTATTTCCGGCTTGCACACAACAACACGTCTTCCATCGAGCCAAGATTTTCTACGAAATGGAATATCAATAACAGGAGCAGTGTGGCCATAGGGTATGGTACACACAGCCAAATGCAAACACTCAGTCTTTACTTTGCGCAACAGCAACTCGATGATGGAACAATAATCAATCCCAATAAAAACCTTGGCCTTACAAAGGCACATCATTATGTAATTTCATACAATTACAGGCTCACTAAAAACCTGCTTGCAAAAGCAGAAGTTTATTACCAGCAATTGTACAATGTGCCTGTAAGTGTATATGACAGCAGCACATTGTCGTCTCTTAACATCCAGTACGAGTACATTACTGATCCGCTGGAAAATAAAGGGAAGGGCCGCAACTATGGTGTGGAGCTATCGCTTGAGCGCTACCTGCAAAATAATGTTTACATAACACTCAGCAACTCATTTTATCAATCGAAATATACGCCTAAAGATGGCATTGAAAGAAACACCCGCTTCAATGGCAACTACATCATTACGCTAATTGGAGGAAAAGATTTTGTGAACGAACGCAAGTCAAGAACATTTGGCATCAACATAAAAACGATTTACGCAGGCGGCATGCGCACCACTCCCATCGACTTCGATGCCTCACAGGAAAAAGGATATACCATTTATAAAGATAAAGAAGCTTTCAGTTTGCAGAATCCTTCTTACTTCCGCACCGATCTGCGGTTAAGTATTAAATGGAACCGGAAATATTTTACCAGCACTTTGTCACTGGATTTTCAAAATATTACCAACAGGCTGAATGTATTTGACCAAAGCTATGACCAGGAAAAAAACAAGATCGTTACCAACTACCAAACAGGTATTATTCCCATACTGAATTATAAGATTGAGTTTTGAAGCGGGTATTTGCGCCTCTCTCCGGCGGCCACGTATTTTTATAAAGGTTTAATCAGCGAGTGAAAGGTCAAATTGTTTTATAGATTCAAGCAGCGTATATTAGCGAGAATACGCAAGTAAGCCGCTATTTTACCGACCACCATTATGAGACGACCTTTTATCGCAACGTTACTGACCCTAATCACTTTGACGACAACAGCTCAAAATCAAATGCGATCCGTTGAAGAATTAATAAATAAAACTGACCCAGGTTGGACACTTGTAAAAGATTGGATTAAATCGGCAAAAAATAAAGTTGAGATTTTACCAGTTGACACAACTAAAGCAAAAGATGCTTTGTACGAAATACAGGTGACAACACGTTCGCCAATGGGAGCAGTTGTTTACATGACCGGCGGACTTTTGATTGATGGCGGTTGGATAAGAATTCTTGGTTCAGGCAATGAAAAACTTAATCGGACACTTCCAGATTGGAACAAAGGGAAATCATTTAAAGAGTTTGGAGACGTCCCAACTTTTTTATTAATCGCTGACGATGCAATTGGCGGCTTTTATCTTTTGAACGGCGGTGGACTTGGTAAGGACTTAGGGAAAGTCTATTATTTTTCACCAGACGATTTAGAATATGAACCGCTTGACATTACCTATACAGAATTTTTATATTTTTGCTTTAACAGCGACTTAGACAAATTTTACGAAGGCAACAGGTGGATAGCATAGCGAGATGAAGTTTCACGGTTAGGCGGCGACAAAGTTTTTAATTTCTATCCGTTTCTTTGGATAAAAGAAAGTAAAGACATTAATAAAAATTCACGAAAAGCTGTGCCAGTTGAAGAGCAATACAGTTTCAATTTAAACATGCGAAAACAACTTGGGCTTGACAAATAAACAGCCGCTTGATCGGATTGGCAAGGGCATTTCAGCCAAAGCCCTCCCCAGAACCGTGCTTCAGCACTGGTGTTCGTGCTGATGGTTTTGCCGCCCGGCAATCACGAACAACCAGCAGGGATTTGGTAACTAAATTTAGCCAAGCGGTGATTACCTTAGTATCAGCAGAATTTTATGAAAGCGGAATTGGCGACCTGTAGCCTCTGGTTTAATTTTATAAAACATTGGATGGGTTAAAATAAATTGGGCAATGGCTTCTGCACCATTTCTTCTGCAAAGCAATAAAAAGCGAAAAAAGGCAGATAAAAAACTTATGAATTTCATTTGCCACGGTATTTATCAAAATTTATAATAAACACACTTAACAAAATAATGGCTAAGGCTACTGTTTGCAGGAGATTTATCGTTTCGCCACCAAAGAATACGCCTAACAATACAGCTACTACGGGATTTACATAAGAGTTTGTACTTACCTGTGTGGCCGGCCTTACCTGCAGCAGCCAGATGTATGCACTATAACCGGCAAGCGATCCCATGGTAATTAGGTATATAACGGACAACCATGCACGTAACTGAACGTCCCGGAAATGAAAATGATTCATTTCGCCGGTGCAGGCTGCTAAAACCAAAAAGGAGATTGCTGCGAAGATCATTTGCCATGCGGCACCTACCATGACATTGCCGCTGGCATTATATTTTGAGTATAATGATCCTATAGACCAACTCATGCTTCCCGCTATAATTACAATAAAGAAAACTAATTGTACTGAACCGGAACCAGGGGAAAATTTTGAAAATATTTTCTCGCCAAATAAAAGTACGACTCCCAGGAAACCGGTAAGAATGCCGATAATGATATGCTTATTATTAAAGTTAGCTCTCCGGTTCCTGCCATCAAATAATACAAACCATATTGGTGATGCGGAAACCAGCACAGCAACAAAAGAACTGGGGAGTTCGGTTTCGGCCCATATAATAGCACCGTTCCCAACAAATAATAAAAGGTTACCCACTATGAAAGATGTTTTCATTTGGGGACGATATACAAGTTGATAATTTTTCAGTGTACACCACGCGAGTAAAATAAAACCCGACGCAAAGAAGCGCAATGCGCCCAAAATAAATGGAGGGAAACCCCTTTCTGAAGACTGGATAAAAAAATACGTTGAGCCCCAAACAATATAAACAATCGCAAATGCAATAATTACAGTTATTAACGGCGCATGTTTATGGGAAGCATCTTGCATAAGCGTGCAAAGATGCTTCGCTGGCAGTTATTCACAAAAATGATTTTAGATTTCCATTGAACAAACAAAAACACGGGCCTAACCCCATGATATAATAGAGGCAAAAGCAACCGGCACTTGCCCGTCCTTCATAAAATCTATGAGAGATAAAGGCCATAATATGAAAAGCCTTAATAAATATATTGCATTAAAGACAGTACTTGGAGAGTAAGGGGGTTTCTGCAGGAAAAGATATAGTCTGTAATTTATTTAATTGTAGAAATGGATCACTAATCAAAAACATTAGGTTGTAATGGCTCTTAGCATTAAAATGAAATCCCATTCACCAGGGCTTTCATTTTCTGCAAGCCCGTTTTTGCAACAACCAGCGCATCTTCTGCCCAATAAGTTTTATTGAAAAGCTCGAGGGAAAGTACTTTGGTACCTCCCATGGTCTTAAGGTCTCGCAGCAACTGCTTTAGCGGAGCTGCACCATCACCCGGGTACACTCTGTCGCTGTCCGTTAGTTCATTTACAGGTATATTTCCAGGGTAGTCATTCATGTGAATAACTTCAATCACTCTCCTATTTACCATGGTTAATCCATCAAATCCGGAACCTCCGCGAAACAGGTGGTATACATCGGTTAAAATGCGTGCATCCCTGTCATCTGCTGCTGCAGCGATCGCCAGTGCCTGGCTAAGATTATAAAGCGTACCAGATGAGCCCCAGAATTCCAGTTGTGGCATCACCTTATATTTTCTTCCCAGGGATAGTATATCACTGTACCGGGCACCTGCTTTCTGGAAGTCGATGGGTGAGTCTTTACTTACCCCGGCAGGCGGTGCGGCAATCCGGTGGCAACCCAATGCAGCCATTATTTTCATCTCTTCTTCCAACTCTATTAATGCCGCTTTTCTTATTGTGTCATCATCCACCATCCATTGTGTAAAGCTGATGGCGTCCTCTACCATGATATCTTTTGCTGAAAGAAATGATGCCAGCGAGCCGATAGAATTTCCCTGCTTTAGATACTCCCTGATATCATTTATCCAAAGTTCCATCCCATCATAACCGGCGGCGGCAGCGATTTCAATAGAATGAAGCAGACCGGGTTTTTGGCCCATGATGGTGCTGGTATTGAGACAAAATCGGAATGGCTCTTTCGGCGCCTTAACTGCAGCCCTGGCACCCGAAGGAATCATTGCACCTCCAGCCAATGCGGCGGATAATTTAAGCAAGTCTCGTCTGTTCAACATGTTATTTTAATTTATAGGAAGTTAAGATACAATTATTTTGCCTTTGCCGGGAAGGCTTGAAAAGGTTGGCCCGGGTGTGCACGCTGGAATTCTTGTGACTGACCTTGTGTTATAAAAACTTGTGACATGAGGTTATGCTTTTTGTACCTTTCATATGCAATACACGAGCATGAAATTATTTATTTTATTAATCATTACAACAGCCCTCTCAGCTGCCTGCAGCAGCCCGCATAGAACCATTAAAGCTGAGGCTGCAACATTAGATACCATCACAAATATTAACGTACTTAAATCGAAAGGGAAAGCTATTTATAAAAACAAAAAGGGTGAAACTTATATTATGCGGTATGAGCCCGACCCGCAAGATTCAACGCAGGGAATTGAAACGATAGCTCCAGCGCCAAAAGGTGGCGCTTCCAATAATTTGCCTGAAGTAGCCGAAACCAACAAGCGATGTGATTCTGAAATTTTTGACGGATCGTACCGTGAGGGAGCAAAGACATCTTTAAGCCCGGCGGCCCTTGAGAATTTCAGAACACTCCGCGCTTTCGTAAACACTTTGCCGGGTAAAGACCTGATGGCAGATTCTATAACAGGCACCAATAGCTCAAGAATTGCATCGGAAGAAAGGAATGTGAGAATAAAAAAAGCCTATCTATATGCTTATTCGCGCCAGACAGACGAGGATTTTCATGTGATAATCGGTACATCTAAAAAGGCAACTGCTTCCACAAGATACTTTAATGTTGAGGTGAGCGGACCGCCGCCAGCAGATGATACATCCTTCTTAGTCTTAAAGGCAGCCCGCGACAGTTTCCTCACAAAGGCAGCTCAGAACCTGTGCAGTTCCGGCTACTTTTTTTATGAGAATCCTTTACAGGTTGAAGTAAGCGGAAGTATATTTTTTGATAAGCAACATAATGGCGGCGTGATAGGGCCAGCATCGGCGAGGCCTCCTGATGCATGGGAGATACATCCGGTCAGCTCATTTATCTATAAATAATAATGGAGGTTATTTTAAAAAGGAATGTTACTTCAGGGCAAAAGAACGTGGAACATATTTTAAGTTTCTTACCTCATCAATATTTACCTGGGAGATAATTTCATCGGAGATAGATATTTCAAATTCGAATTCCGGGAGCGTGGGTCTCAATCGGGGCATTCCGGAAAGTGAATCAAAAACCCTTACAAAATCCTGCGCTATTTTGGGCATTTCTATTTTTAAATCGTTCAGGTTACTGTGTTCATCTGTGCCAAAAGGATAAATATAATATCCCGTAACAAAAACATACGGAAACATATCTTTCAGGCTAACAGCAATCGCACAATTTTTTCCGGTTGTCTCAATTTCATTGTTAGCGCCGCAATATTTGCTCAACTCCAGGATTTCTTTAGTAATCTTTATTTTAAATTCAACTGGCATAAACAAATTTAATGAATTTGATAGTGGCTGTGACGAAAACAACTTTCGATATTAAAGATAAAATAATAATAAACCACTTAAGAAAAAATAATTGCCGGTAATGCAGGAGTCTATAAATGAAAAAGAGAATAGCCCTGTATTGCCTGAATTAAAAGCGATGACACAAGAATAAAATAAATTCCGGAAACTATCCACACCTGTTTTTTTGATGTGGCCACATAAAATCCAAACAGCGGAATTAATTGTAAGGCATGCATGCCGAAAAAATGTGCTATACGAAGATCACCATATTGCATACTCCAGTTTGTTACGGGGAGCCCCGGTCCCCCATCCGGCGCCCCCACGGTATGGGCTCCGTTCCCAAGCATCATACCTCCTTCGCTGGTAAAAATTAAAAATAAAATAAGCCCCATTATTATGCTTAAAAGATATGCCGGTGAAATAGTAAATATCTTCTGCCTCAAAAATTCGATAATAATAAATACAATGGTAATCGTGAAAAGTAGAATAACAACACCCATCGCGGCGAATAAAGCAATATTTAAGGCGCTGGAATTATTGAAATGCGATGTGGTGTCACGTGCAGACTGTGCAGTGATAATTGCGTTTTCTATAAACATAGTGATGGCGATTGCCCATGAAAAAAACACAACCCTTTTGCTGTTGGCAAGATAGTACATGAGCCAGCCCATAGTCCAGGTCATTATGGTAACAGAAATAAAAAATTTCATGGGCTTTATCCACCGGTCAATACAAAGCAGAAGGGTACTATCAAACTGAATAAGTATAAAGCAGGTAACGGCTGCCAACAAGTGCAGCCAGCCCATGCGGTATAAGAGCAGGTTTCTTTTTTTTAACTCTGTAAAAAAAAAGCGCATTAGCCAGGCTTAATAGTTTTGTGCAAAATAATTTTTAGTTTTTATCCACCGCATTAACAGGTATAGCAAAAGCCCGACAGGGCCAAACATGAATGTAAGCAAAAGACAAGGCACCACGAGTAAGTGGGAGATACCATGCTTTAAAGAATTATTTTTAATCCATACGCCCGTCATAAGATCAAATGCAAGATAATGGATCCATCCCGCGGTTACCGTCAACGGATTTGTAAAGAGGTTCATCACACCCTCAAGAGAATTGAATTTTTGAATATCATCAATGTGAAAACCTGTAAGAATAAGCCAGGTATACACGATAGCAAACAACACAATGATAACCCCTATAATAATTGAATCCACTTTTTTCCAAAAGGGAGATGCAATAATCAGCAATAACCAACCAATAAGTGCAAAGCTGCTGCAGTACCGGAAAATTTCATCGGGAGTCATAAAATTATTTATGAGAAATTTAATTTGAATAGGAAAGATAATTCAAATTTGCGGCAGCACGCTTACATGCCATTAGAGAGCTTTACCACTTTCTATACAAATGTTGAGATAAACCTTTTAGGAATACTCACCGGAGTTATTTCGGAGAACAATTAAGCCATTTTCCTGCTGTTGCCTTGGAGACGGCATCTTCTTATTTCGTTCAAAGTAAGCAAAAGCAATCATCAACAGCACCGTGAAAGCCAGTATTAATCCCGCAACCAGCCATGGCCGTTGATTGAATAAAGTCTGCCGTGGCAAATCGATATCCAGCTTTCTAAATTTTTGCGAGGGCATAGAAAAAATCTCTTTTGAAATTACAAATTATTGCTTGCGTTAAGAAATATTTCAACCATACAAAATATCCCATTCTTTTAAGAAGCTGTTTGAGTTAATTAAAATAAAACGATTAGGTCTGCCAGAAAATCTTTTCAGCCACAGATTGCACAGATACTTAGCTTTGCGAAGTTCACAGATTTATCTGTGAAAATCCATATAATCTGCGGCAAATAAATAACTCAAACGGCTTTTATGCCCTCTTAAATTTTAGAAACTATTATCTAAAAAGCATTGTATGTTTTATTAAAACAAATTTAACCCGCCAAACCCATTTGTTTCCGTGCACAAAAAAACCGGGAACAAATGCCCCGGTTTAGGAAAAGATAGTAA
Source organism: Ginsengibacter sp. (assembly GCA_040007435.1). Taxonomy (GTDB): domain Bacteria; phylum Bacteroidota; class Bacteroidia; order Chitinophagales; family Chitinophagaceae; genus Ginsengibacter. The sequence goes on along the minus strand of JBDTUZ010000055.1, from coordinate 12,627 downwards.
CAAACTAATTATTGCGTGCTGCTTTTTTAGCTTCGTTATCCATTTTATTAGCGGCTTTTTCTGTTTCATTTTTTGCAGTATTGGCTGCATTTTTAGTAGAAGTTTTCGCATCACTAAAAGTGTTTTTAATAGTAGCCCCGGCTTTATCAAAAACGTTTCCGCCTTTTGCTTTCGCATTGTTAGCAGCTTTATTCGCTTCATTACTTGCGCTATTGGCCGCATTCTGCGCACCGGTTTTTACATCTTTTGCCGCATTGTGAATCGCAGTACCCGCGTCATCGGCAGCATTCTTTACTTTTTTACCTAAGGTTTGATTTTCATTTGACATAGCAAAAATTTTATGAGTGAAAAATAAGATTCTGCTATAATGGTTACAATTAATATGCCAGTGGCGACGGACATGCGGCCACTCTATTTTTACTTGCATACTAAATGCGTGAATATTTTTAGGTTGTATAATAATGTCATGAATTGATGCAATCAAAAAATAATAACAACTTGTTAATCCGTGCTGCCGTAAAAGTCATTTCCATTAGTTTCGAAAGCAATATTGTAAACAAATCGCCCAATCCCTTGCTATGAAAATACTGCTGACGGCTCTTCTCTTTTCTTCAATGGTGGCAGATGCACAGACTGCCTATCATTTTATTAACACAAAATATTCCACCTCCCCGGTTGCTATCCCCTATCAGCAAGCGGTACAAAGGAAACTTTACCAGAGAAATACGGGAATGATACTGGGGCTTCAACGGGGAAAATTTTCTTCAATAGAACTGGGTGGGGAAGCGCACTGGAGAAAAATAAGTGTATTCAAGCCACACATCATTGGCGCTACGGCAAACATGGAATATAATTTTCAAGATAACATACTTGGCTATAAGGCTGGCGTATGGATGAAAAGAGGAAGGATAAACCTGACTTATGGTGCCCATATAAGTTATTACACCAATTTCAATGAACGGCAACGCTTTGGCGTGGGGCCTTCGGTTGGTTTCAGGTTCTTTGGTTTACACTTTATAAACGGCTATAACTTTCTTACAAAAGAAAACGGAGGTAATGCAGAAACGCCTTTGCCGGAAATACCGGTAAACACTTTATATATGTCGATACGATATTACTTCCCTGTAGAAAATAAATTTACATGGGACAGGAAGACAATGAAAAAAAAGAAGGCAAGAAAAAAAGCAAGAGCTACGCAAAAAAAAGAACGGGCCCGGAAGGATCAAAAGAAACATGAAGAGACTAAAAGTAAATTTAATATTTTCAAAACTAAAAAACACGATACATAGAAATTAATAAAGTCTCACTATCGCACATGAACTGAATAAACACAATTGTTGATACTGCATCTTTCGATGCGGAGACAAACTCCTCGTTGTCGCAGCCAACCATATTATTTCTTTAAATAAAACAATGCGGCAATAATAAAAAAACCAATGCCGGTTAATGCAGGCGGTATAATGTTACCTTTTATTCCCAAATAGATCATTACGATGGCAACGAGAATTAAAAGCACAACTAATATATTTTTCATATCGCTGAATTTTACGTAAAGATATTCTTTAGCTCATGGTATTTATGCAAGCAACAACTTAATTGCCGACGTTGCCTGTAGCAACTCCTATAGATAGACATTGCTGAGAAGTAATAATTATCTTTGGCACATTATAGAGGAACTTATATGGAAACTAATAATCAATCCGTTTACTTCTTTATGAATAAACTTGCCACACTCAGCACTTTTTTCCTGGTTATATTTTTTGGCTGTACAAAAATTACTCCCGATACATCAATTATATTGGCAGAATACACATTGGGCACAGGCGGAGATTGTACAGGCGCTGTTGTAGCAGGGAGGTATGTAGCAGACACAGCCGTTAGCGCTGAAAATACAGTAACCATAACCGTTGATGTATCAGTGCCCGGCCCTTATTGGATTACTACCAATACGGCTAATGGAATATCGTTTAGCCAGGTAAGTACATTCTCAGCCACAGGTCCGCAAACCGCCGTGCTTACTGCCACAGGCACTCCTCTTGATACAGGTATGACCAACTTCACCTTACGGGCCTTAAACGGGCTCGCTGATAGTTGTACATTTTCTGTACAAATAATAAAAGGCATTCCGCCACATTATTACCTTACTTGTTTTCTCAATGGAGTTTACAGGAATTTTAGCGACAGTGCCGGTGCTGCCAACGGCAACATTCCCGGCCCCTCTGGTTCAGCAGGCTTTTACGTAAGCGGCCGTGATACCGTTACAAGCACCGGCGAAAAAATTGAATTTGGAGTTGCAAGTACCATGAATATTGGTTCCGGCATCTACACCGATACAAGTTCTACTTATGCCTATTTCAGTTATGCAGATAGTCTTGCACAAACATGGTTGGTAAACAATGGTACTGATCCAACTTTTACAGTTGTTGTAACCAGCGCAAATGCTATCAATGTGCAAGGCACTTTTAGCGGGGTTATAAAAAAGTCACAAGGCACAGTCACCGATACCATAGCCGTCACGAATGGAATATTTAGTGTGCCGGTAAAATAAATCGATATCATACATACCATAAATAGTGGATTTATATGGGCAGGTATATGATCATAGATTCGTTCGATTCAAAATATGCCTCGAAAATATTTTCATTTCCGTCATAAAATATCTAAATTCACGCTGAAGACATCCGGCTAACATTCAGGGAATGAATCGTAGTTAAAACTAGCGTCACTATCAATTCCTGGTAACATTTGGCTTCTATAAATTTAAAATATCCCCTTTAGAAACCAGTCTTCCAACTTTCCAACATGAATTGCTCACTTAAAGAGATCTAAACGCTCAATTCATATATTCATGGTTAAATATTTTTTACCTCTTTCATTTTTATTTTTATCAACGCTTACCCTTTCCACCAAAGCCCAGATTGGTATCGGTACGCTCATGCCAAATCCTTCGGCACAATTGGATGTAACTTCAACTACAAGAGGTTTTTTACCTCCAAGAATGGATAGTATGCAACGGAATGCTATTGTTTCTCCGCAGGCCGGCCTTACGATTTATAATACTTCGAGTAAAGCTTTTGAATGTTTTAATGGTGTCTCGTGGTATAGTACTGTTCATTTTATTGGTGAGAGTTATGGTGGTGGCATTGTATTTTTTGTTTATGATAACGGGCAGCATGGTTTGATTTCTGCGTTGCCGCCTGGTGGCAACGATCCAGGCATACGATGGAATGCCGGTGTGAACAAATACACAATGGCATTGGGAGGCGGGGATGTAAATAATGATGGATTTGGTGTGGGCGCAGGCAAAAGAAATACCAATCTTATTATTGCCAGCCAGGGCTATGGCGATGGCAATAATTACGCTGCTTTGTATTGCAGCACCTACAAAAATTATCCTGACCAGGTTCAGTTCGAAGATTGGTACCTGCCTTCTGTGGAGGAATTATATTTACTTTGGCTGCAGCGAACGACGGTTGGCGGCTTCCAGGCAATTTCTTATTGTAGCTCCACTGAAGGCAATATGAATTATGCGTGGGTAGTGGACTTCGCCAGTGGCCTCAAGGCTTATCGCGATAAAACCCTTGGTGGCGCTGTGCGGCCAATAAGGGCGTTTTAATAATTATATTTCATGAGCGGAATCGTTCACGGCTCAACTAACTACCGGTGAGCAATGGCCGCAGAGCAATACGACAAACTTTGAACATGACCTATTACAACAGGCAAGTAGCATCCATCTCAGCCGCGGTTTATTCGAATGTATATTTGACCAGGCAGGTTATTTCGGCAAAGCATTTCATTGACACTAATTTCACTGATAACATAACGCTGGATGACATCTGCAAAGAAGCCTGTATTTCAAAATTCCATCTGGTTCGTTCTTTCAAAAAATTATATGGCACAACGCCGTATCAATATTTAACCTCGGTAAGAATTAATAAAGCAAAAACACTCTTAAGAAACAAGGCTTCGGTTGCAGAAGTTTGCTATTCCGTTGGGTTCGAGAGTTTAACTTCTTTTACAGCACTCTTTAAGAAAAAAATGGGTAGGGCACCTTCAGCATTTAAACCGTAAAAACAAGAAAAGCAATTTTCAAGAGGTACTATTTTTTTTAATAGCCGACTTTTGCGCGGAACATTTAAAGATAATTAGCATGAAAATTAAACTAACAAGTGTAATGGTTGACGACCAGCAAAAAGCCTTAAACTTTTATACCGAAAAATTAGGATTTATCAAAAAAACTGAAATTCCCATGGGTGAGCATAAATGGCTTACTGTAGTTTCCAAAGAGGAACAGGAAGGAGTGGAATTAGTTCTCGAGCCAACCAGTTTTGCACCGGCAAAAGTTTTTCAAAAAGAATTATTTGAAGCAGGTATCCCCTGGACGGCATTTAACGTTGACGACATCGAAAAAGAATACCAACGATTAACAGGCCTTGGCGTAACATTCAGTTTGGAACCCACACAAATGGGGCCTACGAAACTTGCAGTATTTAATGATACCTGCGGGAATAACATTCAGATATTCCAGGTAGTATAGCTTACTATAAGAATGGTAGCATCTATTTACCCGATTACATTTTCACAATAATTTTAGCAGCCTCTCGTTTATACCTCGTGTGTCACTTTTTTGAATTAGTATAAATACCACCGCCACTATGGGGTGGTTTTTTTGTGCCTGTACCGGCTTCATTGCCATTTCAATTTGAGCAGTTCACTACCCCTTGCTAACAAAGTCCATTTATGATCCGGGCTGTTTTATAAACGGTTTATTTAATGGTATGAAGGAAAGCTTTTACACAGCCGGTATAATTAATCTATACATTATTACTCAGGTTTACAATCCCACTCTTCATGGCATACATCGCCAGGCCGATTCTTGTTTTGATATGTAGTTTTTGATATAATGAATCGCGGTAATTCTCCAGGGTTCGGGGGCTTACACACATTTTATCAGCGACCTCTTTATAGGGCATTTCACTGCAACAAAGCCTAATGAATTCAAGTTCGCGATTGGTGAGGGAGATATTTTTATGTGTATTTTTTTCATCTATCTTGCTAATGTTATTTATAAGGTGCCCTGTAACCAGGTCGGAATAGTGAAACCCTTTGCGCCAAATAGCATCCAGCGCCGCCTTTAATTCAAAAGGCTCCACATCCTTTAATACATAACCCCTCGCGCCGTTTTGCAACATTCTTATTATCGCTATTTCATTATCGTACATGCTTAATGCCAGTACTTTAATTTCAGGGTAATTTCTCTTGAGCCAGTAAGCAGTTTCGTAGCCATCTTTCTTAGGCATGTTAATATCGAGCAATGCGATATGGGGAAGTTTTTTTTTGTTGAGGCTGTCTATCAGTTCCTGCCCGTTAGCTCCCTGGAATATTACCTCGTATTCATCAAAAGTATTTATAAGAGTAGCAAGCCCTCTTCGCATAAGAACGTGATCATCTGCGAGGGCAATTTTACAAATTTCCATTGCTGCTTTATTTTGGTTTTGGTAGCCCAATCATTGCCGTAGTTCCTTCTCCCGGCGCACTTACTATATCCAGGTTTCCATGAAATAAGGCAACCCTGCTATGCATATTCCGAAGGCCTATACCGTTGCTGACATTTGCAACATCGAACCCTCTCCCATTATCGCCCACTGCTATCAATAACTTGTCCGGCCTGTAATCCATCACCACATTAATCCGGTCTGCTTCGGAATGCTTTACAATATTATTTAATAATTCCTGTACAATGCGAAAAACTACCAGCTCACTTTGCAAAGGATATTTTTCTTTCTCCCCGGCAACATCAAGTATGACCTTGTACAGGCCTGTCTTTCTTAAAATACCTAATTGCTGGTCTATCGCATTAACCAACCCTGCTTCATTTATAAAATCCGTATTTAGCATTTTTGAAAGATCACGCAAGTCCTGTATGGCTTTGGTGAGCAATGTCTTTGATTCTGCGAGATTGTCCTTTGCGATATCCCTTTTATCCAGGTCAATCAAATTCATATTAAGCTTGATAAAGCTAAGTGTTTGCCCAATGTTATCATGTATCTCCTGGCTGATGTTTTTAAAGGTTTGTTCCTGTATTTCCAATTGAGTTTGGAGAAGGGTCTCATTGAATTGTTTTTCCATAGTGGTTAGGCGTTGCATATTTAAAAATTTTCTTTTTTGATAAAACAAGAGAATTAAAACCAGCATGCCCGTTAACACAAAAAAAACAATGATTACACCTACTACTACAAAAATGATTTCGTTATGTGGGTCTTTGTTAATGGGCATAAAAAAGCATAAGTAAAAGCTGAATACATGGCAATATTTAATACCTGTAATACTTCACGAAGTATCAGCGCCTGTCTTTCATAATTATGGGCCATAAAGTTAAGCATCCCTGTGATGGGCAGCTCACATGAAAAAAACACGATACTTCCGGCAGCAATCCAAAACTCCGGCAAACGCCAGAAGTTAACGACACCTTCGGATGTAAAGAGCCGGTAAAGATATACAGCGCAGCAGGAAACTATGAAAAGATCTCCAGCCATTACCGCATAACTGTTCCAAGCCGTCAATTTAAATTCAGTCAAGGTAGTTATAAGCCAAAAAGCAGGAAAAAGAATAAGAAATGAATTAATAAATCGCTTCATTCCCCGCAGGTCAGTTAACAGGCGAAAATAAATGGCATAAAAAATTCCCTGCACAAGAATGTAGATATTATAGATCGGGTAATTTGTTTTGGTATCCAAATGCTCCGGCAAATAATAGGCACAAAATTCAGTGAGTAAAGTAACGCCAAGAAATACTGAGAAGAATCTCAAATGAAAAGAATAGTGCAGCCTGAAACTAACCAGGCTGCACAGGAAAGAAATGGATAATATTGTTATATAGGTTAGAAAAAAAAACAAAACTATTTTTAATTAAAGTGGAAGTTGTGCACCAAATCCCTTACATCCAGTGCTGGGAGGAGGGCAAGGCCTGCCAGTGTCTGCATTGTCATCAAGAAGTACAGCCTCGCCGGAAGCTTCACCTTTCAATTGAAATATAAGTGTAAGCTGGTATTCCGGTGTGTTAGTATCTTCAGCTTCATCGCTTTTTAAATACCCGCCAAACCAAACAGCAACTTCACTTATCAATTTATTAGAAATAAGGCATTCCATATAATCTATTAAACCATCCTTACCATTCCTTCCAAACAGATCCCTGGAATACCACAGGCTTTTAGTTTCCATATAACCAGGCTTCATCACTTCGTTGCCATCTGCTTCAAAATGAGCCAACCTTTGTTTCTCATAATCAACTATTAAATCACTTGCTTCTTTCGAATCTATCTGCCGGGTGCTTCTAAGGTTCAGGAGCCAGCAATTGCTTAGGTCGTCATTATGAACCTCCTTATCCTTTGGGTCTGAAAGAGTGGTAACAAAAACAAGAGCAAGCACATCGCTCTCCAGCGCGAAGTACACCCGTATGCCATCGTAGTTGTTGTTGGCTGTAAGATCATTTAAAAGATTAAGAAAAACTGCAGGGCCGCAGCTAATTTTAGAGACCTCTCTTTTCCCGGATTTTTTTTCCAGGGCAGGATTCTTGAGATTAGTAAAAACAGCTATTCGATCAGCGGCTGTAGCCGAAGGAATAAGGGCCAATGGTTTAGTATCACATGACATAATGTAATTTTTTTGGGGTGGTTAAATTGTTTCCCGGTTTACCGGTTAGTAAACCAGGTTGCAATGTAGGAGCAAAATTATTATTTAGCAGCTTTTAATAACCTTATATAACCACGTAATTTAACGGTAATAAAAAGGGTTGCATAATCTTGGAACCAAACCTTCAGTCAATCACCTTTACCTAAGAATAATTGTAAAGCAAAGTTGAAAATCAACAAAAAAGAAAACGATCTCCAGGTAAAATTTAGTTAATACATAGTCTGTAGCATTCTTTTCTACGCTCAATGTGATTATTTCAGGCCGCCGTTGCTGATAATACCGTGTTTTCACCCTTTTTTCAATAGAACCTATTCATTATTTTGAGGTATCCAATCTTTTAAAAACCCCCAAAGTTTTTTCCATACAGGATTCCTTACAGGCTTTATCTAATTGAAATAATACCGATGTTAACTTACCCAAGGTTGCCAGGTGAAAGTACTATCATTATCTATTGTGGAAAACAAATGGAAATGCATCGGGATCCTTGTGCTGTTGCTGTTCGGTGGGATCATAAATTCATTCGCTTAAATCTCCAGGTAAATGAAACCTGTAATGCCCCACCTGGTCTTCCGACCAGCGGGATTATGCACCCACACTTACTACCCTAAAAGCGTTTCAACATTCGGAAATCGTTTTTTCCATCAACATAATATCTCGCGGACGAATAATGATAATCTTTTGGAGTCTCACATAATCCCGCCCGTACAGGACCTGCATGCCGGTAGGCAAGGTTGTAATGTATATATTCTAACTTTTGTACGAACATCTTTTTATTAAGTAGCTAAATACTTAATGGTTTTCTTTTCCATACCTTTTTAATCCCGATTCGTCGGGAGGTAATCACGATCATATTTATTTACTTTAAGAGACGTATGCAATTCTTTATCATCTTCAATAAGGGTAAGTAATAATTGTCGTGCAGTGAATTTCATAAACGAAACCTGGTTTTGCACTGGCGTAAAACTCTGTAAGGCTTGCCAAACCTGCCGGCAGGCAGGTGAAATGAATGTGATTGTTCATTATAACGAAGGCATTTAATTCTATCCTGTTTTTACTAACCAGATTTTGCAAACTGCCAATTATTATATCCTTATAATTATCATTTGCAAGTATAGGCTTCCATTCACTAATTTTAGCTGTAAAATAATGTGCAGGATAGTGTAAATATTCTTCGTTCATTTTACTAATCCATAAATTAATTGGAAGATATCTTATGAAGGTTAGGTTGGATTTGTTATGATAGTTTCGCCGTTGGTTGAAGACCAGACGGCGGCTCTCACGGGTGGCTGGGTTGGGCCTTTCAAAGAAGGGTGAACACCCTACAAAGGCTAAAACTGATTATGAAATGAAAAGTAAAAACCGCTAACCCAAAGTTACAATCCACCAATTTGCTCTTGTATGAATTATGAGTAAAGAATAATTTAGTCAACTTAAATAGAATTATTTTATTGAACCTTTAAAATTTTTTTATGAAATCTCCTATTGCAATAAGAAAGTTATTCATAATCTCTTGCCTGGTAATTACCGGCTGCATGAAAAAGGATTTAACAGATCTAAAATTAGAGAAGTCGTTATCATCTTCTTCTATAACATCAAATGCGTTAAATAAAAAATTCAGTAACTGGATCATAAATACTGTTTGCGGTAACGGCTCAAGTGGATATTCCGGAGATGGCGGACCTGCTCTGAATGCCTCGTTTAATGGACTTCCAAATGTAAATTTGGATAAGGATGGTAATATTTATATAGCCGATGCGGGCAATAATGTAATACGAATGGTGGATGCTAAAACAGCAATAGTTACTACAGTTGCAGGAAATGGCATCCAGGGATATTCAGGTGATGGCGGGTTGGCCACGCAGGCAAGTTTGAACCTGCCTTTTCATACTGCCATTGATGTTCATGGTAATTTGTATATTTCTGATTTGGTCAACAACCGCATCCGGAAAGTAGATAAAGCCACAGGGATCATTAAAACGATTGCCGGAACAGGTAATTCCGGATATAATGGTGATGGCAATGCATTGTCAGTTAATGTTTCATTCCCGTTTGGTATTGCATTAGACAATCATGAAAATTTGATAATTTCTGAAGGTCAATTTCTTAGAAAATTAAATTTGAAATCTGGAATTATTACCACCATTTTAGGAAATGGCACAAGTGGTTTTAGCGGAGATGGCGGACCAGCCAGCCAGGCTGTAGTTAGTTTTATCTGGAATGTTGCCGTGGATAACCATGATAATATTTATTTGAGTGATCAAGGTAATTACCGTATTAGAAAAATTGATGGCAAAACCGGGATAATTACCACTGTTGCGGGCAATGGAGTATTGGGTAATTCTGGTAACGGAGAACTTGCAATTAATGCATCTTTTACCCAACCCGTTGGTATTGCTGTTGATGATAAGGAAAACATCTATATTTCTGACGAGGTTTTATCCCAAATCTATATGGTTGATAAAAAGACGGGGATCATCAATCTTCTTGCAGGCAAGGGCTTTGGTGGATTTAGTGGGGATGGTGGGCCAGCCATAAATGCCTTGTTATCGCATCCAAACAGTCTTTCGGTTGACAAAAAGGGAAATATTTATGTATCTGATGACTTTAATTATCGAGTTAGAGAGTTAAACCCACATTACGAATTAGAACATTGAAACGGATAGTCAAAGGCCTTAGAATATTCCAGAGCCCCTCATGGCGGGTGTCCGGCACCCGACTTCTCACGAATTAATATTATCTTAGAAAGATGTCAGGCGTTTGGTGATACTTCGGAGTAAGAAAAAGTAATCAGTCACTTAACAAAGTTTATTTCCGGATTTCGGTTATAAAGATTGGAAACATCTTTTGAGTAATGATGAGATGAAAATGATAGGAATACAAAGTTTCCCTTTTCTTGGCGGACGTCCCTCACCCGCCACATAAAGAAGATCGGTATTTTACAACCGCATCCAACTCCGCCAGTGTAGGTATTCCTCTTTTGCATCTTTTAAATCACGAAACCTGTAACGCCCCCGCCTGATCTCCCGACCAGCGGGATTATGCACCCACACTTACTACCCTAAAAGCGTTTCAACATTCCGAAATCGTTTGTTGCATGAACATAATATCTCGCGGAAGAATAATGGTAATCTTCCGGAGTCTCACATAATTCCGCCCGTACAGGACCTGTCTGCCGGCAGGTAAGGTTGTAATGTATATTAGGCGTTGGTAAAATTCGCATTAAGGGACAATTTTTTATTAGCTTCGCGCCTGCTGTTATTACACGTCCGGCCCTCAATATTAGTACACATTAAATCATAATAAAAAGTACATCCTGAAATTTATGAATACAAAAATCCTGGCAGCCATAACTGTTGTAGCCTGTCTATCGGCTTGTAACAATAATACCACATCCACTGAAACTGAAATTGCACCTGTTAAAAAAATGAATCTGAAGCTTCCCGCTGGCTTTTCTGCTTCGATTGTTGCCGATTCATTGGGACATTTGAGACACATGGCGATAAATACTGACGGGGACGTGTATGTTAGTTTACGCTCCCTGGAAGATGGAAAAGGGATTTACTTTTTAAGCGATACCAATAAGGATGGCAGCCTGGATTCCAAAACGGGTTTTGCCAATTACCCTGGTACAGGTATCACTATCAAAGACGGCTACCTCTATTCGGCTTCCAATACGGGAGTTTACAGGTACCGGTTGAACGATAAGGAAGAAGTAAATGCTGCTGATACACCGGAAGTAATTGTGCAGGGATTGGTAGACAGGAACAGGGATAATTCCAAATCTATTGCTATTGACGATCAAAATAATTTATACGTAACGGTGGGCTCTTACAACGATGCCTGCAGGGAAGAAGGCTCTGGAAAAGGAATTCCCGGTTGCCCTCTTTTAGATTCTGTTGGTGGAATATGGGAATTTAAAACCGGTAAGTTGAATCAAAGCTATGGTGACGCGGTTCATTATGCAAGAGGATTAAAAAATGTAGTGGGGATAACCTGGAACAGTAATACCAATTCGCTGTTTGCCATGCAGCATGGACGCGGCCAGTTTGATGATAAGTTTCCGCAGTATTATACTCCCGAACAAAGTTCGGAATTACCGGCTGAAACGATGTATGAACTACACGAGGGATCTGATGCAGGATGGCCTTTTATTTATTATGATCCCGTTCAAAAGAAGCAAATACTGGCGCCGGAATATGGCGGCGACGGAAAGAAAACAGTCTCCGGGAAATACCAGGATCCTGTAGTAGCTTTTCCGGCACACCTGGCTCCTGATGACTTATTATTTTATACGGGCAACATGTTTCCTGCAAAATATAAGAACGGCGCTTTCATTGCTTTTCACGGTCAGTCGCCGAAGCTGAAAGAGGGATACTTCGTAGCTTTTGTACCTTTTAAAGATGGCAAGCCTGCGGGAGAGTGGGAAATTTTTGCTGATAATTTTGCAGGTGTGGATTTACAACATCCTGCCGGTGCTGTTAAGTATCGCCCCACAGGTTTAGCCCAGGGCCCGGATGGTTCTTTATACGTTTCCGATGATTTGAATGGAGCCATCTTCAGGATAGCCTATTCGAATTGAAACAATGAAAACTGGTTTCCCGGGAGCCTGCTATTTGCATAGCTAACTTCCATTCATTAATTGTAGCTGTAAAATAATTTGCAGGATAGTGTAAATATTCTTCGTTCATTTTACTAATCTATAAAATTAATTGGAAGATATCTTGTGAAGGTTAGGTTGGATTTGTTACGATAGTTTCGCCGTTGGTCGGAAACCAGTGGCTCTCACGGGTGGCTGGGTTGGGCTTTTCAAAGGAGGGTGAACACCCTACGAAGGCTAAACAAAATATGCGTTTGTGCATCATAAAAGCTACTAAGCACAGTTGCGGATTTGTGTTCAACATATTAGCAACAACCTGGTCTGCCCTGATTTTTCCGT
>JBDTUZ010000054.1:0-38490 GCA_040007435.1 Ginsengibacter sp. | reverse complement strand
TTGCGGACCGGACGGGACTCGAACCCGCGACCTCTGCCGTGACAGGGCAGCATTCTAACCAACTGAACTACCGATCCTTTTGCAATTCGGGAGCGCAAGATAATTAAATTTCAATTTACCTGAACATTAAAAGGATTTTAATTTGATGTTAATCTGAATCAAATTCTTTCTACACGAAACTAAAAAAGAAATTAAATCAAAACTTTAAAGGTAAAACACCTGCATATTTGTTTTTAATTTTGACATCGTAACTTCATTGCCCAAAAAGATAATTTCTTTTTGTAGGTTTTAATTTTTGACAACATAAATATTGGATACAAAAATTTTTATATGAGGCAATTTCTTGAGTTTGAACAGCCGATAAAGGAACTATACGATCAGATTGAAGAGAATAAAAAACTGGCTTTAAAAAACTCAAAAGTTGATTACGATTCTATTATTAATCAACTGGAAGAATCCATTCTTTTAAAGAGAAAAGAAATTACAGAACATCTTACTCCCTGGCAGAAAGTTCAATTGAGCCGGCATCCTGACAGGCCATATACCCTTGAATATATATTAAAAATGTTCACTAATTTCCTTGAACTCCATGGAGACAGGAACGTAAAAGATGATAAGGCTATGGTGGGCGGTTTTGCACAACTTGATGGAGAAACTGTAATGGTAATTGGCCAACAAAAAGGCACCAATACGAAGATGCGCCAGATGCGTAATTTTGGAATGGCTAACCCGGAAGGTTATCGGAAAGCATTGCGGCTGATGAGGCTGGCGGAAAAATTTGAAAAACCAATCATAACTTTGATTGATACGCCGGGCGCTTTCCCGGGCCTTGAAGCAGAAGAGCGCGGCCAGGGAGAAGCGATAGCAAGAAATATTTACGAAATGATTCGCCTCAAAGTCCCGGTTGTGTGTGTAATAATTGGAGAAGGAGCAAGCGGAGGTGCTTTGGGAATTGGGGTGGGCGATAAAGTATTGATGATGGAAAACTCCTGGTATAGCGTAATATCTCCTGAAAATTGCAGCACTATTCTCTGGCGTAGCTGGGCGCAAAAAGAAATTGCCGCAGAACAGTTGCACCTTACTTCAGAAGATATGTTCAAATTTGGATTGGTTGATGGCATTATCCCTGAACCGCTTGGAGGGGCGCACTGGAATTATGATGAGGCGGCAGCCAATCTAAAATCTTATATAAAACCTATTATTGCAGACTTGAAAAAAATTCCACCTGAAGACCGAATAAAACAACGAATTGAAAAATTTGGTAAGATGGGATTCTGGGATGAAGAATAAAATCAGCAACTTGGCAATTTGAAAAATTATAAATAGAATAAGCCGGAACGACTTTCATCACGGGCTTATAAATAGAAAATTAGCAGATCAACAAACCAATTCAACACACATGTCTTTAAAAAGCTTTTTAAAAGGTACCGGGGTTGCGCTGATAACGCCATTCAAAAAAAACTTTGATGTCGATTACGAGGGATTAAAAAAGGTTATTGATTATGTAATCAAAGATGGGGTTGATTATATTGTTTCATTAGGTACAACCGGTGAAGCTTCTACCATAAGCAAAGAGGAAAAAATTGACATAATAAGTTTTACTACAAAAGAGGTGGCGGGAAAGGTGCCGGTAGTGGTGGGTATTGGTGGTAACAATACCGCTGAAATGATCAAAAGTCTTTCTTCATTTCCTCTTGATGAAGCTGCTGCCGTTCTAACGACAAGTCCATATTACAACAAGCCTTCACAGGAGGGAATATTTCAGCATTATAAGATTTTTTCGGAAGCATCTCCCAAGCCAGTTATTTTATACAATGTTCCTGCCAGGACATCAAGTAATATAAGTGCAGAAACTACATTGCGCCTTGCAAATGAGTGTGCAAACATAGGAGGAATTAAGGAAGCAAGTGGTAACATAATTCAATGCATGCACATCTTAAAAGGCAGGCCAAAGGATTTCATGGTTGTGAGCGGCGATGACCAGATTACACTGCCTCTTATTGCGTGTGGAATGGATGGAGTAATAAGTGTTGCGGCGAATTATTGCCCTAAGGATTTTTCCGCAATGGTAAATTATGCTCTCGAAGGAAATTTTAGCGCAGCCCAGGCATTGCATTATAAGTTATTTGAAGCAAATGAGTTGCTCACAATTGAAAATAATCCGGCCGGTGTTAAAGCATACTTGTCAGAATTAGGAATGATCGAGAATTCACTACGTCTCCCATTGGTAAAACTCAGCGCTCATTTTCATGAAAAAATTAAGGCGGCTTTTGCAAAATTATTTTAAGTAAAATGCTCTTTAATGGCGGGCCTTCTGAAGCAAATTTTATGTTGCTTTTTTCTCTTTATGATGTATACCACAAATGCTCAGTTTTCAGTGACCTTTTCTTTAAAGAATATTTCTGCCTCTCATATTGCCGATACCTTTTTTATCACTGGAAATTTTAATGCATGGGATCCCGGTAATGAGCAATATTCATTACGCACAGGCGGTGACGGATCCGCCATAATTACTCTCCTGCTGCAAGCGGGCAATTATGAATACAAGTTTACCCGCGGTTCGTGGGCAGAAGTTGAGACAAATGCTGAAGGTAAAAATCTGCTGAACCGAAGTCTGGTTGTGAACGGAAATACTTCCGTCGAAGTTGAAATAGCAGGCTGGGTAGATGATTTTACACAAGACGTTTTCCCGGAAAAAAAGCATACAGCTTCTCAGAATGTGCGTATAATTGACACTGCTTTCTATATGCCACAGTTGCATCGCAGCAGGCGCATCTGGCTTTATTTGCCTCCTGGCTATGAGTCAACAAAAGAGAAGTATCCTGTTATTTATATGCATGATGGCCAAAATCTTTTTGACGAGGCGACTTCATTTGCAGGAGAATGGGGCATCGACGAATATCTTGATTCCATCTACTCCCTGGGTAAAAAGTCCGCAATTATTGTTGGAATAGATAATGGCCAGGTGGAGAGAATGGCTGAGTACAATCCATATACTTTCCAGCAATTCGGTGAGGGTGAGGGAGATAAATATGTTGATTTCCTGGTTAAAAACTTAAAGCCTTACATAGATCGTAACTATCGTACATTAAAAAATAAGCAAAATACCTTCATAGCGGGAAGTTCCATGGGAGGACTAATATCGTTTTACGCCATTTTAAAATACCCAAAGGTTTTTGGAGGAGCAGGAGCTTTTTCGCCTGCTTTCTGGACGGCGCCAGGCATTGATAGTATGGTGCGCACTCATGCCGCCGCTATGAGTTCGCGTATTTTCTTTTATGCCGGGGGCAAAGAGGGTAACTCTATGTTGCCAAATATGGAGCGTATTGCAAATGAAACTAGGCAATATTCAAGGTCAAACATAAAAGAAGTAATCGATCCGGAAGCCCAACATAATGAAGCAGCCTGGAAGAATCATTTTCCTCAATTTTACGAATGGGTAATTTTGAAAAAGCCATGTTTGACGGCAAACGATTAACAACTAAAGTAACATTTATGCAAAATAGCAAACCCCTTCAATGGCACACTCTGTATTCTCAAAAATTTCGCACGCCTCCGTTTGGAACTCGTCAAGATGATCGTACATCGATGAAAAGTGCCCGAGAAGCAATTTTTTTGCATTGGCTTTTTTTGCAATAGTGGCAGCTTGCTTTGAAGTAGAGTGTAGCCGGGCGCATGCTTTTTCTTCAAGGGCATGGAGGTATGTAGACTCATGGTACAATAAATCTACATCCTTTATTTTTTCAACGATCTGTTCGAAGTAGCCTGTGTCTGCGCAGTATGCGTAAGAACATGCATGGGATCCTGGGTTGGTCAGCGCTTCATTTTTTATTATTTCATTTGACGCGGAAGTATAGTCAAGCCCTTCTTGTAAACTTTCATAGAAAGAAGGGGGAACATTGTATTTCGCAACTTTCGCAGAATCAATTTTTCGACTATTCTTTTTTTCCTTGAAGAGAAACCCCCAGCATTCAATTCGGTGCATCACTTTGAAGCATTCAACCTCAATTTTCTTATCTTCAAAAATAACACCCTCGTTTTCCAGTGCATGAAAATGTATGGTATACGGCAGGTGTGCTTCCGCTGCCTTAAACTGCAGCTCAATTATTTCTTTCAGGCCCTTTGGCGAATGGATATTGAGCTCATTCTTGCGATTATTGAGCCCCATTGTGGTGAGCAGTCCTACAAGTCCAAAATAATGATCGCCATGAAGGTGGGAAATGAAAATATGATTGATCTTGGCTGCCTTTATTTTGTACGTTGATAATTGCATTTGAGTTCCTTCACCACAATCCAGCAGGAATTTATGACTCTGAGTCTGAACCACCTGAGATGTCGGGTGGCGGTTATGGGCGGGCACAGCGGAATTATTTCCTAAAATTGTTACGGCAAGCAAAGCATTAAAAATTAAAAGTTATGAATGAAGCATCCAGTATCCGGCAAAACCTTAATCAAAACAACTCCCTTTCAATCTCCTCCATTTGAACAATATCCCAGGCCTCACTTTCGGTGTGAGTAATATTCATAATCTCCAACAATTCTTTTTCATCTAAGAACGTTTCAACATTAGGCTGCAAGTTGCAAAAGACGAGCGAACAATTTGAATCGTAAAATGTTTGTTGTATCGTTGCTAATGCATTTGCAGTAAGCTCATTGATTTGTTGAACATTTTTAAGATTAATAATCAGATTTCCAGGAACTTTATCAACGAATGAAAGCAACAATTTTTCCAATTCTTCTGTCATATTAGCAGGTAAATCAGGCTCTTCAATAGTTATGACGTGAAATTTTTCTTTGGTATCAATTTTGACTTTCATCACAATTATTAGTTTTTAAATTGAAAAAGTTCTCTTCAAAGGTATAAAAAAAGCAAGGCCGATTATTTAAAGGGCCGGTGGCAGTTGATTTTATCTCTTAGATTTTCGCAGAAATTTATATTTTAATTTAACCTTTTTTTGTACGGTTTTCAACACGCTGTGAATTTGTTTTAGCAACTAATAGTAGAATTTATTCGTTATTATTGTATAGTATTAAATTGAATCACATGGACAACAATTTTTCAGCCCAGGTAAAAGAAATTATCTCCTATAGCAGGGAGGAGGCTTTACGTTTGGGTAATGATTTTATAGGAACTGAACACCTTGTGCTCGGTCTTATAAGAGATGGTGAGAATACTGCTATAAAAATATTGAAAGCTTTCAATGTTGACTTATACGAACTGCGAAAAGAAATTGAGCTTGCCGTAAAGGATAAAACCGGAAAAAATATTGCAAACATTAATTCTTTACCCTTAACAAAACAGGCAGAGAAGGTAATTAGAATTACCGTTCTTGAAGCAAAAGCCAATAAAAGCCCGTTAGTAGAAAGTGAGCATCTGATGCTTTCGATTTTGAAAAATAAAGAAAACATTGCTACCCAAATCCTCAACCAGTTTGATGTGGATTATGACATGTTTAAAAATGAATTGGGATATGTAAAAACAGATCCAAAAGCGGAATTCCAGGATGATGAAGGTGAGGAATTTGATGAGGAAAGAAAATCATATTCTCAACAGCGTACCTCAAAAGGATCTGCTGCACAAGCCAAATCAAAAACGCCTGTTTTGGACAATTTCGGCAGGGATATTACAAGGCTTGCCGAGTTGGGAACATTGGATCCTATAGTAGGTCGCGAGACTGAAATAGAAAGAGTTTCACAAATATTAAGCCGTCGTAAAAAGAATAACCCGATTTTAATTGGTGAACCGGGTGTTGGTAAAACAGCTATTGTCGAGGGGCTGGCATTGCGCATTATTCAAAGGAAGGTAAGCAGGGTGTTGTTTGATAAAAGAGTGGTATCGCTTGACCTTGCTGCGTTGGTTGCAGGTACAAAATATCGTGGCCAGTTTGAAGAAAGAATGAAAGCGATTATGAACGAGCTTGAGAAAAACCGCGACGTTATTTTATTCATTGATGAAATTCACACCATAGTAGGAGCAGGCGGGGCAAGCGGGTCGCTGGATGCATCCAATATATTTAAACCCGCGCTTGCACGGGGTGAGTTACAATGTATTGGTGCAAGTACTTTGGATGAATATAGAATGTATATTGAAAAAGATGGAGCTCTCGATCGCCGTTTTCAGAAGGTGATGGTTGAGCAACCAAGTGTGGAAGAAACAATAGAAATTCTCACCAACATTAAAAGTAAATATGAGGATTATCATAATGTAACTTATAACGCCGAGGCTATCGATGCTTGCGTAAAATTGAGCGATCGTTACATGACTGACAGGCTGCTTCCTGATAAAGCTATTGATGTTCTTGATGAAGTGGGAGCAAGGGTGCATCTTAAAAATATAAATGTTCCGCAGGAAGTGGTAGAACTGGAAAAAAAGATAGACGATATTAAGCACGAAAAAAATAAGGTTGTAAAAAGCCAACGCTTTGAGGAAGCAGCATCATTGCGGGATACTGAAAAGAGATTGCAGGAAGATCTTGAGAAAGCAAAAGCTGATTGGGAAGAAGAAAGCAAAAACAGGCGTTATCCTATTGATGAAGAGGCCATTGCAGAAGTAGTAAGTATGATGACCGGAATTCCCGTGAAGAGAATGGTACAGGCGGAAACAGAAAAGCTTCGCAGAATGGCGGTAGACCTTACCGGTGCTGTGGTAGGGCAGGACGATGCCATCCAAAAAGTAGTAAAAGCAATTCAACGAAATAGAGTAGGGTTGAAAGATCCAAAAAAACCTATCGGAACATTTATATTCCTTGGCCCGACCGGTGTAGGTAAAACTGAGTTGGCAAGGGCGTTGGCAAGGTATATGTTTGATAGTGATGATGCGCTCATCAGGGTTGACATGAGTGAGTACATGGAAAAATTTACGGTGTCAAGATTAATTGGTGCGCCTCCCGGCTACGTAGGCTATGAAGAGGGTGGCCAGCTAACTGAAAAGGTTAGGCGCAAACCGTATTCAGTGATTCTTTTAGATGAAATAGAAAAAGCACATCCAGATATTTATAATATTTTATTGCAGGTTTTAGATGATGGTCAGCTTACTGATGGTCTTGGAAGAAAAATAGACTTTAAGAATACGATGATCATTATGACGTCAAATATAGGCGCAAGGCAATTAAAAGATTTTGGAGATGGTGTTGGCTTCAGCACCGCATCAAGGCAATTAAATGCAGAAGAGAATACCAAAGCGGTAATTGAAAAAGCATTGAAGCGTACTTTCAGCCCTGAATTTTTAAACAGGATTGATGATGTAGTGATCTTTAATAATTTGACGCAGGAAGATATCTTCTCAATCATTGATATACTGATGAAGGGTGTTACAAAACGGCTGCACAATCTTGGGTTGGCTTTAGAACTCACTCCTGAAGCAAAGACCTTTATTTCTGAGAAAGGATTCGATTCTAATTTTGGCGCAAGACCTTTGCACAGGGCGATCCAGAAATATCTTGAAGATCCGCTGGCAGAAGAGATACTTAACCTTACCATTAAGAATGGGGACGTTTTAATAGCCGATCTTGATAAAGAGAATTCAAAAATTACATTTGAAGTTAAGGGAGGTGTGAAGAAAGAAGAGAAGTCTGAAGCGTAAGAATTCTTAATAAAAATTTCAAAAGTGCCATCGTAGTGATGGCATTTTTTTTGTCATTCTAATTTTTTTCTTCTTAATTTTTAAATCATTTTTGCGTGTATGGAAGAAAGAATAATTATTACGATTGATGGTTGGTCATCTTGCGGGAAGAGCACATTAGCGAAGCAATTGGCAAAAAAATTAAGTTATCTGTATATTGATAGCGGTGCCATGTATCGTGCAATTACACTTTACTTTTTGCGAAATAATATTAATCGGTCGAGTGAAAAAGAAATAAAGGATGCTTTAAGCAATATAAACCTCGAATTTATTTACAATACTAAATCCGGCCGGTCAGAAATATTTTTAAACGAGGAGAATGTAGAATACATAATACGTGATCTTGTAATTGCAGAAAAGGTGAGTGAAATTGCTGCGCTGAAGGATGTGAGAACGTTCGCCGTTGCTGTTCAGCAAAAAACGGGAATCGATAAAGGAATAGTTATGGATGGGAGAGATATTGGTACCACCGTTTTTCCTAACGCCGAAATTAAAATATTTATGGTAGCGGATGAAGCAGTAAGAGTGGAACGTCGTTTTGCAGAAATGTTTGAGAAGAATCCAAACATTACCTTAGAAGAAGTTAAGAACAACATCGCTATGCGTGACTATATCGATTCCCATCGCGAAGTAAGCCCGCTTCGCAAAGCATCTGATGCTATCGAACTTGACAATACCCATCTTACCGAAAAGGAGCAGCTTGATTTTGCTTTAAAACTTGTGAAAAAAAGAATGCAACAAGTGTAAGTTGACGCTGGAAGTATTCAACTAAATTCTTTCAAAACTTCCTCAACCGGTCTGGTATTTTTATAAAACGACAGGATTTTATAAATCACTTCTTCGACCAAAGCATCAGGGCAACTTGCGCCGCTTGTTATCAGTATTTTTACATGTTTTTTTTCAGGAAGAAAAGAGAGCGTGGTCACTTCAGTTTTTTTATGAAGATTATAATGCCGTATTTCTTTCGAAGAAATAATATCTTCTTCCGAACGGATAAAATATGTATTCAGTTTCTCTTCACAAAGCTCCACGAGGTGAGACGTGTTTGAACTGTTATATCCTCCTACTACAATCGCGAGGTCTGCCTTTGTATCCAGTAATCCATACACTGCACTTTGATTTTCGTAAGTAGCATAACACAAAGTATCACGGGTATCAGCAAAACGCTCACTGATATTTTTTCCAGAGAGGTTGTATTTTTCGATCATTACATTTTTAAGATAATCCGCTATGGCTTGTGTATCACTGGCAAGCATGGTCGTTTGATTCACCACTCCAATCCTGGCTAAATCTTTTTCAACATTAAAGCCTTCAGAAAACTGTCCGGCAAATTCACCATAGAAATCTTTCAAGGGTTTTCCTCCTTTAATATATTTTGCCAGCTCAATAGTTTCATTCATGTCTTTTACAACAATCGTCGGTGTATTTGCAGCGCTGTGGCTGAACGTAGCCCGAGTTTCCTCGTGTTGTGGCTTTCCATGTACAACAATTGAATAACTGTTTTTTGCAATCGTTGCCGCGCGGTTCCATACTTTTTCTACAAAAGGGCAGGTTGTATTGTACTGCCGTATTGCAATGCCACGTTTTTTCAGGTCCTCTTCAATTTCGAGCGTTGTTCCAAACGCAGGAACTATTACCACGTCTTCCGGGGTTAAGATATCTAACGGTATAACCTGGTTGCCACTTGTATCCATCAAAAATTTTACGCCCTTATTTTTCAAATCAATATTTACCTGCGGATTGTGGATCATCTCACTAAGTAAATAAATTTTCTTACCGGGATTTTCTTCTATCGTTTTAAAGGCAATGTCTATGGCATTCTCCACACCATAACAAAACCCAAAATGGCGGGAAAGATAAATTTGCACATCACCAAAATCGATAAGGCTTGGAGTAAAATCTTTTTTTAACTTGTCGGTTTGTTTCCTTTTATTTTTAATCGCCGTTATTAGCGGGCTGCGGTATATTAATGGAACATTAAATTTTTTCATATTTCTTCGCCGGTAAAGTTACAAAGACCCATCCATCGTTCAAGCCAATAAAAGATTAATAATCACTATTTTTATTTTTAATTAATTAAACCATGCCCGATAAATCCCCTGATCATCCTCATCCAAAATGGAGCTATTCGTCAAACATATATGAAGTAAACCTAAGGCAGTACACGTTGGAAGGAACCTTCGAAGCTTTTGGTAAACACCTCCCACGGCTTCGCGACATGGGTGTGAAGATATTATGGTTTATGCCGATAACGCCAATAAGTAAGAAAGACAGGCTGGGTACACTCGGTAGCTATTATGCGGCCAGCAACTACATAGAAACAAATCCTGAATACGGAACGATAAAGGATTTCAAAAAGCTCGTTGAAGATGCCCACGAGTTGGGTTTTAAAGTAATTATTGATTGGGTGGCCAACCATACCGGCAACGATCATCATTGGATTGTTGACCATCCTGAATACTACACGTACAATGAAAATAATGAATTGATTCATCCACACGGATGGATGGATGTGAGCGAGCTTAATTATAAAAACGATGAGCTGTGGGACGCCATGATTAGTGCGATGAAATTCTGGATCAAAGAATGCGATATAGATGGTTTCCGATGCGATATGGCCCACCTGGTTACACTTGATTTTTGGATTGCCGCCAAAAAGAAACTATCGAAAGTAAAAAGTAATTTGTTTTGGCTGGCTGAATGCGAAGTGCCGGAATATCATGTTGTGTTTGACGCGACCTACACCTGGAGATGGATGCATGCCTCCGAAGAATTTTATCATGGCAGAATGAATTTACAAAGCTTCCTCACTATTCTATACAAATCGGTGACAGAATTTCCGGCGACGGCATTTCGGGTTTATTTTACAAGTAATCATGATGAGAATAGCTGGAATGGGACGCAATTTGAAAAATATGGTGATGCAGCGAGACTGATGGCCGTGTTTACCTGCACCTGGAATGGTATGCCGATGATATATAGCGGCCAGGAATTACCCAATAGAAAAAGACTAAATTTTTTTGATAAAGATACTATTGAATGGGATGGAAAATTTGAACTTCACGACTTTTACAAAACATTGCTTCTTCTTCATAGCTCTAATGATTCATTGCGTGCAGGTGATCCCGATGTGCTTACTAAAATTATCTCGCATCCTGATGACCACGAAATATTTTCTTACATGCGAAAGAATGGTATCCACCAGGTGCTGGTTGTTCTAAACTGTTCGCCCAATCCTAAAAACTTCCAGGTGAGAGGCGTACATGGTGTTTTTAGAAATGTATTTGGCGGTCCCGATTTAAATTTTGATCAGGAGCATTTTGTAGATCTGGATCGCTGGGGTTACCTGGTTTTTGAAAAGATTCCAATGCTGTCATGATATGAAGATGGGATGGATTAAAAATAAAAGACTTTAATTTCTTTAGATTTATATCCTGAAAATGAAAACTATGCAAATGTAAGATTAGGTAAGTGGGCGATGCTGCTTCGCTCCGTGTATCTTTTGGATGAACCTGAGGCGGCTCTGTCGCCATTGAAGCAATTGTCTTTAATCTTTCTTATTCTCGAAGTTTTAAAAAGCGGAACGCTCAATTTATTATTTCGACACACTCGCCCATATTGATGGGTATTCCCGAAGCATTGATTTATGAAATACGGGACGACAGTATGGAACAGGTAAGCTACCGGGATACGGATCATTATCGAATCACCAAAGCCTTCCTCGATAATCCTGATTATTATTTAAGGGAAAGGTGAGTCCGATCTATCTATACAAACCTGAATGAGCCACCCGCACTGAAGTTTGGACTGCGGTGTTTTTAGATTGATTTAAGTAATGGAAAATCCACGACTGCGAAAATTATAAAATAAGGCCATGATCATAAAAATCATTGTTACGCTACTTGCGATTCCCTTTCATGTGGCGACGCCTTCGTGGTACCTAAAGGATTTTTTGAAGGTTGGGGACTTCGTAGTTATCTTTTGCTCCTTGGTTAATATAATAGCAGATAAATCCTCTGAAAAAAATAAGAGTTGGAACTCAATATTCCATTTTTTATCGCTGAATGTATTTATTTACTTTTTTGCTACAGCACAAGTTTTAGTGCCTGATGTGGGATCTGAAAGTGTGTCATACAGATTGGAATTTATCGCGAATCTTTCTTTTGATCTGCCCTTAAATGTTGGAAAAGTAATAGAGCTATTAAACGCTATTCAGATTCTTCTTAGCCTTGTAATTGTAATTGTTTATGGACTTTACCGGCTCATATTCAATACAAAAAAACCACGGCAAAAGCCGTGGTCAATAAAAAATTAAAATCAAATAAATCATTACTCCCCTGAATCATCTAGCACCAAAGGATAATCGTAAGGCTCACTATAGCCAGGATAATATCCTGTAATAGTCACCTGCTTTGAGTTACCAACTGCAGCCTTCAGTTCATCAACTGATTTTACATCCTTGCCATCTACTTTTGTGATGATAAAGCCATCCCTCATCCTTGTCTGGTCATTGATAGCGCCTTCGTTTATCTTCTTTACAATTATGCCTCCGGGCAATCCATATTCTTTCGCTTTTTTAGGATCGAGTGTTACGAGGTCTGCGCCAAATTTATCAAGTGTTACATCAGTCTTAACTATATCATAATTTCCTGCGTTATTTTTTAAGGTTACCGGATACGTAATTCTTTTTCCATCTCTTTCGATCGTAACATTTATCTTATCAGCAGGCTTATAATTGCTCAGTTGTTCCTGCAACTCAGATCCTGAATTGATAGAGACATCATTTATTTTCCTGATGATATCTCCCTTTTTAATCCCTGCTTCAATGGCAGCACCAGTTTTTGTGACATCGGTTATATAAACACCATCTACACTTACTGGCACATTTGCTTTTTGTTTTTCCTGGTCGGTGAACGTACCTGCATCAATAAACATGGCTCCAAGAAAACCTCTTTGAACACTGCCGAACTTAATAAGGTCATTGATTACCTTTTTTACAATGTTAACCGGTATTGCATAAGAGTATCCATTGTAATAACCTGTAGGAGACGCAATCGCCGAGTTTATCCCTATGAGCTCACCATTTGTATTTATCAAAGCACCTCCGCTGTTTCCCATATTTACGGCTGCGTCAGTTTGCAAAAATGACTCTACTGCCATATTACGTTGCCCGTTCTTATCCCTATTCAAGCCTAATGATCTTGACTTTGCACTAATTATACCCGCTGTTACAGTGGCCTCGAGATTCAAGGGGTAACCGAGCGCTAATACCCATTGGCCAATCTTTGTATTATCGGAATTGCCATAAATAATAAAAGGTAAATTCTTAGCATCTACTTTCACAACTGCAAGGTCATAAGAAGGATCAGCCCCAACCACTTTAGCAGTGTATGTTTTTCGATTGCTTAACGTAACCGTTACTTCATCCGCTCCCGCAACCACATGATTATTTGTAACTATATAGCCATCGTCACTTATTATTACCCCTGAACCCGAAGCTTGCGAAGGCATCATGCGCTGGCGGCCGCCACCGTTACCAAAAAATTGATTGAAAAGATCGTCGTCTCCAAACAGATCAGAAAATGGATTTTTTTGATTGGGCAGATTATTACTTACCTGCCTGGGATTTGTTTTGGTTCTGATATGCACAACCGTTGGAATCGCCGCCTCTGCTGCCTGGGTGAAGTCCGCGGGGCCTGGCGTTGGGTTTCCTTTATCATCATAGAAACCCGCATACTTATAATTAGAAGGAATATTTAATGACTGAAAATTTGGGTTGTTGCTGTTGTGTTCATATTTATTGTACCCAAATATTACAGCCATTGTGGTAAGTGTGCTTATGAGCACTGTGAGAAAAATGTTCTTTGTTTTCATTTATGGAAATTTTAATTGTAAATATTCGTCATTAAGGTTTGCATCAAATGTTGTGCTAAGAGTATAAAATTAAACAATCATTTTTAGTATATCAGAACCATTTGTTTACGTTTAACAATTAATTAGTAAGGGTTTCGTACATCGAAAATCCCTGCAGATTTGCTGTTTGCTTTTGCGCATTTTTACTATAATTCATTACACAAATAAAATAAAAAAGTTCTATAAGCTCAGCAGAAATTGCATAGTGTCAAGGCCATCTGCATAATCTGTTAAACGTGGCTCCTGTGTACTTCCAAAAGGTAGTTGCCCGTGGCCACATATACATTGCAAGTCTTTATGGTTTGTCAAAAATTCAGCAATAATATTTATGTCATCGTAAAAAGAATAATGCAACTGGCTTACGGGTGAGAAAATACTTTCATTTTCAAAAAGTATAACGCTTTCACTGGTCATATATTTCTTGTTATTCATAATGAGTAACGCCAGGTTATAGTCGTAGTTATTCCTGTATTTTGTATGGTTTGCGAAGTAGCTGTATTTTCTAAATGAATTAAGTAATGGAATAAAATCGTAGCGTTCCGGAACACAAATGCTGGTGATATTCCTGCATCCAAGGCCAAAATAAGTATGTATATCATCAGCTAATAACTCAAGATCATTTTGTGTTTCATTACCCGTTAAAATACCCACCGAGGTTTTATTTTGCCGGATTATTGAAGGGTATTTACCAAAGTAATAATTGAAATACCTAGCCGAGTTATTAGACCCGGTTGCAATAAAGGCATCGCAATCCTTGAGCACATTCGCAAATTCAACGAAAAGGGTAATTTCAGGGTTCCATTGCGAGAGCTTATTTAAAATATAAGGAAACAAGACATCATCTTTTTCTGAAAGCTTAATTTGTTGTTTATGGCCACTTATGAAAACGCACAAGAAATCATGAAAACCTACCAACGGGATATTCCCAGCCATTACGATCCCAACCTTCCTTGCAGAAACATTATTATCAAGATGGTAAACCTTAATCCATTCTTCCAATTCCGCCCGATTAAGAAATTGTTGTGCAATATTTTTTAAAGCGAGATCTGTAAATTGTTGGGTAAACCACTTATTTTTTTCAAACGCCTTTTGTTTTATTGCTTGCAACTGCGGGCCATCCGCAGTTATATATTTCCCCAGCTTTTCCATTAAATCAATTCTTTCGGCTAAATTCATTTGCTAAATAATTATCTGTTATATATTTGTAGGAAATAAAAACAGTCAAAATTCGTAAATAATCTCCAAGGTTTTGGAGCTTTAAACAAAAAGAAAATGGCAATAATAATTACTGATGAGTGTATTAATTGTGGAGCATGCGAACCTGAATGCCCTAACAATGCAATTTATGAAGGTGGCGTGGAGTGGGCATTTAGCGATGGAACAACGGTGAAAGGCGAAGTAACCTTGCTCGATGGTGGAACTATGGACGCTGAACAGCGGAACCCTCCTATAGCTAACGACATTTATTATATCGTACCGAATAAGTGCACGGAATGCCAGGGTTTTCACGAAGAGCCTCAGTGTGCCGCGGTATGCCCGGTAGATTGCTGTGTGCCCGATGAGATGTACAGGGAAACAGTGGAGCAACTGCTCGCGAAAAAAGAAAAAATGCATTTATAATACTGAGGCTTCCGGGCCTGTTTGGCAGGTGATATTTCCTGCTTTTAGGCGAGGGTATTGAAAAATACTTTCGCCTTTTTTCTAAAAATAAAAATGATCAATGTCATTTAAAAGAATCCTTTTATCTTTTTGCTTCGTATTAATTTCCTTTTCTTTTTTTTTATCTTCCTGTAAACCCAAGCCTGCACTTGTTAAAGAAGTTACTGTCGATAGCCTTATAGATGCCGACATAGCATTTTCTGATATGAGCAAAGAAAAGGGCATGAAAAATGCGTTTATAGAATTTATAGATAACGAAGGCCTTTTATTAAGGCCTGATCATGTCCCAATCAAAGGTGCCGGGGCGATAGACTTTTTAAGCCAGGTGGACGATACCGCCTACACTTTAAAGTGGGTACCAGAGGGCGCCCAGATCGCAAAGGATGGTGATATGGGATTTACTTATGGAATTTACACGCTCGAAGGGGAGGATACCGTTTTTAAGGGAACTTATGTGAACATCTGGAAAAAGCAGCGAGATGGGAAATGGAAATTTGTAATGAACAGTATAAATCAGGGCATAAGCTCTGAACAATGAATCATCAATATCATATTTTCAAAATTAAATTTTGCATAAATAAATGAAACCTGTGATTGCTTTTGTTACCGGCGGTTTTTCGGGTGAGGCTACAATCTCTTACCAATCTGCGATTGTGATTGAAAAAAATATTGATACTGAAAAGTTTAATTATTATAAAATTGACATAAGGACCGAAGGATGGTTTTACGAGCTGCCCAACGGCGATAATATTGAAGTAGACAAAAATGATTTCTCCCTTTTGATTGACGGTAAAAAAGTAACTTTTAATGCTGTGCTCAATGGCATTCATGGTACGCCGGGAGAGGATGGAAAATTGCAGGGATATTTTGATATGATGCACATTCCCTACACGACGTGCGATTGTGCTGTTTCGGGACTTACTTTTAATAAACGCTATACAGTAGCAGTTGCTGCTTTTAGCGGCCTTGCTGTTGCAAAGTCGATTTTGTTATTTCGAAACACATTTAAAAGCCCGGATGAATTAATAAAGAATTTGCAATTCCCGGTTTTTGTTAAACCTAATAATGGAGGTTCAAGCATTGGTATGTCAAAAGTAAATGCGCCTTCAGAAGAACTTGGAGCAGCTATTGAAAAAGCATTTAAGGAAGACGACCAGGTACTGGTGGAAGAGTTTATTAAAGGGAGGGAACTTACCATTGGGATTTTTAAATCCAGGGGAAAAATTATTGCTTTGCCAATCACTGAAATTATTTCCAAAAAAGAGTTCTTTGATTATGAAGCGAAATATCATGGTGCAAGCGATGAAATAACTCCCGCAAATATTGATGAAGAGATCGCAGAAAAAATAAGAGATAGTGCGAAAAAAGCATACAGCATTTTTAATTGTAACGGTATTGTGAGAATCGATTTTATTTACAATGAAGAAGATGGTAAACCTTATATGCTGGAAATTAATACAGTACCCGGCCAGAGCGAGGCCAGCCTGGTTCCGCAACAAGTGAGAGCTATGGGATGGACCATGAAAGAATTTTACACAGCATTAATTGAAGAATGCTTACCTATTTAAATCGTACTATATTGCAACCGGCTTTTCATTTTATAATCTATAAATTTTACAGTGTTTAAATTTATCACCAGGCAACCATTTTGGGTTAATTTTCTTGTCGCTCTTGTAGTGGTATTCCTCTTAGGCTTTCTTGTTCTGCAATCACTTAGCTGGTTTACGAATCATGGGAGTTACCTCAAAGTACCCGCAGTCGCCGGTAAAAAAGTGGATGATGCGGTTAAGTTCCTGGAAAAAGAAGGGTTTGATGTAATAATTACGGATTCACTATACAACGACAGTGTACCATTAAACACTGTAAAAAAGCAAATACCTGATGCCGGAGCTACTGTGAAAGTAAACAGGACTGTTTTTCTAAACATCAATCCTGCGTCGCTCCCTTTGGTTGATATGCCGAGGCTTGAGGGGCTTAGTTACAGATTTGCTGTAGAAAAACTTCAAAAAAACCACTTGAAATTGGGAGATACCAGCTACAGGGCGGATTTCATGAAA
The DNA here is from genome assembly GCA_040007435.1 of Ginsengibacter sp. GTDB lineage: Bacteria > Bacteroidota > Bacteroidia > Chitinophagales > Chitinophagaceae > Ginsengibacter. Next base: position 21,240 of record JBDTUZ010000054.1, on the reverse strand, counting down.
GGCTCCATTCTTGAACAGGATTATAATGGAAATAAAATTCAGCCAGGTACCAAATTGCGGTGGGGCAGTTCAATCAACCTTATTATTGGCGGAGGCCTGGTAGCCGAAGAAATTCGTGTACCGGATTTATTGGGGCTCACAGTATCGGAAGCCCGTGCCAGGTTACAGGCGAAAGGTTTATTGCTTGCGGCCATACTCACAACCGGGCCTGTTACCGACACCCTTAATGCATTTATAGTTAGACAAAATCCAGATGTACTGGACGAAGAGCAGAAACCCGCTTACATCCAGCCCGGACAGACAGTGGATATATGGGTATCAGTTGATCCTCCCGAAATAGATAGTTTACAAAAAGAAAATCAATAACAAATAACATGACAAATATTACTCCAGAGGAAGTTAAAAAAAGGCTTGACGCCGGAGAAAAACTAAATCTTATAGACGTAAGAGAACCTCATGAGAATGCGGAATTCAATATTGGAGGTACGTTGATTCCGGTTGGTAAGATTCAATCGATGCAGGTAGAAGATATAGAAGACCTCCGTAACGAAGAAGTGATTTTATATTGCCGCAGCGGAAATCGCAGTGGCATTGCAGCTATGGTGCTCGACCAGCTAGGTTTTACAAACACAAAGAATTTAACCGGTGGAATGCTTGCGTGGGGGGAGAAGTTTAAGAGTTAAGTTCATAGCTTGCGGCTCATATTCCTAAATAAATAAAGCGGACAGGAATGCCCGCTCGGAATGTGCTAAAACTAAAAAGCACATGAGAATACCCTAAAGGTATTAGCACATTCCAGCCCATGCAAATCTTGATTACCCAAACATGAATTATCTAAATCTATCGATGAATAATTTTGCATGAGATGCTGCTGAGGATTATCTTTTGAAATATTTAAACTGGCATTACTATAGCTTTATATTGATCGCAGCCATAAAATTTGTGCTTGCCATAGGAAAGTAATAATTTTCTACCACCAGTTTACCTCCGAAAAAATAATTGTAAGTATAACCATTCGATTCATACTTTTTATTAAATACATTGTTCACCTGGAATATGAAATTCACCTCCTTAAAAAAGACTTTGTGTAATGTATAGGCAAACCTTACGTCCTCTGCGAGATAAGGATCAATGCTTCTCTTCATGTTTGAGGTATTATCGAGAAACTGGCGGCTTATATACTTTGATTGAAAACTTACCTCCCCATATTTAATCGGAACAATGTTGAGTGCGGCAAATCCAACGATGCCTGGTGAATAGGAGATATTAGTATTTGTAAATTCATTTATCAATTGCCCTCCATTATCGTAATCATCCACATATTCAGAGAATTTTTTTATTTTATTTTCACTAAAAGAAATATTTCCGGAAGTGTTTATCCAATTGGCAAATTTTACTGAACCCTGCAGTTCCAGACCGAGCCGGTAACTTTTCGGAGTATTGGTTCTGGTGTATGCGCCTACGTCATTTATTTTCCCCGTATTTACAAGTTGGTTCTTATAATTCATATAATAAAAAGTGGCTCCATAAGAAAATAAAGATCCGTTTTTTTCTGCCCCTAATTCGAGGTCACGCAGTATTTCCGGCTTTGGTTGTTGGTTTACACCGGCTTCAAAGTCATTCCTGTTTGGCTCCTTGGAAGCGATTGAATAAGACAGGTAAGCCTGGAAATTATTCTTATTATACGAAACACCAACCTTGGGGTTAAAGAACGCATAATTTTCATTAATATTTATTTGAGGATGGTCTTCAAATCCCGGGATGTGATAATGTATTAATCTCGCCTGTACATCTGCAAAGGCTGAGAAACCGCTGCCAATTGTTTGTAAAATTTTCCCGTAAAAATTTATATCTGTTTTATTAGCTGGTAAATCCACATAGGTATGATTTCCCGTGAACCCGTATTGTGTCCAGGTGACAATGTTATAATGCTTACCATCATATTTACTGTAACCTCCTCCAAATGTGAGATGCGTCTTATTCTTATTATGCTGAATTGAAAAGACAGTTCCGTAGAAATAATTATCCAGCCACAGTTGCCGCACAAGATCAGTGGACGTTAATGTATCAGTCCCATCAGTATAGTCGGGCAAGCCATAGTCGCTAAAAGATTGATCGGCCCTGTATTCTTCATAGTATCCTTTTCCTCTTGTAAGAAAAAGAGCTGCGTTAAATTTAATAACATCACTAATCTTCCTGTTATAGAAAAGTTGATAATGGGTTTGTGTGTAATTATCTGTTTCATTTTTGTAAGGCGAACCTGGTTTTTCAGTTCCTGCAGCATTGTAAGTGCGGTTGCTGTCAAGATAACTTTCCGGAACTCCGTACCACGACTGGTAGGTTTTTTCTTTACCGCTTAAAATATTAAATCGTAAAGAGCTATTATTATTGATGTACGCGGCGCTTACATAGAATGACTGAAGGTTTGATTTTGCCCGGTCAACATAACCATCACTGCTTATTCCTGAAACCCTTCCGTCTATCGTAAAGTGATTCCCCAATAAACCAGTACCCACTTTAACAGTATTCTTAAAAGTATTAAAAGAGCCAATACTGTTATTAAGTTCGGCATATCTTTCTTTGTTCACCGTATTTGTTGAAAGGTTAATAGTAGCTCCAAATGCCCCGGCTCCGTTCGAAGAAGTACCCACGCCTCGTTGCACTTGTATGGAGTTTAGCGAGGAAGCAACATCGGGCAGGTCGACAAAAAAAGTTCCCTGGCTTTCGGCATCGTTGTAGGGAATACCGTTTAATGTTACGTTTATTCGTGAAGCATCGGATCCTCTTATTCGTATTCCCGTATAACCAACGCCATTGCCTGCGTCAGAATTTACAACTACTGCGGGAACCTGGTTTAATATAAACGGAAGGTCTTGCCCTAAGTTTGTTTTTGCAATCTGGACACTGCTAATATTTGTTTTGGTAAAGGGGGCTTTGGCACCGGCTCTTAAAGAGACTATTTCAATGTTCTCCAGCATTAATGTGTCATTAAGCTTGATTCCTGCTGAATCCTGGGCGGAGAGATTAAAGAATGCAGAAATAAAAAGTAAGGCAAAAATAATTTTTTTCATGTGTATATTTTAGAAACATACAATGCATGAAAAAAGAGGTGTGAAAGTTTTATTAACCTCCCTTCGCAGGCATTATCCTGATCAGGTATACGGGTATTATCTCAGCTATTTCGCCTTATGGCTAATGCACCCCGGTAATATTTAAATTATTCAGCAAATATAGGAAGAATACAATTTCTCTAATAAAACCTGTAACTTTTATTATTCTCATACGTTACAGAAAAAAACTTTTATGAAATCTCTTATTATTCTTTTACTTACCACTTTTTGTTTTAGCGCTTTTGCGCAGCAAAATATCATCAACGATGCAAATGCTGAAGTAAGAAATGTATCTGCTTTTTCCGGGATAAAAGTATCGGGAGGTATTGATGTTTGGTTGTCCCAAGGGAATGAGTATGCGCTTGCGGTAAGCGCAGTTGAAAGCAAGTACCGGGATAATATTAAAACGGAGATAAGAAATGGCGTACTGGTAATATGGTATGATTCAGATAACTTGAGATGGAACAGGGGAGATAAAAAACTACGTGCTTATATTTCTTTTAAATCTCTTGAAAGCCTGGAAGCTTCGGGAGCTTGCGATTTGAAAATTAATGAAACGCTTAATTCAGAAAGCCTCATGCTAAAGCTTTCCGGGGCATGTGATATTAATGGCGCTGTGAAGGTGAGTAATATGAATATGGATTTAAGCGGAGCTTCAACGGTAAAAATTACCGGGCACGTAGATAATTTAAAACTGGAAAGCAGCGGTGCAAGCGATATAAAGAATTATGATCTTGTCGTGGAAAATTGTATTGCAAAAATTTCAGGAGCATCTGATGTAAAAATTACAGTCACCAATTCAATATCTGCTTCAGCAAGTGGCGCAAGTTCTTTGTATTACAAAGGCAATCCGGAAAAAAGAGATGTTGCAACAAGCGGTGCAAGTTCTATTTCTCAAAGAAATAATTAAAGGGAACGACAATCTAAATGTGAAACATAAGGCAACAGAATCAGATTACTTCTACTCGATTTTGTCGTAATGTTCCCGCTTTTTTCGGTAAATCTGCGGAGCCATCCCAAAATGATTTTTGAATAATTTACTAAAAGAAGACACATCTTCGTATCCAACCTTAACGGCAATGTTGAATAATGAACTGCCGTTTTTTTCTATTAATTTTTTAGCTTCCTGCATTCTTATATGAGTGAGATATTTATGAGGTGTTGTCTTAAAATATTTTTTGAACTCTCTTAGTAAATGATAAGGATTTAAAAAACAGATCTTAGATAAACCTTCCAAACAAATATTTTCATCGTAGCAGGATTGAATGTAATCTTTTGCGGTGTGGATCCGCTTATATATCTCTTCGCGGGTTGTTCTTTTTTTTAACTGCACCTGGTCAATCTCAACATTCGTAGTAGCATTTAGGTTCATTAATTCTTCTAAAAAAAGATAAAGAATCTCAACTAATTGCTTTGGATCATCAGCTGCATTACCATAATAGTTTTTTATAGCTGCGATATAAAAATTTGTTTTATGATTATGGGAATAGAGTTTCTCAAAAATCCTGAAGTTAGCGGCTGTTTCCTTAAATGGGTCGTCAACAATTCTGCCTGCCGGTGCAGAATTAAAAGCTATCAATGCCTTAATATTATGAGGGGTAAAGTTTAATGTAAACGATTCTGTTATCGATTCTGAATTGATATAACTCTCATACCTGTTGCCTTCATTAAGCAACAAAAAATTAGAATCATTTACAGCATATGTTGTATTTTTTAATTTGTAAAATTCCTTTCCATTGAAGGCACATTTTACAGACAATGGTGTCCAGTGTTCGGGATAATATATGCCTGAGCTTTTGCAGTTAATTATAACTATTGAATCAGCATGTTGTTTATACCAGTCGTCCTCCCCATAGTGGTTATCAGTTGCAGGGAAATCAGTTATGTATTTTACTTCGTGTTTCATCAACAGTATTTAATTTTTTATACCGAACCGAATTATTTTTTTTGCAACATTGGATAAATTCCTTTCCAAGAAAATAATTTGTCAATATTCGCCATGTTAAAAAATGGCTATGCAATTAAATTGAGCAATAGCAGGCCAGTTAAATTTTTTCAAATTGTATTTCAGAACCATGAAACTTTTTATCGTATCCATTTGTATTTTTCTATTTGCCCCGGCAACTATAATAGCGCAGGGTAATAAAAGTATAGACACAGAAATCTCCTTAAATGCTGCTGATTCATTTTATTATGCCCTTGATTGGAAAAATGCAAAGATCATTTATGATCAACTATTAACGGATACATCTGCGGATGCCATTCATCTAAATCGTGTTGGCTTTTGTGATTTTAAGTTAAAAGATTATGATGCTGCCAAATTTTTTTTTCAAAGATCGCTAAATGCAAATCCCATTCCGCCTGTAAAGGCTTCAGCTTATTCGAGAATGGCGAGACTTAATGCCATTCATAAGAATAATGAACTTGCTTTTGCAAACATAGACAGCGCTGTTGCTGCGGGATACAGTTCGTACGAAGAATTAGATACACTTTCAGATTTTAATAATATCAGGAGCGACAATCGCTTCAAAGAAGCCAGGAAAAGAGTTTTCGGAATTCGCTTTCCATGTATGGTAAATCCAAAAGCAAGGGAGTTTGATTTTTGGGCAGGTGATTGGGACGTTTATGTGACCGGCACAAGAAACTATGCAGGACATAATACCATTCAAATTATTTCAGGCGGATGTGCTCTCCTGGAAAACTGGGAAAACCCTGCTGGAACCGGGAAGAGCATTAATTTTATTGACCCCATTACAAATAAATGGAAACAAACATGGGTAGGTTCCTATTCCGGAGGAATACAGGAATTTGTAAATGGCGAATACAGGGACAGCGCTATGAGATTTGTATTTGAAACTACGAATGCACAAGGCAATAAGCAGATAGGCAGATTTATTTTTTATAATGAAGCACCAGGCCAGGTAAGGCAGTTTAACGAGACCTCAGGCGACAATGGCAAAACCTGGGTCACCAGCTATGACTTTACTTACATAAAAAAAGCAAAGAAGTAAGTACTAAATATTTCACCGTTTTTTTTATTTGATTATTTAGATAGATAATTTTAGCATCACCTCCATACGCATTTCCTTGATAAAGACGTGTTAATCGAAAATATCAATTTTCACCATTTCGGTGGCTTATTTTCCTGCTATATTTATTAAAATTCACGTTTCAGTAAAAAATTGATTTTTACCGCTGGCGTATTAATGTATCTATACGTTCGGTTAAAGAAAAAGTAGCCATACGGTTGAATTGAAATTCTGTTCGATTGTAGGCGTTCAGATGTAAAATTCTGACAGTTTTTTGTTTGTTATGATTGGTCAAAATACACCCTTGGTATTTATGATCCAAAGCAGCGTTATCATAAGGTTATACATCTTTTTTAAAGAAATATATTTAGTTATAAAAACTAAAACTATTTAATTCTTAACCACTCATAATTAAATGCTGCCAAGAAAACTAATTTGCTATTCGTTAACAGGGGATGCGAATAAATTTGATTGAATTTTTATCCTGTCAAAAACCAAAATTTGATTTGATCAAAAAAATCTTTAACCTCTCGCTGCTATGATTAAGGATAAATTTTTAAAGTTTTTCTCTATTCCATTTTTAGGAATGGTAATTCCTTTTTTATCTGGTATTATCACCTATTCCCGTTATATAATATTCGAGCTCATAGCAATTCACTTATATTTTATTTTGCTTTCATTTTGTATTTGGTCGGGGGCAAGCTGGATCCACAAAAAGATCCGTTTCATTTTCAAAAATTTTCAAAATCCTATTATTAAAGTTTTCTCTGTTTCAATGATCAGCGGGCTATATGGAGCGGCCATCTCGGGTATTTTTTCTATTGCATGGTTCAAAATGTCAGAAGAAGATTTTAGCTGGCTTCCTGTATTTAAATGCATTGCGTTTTCATCGTTTGCCGTGGTGTTATTTACTTTGGTTTATGAAATATTATTTCTCGGTAACCAGCGCAATCTCTATACGAAAATTGTTGACCAGCTTGATTGGGAGCGGTCAAAGGCGGAGATGGCTGTTTTAAAAAATGAAATAGAACCGCATTTTATTTTTAATTCTCTGAATACGCTGTCTTATCTTATTTTAAATGATCCTAAAACGGCGCACGAGTTCAACAGTAAGCTCGCATCGGTTTATAAATATTTCCTGATAAATAAAGACAGGGAGCTGATAACTCTGCAGGGTGAACTGGAGTTTATTGAAAACTATTTCTTTGTTCTGCAGGTACGTCATGATAATAAGCTTCATTTAACAACCGAGCTCAACAATCACCATGAAGGAACCATAATGATATTGCCCTACGCGTTACAGGTATTGGTGGAAAATGCGATAAAGCACAACGAGTTTACCGATGCAAATCCGCTTAATATTCGTGTCGTATTAAATGGTGAATACATCCAGATAAAGAACAATAAAAAGCCCAAACCTTACATCGTAAACTCAACCGGTATAGGATTACGCAATCTTAGTTCCCGCTACAAATTAGTATGTAATAAAAATATTCTTATAGAAGCAACAGAGGAAGAATTCACGGTAAAATTGCCCCTAATCAAATCAAACTTAAACGATGCTTAATACTATAATAATCGAAGACGAAAAACCAGCAATGGAGGTGCTTGTAAAAATGCTTGAAGAAATATCAGAAGGGGTAAATATAAAAGCAAGGCTGAATTCAGTAAAGGAGAGTATAGAATTTATCACAGCTCATCCTGAAGCGGACATTATTTTTAGTGATGTTCAATTATCAGATGGCTTGTCATTTGAAATATTTAAACAAACTGGCGTACAGATACCTGTAATTTTTACAACTGGCTACGATAAATTTATGATGATGGCTTTTGAGAACAATGGAATCGATTATTTATTAAAACCAATAAGTAAAGCAGACCTGGATAAAGCGCTGATGAAGTACAGAAAGCTGCAAACACATTTTTCGCACACAGATGTAAATGCGCCGGTAGAGAACCTTGTAAAATTTATTAGTAACAGAAAAAAGACAAGATTGCTTGTGAAAAAGGGAATGGAGAATATTGCACTCAAGCTAGAAGACATTACTTTATTTTATACAGAAAATAAGGTAGTGTATGTACTCGACCGTTTTTCTAAAAAATATATTTCAGATAAAACGCTCACAGAACTGGAACTGGAACTTGACGAGAATACTTTCTTCAGGGCAAACAGGCAGTACATCATTAATATCAATTATATAAGAGGATATAAGGCTTATGAAAAAGTAAAGCTTTCTGTAGATTTAAATATTCCCGAGATCAATCATTCTATTACGATCAGCCAGGAAACGGCGCCTGCATTTAGAAAGTGGATGTTTGAAGCCTAAAGAAATAATTAGAAAATAACTACAAAAACCCGGTTATTTTTTTTGATAAATAATTTTTATGAATAGTAAGCATTGATCATTTTTAAACGAGCATTATTATTTTATGATCTGCGAAAATTTAAAGTCAAGGCTACATATAGTTGAGGATAATACTACCGGTGTTTTTAAATCACCGGTAGATAAAAACATCATTTATTATAATGCTTTTAAGAAGGCGAATATCAAAAATGTATTCAATAGCTTTTCTTTAAAATTTGTGTTGAAGGGTACCGCTTATTATAAAATTGATTCGGGGCTATATAAGGTGGTTCCTAACTCGGTACTTGTAGCTCCTGCACAGCCAGGAAGGGTATATTTTAATGAAGAAGAAGAGGTAATTGTTTTGTGCGTTTCTATTAATGATGGAATTATTACTGAAGCTTTTAATCTTGCAAAGGGGGAATTTTCATTTGATAATTTTCTTGATGGTTACTTTAAATTTCCCTGCTTTATGGAGGCATTGTATAAAAATAATGATGTAAGTTATTTAGCAGCCTTGCAAGCTTTAACGAAGACAGTTTCCAGTACACCTGCATTACCCTTTGTTTCAGAGGAATGGTTTTTTGATATGTCCGGAAAAATCGTAAACAACGAATTAAAAAATATCCATTCATTATCGGGCATGTCGCCTGTAAAATTATCAACAAGAAAAGAATTACTAAAGCGCCTGAATAACGCTAAGAAATATATGGATGATAATTTTTTAGACATACCTGCAATCGGTGCCATTGCAAAGGAATCCGCTCTCTCCCAATTCCATTTTTTTAGAAGTTTTAAGGAAGTATTTAGTGTAACTCCATTTAAATACATGCAGGACAAACGCCTGGAATATGCACGGGATTTACTTTTAAAAAAAGAGTATAAAATTTGCGAGATAGCAAATGAATGCAGTTTTCCCGATTTATTTACTTTTAGCAAAGCGTTCAAAAAAAAGTATGGCCTGCCGCCATCTCATTATTTGAAATAGCCTTTACAGTACTTCATCTCTTTTTGTCACCGCATTTTATTAGAATTTCATATTCCAGGATGTTTAATTAATTCTTTTCACATACAATTTTGCCTGCTTCATTTTTGTTAAAAAAGGTTTCGGTCAAATAATTAGCAATAATTGACATGTGAATTTATTTTTTGAGACTTAGTTTCAATTTATGAATTCTGCTTATGACTTTCAAGGCAGGCATAGAATGCCGGAATACCATCAATTAAGCGTTAGCAATTTTATAAGCAAAGAATGCACTACATAAAAAACCTTAATTAAGCTAAACTAAAAGCGATGCTCAATGCGATAATAATCGAGGACGAAAAGCCAGCAATGGAAGTACTCATAAAAATGCTTAAAGAAATATCGACTGGCGTAAATATATTAGCGAGACTGAACTCGGTAAAGGAAAGTGTAGAATTTATCACAGGCTATCCAGGCGCTGATATTATTTTTAGTGACGTGCAATTATCGGATGGTTTGTCTTTTGAGATTTTCAGGCAGACAGGCGTTCAAACCCCGGTAATATTTACTACAGGCTACGATAAATTTATGATGATGGCTTTTGAAAATAATGGCATTGATTATTTATTAAAACCAATCAGTAAATCCGAGCTGGATAAGGCGCTGCTAAAGTATAGAAAACTGCAAACACATTTTTCTCACACATATGTAAATAGCCCGGCGGAGAACCTTGCCAGGTTTATCAACGGCAGAAGAAGGACTCGTCTTCTTGTAAAAAGAGGCATAGAAAATATCGCACTGAAACTTGAAGACATCATTTTGTTCTACACAGAAAATAAAATGGTATATGTACTAGACCGCTTTTCCAAAAAATATATTTCAGATAATACCCTAACTGAGTTGGAAGAAGAATTGGACGAGTATACTTTTTTTCGCGCCAACAGGCAATATATAATTAATGTAAATTATGTAAGGGGTTTTAAACCTTACGAAAAGGTAAAGTTATCGGTGGATTTCAATATCCCTGAAATAAATCATTCCATTACAATAAGCCAGGAAACAGCCCCTGCATTTAGAAAGTGGATGTGCGAAGTGTAAATTTTTTTCTTGCTTTGTTGCACGGTGAGTATTTTTCAGCCTGCATCTTTATTGCTTACTTATTTCTAAATATTTTCTCTTTTCTTTTTTCAATACCTGCAACCTTATTCACAAAGAGTAGAAATTTCTTTCAAAACTTCTAATAATATTTTCAGAAATAATTTGCCCTGCTTCAATTATTAAAAATCATGTTTCAGTAATTCTTCAAGTCCTGTGTGAAGCAAAAGTCCTGAAATTGTTGCCTCAATTTTATTACAATTAATTATAATTCTTAAAATTAAAGCATGAAAAGATTCTTAACATTGTTTACAATGCTGATGCTCTGTGGAGCACTGTCATTTGCACAAAGCCATGTAGTGAATGGTAAGGTAGTTGACGAAAAAGGTGATGCTGTGAGTGGTGCTTCCATAGTAGTAAAGGGCACTTCGCGTGGCACCTCGGCAAATGCAACGGGCGATTTTTTGATATCCGTAAAACCGGGCGAAGTATTGCAGGTTACTGCCGCAAATTTCGGTCGAACAGAATCAAGGATCGGCTCTGAAGATAATATATCGATCACGTTAAAACCCGGATCAAATATCCTGGAAGAAGTTGTAGTAACTGCACTAGGAATTAAAAGAGAAAAGAGATCTCTTACCTATGCTGCAGAAACCATTGGCAGTGACCAGATAAATAAATCCGGGTCTGGAAATCCACTAAGTGAACTCTCCGGTAAAGCAGCAGGGCTCACTGTTATCAATAGTTCCGGCGATCCGGGAAGTGGAACCTACATTAGGTTAAGAGGTGTAACGTCTATCACGGGCGACAATCAACCACTTATGGTAATTGATGGCGTTCCTGTTGACAATTCAATCAACAACTATGACCCTACTGCAGCCACACCTAATGTAAGTGGAGCTAGTTCAAATCTCACGGGTGGAACTGTTCCTTCAAACAGGGGAATCGATATTAATCCAAATGATATTGAATCAATCACAGTTTTAAAGGGTCCGGCTGCAACAGCGTTATACGGTATTAAAGCAGCAAGTGGTGCACTGATCATCACTACCAAAAAAGGAAACTTCGGTAATCAAAAATCAAGCATCAACCTGAATTCATCAGTAAGTTTTGACAAGGAAAATCAACTGCCAGGACTTCAAACCGAATACGCACAGGGAAGCAATGGTATTTATGCAGGGCCTACCGGCGATGCAACCAAACGAGTAACATGGGGTCCAAAACTAGATACACTTTTTTGGGATGGAAATAGTAACGAATACGATGTACATGGAAACATTGTTGGGAAGTCCGATCCTACTGCTCAAATTCCGGTAACTCCTTATGATCGCTATAACTTTTTTCAAACCGGCCTTACAACTAATAATAACGTTTCTGTTACGGGCGGCTCAGAAAAAACAAGTTACCGTGTGTCTTTGGGAAACCTATATCAAAAGGGAATTGTTCCGCTTTCAAGATATGATAAAACGACCTTTGGCGTGAGTGGCCAGGCAAAGATCAACGAAAGGTTTACCATTTCCGGCGGTATTAATTTCATAGTCTCCGCAAACAATAAAATACAACAGGGATCTAATACCTCAGGTATAATGCTTGGCCTTTTAAGAACTCCACCCACATTTGACAATTCAAATTCTCTATCCGATCCTGTCAACAACGTTTCATCCTATGTACTTGGTTCCACGCTTGGGCAAAGAAACTATAGGGGTGGTGGAGGTTATGATAATCCATACTGGACCGTAAACCGCAACCCTTTCAAGGAAGATGTAAACCGTGAGTATGGTTATGCACAGGCTTCTTATAAGTTACTCGATTGGATGACGGTATCCTACCGGCTTGGAGGAGATGTGTATTCACAGGATTCCAAAAATTTCTATGATGTACATTCAAGTGCATTTACTGCCGGCAAAGGAATTATAACTGACTATTTCAATAACCAGTATAACTCCGATCTTACTTTGAACATGCAGCATTCATTTGGTGAAAAAATCTCCGGAACACTTTTGTTAGGGCATAATTACTTTTATAATAAATCAAAAAGCAGGCTAACGATCGGTGATGGCCTTATAACGCCAACTTTCTTTGATATCGTAAATGCTTTATCATATACAGCATCTGAGCTGGATGGTGAAAAGCGCACTGCTGCCGTATATGGGCAAGCTGAAGTAAGCTATGCTAATATGTTGTTTATAAATATAACCGGCAGGCGTGAAACTTCATCCTCTTTGCCGGCAAACAACAGGAATTTCTTTTATCCCTCTGCAGGTGTAGGTTTTGTATTTACTCAATTGCCAGGTTTGAAAGGCACAAGCAACAGTCTCATATCCTTTGGTAAGTTGCGTTTATCTTACGCACAGGTAGGTAAAGACGCTCCAATACAGGGACTGCAAACTTACTATGGCGCCACTGCGTTTGCCGATGGGTTTACGCCTGGTATTTTATTCCCGATCAGCTTTAACGGCGTACCGACCGGTGCTTATCAAATTACTTCACCAATCTCTGTGATAGGTAACCCGAATTTAAAACCGGAAAATACAAGCTCTTATGAAGCAGGCCTGGATATTAGCTTTTTGCAAAACAGGATCAACCTGACCAGCACTTATTATTACTCGAAAACAACGGATGCGATTTTCACCGTTCCATATGCATATACAACAGGCTTCGCCTCCAAGCTGGAAAATGCAGGAGAGCTGACCAATGAAGGATTGGAATTAAGCTTGAATACCACACCTGTAAAAACGAAAAATTTTTCCTGGGATTTGAATCTTAATTTTTCAACAAATAAAAACAGGGTAACTAAACTATTTAATGGGGTACAGAAAATATTGATTGCCGGTTTCACAGGCGGAGAAGTGGATGCCTTTGCAGGAGAGGCGTTCGGGCAGATTTATGGAGGCATTTATCAGCGGGCAAATCCCGGCACGGGTAGCAAGGGTTTAACAACAGGAGATCTTTTAATTAGTGATGTGCCGGGTGCTCCTGGAATAGGAAAACCGGTTGTTAGTACTCAAAATGCATTACTGGGAAATGTGAATCCAAAATGGCTTGGAACGATTACAAACAACATAACCTTTAAATCATTAACGCTGGGTTTCCAAATCGACATTAAACATGGAGGTGATATCTGGAATGGTACCCGCGGTGCGTTGTCTTATTTTGGTACTTCAAAGGAAACTTCCAACAGGGGAGCAACATCGATATTTAAAGGGTTGCTGGGTCATTTAGATGCAGCCGGCAATGTGGTACATTATGCACCTGATGGTTTTACAGAGATCGCCGGACCCGGTGCTGCTAATACTTTATCAACAACATACGATCAATACTATTGGCAAAATTTAGGAAGTAGTTTTGTTGGCCCTTCAGAGCAGTCTGTAGAGGATGGCTCTTTTGTTAAGCTACGCCAGGTAAGCCTTTCCATTGCTCTACCCAAAAAAGTGCTTGGCAGCAAGTTCAATAACGTGAGTTTCACTGTATATGCCAACAATATTATTCTTCACACAAATTACACAGGAGTTGATCCTGAAACAAGCCTGTCAGGGCCGGCTAACGGACAAGGCCTGGATTATTTTAATAACCCAAGTGCTAAAAATTTCGGAGCACGCTTAAACATTGGCTTGTAAAAATAAAAAATAAACAACATGAAATATTTACATAAAAGTTTTCAAACAATTTTAGTTGTCCTGGCGGTAATTTTTTTGCTTTCGTCTTGCAAAAAAGATTCGTTTACCAATGCCAACAACAACCCTAACGCCCCTACTTCAGTGGTGCCGGCGGTTCTTTTACCTTCTATTGAAATATCGCTTGCTTATACACAGGGCGGAGATTTATCCAGGTTTTCAACCATGTTTGTTCAGCACAATGTGGGATTTTCCAGGCAGGCGCAGGCTTACTATACCTATGTGCTTACCGCTCCTGACTTTGACGGAGCTTGGCCCAACATGTACACGTCAGTGTTAGGAAATAACAAAGACCTTCTTACCAGGTCAGATGCAGGACAATATAATGTGTACAGTGGCATATCACGAATGATAATGGCTTACAGCCTGCAGCTATTGGTAGATGAATGGGGTAAAGTTCCTTACTCGCAAGCCTTGAAAGGAAATGAAAATATTCAACCTGCCTACGACGATGACAAAGCGCTTTATGACACTATTGTTGCGCTGGTAGACAAGGGAATTACGCAGTTGAATGATCCGAATCCTGGCGCTCTTACCCCCGGCAGTGATGACATTATCTATGGTGGAGATGCTTCCAAATGGATCAAATTCGGTCATGCACTTAAGGCAAGAATTTATATTCATCAGAGTAAGGGTGACGCAGCAATGGCGGCAAAGGCGTTAGACGAAGCAAGCCAGTCTTTCACAGATAATAGCGACAATACAATTTTCACTTTTGGCAGTGCAGAAACTGCTGCAAACCCGGTATACCAGTTTAATGAACAAAGAACCGATATTGATTATGCTTCCGGTGCACTCGTTAATTATCTAACGACGCTTAGTGATCCAAGGCTAACTATTTATACTACGCCGGATTATAGCGATCAATTCCAGGCCGGCATAGGCAATTATTATGGAGGTATAAGTGCACCGGTTGAATTAATCACATACGATGAAATGCTTTTCGTGCAGGCAGAAGCAACTTTGAGAGCAACAGGAGATTATGCCGCAGCTGAAGCATTCTATAAAGCAGGGATCACTGCAAACATGCAAAAGTTAAGTGTGCCTCCGGCAACTATTGCTACCTATGTTACAACAAACGGGATCTTACCTACCACAAGTGTCACTGCTGCCATTGCGAAGGTTTCTTTGCAGGAATACCTGGCATTATATTTAAATCCTGAAGCATGGACTTTGTGGCGTCGCACCGGTGAGCCTGCGCTAACTCCTACAGCAGGAACCAATGGTATACCGCGTCGCTTTCTTTACCCACAAAGCGAGATTTCTTTAAATTCTGCAAATGTACCTCCAGCTACTTTATATACGCCTAAAATATTTTGGGATAAGTAATAATAATAACTGGTCATACAATACACAATTAAAATCCGCCGCTAAAAATTGCAGGCGGATTTTTTTTGAAATTTTCCTTGCAACATAGCTCAGCAGTTTTTAACCCCTGCTATTTGATGTGTTTTTTTTCATTATTGACAAAAAAATTATCACGCATCACTCATTGCAATTTTTGCAAAGGCGATCCCGCTTATTAATGTTTGGATTAACAGAATTCATGCTTCAGTAATTTATAGATTATGGCTTGAAACATACCTGATAAAATAATTGCCTGTAGAAATATATTCTTTACTAAAACTTAAAAGGCAATGAAAAAATTTACTTTATCATTTGTGTTTTCATTGATTACGTTGCTGTCGGTGGCGCAGACAAGAACTATCCGCGGTAAAATAGTTGATAAAGCAGGATTACCTGTCGCAAATGTTTCAGTCACCGTGAAAGGAAACCCCCAGGGAGTATCAACCGAACAAGATGGAACATTTACACTCACTGTGCCGGGTGACACAAAAACTTTAATAGTTTCTTCCGTAGGATATGGAGACCAGGAAGTAGCATTAGGAAGCAGCAGCACAATAGATGTGGTGTTGGCACAGCAGGAAAAGCAACTTGAAGCAGTGTTGGTGGTGGCCTATGGCGAGCAAAGCAGCAGAAAAATTACCGGCGCTATTGGCAGAGTTCAGGGAAAGGAAGTTGAAAATATTCCGCTGCCCTCTGTTGATCAAATGTTGCAGGGTAAGGTAGCCGGTTTGCAGTCGGTATCACCGAGCGGCCAGCCAGGTAGCTTCCAGGAAATTCGCATCAGGGGCATTGGTTCAATCAATGCATCTTCTTCGCCATTATTTGTAATAGATGGCATTCCTGTTACGACGGGCGATTTTTCCGGAGCAACCAATTCCAGTAATTTATTAGCCGGCCTTAATCCAAATGATATTGAAAATATAAGTGTATTGAAAGATGCGGCTTCTGCCTCTATCTATGGCTCACGTGCCGCAAACGGCGTTATATTAATTACTACAAAAAAGGGCCGGTCAGGCAAAACAAAAATTCGTGTAGATGCTGAAACGGGTTCCAATGATATTGCCTTCTTTCCAGACCTGGCAAAGCCTCTCAATAAAGAAGAGTTCAGGCAATTGACTACAGAGGGCATTTTAAATGTCGGCGGAGCACAGACAGATGTCAATGATTATTTGGATGCACTTGGCTATAATTCAACTGCAAACTATAACTGGCTCGATCTTGTAAAGCGCAATGGCCAGCAACAACAGGTAAACATTTCAGCATCAGGCGGAGATGCGAAAACCCAGTTTTTTCTTTCAGGAGGTTATTTTAAACAACAGAGTACGATCATAGGGTCTGACTTTAAAAGATACAGTACTAACCTAAGTATTCAACACCAGGCAAATAAGCGCCTTACTATTGGAGCTAATTTAAACATGTCCACTTTCCATCAGCAGGGAGAATCGGAGAGTGCGAATTTTAGGAATCCAATTATTGCAGCATTTGCATTGTTGCCTGTACAGGAAGCTTATAATCCTGATGGTACTCCCAATTATGATCCGAATGTTTTTTTCCAAATATTTAATCCTCTTGCAATTCGCAAATACGACCGTTTAAGTGACCAAACATCCAAGCTTCTTGGTTCAGTAAATGCAGAATTAAAAGTGCTTGATAATTTGAAGCTTTCAACCCGTTATGGAATCGACTATAGTAATATTGAAGAGGCAACATATTACAATCCTTTCTTCGGAGATTTTTCAAGCAATGACCCTGCAACTACAGGTTACATTTACAACAGGTACAATCGCATATTTAATTATGTATGGACCAACCTTGCCAGCTACTCTTTTCATGCGATGCAGGAAAATATCCAGGGTAAAATTACCGCAGGATATGAAGTTCAAAAATCACAATTATTAACAGAAGATGGCTCCGGCAACGGACTTCCTCTTACGACTTCAGTAGTATATCCATCGCCTGTTACGCCTTTAACGCCTACCTATTTTGGATCGGATTATGCCTTTGGATCATTATTATCCAATGCAGAAGTTGATTATTTGAACAAATATGTTTTGTCAGCCAGCGTCCGCAGGGATGGCTCATCACGTTTTGGCGATAACAACCGCTATGGAACTTTCTGGAGTGTAGGTGCAGCATGGAACATTAGTGAAGAAAAATTTATGCAGAAGCTCAAAGCAATTTCTCTTTTAAAATTAAGAGCCTCGTATGGTGTGAATGGTAACGCAGGAATTGGAAATTATGATTGGAGAGCAACTTATCAATATGCAGGCACTTACAATGGCTTGCCGGCAGCTCAGCCTGATAATGTAGGTAATTTCAATCTTACATGGGAACAAAATAAGCCGCTGGATATCGGGCTTGAAGTAGGTTTGTTTGACAATAGGATTTCAATAGAGGCGGATTATTATAAGCGCATAACCGATCATCTCTTATTGAACGAACCGCTCTCAAGCACAAGTGGATTCCCCTCCTTCAATAACAATATTGGAGCGATGGAAAATAAAGGCATAGAATTAACATTGAATGCAACACCCGTAAAAACAAGAAATTTTACCTGGAGCATTTCTTTGATCGGAAGCTGGAACAAAAATAAAGTGACACGCCTGCGCGAAGGGCAAACAGAAATAAGAACATTACCCTATCTCATAAGAATTGGCGAGGATGTGCAATCAATCTTCACCCGTCTTTGGGCAGGAGCAGATCCTCAAACAGGCGATCCCCTCTGGTATGTTGATGAAACTAAAAAGGAAACTACAAGTGATTTTAGTAAGGCAAACCGCGCTATTATCGGCAGCGCTTCACCAAAAGGATTTGGAAGCGTAAGTACTTCGTTAGCATATAAATTCATTTCATTGGATGCGCAGTTTAATTATCAATATGGAAATTATATTTATGACCAATGGGGCTTTTTATATACAGGCGACGGCGCCTTTGCATATTTAAACCACAATCGTAAGGCATTGCAGCGCTGGCAAAAGCCGGGAGATATTACCCAGGTACCCCGCTATGATAATTCAAACGCTACTAATTCCAACACCACCTCAAGCAGGTATTTCTATAAAGGAGACTATATAAGGCTTCGCAACCTTACACTTGGCTTTAATTTACCTGATAATGTGGTCAAGAAAATTGGCCTTACCAAATTAAATTTTTACCTGAGGGGCACCAATCTTTGGACAAAAGCTTTTGATAAAAACATAACTATTGATCCTGAGGAACAGATTAACGGTACCAGTGACCTGCAATTTTTTAATGCGAGATCTTATACTGCAGGAATCAACATCCAGTTGTGAGAAATTTTCCATTCATTCTAAATTTATTTCATCATGAAATCAAAAAATAAATTAAATATTATCATAATTGTAAGTTGCTTTGCTAATGCTTTTTTATTCAGTTCCTGTAAAAAGGATTTTTTAAACCTGAGGCCTTATGATAAAGTGTCTGCTGATGTAGCTATCTCAAATGTTTCTGACATGCAGGCTGCAGTAAGCGGCGCCTATAACGCACTGGAAAGTGTAAACTTGTATGGCCGTACTTTGCCTCTTTATGGAGACCTTGTTGCAGATAACGTAATCATAAGTAGTACTAACAGCAACCGTTACCTGGATTTTTTTCAGATCAATTATACAATTGCGAATGGCAATGCACAAGGTGTGTGGCAATCCGCGTATACCACTATCTTGAGGGCAAACAATGTTATAAACAGTACACTTAGCGGCACAACTCAAATTGATCAGCTTCGTGGAGAAGCCCAGGCAATCCGGGCGTTAATGTACTTCGAATTGGTAAAGCATTTTGCCAAAGCTTATACAACAGATCCAAACGGCCTTGGCGTGCCCATCATACTTGAATATGACCCAACTGTAAAGCCAACACGAAATACAACGGTTGAAGTATATGGACAAATTGAGAAAGATCTTGCCGAAGCAGCAACTCTTATGACGGAAGATAAATCTTCAGGATTCTTTACCAAATATGCTGCGAAAGGGCTGCTGGCAAAAATATACCTCTTTAAGGGGGAATGGGATAAGGCACTTGCCGCAGCGGAAGACGTTATCAATAATAGCGGCTACACGTTGCTTGAGTTGAGCGACGTTTTATCATATTGGGATAACAACACGGATCGTAATGATGGAGTCGAATCGCTTTTTGATGTTGTATTTGATGCTAACAGTACTATTGCGAATTCATCTCTTGCCTATTTCTATGACCAAAACGGTTACGGAGATGCACTTGCTGCTGAATCATTATACAATTTGTACAGCAGCACCGATGTTCGCAGGGATCTTATTGTTGTTGGAAGCTCTGTTCGCGGGCCTAATTCGAAAGTTGTAAATAAATATCCTAATGCCGGATCACCTGATAAAGATGAGACCCCGGTTTTGAGAATGTCAGAAATATATTTAATCGCCTCCGAGGCCGCCTACCACATGAATGATGAGGCCAAAGCGCTAACTTATTTAAATGCAGTTGCTGAAGAGCGGGATGCAACTTTTGCGGGATATTCTTCAACAGGTGCGGCTGTTCTTGATGATATTTTGCTGGAGCGCCGGAAGGAACTAGCGTTCGAAGGGCAACGGTATTGGGACCTCGTTAGAAATAACCTGGACGTGGTAAGAGTTAACCTCGCAGGTAATTATGCCGGTAACGTGCCACTTACATTGCCAGTTAACGATTTTCACAGAATATTTCCTATCCCACAAGTAGAGTTAGATGCTAATCCAAATATTCGCGATCAGCAAAATGCAGGCTATTAAGGTTGAATCTGGTTTTAATAATGATGGTCAATTAAAAGGCGGTAGAATATTTACCGCCTTCACTTAATTCTTTTCAAGTTAATTTAAGATTGCAAATAGAAGTATTAGATTAAAATTAAGGGCAATATCCTTCTACGAAAGCATCCCTTATATAGGACATAATCATTTGCATATTCTGCATTTTATTATGCCTTTCAATATATAAGGGATGCCTTTTTGAAAGGTAGTTTTCTTTAGGATAATTTTTTAAAGCTGAGCTATGGCAATAAAACCTGGTCAATTACATGGATGACACCATTTGTGGCAACAATATTAGTAGCAATAATATTAGATGCAGTAGTATTAGCGTTTCCCTTAACCGTTGCGCCCGCAGTAAGCCCGATAGTTACTTTTCCGCCATTAACTGTTGTCGGTTGAAGCCCATCAGAAAGATCGGATGAGAAGACCCTTGCACCAATAACATGATACGTAAGAATGCTTGTCAGCACATCCGGTTCTGCCGCTTGTATGGATGCAGCATCCGGAAAACCCGCAGCCCTGAATGCATTATTAGTTGGCGCGAAAACTGTAAAAGGGCCTGCACCTGTCAACACCTGGGCCACATTAGTACTACCCTGGCTGGCTCTCAATACTGCTGCTACAAGTAGGGAAAAAGTTGTATCTGCCTGGGCAATTTCTACAATATTTCCGGCTGGAGGCATTAATACACTTCCAATAACGTGTATCACACCATTTGTAGCAGCTACATCGGCCTGGGTCACTTTTATTCCATTTACAAAAACGCCATTGGCGTTACTGGTAAGGAAGATGCTATCTCCACCTGCAGTCGCTACTGCGGCATTGGGCCCGGCAGGAACCTGTGCGGCCAATACTTTTGCTCCAAGAGTATGGTATAGCAAAATTTTAGAAACATCAGCAG